>CAMCXS010000054.1 GCA_945883495.1 Akkermansia muciniphila
TGTTACGCTTGAACGACGCATCCGGATTTATCAAGCGTCAATCTGGTTGCATCGCGCCCAGAGCGGAATACGTGGATTCTTGCGGCATCGGGTTTGACTTTCCCTCTCACGTAGACATCTTCCCGGCCGTTACCGCAGATCACCTTTTACTCGAACCTATCACAGCCATGGCTCTTTACGCAATTAACGGATTTGGACGGATCGGACGCAACGTGTTGCGCGCCATGACCGACGAGCAGCTTCGCAAGGTGGTCGCCATCAACGACCTCACGGACAACCACACGCTCGCGCACCTCCTGAAGTACGACTCCACCGCTGGCCGCTTCAATGGAACCGTCTCCTACGACGAAAACTCCATTACCGTGAACGGCCACCGCATCCTCGCCACGGCGGAGCGCGACCCCGCCAAGCTCGGTTGGGCTGAGAAGGGCGTTGGCGTGGTTCTCGAATCCACTGGTTTCTTCACGGATCGCAACGGAGCCGCCAAGCACCTCGAAGCGGGCGCCAAGAAGGTGCTCATCTCCGCTCCCGCCACCGATCCGGACCTCACGTTCTGCATCGGGATCAACAGCGATACCTACAACCCGGCGGTGCACCACATCATTTCCAACGCCTCCTGCACCACCAACTGTTTGGCGCCGATGGCCAAGGTTTTGAATGACAAGTTCGGAGTCCTCTCTGGCTTCATGACCACGATTCACTCTTACACGAACGACCAGAACCTGTTGGACCTGCCGCACAAGGATCTCCGCCGCGCCCGCGCCGCCGCCGAGAACATCGTGCCGTCCACCACTGGTGCCGCCAAGGCCATCGGGTTGGTCATTCCAGAACTCAAGGGCAAGCTCAATGGTGGTGCGTTCCGCGTCCCGACCCCGACCGGTTCCGTGACCGATCTCACCGTCCGTCTTGCCCGTCCCGTCACCAAGGACGAGATCAACGCCGCCTACAGCGCCGCCGCTTCCTCCGGTCCGATGGTCGGAATCCTCCGCTACACCGAAGAGCCGATCGTCCTCAAGGACATCGTCGGTGATCCCGCCAGCTGTATCCTGGATGGCTTGTCCACCATGGTCCTCGACGGCGCGGCCGATATGGTCAAGGTCGTTGGCTGGTATGACAACGAGTGGGGTTACTCCAACCGCGCGGTCGATGCCATGGAACTGATTGGCGCCTCTCTCTGAGCGCATCGGCCCTAGCCACCCCATCCCATCATGGCCAAGCGAACCATTTCCGGACTCGACGTCCACGGAAAGCGCGTCCTCGTGCGCGTCGATTTCAACGTGCCCCAGGACAAAACCGGCGCCATCACCGATGACACCCGGATCCGCGCGGCGTTGCCGACCCTGAACGCCCTCGTTTCCGGCGGCGGCAAGGTCATCCTCATGTCCCACTTGGGACGTCCGGATGGCCAAGCCAAGCCCGAGTATTCGTTGGCCCCGGTCGCGAAGCGCCTTGGTGAGCTGGTCAGCGTGCCCGTGAAGTTCGCGGCGGATTGCGTTGGGCCCGTGGCGGAAGAGGCCGTGGCATCCTTGGCGCCGGGCGAAATCCTCCTTCTGGAGAACGTCCGCTACTATGCTGGCGAGGAGAAGAACGATCCCGAGTTCGCCCGCAAGCTCGCCAGCCTTGGCGATGTCTATGTGAACGACGCGTTCGGCACCGCCCACCGGGCGCACGCCTCCACCGCCGGGGTCACCGCCTTTTTGCCCGTCAGTGTCGCCGGTTTCCTCATTGAGAAGGAACTGGAATACTTAGCCGGGAAGTTGGAAACACCGGCCAAGCCTTTCGTCGTCATCATGGGCGGCAAGAAGGTCTCCGACAAAATCGAGATCATCACCAGCCTCCTTCCCAAGGCGAACACCTTCCTAATCGGAGGCGCTATGGCCTACACCTTCCTCAAGGCGCAAGGCTACGAAGTCGGCAAGAGCCTCGTCGAAGCCGATAAACTCGACCTCGCTCTCGATATCCTCAAGAAGGCTGCGGAACACAACGTCCGCTTCCTCCTGCCCGTCGATTCCCGCCACACCGCCGAATTCAAGGAAGGCGCCGAGACCCAAGTCTGCGCTCCGTTCACCGATGGCGGCTTCATCCCGTCTGACCGGGAAGGGATCGATATCGGAGATCGCGCGATCGACATCTTCAATGCGGAGATCGCCACGGCCGGCACCATCCTTTGGAACGGGCCGATGGGCGTCTTTGAAATCGACGCCTTCGCCAAAGGCACCAAAGCCGTGGCCGAAGCCGTCGCTGCCTCCAGCGCCGTCAGCATCATTGGGGGAGGGGATTCTGTCACCGCGATCAACAAGTTCGGCCTGGGCGATCGCGTGACCTTCATGTCCACCGGTGGCGGCGCGTCCCTCGAACTGCTCGAAGGCAAAGTGCTTCCCGGCATCGCCGCGCTGCAAGACGCGTGACGTTTCAAGCCTCGGCGCGGGTTGATCGCAGATCGTTGATGGAAGACCTCTGGTAAGTGGCGGTGGATTGGGCGGACCGATTTCCTGCTCCTTAACCCTCAACAATCAACCACCAACCCGCGCGTTCACCGCGCCAGGATCTGTCCATCTTCAAATTCCACGATCCGGTCGGCAACGTCCAGAATCCGCGAATCGTGGGTCACGAGGAGGATGGGGCAACCGCGCTGGCGCGCCATGTCGCGCAACAGGTGGACGGCTTCTTGGCCACTCTGTTTGTCGAGTGAAGCGGTCGGTTCGTCCGCCAGCATGAGTTTGGGCTCGTGTACCAGCGCGCGGGCGATGGCGACACGCTGCTTTTGACCGCCCGACAGCGAGGAAGGCCGGTCGTGACGGCGGGCGCCCAGGCCGACTTGATCGAGCACGGCGTCGGCGCGGCGCAGTTGTTCGGGACGCGGCATGGTGGATTCTTCGCCAAAGGCCATCGCGACGTTTTCCCGGGCGTTGAGAAAAGGGAGGAGGTTATGCATCTGGAAAATGTAGCCGGCCTCCCGCCGCACGGCGCGGCGCACTTCTTCAGAAGCTCCGGACAGGTCGCGGCCGAGGACGTGGAGCGAGCCGCTTTGCATGGCGCGCAGCGCTCCGACGAGCGTGAGCAAAGTGGTTTTTCCGGAACCCGAAGGGCCCGTGAGGATTACGATTTCTCCCGGGCGGATCTCGAAGTTCACATCTCGCAAGACGGCGCGACGGGCGGCCCCTTCGCCGAAGGCAAATTGCAGGTGGCGGGCGGTAACGATCGGTTCCATGGGAGTCGCTCAAAAGACATCGGCGGGATCGGCGGCTTGGAGGCGGCGCACGGCCAGCAACGCGGAGCCAAAGCACATCGCCAACGTGAGGAAGAAAACACCGCCGAGACGATCCAGGCCCAAATGCATCGGCAGGAAGGCAACATCGCCGACGATTTTATATAAACCCAACGACAACGCCACGCCGGGAACAAATCCCATCACGGCCAAGATCAATGCGGCGGCCCCCACCAGCAGCACGAGAAACCGATGCGAATAGCCGATCGCCTTGAGCGTTGCGTATTCACTCAGATGGTTGGCGATCTCGGTGTAAAGCACCTGATACACAATGACCACGCCGACGATCAATCCCATTATCACGCCCAGGGAGAAAATCGCGCCAATCGGGGAGTTGTTTTCCCAATAGGCGCGTTCGACGCCGACAAACTCCGCGTGCGTGAGAACGCGCACCTCTTCCGGCAAGCGGGCGCGAATGGCATCCCGGACCGCAAGGACATCGGCCCCCGGCCGTAGCGCGAGAATTCCGATATCTGGCCCCGCGAACGTTCGTTCCCGGAAGATGCGCATGAAGGTCGCCTCGTTGGTGATCACATTCCCATCCGCGGTGAAACCAACTCCTAGAGCAAACGTGCCGACGGCGTTGACTTTGCGGTCGCTGAGTTGCACCGGGATTTCCGAAGAGTTCCGCAATGCGCCCTTGATATCGCCGAACTCCGGCCGGGAGCGTTCGTCGAACAAGAGAGTGTCGTCCCGTTTGAGCAGCGGCAGGCCTTCCCGGAGTCCGGAGAAGTTCAATGCACAATTCCCAGGATCGATCCCGAAGACAAACATCGCCCGCCGGGTTGCATTCCACGGATTTTTCCAGGATCCGGTGCCCACGTAAATCGGACTGGCCTGGGCCACTCCGTCGACGGCGAGCGCTTGATAGAGCCTTGCTCTAGGGAAGGCGTGCGTCTGCATCAAGGTATCCGTATTCCGGTGAATGAGAAAGATGTCCCCGGTCAGACCCGCCTGGACGGCCGTGGCGCTATCAAAGAGCGCGCCTTTGAAACCAAGTTGGGCAAAGATCAGGACGCAGGCGAAGACCACTCCGGAGACGCCGGTGGCAAGCTTGGCGGGGTGCTGGGCCAATTGACTCCAGGCAAGGCGAAATGGGACACTCAGGTTCATCGTTCCGCGACCACGACTTGCACTTGCCGGTTCGTCATGCGTTCAACTTGGCGCGAGCCCTCGGCGTCGAGCAACAGGCGCACTTCCACCACCCGGCTGTCGATATCGGCCACCGGATCGGTGCCATGAACATCTTTCTTCTTCACCATCCACCCGACCTCCGCGACAGTCGCGGGCAGGCGGTTATTCAGCCCTGGGACGATGACTTCGGCCGTTTGCCCCGCCTTCAGTCCCGAGGCGTCCGTTTCGTAAATCTCCGCGACGACGTGCATCGCGGACAGGTCCGCCAGTTCAAGCACTCCCTTGGCATCGGCCGCCTCGCCCGGCCAAACATCGATCCGCAACACGGTGCCGGAGATCGGGGCGCGAATTTCTTGGATGGTGACTTCGGAGCGAGCGGTTTCCAGGCTGGCGCGAGCTTCGGC
This sequence comes from Akkermansia muciniphila, assembly GCA_945883495.1. Lineage (GTDB taxonomy): Bacteria > Verrucomicrobiota > Verrucomicrobiia > Verrucomicrobiales > DEV007 > V1-115. Next base: position 4,807 of record CAMCXS010000054.1, read on the forward strand.
CACGGCGGCTTCGGCGACCTTGACATCGACCTCGCGAACTTCGGCCACGGCATCCCGTTCCTGCTGAGCGGCGCTCCATTCCGCCAGAGCGACTTCGAGCGCGGTGGCGTTGGCTTCGGCCTCGGCGGTGGCGAGGGCGTTTTGGGAGAGAAGGCGCTGGCTACGTTCGGAATCGCGCCGAGCTTTGGCCGCGCTGGCGGCGGCGCGGATTTCGCGAGCTTCGGCGGCGAGCAGTTCGCCGTTCTTGGGGCCGGCTTTGACGCGGGCGAGTTCGGCCGTGGCGCGCTCGATGGCAGCCTCGGCGGCACGGACTGAGGCCGTCGCTTTGGCGTGACCAGCGAACCAGCCGAGGAGCTCGCCTTGTTCCACTTCGTCGCCTTCCCTTACCGTTAACACTTCCAGCCTGGGATTGGAAAGGAAATCGGGTGGGGCGACACGCCGGACGCGGGATGCTGGTTCTACCCGGCCGAGAGCGGAGGCCCCCCTCAGACTTGGAGCCTTCGGTTCGGTAGGCGGGGCGGGGTTGATCTCGCGGGTGGCGAGCAATTGCCAGCTTCCGAGCGCGGAGGCGAGGCCGATGCCCACGAGGAGGTAGCGGAGGGGAGCATTCATTTGGTGGTGGAGGCGAGCTTTTGTAGAACCGCGATCGCATCGCGGAGGGAGCCGGGGGAGGGGCTGTAGAGGCCGAAGAGATTCCAAAAAGTCAGACCATCAAGGGCGGCGGCGATCACCAAGGGGACGCCGGGAGCCAATCCATCCTCGTCGATCTTGCTCATCCATTCCGAGAATGCGTGGCGCAAGGGGGCGAGCAATTCCGGATTGCTCCCGGCGGCTCCGAGAAGGGCAGCGCCCAAGCGTTCGCGCTCAGCGAGGGCGTCTCCCGTGCGGCACTGACTCTCGGCAATCATGGCGCGGACGGCGCGTCCTGGTCCTTCCGGCTCGGCGTCGTAGGCCCGCTGCAAATCGACTTCAATGCTGGCCACGATCTTTTCCACGAGAGCAACGATGAGCGCTTCCTTGGAGGCAAAATGATAGAGGAGTCCTCCCTTACTGACGCCCGCGGAGGCGGCCACGGCGTCGAGCGTGAGATTGGCGACACCTTTTTCGAGGATGACGGATTCGGCGGCGGCGAGGATCTTCTCGCGGGAGGCTTGGGCACGTTGTTCCTTGGTCACGAGTCATTGCTAAACCGTCTGGACGGTTTAGCAATAGAATTCTTTTCAAGCGTTCGGCCGCGTTTTGGCTTGTCATCGGACCCGGAATTTGGTGCGAATACGTGGTGAAGAGTCGCAAGGGATGCCCACCTTGATCCTCAACCTCCCCGAGGGCGAAACCACTGCCTTGACGGTGGAAGGAGAGATCGTGACCTTGGGTCGGGCGCGCCATAACAATCTTTGTATTCCCGAGCGCCATGTTTCTTCGGTCCACGCTGAGTTCCGCCGCCGTCCGGACGGGGCTTACGAAGTGATTGACCTTGGCTCGCTCAACGGGACTTATGTCAACGGAGTGAGAATCACCGAACGCTTCGGCCTCCATGAAGGGGACCGGATTGTGTTTGGGGTGATCGAGGGCAAATTCTTCAACGCCCGGCCGAATGCCGAAGATCACCAATTGACCCGCGGGCTGGAGATTGATTTCCTCAGGGCGGCTGAGGTGATCCGCGCGAACCCAGAGGTGGCCCAGGCTGCGGCGGAGTTGCAACGGAAGATCGAGGGAGCGAGTGGCAAGTCCCAGGGCCAGGCTCCCGCTCCGGTTCCATCTCCAATTCCGGTGGCGCGTCCCGCCCCGGTCCCTGGTCCGCCCCAACTTCCGCTTCAGGCGCCGGCTCCAATGCGCAACCCTACCATTCAACTGGTCACCCCAAGCCGGACGGGGCGGCAGCGGCAGGTCATTCTTGAGGTTCAAGAGCCTGGACCCGCCATGCCTCCACCTCCCTCGGCCGGAGCTGCTCCCGATGCCTTTTTGCCTGCGGCACACCCTCCAGATTCACCCCAGGGGGGAGCGCCCGGATCTCCATTTTCCGTGGCGCCACCGGAGAATCGAAGCAGCCATGGCCAGATGTCCTCGCCGATGCCGAATCGTCAGGTGCCCCCGGCCCGGAAGACGCCTTGGGGAGGTCTGTTGGGGCAGCAGAGGAAGCAGGGAACGGACGATGCCTGAGAAGGTACGAATGCTTGGCGAGCCCATGCGGCACACATGGCATGCAAGCAGCAAGCTCGATGGGTTCCTGTTCTTGTCACCCAAGTTCAAACGACGTCACTCCGTAGATTTGGTTCCAGGGTAACACTGGGGCCTGACCGTAATACATCCGCGCACAGCCGAAAACATCCGTCATTCCGTGCCTCACGGCCAAAGCCCGGGCTCCGGCATGGTTCTCCGGCGTATCCAAGAAGATCAGCTCCCCAGCGGCATGATCAGACAACGCTTGAAACAAGTCCTCCGCCGCCTCTGGGGTCTTCGCGAAGAGTGGCCCAATCTTGAACCCTTCCTGGCACGGGCGGATCACGCCCATCCCGCTTAGCCGTTCCTGTTTACCGTCCCAGATTCCCAGCGCCAGCCCGCCCTCGGGTGCAATCCAGCATCGCAGAAAGGCCGGTCGAGCAAAGCCAAAATGCTGCCGGTCCCATTCCGCCACGGCCGCCCAGGGCACTTCGGATAACTCGCAGATTGAATCCGCCACCTCACCGCGTCGTCCACGTCCAGCCATCCGCAGATTGCGATGGGCAAATCCGAAGCCCCCCTTTGCATAGAACGGTTGCATGGCGAACACCCCGTCCATGCCGATGGACGCTCCCGGCCTTAGTCGACCCAGGAGAGTATCCCGCCGCCAAAGCCAAAACTGCCTTCCGATTCCCTGCCCTCGGAGATCTGGCCGCACCATGAAGAATCCCATGTAACCGAACCATCCATCGTAGGAGACGATTGATCCGGTTGCGATCAGTTCCCCGTTCCATTCTGCTCCGGCAAATCCCTCCGGATCAGCCGCCCAAAAGGCCTCCGCGTCGTGCTTTCCGGGATTCCAGCCCTCCGAGGTGGCCCAAGTGATCGCGAGGTCCAATTCGGCCCGGGCGAGTTGGCGATAAGTGATCATAAAGGCGCGAATCATGGCGTCGTTGCTTCTAGCTCGCCTTTGATTTCTTCGCTCGACTTGGATTCGCAGGCCGCGCGCAAGCTTTCGGGAGCTCTAGGAGGCTGGCTTCCGCGTGCCGGAGAAGGGTGGGAAACTCTGGTGCAAATAAGCCTGCTTCCGGGAATGACCCACCACGGAATAGAAGGGACACCCTGAGAATCGTGTGTCTTTGGGGCTACTGGATGAGAGAAAGCATGACGGAAGCGAACTTTTTGGGGACCCACATAAGAACCCATTCACGGGATCCTGGAGGGTATTTATCGTCGATCAATTCGCTCTGCAGCAAGAGCACGTTACCGGGGACCTCAATGGCGGTTTCCGACACGACAATTCGGGTATTCGTGTGCACTAAATGGGCAATGCTGTAGGAGGGTTTGCCCTTCTTGCGGTCCAAGAGAAAATTAAAGTAGTGCCAATCGAACGAGTGGTTCCCCATCTGGACATAGCGCGGAGTGTTGTTGAGAAGCTGGATGGCCACCACTTGTTTGGCGGCATCCGTCACGATGCTAATGTGCCGGTAACCCTTAATGAATTCGAAATCGTAATTGTAGTAGTAGATACTCCGGTAGGGGAATCCTTGCGTGCTGACCTGGACCCTGGTTTCGAAAGGGGTATCTCCCTTGAACAGGGTCGCCTTGGCGGTCTCCAAATCGTCCAAATAGTGGACACCCCGGAAAATCTCGATCTCGGGATCGCGAGTCAAGTCCACGACGGGAGTGACATGTTTCGCTAGCACCCGCTTGAGGTCCTCGCCTTTGACCTTAGCGTCCCAGCCGTTCACGAATGTCAAACCTTCGGGCTTCGGAGGGTTGACCAGGAATTCGATATCCGCATCCGACAGAGCTTGGAGGGGCAGCTTGACCTGCTTGCCGCCCGTCATTCGCAGTGTCACCATGGAGCGCTGTTTGTCGAACAAGGCAAGCTCCGCTTGGATTGAGTTGCCCTGCTTGCTGGTCCAAGTGCGCTGCTGGCCGAATGCCACGCTCACCGCGCACGAAGACAACGCCAACCAAATCCCGATTTTGAGCAAGTTCCTTTTCATGGCCACTACGCAGAAAAGCCGAACGCCTGAGCATCGTCAAGGATTCTTCCTCTTGCGGGTGTGGCGCATTGGGATGATTGGTGCGTCAGCGCGGCTGCCGATTGATCATATCGTAGACGCTCAAGCCAATCTCAGGACTTCCGTAAAAGCGGGTGCCAGTTTTCTTGGTTTCCAGCCCGGCGATCGAACGGGCATATGAAATCTTGGGCAGAGCCAAATAGTGAACTTGGCCCACATAGGTGTCGGCGTTGATCAGGAAAAACTGAAGGAAGTCTTTCAGATGGGGCTTGGCCTCAAGCGAAGTCAGATTGACATAGAGGAACAAGGGCCGTCCAAACGGCATATAGGAGCCGCGGAGCACTGCCTCCTCGGAAGGGTAGGTGGTCGGGGCCCCCTGCACCGGCTGACCACGGATCGCGTCGTAATCCCACTGGACCGACAGTGCCCGCAATTTCTTCCCTTCTTTCATAAAGTAGGCATACGGGATGAACCCGAGAGCGCCTGGGGTCTGTCCAATCCCTTGGATCAGCTCATCGTCGTTCTCGCTTCCCACATAGTCCGAGCGCAGTCCCACCGTCTTGCCGGCCACTACTTCTTGAAAATAGTCGTAGGTTCCAGAATCACGACCGGCCCCAAAGAGCTTAATGGGAGTGTTGGGCCACTCCGGACGGACTTGGTTCCACGTGGTGATCTTCCCTTCGGCGCTTCGCTCCCACATCGTCTTCAATTCCGAAACCCGGATGGACTCGACCCAAGTGGCCTCAGGGTGCACCGCGATCGTCAGGGCATCGTAAGCGATCGGAATCTCGAGATAGCGGATGTCGTATTCCTTGGTTACTTTGATCTCCTCGCGTTTGATTGGCCGGGAGGCCCCCGCGACATCAATCTCCGCCGCCACAAACTTTCGAAATCCGGCCGATGTGCCGGAGAACTCGACCTTCATCACGACATCGCGATCCATCTGACGCTGAAACTCGTCGGTGGCGATCTTCACCACCGGGTGAACGGTGCTGGAGCCGTCGATGAGGATATACCTCTTCTGGGCTTGTGCGACAGGCGAAGTCGCCAGGGCGGCGACGAGCAGAAAGGCGAAGAGGAGGTTTGGATTGCGCATCGGGAAATCTGGGTATTTGCCAGCATATTGAAGGTGGATTGGCGGATGTGCAATGCTTGGTTTAGGGGGCAGCCGGGGATTTTTCGTCTAGACCGCTACGGCGCCACGCAGGTGTCGACAGTCGGCAGGTGCGATTTCGTCGTCGATCGCCGAACACAGAGCCGCTTGCGTTCATCGTTCTTCGCCAATGACGGAAAACAGCCCGTTTCGCCGCATCGACGCTCGTCGTTTCGGAAAAACAGCCCGCTTTGAGTGAACGACGCTCGTCGATTTGGGAAAACAGCGCCGCTTTGGCCAATCGACGCTCGTCGTTTGCGCAAAACAGCGCTGCTTGGCGCCATCGACGCTCGTCGATGACGCAAAACAGCGCCGCTTTGGCGAATCGACGCTCGTCGTTCTGGGAAAACAGTGCCGCATTGGCCAATCGACGCTCGTCGATGAGGCCAAACAGTGCCGCTTGCCTTCACGCTCGTCGGCCCAACAAGCGCGGCCGGGGCGGGCAATTGGGCATCCTGGCACGGCGAATCGCGGAACTTGCAAGGATTGGGTGTCGGCTGCGTGCTTTCTTGGGCGCACCCGCTTCCCATGAAAATTCTCGGCATCCTCGCGTCCTTCCTGCTTGCCGATGTCTTGCAGGTCACCGGCACGCCTCGCGTGCTGCCGGCTCCCTAGGTGAAGGCGAAGAAGGCTGCCGCGCCGTCCAAGCCATGAAACTTGTTCGCTTCCTCCTCACCTTCTCGCTGGTCGCCGTGCACGCCGCGCCGCCCGCGAACGCCGTCACTTGGCATGTCGATCCGGTGAACGGTGATGACACGAGCGTGGGAAGTGCCCTGGCTCCTTTCCGGACCCTGATGCGCGCCGCCAAGGCCGTCAACCCCGGCGAAACGGTGCTGGCGCACCCGGGCGTGTATTTCGAGCACGTGAAGTTGGAGCGTGGCGGCACCGCGGAGGCTCCGGTGACCTTCCGTTCCGTGGAGGGAGCGGCGCAGACCATCATCACTGGTGCCCATCGCGACCTGCGCGAGAAGAAGCTGAGCTGGGAGGCCGTGGAGGACTTGCCCGGACTGTATTGCGTTCCCTTTGCGGAGGAGTCGGCCACGCTGTTGTGCGATGAGCTGAATTTGTATTTCCCACAGTCACGCCGCCGCTTTTCCATCAGGGGCAGGAAATTGAGCCACCTAGGGCGTCCTCTTGAACACTTTTCCGGTTGTCAGGGCGGAAAAGCGGCGCGTAGGTGAAGGCTCCAGTACCAGAGTCATGGCCCGCGATTACACCCTTGTCAGTGCGCCCACGTCGCATACCGGCCGTCGCATCGACTTCGCCGCCGAGCTGAATCCGCAACAGTTCGCCGCTGCGACGTGTCCGCCCGGCCCGTCTCTAGTGATCGCTGGAGCGGGAAGCGGCAAGACCCGCACGCTGACTTACCGGGTGGCCTACTTGCTGGAAAACGGCATCGATCCACGAAACATTCTTCTGCTCACCTTCACGAATAAAGCCGCCCGGGAAATGATCCAGCGGGTCGAGGAGCTCGTGCAGCTCGATCCCCGGCAGCTTTGGGGCGGCACGTTCCACTCCATCGGCAACCGCCTCCTGCGCCGCCATGCCACGGAGATCGGGTTCGAGCAGAACTTCTCGATCATGGATCGGGAGGACCAAAAGGACCTCATGCAAACGGTGGTCGCCGAGTGCGAGATCGACACCAAGGGCCTGCGATTCCCGAAACCTGAAGTGCTTGGAGATCTCTACAGTTTGGCGATCAACACCCGGAAATCAATCCAGGACGTCGTGTTGCGCCGCTACTCGTATTTCGACCGGCTTCTGGAGCCCATTCTGGCGGTGCAGAAGGCCTACGAGAAAAAGAAGAAGGCCACGAACAACCTGGACTTTGACGATCTCCTCGTGAAGACCGTCGAGTTGCTTCAGGACAATCCGGGCATTCTGGAGCGTTATCAGCGGCAGTTCCAGTTCCTGATGGTCGATGAGTATCAGGACACCAACACGCTGCAAGGAGAGTTCATCGATCTGTTGGCTCGCGAGCACCGGAACCTCATGGTCGTCGGCGACGATGCGCAATCGATCTACTCCTGGCGGGGCGCGAATTTCCAGAACATCCTGAAGTTCCCAGATCGCTACCAGGGGGCGTCGGTCTACAAGATCGAAACCAACTACCGGAGCGTCCCGGAAATCCTCCGTTTGGCGAACGAGGCGATTTCGGTGAACCGGAATCAGTTCGCCAAACAGCTGCAGCCCGCCCGTCAGCAACGGGAGAACCTTCCGGCGCTCGTGCCTCTGGGGACCCCGACGGAGCAAGCCCGCTTCATCGCGCAACGGATCCTCGAACTCCGCGACGAAGAGGGGATCGAACTCGAAGAAATCGCCGTGATTTACCGGGCGCACTTTCACTCCATGGAGGTGCAGATGGAGCTGACCGCCCGCGGCATTCCCTTCCAGGTCACCAGTGGATTGCGGTTCTTCGAGCAGGCGCACATTAAGGACGTGGCGGCGTTCATGAAGGTGATCGTGAATCGCCGGGACGAGGTGGCCTTCAAGCGCCTCGTCAAAATGCTCCCGGGGATCGGCCCGACCACCGCCGAAGGACTTTGGCGCAAATGGCTCGACTCCGACGTCTCGGATGCCGCTTCCGGCCGGCCTTCGCCATTTCTGCTGGAGTTTAAGGTGCCGGCCAAAGGGCGCAAAGCTTGGGAACAACTCGCCTACACCCTGGACGAACTCGTCGATGCCGAAGGCAAACCGGTTCCGCCGTCCCAGATGATTCCGTCCATCCTCGGTGGCGTCTACGAGGATTATCTCCGGAGCAAATACCCGAACTACGACTCGCGGAAACAGGACATCGAGCAGCTCAAGCAATACAGCCGTGGGTTCGAAGACATTGGCGAGTTTTTGTCGCAATTGTCCCTGCTCACTGGGGTCGATACCGGAAACACGCCGAATCAGGAGCCGGATCGCGAAGCCGTCTGCCTCACGTCCGTCCACCAAGCCAAGGGGTTGGAGTGGCGGGTGGTGTTCCTGATCTGGTTGGCGGACGGCATGTTCCCGAATTCCCGCGTCATGGAGGATGACGACGACGCCGGCGGCCTAGAGGAAGAGCGCCGTCTTTTCTACGTGGCGGTGACGCGCGCCAAAGACGAGCTGTATCTCACCTATCCCACGGTCTGGCCCGGCGCCCACAACGGCGAGGTCCTGCAACGCCCCTCCCGTTTCCTCAAAGACTTCCCCAAGGAGCTCGTGGAAGAGTGGCGAGTCGGCCGCGGCCCGTTCTAGACGTGGCTAGCACCTCGGCCACTCAGGCCCTGCTCAAGCTCCCAAAGCTCCCCTCATCCCAAAGCTCCAATCAGTATCCCGCCCGCTGCAACGCCATCTGCAACTCGCGTTGGAACGCCACGGCGTCGGTTTCCGAGGGGCGATAGCCGGGCTTGTCGATGTCGATTCCCAAGCGCCCCGCTTCATCGACATACCACATGCCGCCCACGCCGTCGCTGAAGGTGACCCGGCCGCTGGCCAGGGTGCGAGGGTTGGCGATCGCGTCGACCGTGACCCGGAGTTTGCCTCCGCTGAGCGGGGAATCGAGGCCGTCGTCGTCATCGGCGTCCAAGTCAGTAGCGTCGAGACCGTCTTCGTCACCAGGGGCAGCCGCCTCGGGCTTGGGAGCGGGTGGTGGATTTTTGTCCTTGAGCGAAACCTGCAAATCGGCCACCAGCAGGCGAGCCTCCATGTAGGTCATCGCCACGCCCAGCTCTTGGCCGATGCGTTTGTGGATCTCGTTGAGGGAGAGGCCCTCGGCGGCCCATGCCCGAATCTTTTCTTCCTGATCTGCGCTCAGTTTCATCATCCAGCCTCACTATGAACCGGGTTGGCGGGAAAAAAAGTCATGTTTTCCTCTAGCATCGGCTTGCCCGGCGCGTCGGAAGACCGGAGAATCGAACCCGTTGCGATCCTGGTAAGTGCCCGGACCAGCCACACGCCACGAACCCAACGCACCCTTTCCCATGCTGAAATTCCTCAAGATCTTCTTCGGAATCGTCATCGTCGGCCTCGTGGCCGTTGTTGCCTTATTGTATGCGTCCCGTGACAAAATCACGGACGCGGTGCAGGCCCGAGTGAAGTCCGATCTCGCGGATGGTGGCGTGTTCGTGGATTGGACGCTGGAGCCGATCACATTCGGCTCGGATTTGGTGCTGAAGTTTCGCGAGATCAAAACGTTCCAGGACAGCAAGCTGAAGGAGGTGGGCGCCGAGTTGTCCAACCTGGACGTCCATGTTCACCTCATCCCGACGCTGACCAAGAGAAAGCCTCACGCGACGTTGCTGATGAAGGACGCGCAGTTGACCATTTTCGACCTCGAACCCAAGCGATCCGAGGACGACGAGCCGGCAGCGGACGTGGCCCGTTCAGCCCCGGCGGGTGCGGCTCCGTCCGCCGAAGCTGGAGACGTGGCTTCTGCTTCCGCGCCATCAGCCGATCCGCCGGCCAAGCGCGAAAAGGCCGAGCCGATTGCGGTGAAAGAGATGAATCTCAACGCGAAGATCGACGATACGCATGTTCGACTCTCGCCGTCTGGCCTGGTCTTCCAAGGTATTCGTTTTTCGGCAAGCGGTGAATCCGAGCTGCCGCGCATTGTCAGCAAGCACAAGCCGATCATCAAAACGGTCGAGGTGAAAGACCCTGAAGCAGAGGCGGAGCCGAGCACGCTGGATTTTTCCGCCCTGGTGCCCGTGGCGGAAATGCTTGATTACCGGAGCGCTGGGTTTACGCCCGAAGTGAAGGTGAGTTACACCGTGACTCGGGATCGTGATGGTGCCTGGACGATCAATGCTCAGGGAAACACCGTGTCCTTCCCGAGCCGAGGCAAGGATCTGGACATCAAGACGGAGGTCCTGGTCCGGCACGATGCCTCAGGGGAGGTGCGGACGCTTCTGATCAAGGATGGCGAGTTCGCCGCGGAAGGAATTGCCGCGATCGATCCCGGAGTCGCGTCGATCAACGTCACATCGCTCGAATCGACCCTCGATTGGATCGGCATCCTGCGCGATTTTCCGGCGATGGACCATGCGCTGGACGCTTTCAAGGTGACCGCGAATCCCAAAATTGAATTGGCGGGTTTGCTGTCTTTCGAGGAGCCCAAGGCATCGGCGATCACAGGAAGCATTCGGAAGCTCGATGGAACCTACACGCCGTCGCCGGCGTCCGGAGGCAAGGCAGATGCGCCGGTGACTCCCTTGGTATTGAAAAATATCGAAGCCGCCGTGCAAGTCTCAACTGGCACCGTGGCGTTCAAGAACGGGTTCGGGTCTTTGGCGGACGGTCCCGTCAGGTTTGAAGTCCGGTTGAAGCCCTTTGAAACCAAGTCCATGCCCTGGTCCGTGCAATTGGACGGAGACAATCTTTCCCTGGCACAGCTCACCTCCGCATTTGCCGAGACCAAGGTGGAGGGCACCACGGCTCTGAGTGTCGTGGTGGATGGAGACAACAAGCCGAATGATCTCAACGGCCATGGGTCGCTCCAAGTGACCGCTACGCAACCTCTGAAAATTCCTGTCGTTGGGCCGATGCTCGATCTCCTGGCCACTGTGATTCCCAATCTCTTCAAGTCGGAAAGCGACCGTTTGGAGACCTCCTTCACGATCAAGAATGGACTTGTTTCCACTGAAGATCTTTCGGTCGGCCTTTCCGCCGTTCAGGTCAAGGCAACGGGCACGATCAACCTGCCAACGGAAGAAACCAAATTCGAAGCCAACGCCAACCTGCGCGGCTCCCTCCAGAAAATCGCGCCGAACTTGCCTAGCGTCCTGGCGATCGAGGGGGGCGGCCCCTTGAAGAAGGTGAATTGGCGCTTCAAGAACTTTCAGTTGGGGAACGGCTTGGCCGATTTGCTTCGCGGCGGTGGCAAAACTCCTCCTGCCGCACCGGACGCTGCCGGGCAAGTCACGCCCGCTCCGGGAGGAGGTCAACCATCGGCTCCTGGTCTGCCGGGCAAGGCGGAAGAGTTGATCCGCACCGTCGATCAAATCGGCGGGCTCATTAAGGGCTTGAAGGGCGCTGCCAATCCCCCAGCTCCAGCTCCCACTACGCCGCCCGCTCCGGCTCCGGTCCCTGCTCCTCCTGCGAATCCTTGAGCTGGATCGCTTCGAAGTAGCAGTCTTCGAGGGCGGAAACTCTTCCTTCCGCCCCGAAGTTGTCCACCACCGAGGTCCGCGCTTGGCTTGACAGTGCCGCCAGTTGCGCGGGGGATTCCAGAAGGCGCAAAATCGCCGATGCCAGCTCCGCCGGAGATCGCTCGGGCACAAGAAATCCATCACGGCCGTCCTCGACGGCTTCCGGAATGCCTCCGTGCCGGGTCGCCACTACGGGCAGCCCGGTGGCCATGGCCTCCAACATGGAATTTGGCACGCCTTCTTGATCACTGTCTTTCGCCAGCTCGCTCGGGTGCAGGAAGAGGTGGGCCCGGGCGAACTCATTCCGGAGCGAAGCTTGGTCGAGCCAGCCGCGAAACACGACGGCTTCGGAAAGCCCCGCCCTCGCCGCCGCTTCCTCCAACGCTGGCCATTGCGGTCCATCGCCACAGAGGATGAACTTGAGCCGGGGATAGCGCTCGACGACGCTCCGCATTGCCTCGATCGCGGTAAGAATCCCTTTTTTCGGGATCAGCCGGCAGGCTTGGACGATCCGCCACTCGCCATCAGCGGGTGGCTTGCGCACCGTGACCGGGATCGCGTCGAGGGGGACGGGCGTCCGGTTCAGCCGGAGCTTTTTCCGATCGACCCCGAGCCGTGCCAACTCATCCAGCAGAGACTGGCTGCGGGCCAACACCAGCTTGGCGCGACCGGTTACGGAGAGGAACTCGGCGGTGCGGTCGCCTTTTGCGAAGTGGGCCACATCGACGCCGTGGAACGAGATGATGTAAGGGATCGAGGTGCGCAGGAGGATATTTTGGTAGGTGACCGCCTTGTGACCGTAATAGATATGGAGAAGTGCCGGTTGATGCCGGTCCAGCCGTGGCAGAAGGTCGAACGGATAATAAGGCTTCACGTCCTTTTCGATACGGAATGGAGGCGGCCACTGGCGGACGATGTATTTGAACCAGAATCGCAGGAAGAAGTTCCCTCGCGGCTTGGGTCTGGGGAGCTTGGCGAGAACTTCGACCGGGGAGAACGGAAACTGATCGGCATGGATCAACTCCTCGGTAAAGACGATGGTGCGAAAGCGGCGCAGACCGGTGACCTGCCGGTAAATGCTTTGCATCTCGGGTTTGAGGAAGGTCCCGCAAACGGAGGCCACCAGGGGCAGCTCGGATTCGAATTCGGACATCGGTTTCAAGCCACTCGCCCGGAACGGACGGACGTCAACAATCGGAATCAAATTCCCGTTGCAAGCTTCGCAAATCGTGATTTTGTCTGCTCCTCACAAAAAGAACTTCCACCTGGTCCCAAGGAGGGACTTCTGGCGGCAAGCGGTGAAACCGCAGGAAACTGCCAAACTGGAAAGCAATGAGTCAAACCACCACAGATCCCGCCGCATATCGTCTTCACGAAGGAGACACTGGCAGTGCCGATGTCCAAATCGCGCTTCTTTCCGCGCGTATCAATGATTTGACGGAGCATCTCTCCGTGCACCAAAAAGACTTCTCTTCCCGCCGCGGCCTGCTTCGTCTCGTCTCGCAACGTCGGCGGCTCCTCGATTTCCTCGCCGAAAAAGCTCCCGACCGCTACCAGAAGATGGTCAAGGGACTCGGCCTGCGCCGCTAGTTTTTCTTACGACAAACACCGGAAACCCCGGTGTTTTGTTGTTTCTAGTCTCAACGCGAGGTGTGAGCCGGGCTGGTTTTTCAGCCCGTTGCTGTTTTTTGGGGCCGCGCCGACGGATCCCAGTCTCCGCCGTTTGAGCGTTCGACTTCCAATTTCCAAAACCATATGAGTATACACAGAATCACGAGCCAAGTCGGCTCTAGCGAAATGATCTTCGAAACAGGGAAGATCGCCAAATTGGCCGATGGGGCCGTTACCGTGCAGATGGGCGAAACCGTCGTCCTCGTCACCGCCGTTTCAGCGACCAAGATCAAGGATGGGCAGGATTTCTTCCCGCTCTCCGTCGAATACAAGGAAAAGGCTGCCGCTGCTGGCCGCTTCCCCGGAGGTTACTTCAAGCGTGAAGGCCGTCCGTCCGAGAAAGAAATCCTCACCTGCCGGATGACCGACCGTCCGCTCCGGCCGTTGTTCCCCAAGGGGTACCTCTACGACACCCAAATCATCGCCCTGCTCCTCTCCGCCGACGGCGAGAACGATGCCGATATCCTCTCCATGAACGGCGCCTCCGCCGCTCTTTGCGTTTCCGATATCCCGTTTGCTGGGCCTGTCGGCGCCGTGCGCGTCGGCCGGATCAACGGCGAGTTCGTCGTCAATCCCACCCATAGCGAGCGCGAGGAATCCGATCTCGACTTGGTCTATGTCGGAAACAAAACCGACGTCATCATGATTGAAGGTGGCGCCAAGGAACTGCCCGACGAGGAATTCAAAAAGGCACTGTCTTTTGCGCAAGAGCACGTGGTGAAACTCATCGCCGCGCAAGAAGAGCTGGCCGCCAAGGCCGGTGTTCCAAAGCGGGAAGCTCCCTTGAAGCTCGTCCAAGACGATCTTCTCGAGATCGCTTACCAAGTCGCCGGTGATCGCATCGAGGACGCCCTTTGCCAGCCGAAGAAAATCGACCGCGGCAAGGCCGTCGGCGCTCTCCGGGACGAGGTCGTCGCCGCTGTGAAGGAAAAGTATCCGGAAGCCGGCGGCTTCGAGATCGCCGAAGCGTTCGAATACCTCCAAAAGAAGGCCGCTCGCAAAGCTGTCCTCGAAAGCGGACGCCGCATGGATGGCCGGGGCGACAACGAGCTGCGCAAGCTCACCGCCGAAGTGAACGTCCTGCCCCGGGTGCACGGTTCCGCGCTGTTCAGCCGTGGCGAAACTCAGGCCCTCGCCATCACCACGTTGGCGCCCTCCGACGAAGCTCAATTCTTCGACAACTACACCGGCGGGCCCGATACGAAGCGCTTCATGCTTCACTACAACTTCCCTCCGTTCAGCGTCGGTGAAACCGGCCGCTTCGGTGGACAAAACCGTCGCGAAATCGGCCACGGCGCGCTCGCGGAGAAATCCTTGGAGCCGCTGCTTCCGAGTGAAGAAGAGTTCCCTTACTCCGTGCGCGTGGTCAGCGAGATCATGGAATCCAACGGTTCCACCTCCATGGCTTCCGTTTGCTCCGGTTCCATGGCGCTCATGGATGCCGGCGTGCCCATCAAGCGCGCCGTCGCGGGGATTTCCTGCGGATTGATGACGGATCACGATGAAAATGGGAAGCTGGTGAAGTACACCACCCTCCTCGACATCATCGGGAACGAAGACTTCTTCGGCGACATGGACTTCAAACTCTGTGGCACCACGGAAGGCGTCACCGGTTACCAACTGGACCTCAAGCTGCCCGGCATTCCGCTCAGCATCCTCTTCGAAGCCATCGACAAGACCCGCGCCGCGCGCATGAAGGTCATCGATGTGATGAATGAGGCGATTGCTTCCACGGCGGGCCTCAGCCCCTACGCGCCACGGATCGAGACCCTCAAGATCCCGGTCGAGAAGATCGGCGAACTCATCGGACCTGGCGGCAAGAACATCAAAGGCATCCAAGCCGAGTCCGGTGCAGAAATCACCATCAAGGACGATGGCACCGTGCTCATCTACGCTTCCAAGGCGGAGAGCCTCACCCGCGCCAAGCAAATGGTGGAACGCGTCTCCAAGGAAATCGAAGTGGGCGAGATCTACTTCGGTAAGATCGTCTCCACCACGAACTTCGGCGCCTTCGTCGAGGTCTTCCCCGGCAAGGACGGCATGATCCACATCTCCGAGTTGTGCGACAAGCGCGTCAACACCGTCGAGGAAGTCGTCAAGAAGGGCGATATGGTCTGGGCCAAGTGCATCGGCATCGATGAAAAAGGCCGAGTCAAGATGAGCCGCAAGGCCGCCATGAAGGAGCGCGCCGAGCAAGAGAAAGCCGCTGCCGGAGGAGCTCCGTCGGGCGATCAAGGCTGATCCGCCGCCCCGTCACTTCATTTGTTGCAAGCTGTCGGCCAGCCGGTTCTCAGGAGCCGGCTGGCCTTTTTCGTGCCCTCCACCAGCGCGGCACGGTCAGGGCAACGATGGCGAAGAGGGAGATGGCGACCGCGGCCGCCGAGCCCAATTCGAAGGCAGTCCAGCCTTCGCCGCCGCAACACAGGAAAGTTACCAAGCTGAGGCCAGGCAAAAGCCAGGCAGAATTTAGGATAAGTATCATCAGTCCCCCGAAGCTCGCCCAAGAGAGAAACCCAAAAATGAACCAGCGTTCGCGATCTTCCTCGATCGACCAGACGGTGCATCCGAGAAACAGGCACCAGGGGAGCAAGCAGAGGAATTGCGGTGCAGATGGATGGCGCATCGCGAAATCGGAGAAGGCTGGCAGTGGCTTTCCGGGAAGGTATTCGATGCAGAACGGTTCGATTTGTTCCCAAAGCCAGGAGGTGTAAAAGCCGCCGATCAAGGACACGAGGAAGGTGCTCCCCAGAATCAAGAGGCGCAGGATGTGGATCATGGGCATGGTCGGGGAGGGGAAAATTGCTCCCGCTAGCGCCGGTAGTCTGCCTGGTTGCCGGTGCTCGTGTCACGACCTTCCTCCGGTGAGCTGAGCGCTCGATCAGTTCGTCTGAACTATGTAAGGGCTCGATATCCGGCCTGGATATGATGATATTCGCACTGTTCTTCTGATTATTTAATCAGCGAAAGCTCGATCCAAGAAGGCAGAAAGCGCGAATTTGAGCTGATTTCGCAGGATTTCCGAATGGGGCAGAAAGGCAGAAAATCGTCCAATCTGTAATAATTGAAAGAAATTACTTGTCTTTCCATATTTTCTGTCTACAGGAATTCAAGGTAAGGAAACCAACAAGGATAACGAACCTGAAATTTAAAGAACGTAAGGGTTGACGTTATTCCATTAGAATGCCATTAAAATCGGGTTATTATCCATGACACATGGCCCGCGCCAAAAACACAGTCGAGACCGTGCAAATCACGATCTCGACAACCAACCGAGTCCGGGAGCTTCTCGAAAAGCTCACGGAGGAGGGGTTGTATGGCCGGAACGTGGCCGAGACGGCCAGTCTCCTCATCGCAGAGAAGATGCGGGAGATGCGGCGGCTCGGAGAAATCGTGGATGATCCCAGAGACGGAGACTGATTTCAGTTCACCGGCTTTTCAGACACATCAGCGAACCCAACACACGACCATGAACATCAACGAACCGAATCAGGATGCCCGCAATTTGCACCGGGCCACGCACCATCCGGCCACCGCGCCGCTTGCCTCGGAAGAGGAGTTGCGGAGCTTGGCGGAAGACATCGTCCGGTATTGCCCCAGCCTGACCCACCTCCTATTGGCCCTTGGAACCAAAGGCAGTCAGTCCAATCCTTTGCATGGTTTGAACTGATCCCGGTTCCAGAGTCGGCCTGATGAGGTGCGTCTTTCCCGCAAGGGAGGCGCGCCTTTTTTTATGCCCTCGCGAACAATTTCGATGTTCCATAAAATATGCTTGCCTTAATTAATTTAGTAGTTATGATCATTGTTTAAATTGAGGTTTCATGTTCCGAATTACCCTCCAGTCCCACCTGTCCCGGCTTTGGCTCGGACTTTTCCTCGCTCCGGCGTTCGCGCTGGCGGAGGGGCCGGTGCTGTTGGGGCAAGGTACCGCATCCTACTACCGTCCGGGATATGTGGCCCAAACCGCCTCGGGTGAGCCCTACCATCCCGAATTGTTTACAGCCGCCCATGCTTCGCTGCCAATGGGAAGCTGGGTCCGAGTGACCAATCTCAAGACCCGACAAAGTGTGCTTGTCCGGATCAACGATCGGAGCCCTTTCATGGCCGGAAATATCATTGATGTCTCCCTGGCGGCTGCGGAGAAGCTCAGTTTGTTGAAGCACGGCTATGAAGAAGTGAGTTTGGCGCTTCTAGAATCGACACCCTCCTTGGAGGCCAGTACGACCAACCCTGTCAGCGGAAGTCCAAACCGCTTAACCCCTGTGTCTGGCGCATTGCCGCCTCCCGTAACGGCGACTAGGCAGGTCGTTGCTGAACCCACCCGCCCGGTGCTCCGAGTTCAGTTTGGCACCTTTTACGAGCTGTCTCCCGCCAATCAAGCGCAAGCCGAGCTTCGCACGCTAGGCGTCGATACCGTGATCTATCGCCGGGATGGGATCCGCCCAGGGGATCCGCTGTTCCGGTTGGTCACTTCGGGAGGATTCGCCGAGCAGGCGGCGGCGGAACGTTGGCTGGAATACATCAAACGGAAGACCGGCCGCTATCCGGATGCCTGTGTCACTCCCTAAAGCCATGCTCTCCGCACTTCCTTCTCGACGTATCAAACGGGAGCGCACCCGGCGCAAAGTTGTCCGCACCCGCGAGGCGCTGTTGGCGATACTGGAGTCGTCCTCCGAGGCGGTGGTGGTGATAGATTCCCATGACCAGATTGTCTTCTGCAACGGCCCAGCGGCGACTCTTTGGGGGGCGGCCTCCGATAGCTTGGCGGGGCGCAAAGTGGAAAGCTTGTTTGGTCCGCGCTTTGGCTTTTTGCATCTGGACGCTCCCGAAGGTCAGAGTTTTGTCACGGAAGCGGAAGCCCTCCGGACGGATGGAGTGGCCTTCACGGTGAAGCTCACCTTGCGCCGGACAAGCATCGGGGGCAAGCCGCACCGGGCCCTGTGGATGAGCCCGGCTTGGGACCGGCGTCAAGAACTGGAAACCCGGTCCGGTCAGCGGACTCAGGAGGCGCTGGAACGCTTTGCGGGCGGTGTGGCACACGAATGGAACAATTTGCTCACGGTGGTTCTGGGGAACCTGCATCTGGCTCTGGAGGAGGGGAACGGCGGGGGGCGCAACCGGGCGACCGTGCTGGAGAGCGCATATCAGGCGACGTTGCGCGGCCGTGAAATGGCCAGAGCGCTTCTGGAATTTGCGACCGGGGAGGCGCCCGCGTTGCTACCGACCGCCGTGACGTCGTTGGCTTGGGAGAGTTCGCTCGCGGGATTGAGTGGCACCCCCGCCAAGCTGGAAGCCGATTTTGGGCCGAATCTCTGGCAGGCGGTTGTCGATTGCGGGCAAGCGGGGAAGGGGATTCAACAAGTGGTCGCCTTCGTGGCCGGCCTCACTATTCCAGGACACCGAATACAGCTGACGGGGCGGAATTGTGTCGTGACATCTCCAGAGGAGACGCTGGGAGGTCGCTTGTTGCCCGGAGATTTTGTCGTGATCTCCGTTTCGGCGGAACACTTGAGATTACGGGAAGACGACTTGCAGCAGTTGTTCTGTCCGTATCTCGAAGTTTTCGGGGGCAATGTTGGGATGCGGCTGGCCATGGCGCGGGCCTTGATTTCCCGTCAAGACGGGTGGTTGGAGGCCGAGCGGACGGCTGGGGGCGGGACCGCGTTTCATTTCTATTTTCCGGCCGTGCCCGATGCGGGAGCCGATATCACTCCGATTGGGGACGCTTGCGATTCCGATTCTGGGCTGCGGGTCTTGGTGATGGACGACGAGCCGTTAGTTCGCATGGTATTGCAACGCACCTTGGAGGGGATGGGACACCAGGTGACGCCGGTGGCGGACGGCGAGGAGGCGGCGGAGGTCTACGATAGCGCGATGCGCCGGGGGAAGCGATTTGATTTGGTGATACTCGACTTAAAGCCTGGGACTGGGCCGGGCGGGTTGGAAGCGTGCGATCGTATCCGGGAAGTCGATCCGTTGGCCACTTGCGTGCTGAGCAGCGGCAGTGTACTCGATGAAGCGATGACCGATTACCATGGCCATGGCTTTGCGGGTATTCTGGAGAAGCCATTTGAGACCAGGACCTTGGCCAAACTCCTCCGTGAGGTCGTCTGTGGTGGCGGGAATCATCCGAGCATGGCCAACGAGCTGCACGAAGATTTGGTCCCGCTGGCCCACGACAACATCCTGGCCGTGGATTTCACCAATCCAGAGCGCCGATGGGACTAGGTTTTTGAGTCGGGATTTGGGGACCCGGGTTGGATGCCTTAAATGAAATCCCGTCTTTTTATTGATTGCAATAACCGTTATTCTTGGTGACGAATATGCACCGTTGGCCACGGCGGTAACTCTCCTATATGAGAATTGTCATCCTGATTCTCCTGTTTACGGGCATCTTCTTCCACGCGGTGGGGTCGAGACGCTGGTCCATGCCTTCGAATCAGCGCTTTCTCCAGCAAACGGCCGTCCGGGATTTGAAGTCGGACGACCAGTTCTCTCGTGTCGCCGTCGAATTTTTGCTGCTCGATGGCCGGGTCGCGGGGCAAGTGCCCAGTGCTGAAGCCCGGGAGCAGGCTTGGGCGGCCATCCAGAAAGCGACTCCGGCGGGCCGCTTGTTTGACCATTTGGAAGTCGTGCCTCCCCGGGACCAGCCTGCGCACGTGATCATCAGCGCGGTGGACAATGGCTTCCGGATGACGGGGACAGTGGGGGATGCTTCTCTGAAGCAGGGCCTGGTGGCGTCCTTGGGCGGTGGGCGCATGATTCGGGACGAAGTCCGTGTCGGCGAGCGGGTTCGGGAGCCCCTCTGGGCAGCCCGCTCTGGGGAACTGGTGTCGCGCTACTTCACAAAGGTGCCCGCTGGGGAGCTGGAACTGCGGGAACGTGAGTTTGTGCTCCGTGGCCGGGTCAAAGGCGAGGAGGTCCGCGACGCGCTGATGGCGGAAGTTCGCGCCTTTTTGCCAGAGGAGGGCAATCTGGTCAGCGAGCTCCAGATCCTTCCCGATCAACCGGCCGCGCTGCTGGCGCTGCGAGAAGGCAACAAGCTCCGGTTGACCGGAAGACTGCCGGAGCCAAACGACGGAGCCGCACTAGCCAAGGCCCTCGATCTGCCTTCGGTTCAGGTGGAAAATGAGATTCAGGCGAATCCCAGCGTGGAGCCACCCAAGTGGGCGGCGGCCCTTCCTTCCTTTCTACTCGGGTATTTTCGAGATGGCGCGGGCGAAGTTGCCCTGAACGGCAATCAGCTGATGCTTAAAGGGGATCGCCCGGCGTCGAAAGGGCGGCATCAACTCGATTCGCTCCTGGAACCCATGCGGCAAGCGGGCTGTGAAGTAACCGACCAGGTCCGGTTAGTGCCCGATCTCGAACCAACCTTCCGGGCGCGTTTGGACGAGAGCACGCTTCATTTGGACGGCCAGTTGCCGAATGACTCGACTCGCGATCGGATCTTGGTGGCGGCCAAGGAAACTGGAGCCGCAAACGTGGAGGCTCAACTCAACGTCAATCCGGCCGTAAAACAGGCAGCGTGGCTTGATAGTTTGCCCGGTCTGCTGAGTGCCTTGTTCACGAAGCGGCAACGTGGCGAATTAGCGATTGATGGCAATGCTTGGCGAATTCTCGGCGATGTCGAGAGCCCTGCGGCTCGGGATGCCCTGCTCGCGGACCTCTCGAAATTGATTCCTCAGGGCATCAAGTTGGACGGCTCGGGACTGCAATTGGCGTCCGCGTCGCCGCCGGTTCCGATGCCAGCTCCGTCCCCGACACCCCCTCCCGTTCCGGTTCCGCTTCCGGTCGCTGACGGACCAATCGGGTTCCGCCTCAATGACGGGCGTATCACCGCTACGGGTAGTTTGGCCATGGCGGAGCGCAAAGCCGCGATCGATCGCGACTTGGCGGATCTGAAGCCAATGACGACGGATTTGAGCCGGCTCGACGTGAAGGCTGGGAGCACGGAGCCGAGTTGGGGCAACGTGATATCGTCCGTGACGCGCGATTTCTTCCGTGGGGCTGAGCGGGGCGAGCTGGAATGGCATCGGCAAAGCTTGCGCTTGAAACGCGAGTTCCCGTCCGCCTACGAGAAAGAAAAGCTGTTGGCCAGCATCGGCAAAAGCCTGCCCGCGGACATGAAGTTGGTCGACCAGACCGTAGTGGTGGCGCCCGCACCCGTTCCCACCAAACCGTCCGCGCCCGCGAACGCTCCCGGCGACAATTCTCCGTGGCTGGTGGTGCAGTTTAGTCCCACGGAACGGCGCATGGAGGGACAATTGCCCACGCATACGGATCGCAAGACCTTACGGCTCGCCCTGGAACCGGAAATCCGGGAGATCGATGTGGTCGATGACATCAAGATATCAAGCAAAACCGGGAAGGCGCTTTGGGTGTTGCCGATCAGTCAGTTTCTGCCCAAATTCGGGGGCCTGGTTCCTGAGGGACGCTTGGAACTGCGCAACGGAAAACTCACCCTTTCCGGACAAACGCTCGATCCGCGGACTCGCGATTCTTTGCTCGCCGAGTTGGCGGCGGCCTTGCCGAACGATTTGGTGAAAGTCGAGGACAAGATGACGGTGCTCCAATCCGGCGCCTCGGCGGCTTCGTCCCCGACGTTTGCGATTTATTTCAACGCGAACAGCGACTGGATTCGCCCTGAAGGACGGCTGGAAATCGACAAGGCAGCAGCCCTGGTTGCGACCTTGCCAACGGGAAGCACCGTTCTGGTCAAGGGGTTCGCCGATTCCCGGGGACATGCCACGGGGAACCTCAAGTTGAGCGAACTGCGGGCGCATGCCGTGCGGGACAGCCTCATCCAGCGTGGGATTTCCAAGGAACAACTGGAACTCATCGGGGTCGGAGAGATGGAAGCGCGCCCGGGGCGTTCCGAAGATGTCTGGAGCAAGGACCGGAGGGTCGAAATCACCGCGGTTCAGAAGTAACGCTGAGTCAGTTAAAAGAAACAGTTCACATATGGATTCCGGGGATACGGCTGCCTACTACTGGGTGCATCAAGCGTTGGCCAGCGTCATTTGGGGCGTCGGTTTCTTCCTAATTGGGCTTTGCGTGGCCGCTCTGCTTTGGGGCGGAGCTCGCCGCCGGGCCAACGCGCAACGCACCAGCAATCAAAAGCTTCTGGCGGAGTGCCAGCGAATTGAGCGCGCCAATGCCCTGAATTGATCCGAACTCATGGAAACCATCAACAACATCCTGTTTTTGGCCCTCCACTCCGCCGTTCCCTGGCTGGCGGCGGCGTTCTTTGCCTTGCTGGGGCTCTGGTTCGGGTACGTCCTTTGGTTCGATTGGGTCCGCCAACTCCGTCCTCTCCGCGCGGAACACCGGGAGCTTACCCGGCGGCTGGAAGGATTGAACGCCGTGGCAGGTTCCTCTCTGCTGCCCGAAGTTCTGGAAGTCAGTTCTGAAGATCGCTCGCCGGGAACTCTGGCCGCCGAGTTTTGGCCGGTCCCCGAGAAAGCTCCGGACGCCACCGTCGTCACTGGCGAAGTGGTGCCCGACAAGGTTCGTCAAGCGGCCGCGATGCTGGTGGGAATTCCTCTCGGCCCCGATCCCGGAAGTGGCGAGACAGACGCCTGAGCCGGATGGAGTTGTCATTTGTTTACGCGGTTTGCCGCAAGGGCTCCGAGCCGTTTCTTAAAGCGGAAATGGCGCAACGTCACGGGGACCGTTTTGTGCCTGCCTTCATGCGCCCGCAGCTCGTCACGTGGAAAGCGAGCGCGCCGTTGCCCGGGGATTTTTGCCCAGGATTTTCCTTTGCTCGCAACTGGGGCTTTTCGCTCGGCTTGGTTCCCGAGCTTGGCGCGATCGGGAAACGGTGGAGCGAGCGGATGGGCGATGCGGGCGGAGGTCCGGCTCGTTGGGATGTTTACCCCCGCCAGGTACCAGACGAGGGTGTGGCGAGTGAAGTTTGGGCTGATTTGATGCAGATGCGGGACCAACTGCCGGTCGTCGGGGATAACCCGTGGATTGGAGAAGTGATCGCCGGCGCTCCGGACGAACCGATGCTCCTCGGGGCGCGACCTCTTGCTGGCCTGGGACCGGTCAGTCTAGGTGGCATCGCCCGAGTGACGCTGCCCCCGGATTCGCCTTCCCGCGCCTGGCTCAAGGTGGAGCAAGCGCTCGCCTGGGCTGGTTGGGATCAGGAGGCCTTCTGGCTCGGAAAAACCGCACTCGAACTCGGGAGCGCCCCGGGCGGCATTTCCTTGGCCCTGGTGCGTCGTGGACTTCAGGTGGAAGCCATCGACCCGGCCCCGATGCATCCCTCGGTGCTCGTCGAGACGGGCCCTGGGGGCGCCAAGGTGCATCATCGGCAGCAACCGATCGGGAGTCTCAACCGGGAAAGCTGGGTTAGGCCTGTCGATCTTCTGGTGTCAGACATGAACCTGGCGCCGCCTGCAGTGATCCGTTATTTGGAACGGCTTCAACCCTGCGTCCGGGCTCCGCGATGGATCGTCACGCTGAAGCTGAACGACGCCATGATGGTGTCGCGGCTGCCAGATTTCCGGGAACGCCTTGGCCGCACTGCCCCTGCACCGCTGCGAGTGGTGCAACTTGCCGCCAATCGCCAAGAAGTGACGGTAATCGCGGGGTAAGCGCGCCCCAGAGCTCACCTTCACCAGAGTGTCCACGAAAAAGGTCTGGAAGGGAGCCCTTCCAGACCTTGCCGAGTCAAGCGTTGTCAGGCGCCGGTCTCAGAGACCATCCGCCGTGGGGACTCCTTTCGCATCCAGCAGAGAGCCTCCGAGGAACGGCTTCAGCGGAGTGGCTGTTCCTTTCGCGCCCACTGCGGGGATTTGCTGAATGGTGGTCTTGGCCGCTCCTCGGTTGGCGCGGTCGGGCGTAACGGAAGTTGGCCCGCCATCATGACCGTGGGGCAGGTTGAGCGAGGGGTGATCGAAGGGGGCGCGTTCGTAGGCCACACGGGGGTCGGTGAGAGCCCGCATGAACGCAGCGAGAGCGCGGGTGTTGGCCTGATTGCCATTCAATTCCTTCAGCCGTTCGATGTCTCGGTCAAAGGGGAAGCCGTCCCGCTTGTTGAGACCGACGAAATCGGATCCCCGGGCATAGAATTGCACCACTTGCTCCAAGGTCAGCGTTCCGCCATTATGGAAGTAAGGACCGGTGAGGTCGATGTTCCGCAGCCCAGGGGTTTTGAAGGCGCCCATCACGGCCGTACGTTCACCTGGCTGCGGCGGAGTGCCGGGATCGACTTCGTACTTCGACGAATCCATCAAGCCGCTCTCTTTGTCGACGATCTTTGAGCCGGAAACTTGGGCGGAGAATGAAAGCGGGTTGCCGAATGGGTCCGTGCCGCCGACGCCGATATCCTCTTGGACGGGGCGGACGTTGATGTTGTAGAAACCATTGTCATAGAGGGCCGCTTCCTTGTCGCCCATGACCATTCTCTCGATCAGTTCAAGTTGACTCAGAGAGCCGCTATGTTGGAGCTGGCTTACCGCCGCCTGGGTGAACTCTGGGCCATGGTGGCACGCCGCGCATTTTCCTTGGTGCAAGAATAACGACAGGCCGCGGCGCTCCGTGGCAGTGAGTGCGCTATTGTTGCCCTCCATGAATCGGTCGAATGGCGTGTGATCCGAGACCAAAGTGCTCTCGTAGAGCAGGATCGAAAGGCCCCAGAAGAGGGAGAAGTTCGCCTCCATTTGAGAGTAGGCGGTTCCATCGATCTGGACGGGCGTTCCAGGGGCGTTCCACCATTGGTTCTCGAACGATTCGGAAATCAAAGCGGCGTAGGTGCTCTTCAAACCCTGACCGGTGGGATTTGCCAGCTTGCCGAGGACGCTATCCGTGGGGCTGACGGTCTGAACGCCAAGGGGGACGCTGTTCAGGAGCTTGCGGGCGATGTGGTGAAATTGGCGGCCATGCGCCGACATCTCCAGGACGCTTCCCACTGGGCCGACGGCTTGAGAGGCCAGACTGGCGTTGTCCAGGAGGATTGACTCCGCCTTCAGAGCTCCGCCAGTGAAGCTGAATACCTTTGCGTCCTTGTCCCGCGGACCGAAGGGATTCCGGCCGTTGAAGTAGGCATTCGCTCGACCGTCCCAGAAGTTGCGGTGGTTGAAGACCGCATTGATCACGGTCGGGGTGTTGCGGGGCTCCACCCGGCGTGTCGCGAGATTGACCCGGCCGGAAGCGATGAAGAAGCCGAGGCTATCCGGAGTGACCACCGTATTGGATTCTCTTCGGGCCATCGCGTTGAGGAGAACACTCGGGGTCGGCCGGTTGAGCAGCTTCGTGGGGGTGCTCAGGCTCACGTTGGGGCTATATCCCGTCAGGGAAGCGCCTCCCAGTTGTCGAATGAAGTGAATGTCCTGCGTAGTCCGGGGAGCCAGTGAGCTCAGGCCCGCTTGGCCAGGAAACTTCAGATTGAGGACGCCTGCGGAGGAGCAGACATCATCCGTATCGCTCGCTACATTGTCTCCAAGCTTGCTGCTGGTGGCATCCTTCTTGCGGTGAAACGGGAAATCTTCCCGCGTCATGGTGTAATTCGGGCCGCCGCTCCCGGGTTTCGAGGCAAAGAAGTCGAAGGTTCCGTTTCCACCGATGAACCCCGGAGACACTTGGTTCTTGGCCCGGGGATCGGCGCCTGCGTGGAAGTGGCAGCTTGCGCACGCCATGCCATCCGAGCCTGCTTGTTCATCCCAGAAGAGAGCCTTGCCCAAACGGATCGCCGCTGCCCGGTCCTTCACGTAGAGCGCTAGTTCCGAGGGGAGCGGAACAGGGACGGACTTAAGGGAGCCAAGGTCGTGGGACCGGGCCTCCTCGCGCAGTCCATCTGGATCCGCGACCGGATCCACCGGGAGAACTTCGACGGGTTCCACCTCTTGAGCGGAGCTCCAGCTCGGGATGGTCAGGAGACTGGCAGCAAGGAGGCAGGAGAACCGCCATCGGGTTTGGCTTTGAGTATATAGTTTCATTTTGAGTAATTATGCAGCAAATCGTATACGTTAGCACTAAATATGTAAATGAACTTGATTGCAAGCTCGTCCTAAAATAAAATACCATAATGAATAGAGGTGTGAGAATTTCGGCGATAGGTCTTTCCGCCTTGTGGTTCGGGCTGGGGGTTCAGGCTCTCGCCTCTCCGGGCTGGGGCGTCCCTCCGGCCCCCGATGCTGCGAACAGGAGCGCCACTTCGCCTTCCACTCGCTATGCGTTGGCTGGGATTGGCTCCGTGGGGGGCAATCCATTCGTGGTGTTGCTGGATCGGGTTCGGGGCGTTCCGATCGTTCTCGATTCGCAGGCTTCGCCGGAAGATCGCATCGCGCTCGAGCTGGTCGGAAGAGGCTACATCCGCGTGCGGATCGGCGGACAGGGTCATGAGTTCGCGTTCACGAGGGGCAGCGGGAGTCTAGAGCCTGAGATGGAGGCGGCAGCTGCCTCCATGATTTCCATCCACTTGAAGCGCCAAGGCGAGCGCAGTCGCGCGCTTTCAAATCATGATACTTATAGAAAATGAGTATTTATATAACTGTATATTACGAATCTGTGAAGTATATGGAGAGCGCAGATTATTCTGCTGCAAAACACAATGAAAAAAAATAAGCTAGTATTGGTGGCTGCTTTCGCGGTCGTGTCGTCTTCTCAGAATCTCGCTGCGCAATCCGCCCAGCTCTTCTCTGATGTCAATCTCCGCAACACCAGCGCCACGGCTCTGGATGCCGCGCGGGTTCAAGTCGCTTCTTTTCATGCTCCCACCGCTAACGCGGCTGGGGGAGATGTCGCCATCGTGGTGGATGCGGAGGATGCGACCGTCTTCGGGGCGGATCAGGGGTCCCGCACCTTGTTCGGGTCGGTGGATCTTCGGGGCTCTACCTCCGGTGCCGTGGCGATCAGCGTGACGGCCCACAACGTGCTCTTCGGAGCGACGGACGGCTCTCGAGTCGCCGTGGCCTCCGTCGTCAGCGGCCAGGCCAATCGGTTTGCCGGGGAGGTCGATGAAGACGCTTCGGACAGCACCGACGCGACTAGCTTGACGGGAAGCTACGAGGGGCAGGTGGCTCTCGAAGACGTTGAGGCCGTGGCGGATGGTGCATCGGTGATCCAAGTCGGCGGGATGGACCTGCTCGGCAGCTTTGGCGGGCAAGTTCAGGAGACCCTGGACGTGCGTAACGCGGAGTTGATCGCCACGAACGAGTCGGTGGTCCGGCTTGGAGGAGTGTCGATTAAGGGAAGTTTCGCCACCACTCGTGTGAGCCAAACCACCATCATCAACAACCTTTTGGCGATGGCCGACAACCGTGCCTCGGTTGCGGTCGGTGGGGCGCACCTGGGCCGCCGTTAATCCAATCAAGCTGGTTCGATGATTGAAACAAGCCCGCCGGGAGGCGGGCTTGTCTTCTTAAAGCGGCAACGTCATGATCCATCGGCTGATTGCGGGAGTGGTCCTCTGTTTGCTTTGCGGGCGGGGGGAAGTTTCGGCTGGCTCCCTGTTGGGGAACGCTGGCGCGGGAAAAAGTCCTTCCGTGTTCGTGCAAACCACCAAGGTGAAGAACCGGGCCCGGAGTCTGGCGGGGGAGTTGTCTGGTAGTGCGACGCGGTACTGGGCGGTGACGGACGTGGATCTCCAGGGGGCGAAGAGTCGTGCCGAGAAATTGGCCCGCCTTACGCCGCCTCCGGTACACGCGAGAGACGGAGTCCGCCGCTACTCAGCCGTGATCGACACCAGGAACCCTCTCTTCCTCGATTTGGCCCGCCAGGAGTTGGTTCGGGTGGGAACGGTCGAGGTACAGCGAGGCGCGGCGCGCCTTGAGGTCACCACAATCATCGAAAATGCAGCTATATACTCAACAAGAAATAAAAATACTCAAAACGCATCCACGATGCGGCCAAACCTCGTAAAGACGACAAATATTTTGCGATAATTCAATTTGAATAAATAAAAGAACAATATATTATGAAAATTATGAAGATGTTCTGTATGTCATTCGGCTGGGCCTTGGCGCTCGGATTTGTTCACGCCCAAACCGTGGCGCCGGCTGCTCTGGAGGGTCCCATCTCTTCCATCCAACAGGCAGGCGCCAATGTGAATGTGGTGGTGATGGGAATCACTGTGCGGGTTCGCCCAGCCACGGTCATCACCACGCCCACCGCGACCTTGACCCTCGCGCAGCTTCTGGACACTACGCCGCTTCCGGGTCGCTCGGAGGCCGGTTTCGTGGGCGGCACCGCGATCGTGGAAGGCAATACCAC
This sequence comes from Akkermansia muciniphila, assembly GCA_945883495.1. Classification (GTDB taxonomy): domain Bacteria; phylum Verrucomicrobiota; class Verrucomicrobiia; order Verrucomicrobiales; family DEV007; genus V1-115. The sequence goes on from CAMCXS010000054.1 coordinate 33,150, forward strand.
GGCGGCTGGCGTCGTGATCGCGGACACCCTCTTCGTCGAACCGGCGGAGAACGTGGTGATTGGCATTGTCACCGAAAATTCCGCTGGTGTGCTCAAGGTGAACGGAATGGCGGTGACCATGCTGGCTGACACGAGAATTCCTGCCGAGCCCCTGCGCAACGATCTTGGATTCGAGATCGCTCGCGAGGCTATCACCGTGGGAACTATCGTTGCCCTGGAAGGCTACTACAGTGCGAGCAGTCAAGCACTCCAGGCTTTCATCCTGGAGGCAACCGGCATTCCCGCTCTGAACCCCGGGCTGCAAGTGTCCATTCTGCGTGCCCAAGGACGAGCTGACCGTGGAGAACTCGAGGTCCGTGGAGGTGTTTCTGGCGTTCCCGCCGGCGCTACCGTGGCCGTGCAAATCCGTGCGCCTCGCGCCAACGGGACCAGCCGGTTGCTGGGCACAGTAACGGCCGTGGCCGACGTGCTGGCGGGCACCTATACCTATCGCTTCCGGGCCCAAGGCATCACACCGTTCCCCGCGAATATCTTCGCTCGGATCGTGCGTGCCGGCGAAACCGCCGAATCCGCCACCACGGAAGTCAGCCTGTAATCTCTTCATGTTCCGGGGCCTCGATAACTTGAGTCGAGGTCCCGGTTCCTTTTGTCAGCCTCTCTCCTTACCTAAATCCATCCTAGTTATCACGAAATACAGAGCATCGTCATGAAAAGCAGTCTTTCCCGTCGAGGTCTAATCAAACGTGCATCCGCCGCCAGCATGGGTGCCGCCTTCCACATTGGCGTTTCCAAAGCCGATGATGTGCTGGAGGTAGATAGCCAATTCAAAACATCGATCCAGAATGTGCCTCGTTGGGAAAACGAGTTGCCCGTGCCCTCGGCTGCGGTGCCTGTTGGGGTGGGGGAACTGCCGCCAGCCTTCGGGGGGAAGGAAGTGGGTGATGTGCTCCACGGGACGGCGCCGGAATATTTCAACCAGCCGGATCATTGGAACCAGTTTCCCACTCAATACTATGCGGTGGTCGCCAAAGCGGGGGAAGGGTTCCAGTTGCCGCCCTCGATGGGGCTGAAGACTCCGTTTTGGGGATATGGGCTGGTTCGGCCGGATGGGAGCGTCAGCCCGGCAATCAGTCCCGGGCCACAATACCGGTTCCGGATCGGGCAGCCTGCGGTGGTGCGCACGATCAACAATTTGCCGGAAGAGATTAGTACCCACATGCATGGCGGGCATTGGCCGAGCCACTCAGACGGCCATGCGTCTTTCCTGGTCGTGCCCGGGGAGGCGCGAGATTACTTCTATCCAAATGTGTTGCCTCGCCGCGAGGATGGGACGCCTGACGTATCGGAGGCTCCTTCGACGATGTGGTATCACGACCACCCGGCGGACGTCACCGCCGCCCACGTGGCTCGAGGATTGGCAGGCACGGCTCCGTGTTTTGATGACCTTGAGTTGGAGCTGATTCGTTCCGGGGTGCTGCCGGGTATTCCTGGCAAGTCAGATCAGGGACCGGCCTATGAAAACCCGTATGACGTCTACCTGGCGCTGAGCGACAAGGTGTATCACCGCAGCGGGGCGATCTGGTATGACCGGAACAATAACAACGGCTATCTCGGGAACGTCGAGACGATCAATGGCGCGGCCTATCCCCGTTTCACCGTGGAAGCCCGGAAATACCGCTTCCGCCTCTTGGGGGCATCCACGGCCCGGCATCGGCGGCTGCGCTTGAGTGATAACTCCACGTTTCTGCGGATCGGCAATGATGCTTGGCTGTTTCCGAAAGGTCAGGAGATCCAAGCGCTGGCAATCTCTCCCGGGAAGCGGGCGGACATTATCATCGACTTCTCCAAGTACCAGCCTGGAACCTCTGTCTACCTTGAGAACATCCTGCATCAGAAGAATGAGCGCGGTCCAGATGGCAAGCTGGAGGATGCGGAGAATCCGCGAGTGAGCGGAAGTCCTGAGTTCGTACATCAGCTGCTGCGCTTCGATGTCGTCGCGGCGGATCCGAGCGTCCCGAATGCGACGGTGACAGCGGCTTCCATGTTGCGCCCACATGAGCCAATCCACGCCAGCGAGGTGGAAGTTCGCCGGGCCTTCCGGTTCGAGCGCAAGCAGGGACACTGGGCCATCAACGGGAAGTTTTACGACGAGCATGTGGCGAATGCGGTGCCGAGGTTGGGCTCTGTCGAAGAGTGGACTTTGCAGAATGGTTCCGGCGGGTGGTGGCACCCGATTCATATGCACCTGGAGTCCCATCAACAGGTCCGCAATCTGACTACCGGCCAGGCGCCATTCTACCAGAACTCCTTCAAACAGGACGTTTCCATGCTCGGGCCGAACAGTGAGATCGTGATCCGGATGCGCTTCCGGACGTTTGAAGGTCCCTTTATGTTCCATTGCCACACGAACGAGCATGAAGACGTGGAGATGATGTTCCAATTTGAAGTGGCCAAGGTTGCCTCGCGCAAGGCTCAGCCGGTTCAATTATTCTTTCCTTAACCCATACTGAGGTCTGGTTCCGTCATGACAGGAGATATAGCGACCATGTGGGCGCGACGTTTGGTGCCATGCTGCCTCCTGTTCTGGCAGGACCTAGCAACCGCAGTTGAATCCCCCGCCTCGCAAGGGGCGGGGGCCACCCTTATGCGCCAGTCCTTTGCAGATCAGATACCCGATTGCCCGCTGCGGAATCAGCGTGGTGAAACCGTGCGGTTTTTCACTGAGTTGGTGAAGGGGCGAGCGGTGGTAATTAACTTTTTCTACGCGGATTGCGAGAAATCTTGTCCACCCACCAACGTGGCAATCCGCCGATTGCGGGCCGGTCTGGCTCCGTCTTTTGGAAAAAGCGTCCACTTTCTCTCGATTACCCTGCGTCCGGAAGTGGATTCCGTAGAGCGGTTGGCGACTTATGCTGACGTGAATGCGCCGGCGCAGGAAAGCCCGGACTTGCCGGATTGGGATTTTCTGACGGGATCCCCCGAAGATATCTTGAGCTTGCGTCGCGCCCTGGGAATGTTTGAGGCAGATCCGGTTTTGGATCAAGATCCGAGTCAACACGGCTCCGTCTTGCTCGTGGGAAATCACGCGACGGGGCGTTGGACGAAGGTCAATGCCTTGGGCAATCCGGAGCGTATCCAGGCCCAGGTCAAGCGGATGATCGGATGGTCTGAGGCTCAGCGCTACGAAGACGTGCGCAAGGCCGTGGCCGCATACCGGAGTTCGCTGGAAGAGGGCAACCCGCCGCGTCGCCGGGAATCCGGAGAGCTACCTAATTTGGGGGCGCTTGTGGGTCCCATCACAGGGGTGGACGCGGAGGGCAACGCCCTGACGACGGTATCTCTGGCTGGCAAGGTCGTGGTCTTTGGCCGCATGGACACGGTCTGTCCGCATGGTATCCAGGCCATTACCCGGGTGATGGATCGTTTGAATCTGCAGTTTGGGCATTTTGGTGGATTTCATTTGGTGACTTTGCTCACCCCATCACTTGCCACCGAGGTGAGTTACTTGAATGAGATGGCCAAGTATGCAGGAGCGGCGGCGGGAGATCCCTGGTGGTTTCTCTCTTGTGATCCAGTCGAGTTGTGTCGGTTTTCCGAGCGCTCCCTGGGTCTTGACCCTAGCCTTGTCGTTCCCGAAGAAGAGCGGCTGAGTCCCTTCGAGGGGGAGGTTCATGATTTGCGCTTGGTGCTCGTCGATGCCACCAACACAGTCCGTGGCCGTTATGAAGTGTTCCATGCGGATCCGGCGCGCGGTACCGCGGCGGCGGAGCAATTAGAAGCGGATGTCCGGAACTTGCTGCTTCAAACCCCGAGACTTCAATGATTCTGATGAAAAAACATATTCTGCTTTCGATCGGTTTCGCCACCTGTATGCTCTGGTCTCCGTGGATCGCGGCTGAGCCTGATCCGGAAAGGGGCCATGCTCGCTATACGTATGAATTCCCGATCGCCGGGGTGGTGTGTGGATCCTGCGCGGCGACGGTCAAGAAAGCCGTGGAGGCATCTGCTTGGGCGGAGTCGGCCAAGGTGGTCAAAGGAGCCGCTGGAGAGCTGCCGAAGCTGGTCATTGTCGCGAATCGTCCGGCACTTGATGCCGCGGAGGTTCAGGCAGCCCTGGGAGCGCATTCCTCTCACTATCAAGTCCAAAGCGCCGCGAAGGCTATCCGAACGCCGTGATGCTGATCGGGAATTCCATTGGCCTCCTTAGTGCCGCCATTCTGTTGTCTGCCCGCGCGGAGGAGTCTCGATTTCTTGAGCCTGCTCCCAAGGACGTAGATCAATATAGCGAACTTTGGACGGAGCCGCTCTTTGCGCGGCCGACCACAAACAACGTTTCAGTAGAACCGCCTGGAGAGCCTCCCGTGGAGCTGGTTCTCACCGGCTGGGGGGAGATCCAGGGAGAGTGGGTGGCTTCGATTTACGACCGGAAGAGCGGGATGCATCATTTTCTGCGCACTGGTGAACCCTCCCAAATTTCTGATTTGGAGCTGGTTGAGCTGCAACCGTCCGCAATCGCGACGAAAGCGCTGATTCAAGTGCAGGGCCGCCTCCTTTGGATCGCGGCAGATGAGGAACCGGAACTTGCGGAAGCGGGCGTTCAAGAAGCCGACGAGGTGGATTCCCGGGCTGCGAGTCTGACCGGAGCTGAGTTGCTCACGGCGGACGCCACCACGGCGGAGAGGTTGGTTGGGGGCGACGCCGCACGAGCGCGAATCGCGGATCGTCTTCACCAAAAAACGTTGTTGGAACGGCACCGGAGACTGAGTCTGCGCTTTCCAGATAGTTTCCAAAGAGTAGCCGGAACGTTGCCTCGATTCTCCGACTGAGGGCAGAGCTTTAGGGCTGGGAAGGTTTCGGGCTGATCGTGGCGACAGACCAGTCCGCCTTATTGCCGAGAACATCAAATGACGCGAGTGCTTCCAAGTTCTTGAGGAGCTTATGGAAATCGTAGGCGGCTCCGGCATACTGAACGCGGTAGAGTCCGCTCTCTTGGACCTTCTCTATGTTTTGCACCTGGGGCAATGATTGAATTGACTTGAGTTGATCTGCTCTCAAGGCTTCCGGCACTCTGGTGAGATCGACGATAACTATGTCGACCGCCTTTGTAGCTGTTGTGGGTTGAGGTGGTGCAGAAGCTTGCGCTTCGAGTCGCTGCTCCTCGATGGTTCGAAGCCCCCTGGTCTTAGCAGCGATCTCCTGCTGTAGTCTTTGCGCTCCGTAGTCGACACTGCGCCAGAGATGAAACACAAAGCGTTCTATATCACGGCGCTCGTCGGGGTTCATGCCGGCATCATCCATGCATTGCCGCAGCAAGGCTTCGTCTTCGGGGGATAGATCCGGGCGGTTTAAATCCATGGGTTCTCCGTTCGCAAGGAGGATAATTTTGGCGCGTTCCTTGAGGGCGCGGTCGGACGCCAGGCTGAGAGTCCGAAGGTAGTAGGCATCTAGCTCCGGATCGCCGTCCAGTTCCGGGGAGGCGCGGTAATAGGGAATCAGAAAGTAGTATCCAAGCAATCGGGCCAAGGCTCCTGCCGTCGCGGCTTCGATCGCGGTTTCCGTGTCTTGCTTGGTGATCTCCAGGCGCGACAGGATGCCTCCGCCGGTTCCGTTCACAAAAAAGGTAAAACCGAGTGATTCCTCGTTGGAAACGGCATCCGCTTCATATGCTGAGAAGGGGGCAATTTGGTCCGCGGGGCGTCCCGGTCCTGGCTCCATATAGAGGCCGGCTTTGACCACTCTGACCCGAGTGCCGCCATTGCTTTCCACGGTGGCGTCCATTTCGCCGGTATTGAGTGAGGCCCTTCCGTCCGTGCTGCCTCCCCGAACTTGGCGAATCGACTCGAAGACATTCATGAGCTCGCCGGAGATGAGGGCTTCATAGGGGGCGGCAGGGATCGGCGACGGCACGGCGAATCCAGTGGTGGCTTGGGCGCGGGTAATGGAATCGTGCAAAGGGCGAGCATTGGCCAGCACGCCTGTATACTTGAGGCAACAGAGCACATGCATGGTCAGATTGTTGGGGATGCCTTCCCGTTGACCTGAATTGTTGGCGATGTAATCGACCAAGATCGGCTCGTAATAGTTCTTGCCATTGCAGGCGATAATCATGGCGCCGATTTCAGCCAGCATATCAGCGTAGGTCTGTTGGCTGGGACGAGCTGGGAGCGAGACCCGGAGCGCATTTCCCGGCAGTTCCCCGATGGGTTTGAGGTGCGTGCAACAGGCAAGCAGCAGCGCGAGGGGGAAGAGGCAAGCTGGTGGAATGCGAAAGCGTGGGGGCGTCGAGTTCCCGTTCATCGCCTAGCAGAAACCTAATAGAGCTACATTGTCAAAGATTCCGTAATAAATAAGATGCTCAAATGAGCATAAATACCTAGAAAAATCTGGCCTTGTTTTGGGCTGTGCGGCTTGGCAGGTGCGATGGAATCATCCAAGATGGCGGAATGAAGCCCCGTTCCGCTCCGGTTTTCCTGCTTTCAGCGATCTTTTGTCCTGGATGGCTCCTCGCCGTCCCGGAAATTGTCGAAGTCCATTCCGGAAACGTTGCTGAACTCCCAACCGGCCGCGAAGCAGATGGGATCATCGGGGACTTTGTGATGCGCAACGATCAGGTGGAAGCCGTGATCTCCCACAATGCGCCGCAACGGCGGGCGAACATGAGCACGTTTTACGGCGAGGCCGGGGTTACGCCCGGTTGCCTTTACGACCTGACCTTGCGTGGCCAGGGCAACGACCAGATCACGATTTTCTGTCCGAGCAATCAGCAGGGCACCGTCTCCTGGGTCCGCGTGGTTTCCCGTCCGGGAGAGGCCGAGGCGGTGATTGAAACGGCTCGCACTGCCGCCATGGGCAACGGCTTGGCAGTCCGTCACGAGTACCGGATGCGCGACGGCGAACCTGGCCTGCGGATCGTCAGTGAATGGACCAACGCGTTCGGGGGACCGAAGGAGGTGCCGCTTCGGGACAATTGGACCAAATTGGACAAAGAGGGCGGTCTCGGCCGTTACCGCTGGGCGGAATCGGTCGATCCCGCGGACCGGTGTGGCTACGCAGTGGGCTGGATTCAGCCGGACAAGCCGGTGGACAAAGTGCAGTTGGAGCCGGGCCAGACGTTCCGGGTGGAGCGCTTCTTGGCGGTAGGAACTTCCCCGGCGGATGCCTTGGGGCGGGTCGCCGCCGTTGTCGGAGAAAGTGAGGCGTGGCGGCTGAGTATCAAGGACGCGGCAGGCCAGCCGGTGACGGATGCCGTGGCCCGCTTTGCGTTGACGGACACGCAGAGTTTAGCCGCCTACCCCGAGCGCAATGGCGAGTTGACCATTCCCTTCCTCAAGTCCGCCGCCACCAAAGTCCGCATCTCCGCTCCGGGGCGCAATACCGTGGAAAACGTGGCCAATGGGGCCACCGTGACGCTCGCCGCCGCCGCCGCCGTCCGCTTCGCCGTTACCGATGGGGCCGGGCAGTCGACGCCTTGCAAGGTGCAGTTTCACGGGATCAACGGCACCCCAAATCCCGATCTGGGGCCCAAGATTCGCGCTCACGGTTGCGTCGATCAGTGGCATTCGGAAACCGGAAGCTTCGAGGTCCGCATCGCTCCAGGCAGCTACCGTGTCGTCGTCACTCGCGGTCCAGAATTCGGTCATCACGAGCAAGCCATCACGGTCGAAGCTGGCAAGACGGTCGATGTCGCCGCCAAATTGGTGCGTCAAGTCGACACCTCCGGCTGGATCGCGGCGGATTTCCACAACCACAGCACGCCGAGCGGCGACAATGTTTGCGGCACGCCGGACCGGGTCATCAACCTAGCGGCGGAGCACATCGAATTCGCTCCCACGACCGAGCACAACCGGATCTTCGATTGGGCGCCCTATATCGAACGCCTTGGGTTGAAGAAATTCCTCAGCACGATCTCCGGGATGGAGCTGACCGGGCGGGGCGCCCACCTCAACTGCTTCCCGCTGACTCCCGTGTATCACATTCAGGACAACGGCGCGCCGGTGTGGGAAGTTGACCCCCGGATCAACGCGCATCACCTGCGCAACCACGGCGGTTGGGATCCGCATCAAGCCCGTTGGATCCAGATCAATCACCCGGATTTGGTGGAAAACTTCATCGACCGCAATCTGGATGGCGAGGTAGACGGTGGCTTTCAGCTTCTGGAAGGCTTCCTTGGCGGCGTGGAGACGGAGAACTATTCCGGCGCCCAGATTCTCGCGGGCAAGCCTTTCGTAATCGGCGATCCCCTGAGCCGAGGCCCCCGCGTTCAAGCCATCCGCGAGTTCGTCTGGTTGCAGCTTCTCAACCAAGGGAAGCGAATTTGGGGCGTGGCAGTGGCGGATGCGCACACGATTTATGGAAACGGGGTCGGCAGTTGGCGGACGTATCTGCCCAGCAGTACCGATGAGCCGGAAGCGATCTCCGCCACCGAGATCACCCGGAACGCACTGGCTGGAAAAATGGTGCTTTCGAGCGGTCCGTTCCTGCAGGTCACCACCCCGAAAGGCGAAATGGCTGGCGCGACCGTGGTCGCCAAGGAACGGGAAGTCACCCTGGAGGTGAAGGTCCAATGCGCCGATTGGTATGACATCGACCGCGTTCAGGTGTTGGTGAACGGCCGGCAAGCCCCAGGCCTCAACTTCACCCGGTCCTCACATCCGTCGATGTTCCACCAGAATACCGTTCGCTTCCATCAGCCGCTCAAGGTTAAGTTGGAGCGGGACGCTCACCTCATCGTGGTGGCGATCGGCGAACATTCGACCCTGGAGAAAGGCTTCGGAACCAGCGACCAAGCCAAAATTCAACCCTGCGCCTACAACAACCCGATTTACGTGGACGTAGAGGGGAACGGGTTCGAGCCGAGTTTGGACACGTTGGGCTACCCCTTAATCACCGGCGGGATCAGCGTGGACCGGGCCAAGGAGATTTTGGAAAAAGGCGGGAACTGACGGCCGCGAAGTCGCCGATCCGCGGCTATGATGGCGCATGGAACTGCGGGAATTCGCGGAACGGGTTCTTTTTGCCACATCGCTGACGGAAAAGCTGGCGGGGCCGGAATCGCCGGT
>CAMCXS010000055.1 GCA_945883495.1 Akkermansia muciniphila
CTCACGGACTTCCACTACGATCCGATGCTAGAGGGCGAGTTCTTTGAGCGGATCGTGACCCTGACGAATGCGGAGCGACCGGACCTGATCCTGCTATTGGGAGATTACGTTTCCGTCGACAGCGGCGCGGCTACGGAGCTTCTCTCCATCATGAGCAAGCTCCGGGCCCCCTGGGGAGTCAAGGGCATCCTGGGAAACCACGACTGCTGGCAGGGCCGGCGGACGATCGGGCACGCCTTGGAAAACAACGGAATTGAACTGCTCTGCAACGAGCTGATCCGCATCCGGAGGCCTGAGGGCACGGTGGCCCTCGCGGGATTCGACTCCGTGTGGAGCGGATTTCCGGATACCCGTATCCTCAGCGGCCTGGGCCCCGACGAACGAGCTCTCCTGGCCCATCATGAACCGGATCACATCGACGAGATTCGGCCGGAATGGCGCGACAAAGTGGCGCTGCAAGTCTCCGGCCACACCCATGGCGGGCAGATTTGCGCTCCCGGCGGCGTGGTCCTACGCAAAGTCCCTCATGGTGAAAAATACAGCCGCGGACTCTTCCAGATCTCCCCGCGCACCCGGCTCTATGTTTCGCGGGGACTCGGAACCGTCGGGATCCACGCCCGCCTTTTCTGCCGACCAGAAATCGCGGTGCTTGAACTGATTAACAACCACACGGACTGATCCGACGAATCCCCGCCAATGAGTCTTCTGATCCGCGATGCCCGCATCATCTCCCCCGGAGTCGACCTCCCGTGCGCGTCGCTTTGGATCCAAGGAGACCGGATCGCCCGGATCGGCTCGGCCGGTGAACTGCCGAGAGCATCGGAAGAAATCGACGCCAGTGGGCTCCTTGTGGTCCCGGGTTTCATCGATATCCACACCCACGGCGTGGCAGGCGTGTCCGCGATGGACGGCACCGGCGAAGCGCTCCGGGCGATGGCTGCCGCCAAACTGACGGAAGGCGTCACCCAATTCTTGCCGACGACTTGGACGGAGACGCCGGAAGCGCTCGAACGTGCCATGCATGGCATCGCCGCCTACCGGGAACAACCAGACCTGGCACGCGTCCCCGGAGCCCACGTGGAGGGGCCTTACCTGAACCCGAAGTGCGTCGGAGCCCAGAACCCGGCGTTCGTCCGGTTGCCCGATCTCGCCGAAGTGGATCGGCTGCGCGCGATTGCCCCGATTCGGCTGGTCTCCGTCGCGGTGGAAATGGAGGGAGCCATCGACTTCGTTCGTCAGTTGCGGAGCTGGGGCATTGTCTCCTCCCTAGCGCACACCGCGGCGACCTACGAGGAATTCCTCGCCGCGAAGGCTGCGGGGCTGACGCACCTGACGCATTTCGCGAACCAGATGTCTCCCCTCCACCACCGCGCCATCGGCATCGTCGGGGCCGGACTGCTCGACAACGATGTGATGGTGGAAGTGATCGCCGATGGCATCCATCTCTGTCCGGACATGCTGCGGTTGGTGGGCAAATTGATCCCTGCGGAACGCCTCATGCTGATCACGGATTCCATCTCCGCCTCCGGTCAGCCGGATGGGGAATACATGGAGGGCGGTCAGCGCGTCATCGTCCGGGATAGCGTATGCCGCCTGGAATCCGGGAACCTCGCCGGCAGCACCCTGCGCTTCGATCGCGCCTTGGCGATTTTCCATGAATCCACAGGGATTGCCCTGAGCATGCTGATTGCGGCCACCTCGTGGAATCAAGCCCGCTCCCTGAGATTGGAAGGATTTGGCAAAGTCACACCCGGCTACTTCGCTGATTTGGCTTTGCTCGACGCGCAGACGTTGGCTCCGGTGACCACGATCGTTGGCGGCAAGGTGGTGTGGCGCGGGGAGAAGATTTCTGTTTCAAGTCCGGCCGTCTGATTCCAAAGTTTGGAAGATGCAAGGGATTGGCCGCGCAGCAGCACTGCTTCTAATTGGGTTGAGCCTTCTGCCGGCCAGCGAGCCGCTCACGGGAAGACTGACCGTCGCCGTGGCGGCCTCCATGCGACCGGCGTTTGAGGACATCATCGCGGAGTTTGAAGCCGCGCACGCCGGAGTCCAGGTCACGGCGGCGTACGGAGCCAGCGGTTCGTTTTTCGCGCAATTGAGCCAGAGAGCGCCCTTTGATCTCTTTTTGTCCGCCGACACCAAGTATCCCAGTCAACTCGTCGCATCCGGACAAGCGGAGCAGAGCTTTTTGTATGCCTCGGGCCGATTGGTGCTTTGGGCGCCAGACTCAGCCGGATTGGACGTGAAAGCGCGCGGGCTGCAAGCGCTTGCGGATCCCGCAATCCGGAAGCTAGCCATCGCCAATCCCGAACTGGCGCCGTATGGCCAAGCAGCGGAGGCGGTGCTGCGCAAGGCAGGACTTTGGGAAGCCCTGAGAGCGAAGTTGGTCCGAGCGGAAAACGTGGGACAAGCGGCGCAATTCGTGCAGTCGGGCGCGGCGCAAATCGGATTCGTCGCGCATGCGTTGGCGTTGGAACCCGCGATGGAGAAAGGCGGCGACTCGTGGTTGGTGCCGGCAGAACTTCATGAGCCCATTCTGCAAAGTGGCGTGATCCTTCCCTGGACCACGAACCGGACGGCGGCGGAAGCGCTGCGCGACTTTGTGCTCGGTCCCCAAGGAGGCGCGATTCTCACCCGGCACGGCTTTTCGCTCCCGGCGTCCGGACCTTGATATGGACACCGAGGCGCTTTGGCTGACGCTCCGGTTGGCATTCGCGACGACTGCGATCCTGACGATCGGTGGATTGCCGGTCGCGTGGTGGCTAGCGATGTCACGTTGGCCGGGGAAGGTGATTGTGGAAGCGATCCTGGCCTTGCCGCTTGTCTTGCCGCCGACGGTGCTGGGGTTTTACATTCTCGTCGCGACGGGACCGAAAACCTGGTTTGGCGCGCGATACTTGGAATGGACCGGGGAATCGCTGCCCTTCAGCTTTCCGGGGATCCTTTTGGGCTCAGTCCTTTTCAATGTGCCGTTTGTCCTCCGGCCCTTCATCGCGGGCTTCGCGGGCGTAGACCGGCGCTTGCTGGAGGCCTCGTGGTGTTTGGGCGTATCGCGCCTGGTCACGTTTTTCCGGGTGGCCTTGCCTTTGGCCTCGACGGGGGTGCTCTCGGGAATGATTTTGGGATTTGCCCACACTATGGGAGAGTTTGGCGTGGTCCTCATGATCGGCGGGAACATTCCTGGCGTGACCCGGACGTTGTCGATTGCGCTCTACGATGACGTGCAAGCCATGCACTACGATTCCGCGGCGCGGACGGCGCTCTGGCTCTTGGGCTTTGCATTCGCGGCCTTGACCCTGGTCTCCGCTCTGAACCGGCGGCCTTTGACTTTGTGAACGCGGAACTTACGGCCAATTTCCAGAAGCAATTTCCCGGCGGCCCCATGATTCGCGCGGACATCCAGCTGCCGTTGGACCGCCATCATGTCACCGTCTTGTCCGGACCATCTGGGAGCGGCAAAACCACCATCTTGCGCTGTCTCGCCGGCCTCACCCGTCCGGATTCGGGCCGAATTTTGGTGGGCGACGAGATCTGGTTCGATGCCGCCCAGAGCCAGGACCTGAGCCCACAGCGTCGCGGAATCGGCTTTTTGTTCCAGGACTACGCGTTGTTCCCCCATCTTACGGTGCGCGAGAACCTCGGTTACGGCTTGGGAAAGTTGTCCCGGTCCGGCCGCGGTCAGCGCATCGGAGAGCTGATTGAGTTGTTCCGTTTGCAAGGCTTGGAACGCCGCCGCCCGCGCGAGATTTCTGGCGGACAGCAGCAACGGCTCGCCCTGGCCCGCGCCCTGGCCTGCCGTCCCCGGCTGCTCTTGCTGGACGAGCCGTTATCGGCCATTGACGCCTCCCTGCGGCAAGATTTGCGACGCGAACTGCGGGAAACGCTTGCCCGGCTGGAGCTCCCAGCCCTTGTGGTGACGCACGATGCCGAGGATGTTCGTGTTTTGGGGGATGCGGTGATCGAGGTTGGGGCTAGTTGAATTGATTGACGTTCCTGGGGGGCGCCTTGCAGGATGGGACGATGCGCGGTTTGAACCATGTTGTGTTTTCCTTTCTTTGGATGGGCATTGCCATCTCCGCACCGGGGCAAACCCGGCCAGAAACCTCCCTCTCCAAAGTTGGCGAGTTGATCGTCTCCACCTCATTCAACGAACCCACGCCGAAGACGCGCAAGAAAGCAATTCATGGGTGGCAAGCGGCCATAGGGGAATGGTGGATCGAGGACGAGGCGCTCCACGGTGATGAGCTGCCCGAGGACAATCATCATTCCTCCTGCACCTACAAGATTGAAGCGACCGACCTAATCATCTCCGCCAAGTTTCGCCTGGGAACGGCGAGCCAGTTGGCGATCGGCTGCCGGGACAGCGTAGCTCCGCATCACCACCTTGCCCGGACGTATGTGACCAAGGACGCGATCTGGGTAACCCGGATGTCCGGGATCTCCAAGACTACGAAGTCGGAGAAGCTGGCCGAACTAAAAATCCCCCTGGATCCCGAAGCGTGGCACACGCTGACCATAGAGATCCTGGGTGATCATTTCCAGGCAAGAGTCAATGGCCAATTGATCCAGGCCCGTCACGAGCGTTTCCAAGATGCCAAAGGAATCGTCGCCCTAATCAGCAAGGGACAGGGGGCGCAGTTCAAAGATGTATCGATCTGGAAAGCGATGTGACCGGGTGGAATTACCTCCAGAAGTGAAGCGCGGCCCCCGGCACGGTTGCACGATCCCCGGAACGCGTGAATCGTTCCGCGATGGATCAACTCACGCTTCTAGGCCACGCGAGCAGCTTTCCCGATACCCCATCGCGCGATACCCTGGAGACTTTCCCCAGTCCGACCGGCCGGGCGTATTGGATCAAGCTCGATTGCCACGAGTTTTCCTCGCTCTGCCCAGTGACCGGCCAGCCGGATTACGCGCGGCTCTTCATCGATTACATCCCGGCGGAGCGATGCGTGGAGACGAAGTCGTTGAAGTATTATCTCGCTTCGTTCCGGAACACGCGCGCCTTCAACGAAGCCATCGTCAACCAGATCGCCGAAGATCTCCACGCCGTCTGCGCCCCGCGTCGGCTCCGGGTCCGCGGAGAGTTCGCCGCCCGCGGCGGCATCGGCCTCACGGTGGAGGCTTCGTTTCCGGAACCGCTTTGAGCGCGCTGCGCGCGGGTTGATGGTTGAGAGTGGATGGTTGATGGGCGGGAAAGCTGGCCGCTAATGTTCATGTTGGTTTCCGAGATTTTTCATTCGATTCAGGGCGAGGGCTTGTTGGTGGGGGTTCCTTCGGTGTTTGTCCGGTTTTCCGGGTGCAATCTGCGGTGCACGTGGTGCGACACCCCGTATGCGTCCTGGGAGCCGGTGGGCGAGACGATGACTCAGGCGGACATCCTGGCCCGGATGGAGTCCTTTTCAGGGAGGGTCCGTCACGCCGTCCTCACCGGCGGGGAACCCATGGTGGCTTCCGGCATCCGGGAGTTCGCGGCGGAACTGCGCCGGCGCGACTGGCACGTCACGCTCGAGACCGCTGGAACGATCGCTCCCGACGAAATCGCGTGCGATTTGGCATCGCTGAGCCCGAAACTCCGGCATTCCACGCCCGAGGCTGGCCGCATTGAGGAGGCCTGGATCTCGCGCCACGAGTCGCGCCGCCTGCAACCGGCGGTGCTCGCCGAGTGGATCCGGGACTATGAAGTGCAATTGAAGTTCGTCATCGCCGCCGAGGCGGACCTGCCGGAAATTCACGAACTGCTCGCGAAGCTTCCCCCCGTCCCGGCGGACCGCATTCTTCTCATGCCGGAAGGAATCACCAGCGAAGACATCCTCGCGCGCGCTCCTCTGGTCACCGGACTCTGCAAGCAGTTTGGCTACCGCTACTGCGACCGCCTGCACATCCATCTCTACGGCAACACCCGCGGCACGTGAAGTCGTGATCGGGGATTGAGAGTTGCGCGTTCCAGGGCGAGACTACCGCTTCCATCTTCCATGTACCGCATCTGCAAAACCATCGAAATCGAAAGCGGGCATCAGCTTTCCAAGCACCCGGATAAGTGCCGCTTCCCGCACGGCCACAGCCGCAAGGTTGAGATCGAGTTGGAAGCGGACGAGCTGGACGCCAACGACATGGTTTGCGATTTCAAAATCGTGAAGGAGGTGATCGGCGATTACCTGGAGTCGTTGGATCACTCGCTCTGCATGAACACGGCGGATCCGATGTTCGCCAAGTTACGGGAAGTTTACGGCGAGCGAATCATCCCGTTTGAGAACGAAGACCCGACCACCGAAGTCCTCGCCCGGGTCATCCACGACGTGCTCGCCGCCAAGCTCACGGCTTACCGCTCCCAACCCGACCCGCGCTACCCGCTGCGAGCCGAGGTGCGCATCGTCCGCATCCGGGTTTGGGAGACGAGCAGTTCCTGGGCGGAGTATTGGGGCCGCTGAGCAGCGCTCTCACTTGGCGGTCAGCAAACCAAGACTGCGCAACCATTCCTCGCAGCGTTTGGGCCAGTCGTCGACCGGCATTCCCCGGCGTCGCATCCCGAATCCATGCCCGCCCTGGCCGTAGATGTGCAATTCCGCGGGCAGCTTGTATTTCTGGTATCCCAGGTAAAGCTGCGCTGCCTCCGCTGGGGCGCTTTTATCATCGTGAGCCACGAGGAAGAATGCGGGAGGCGCATCCGGCGGAACCGCGTCCGGATGATCGAGAAATCCGCCGCCATAAATGAAGATCAGAAAGTCCGGCCCACGCGGATCGTCATACTCCCCATGCTGCGGATAGGTCCGCGGCGTGCGATCCCAAGCGCAGTGTCCCGCCAAGTTCGCCCCGGCCGAGAAGCCCAGAAGGCCCACCCGAGCCGGATCAATGTTCCACTCCGCAGCGTGCTTGCGCACCACCCCTAGAGCCCGTTGCCCGTCTTGCACCGGCAGCTCGAACGGATCTGCCGCGTCGCGCGTGGGGGTCCTGTATTTGAGAAGCACCCCGGTGACACCGATACCTTGGAGCCATTCACAAACCTCGGTGCCCTCAAAAGACGACGAGAGAAACATGTACCCACCGCCCGGCGCAACCACGACGCAGGTCCCATTCGGCTTTTCCGGGCGGTAAACTGCGATTTCCGGCTCGCTGATGTCGGTCAGTCGGGTGGCGGTGGCGCCCCCGTAGCGCTCGATGAGCTTGGCTGTCGCCTCGGATTTGGGCGGCAATGGAGTGGGCGTGCCTTCCGGCCAGAGCGGCAGGGTGATGAGTTCGGCGGACGTCAAAGCAAGCGCGACGATGGCAAGGGACAGCGGTATCATGATGGAACGGCAATTGGGGCCAAACCTCTCCGCCGCGGCCTCGTCGGCTATTAGCGGAAATAGAATCTCGCATACGATTCTTCGTCATAGTCAAATAATCACTCCCAAGCGAAGCTCAAACAATGATCGAATCCCTGCCGCTCTGGATCGGGTTCAACGCATTTGTCCTCGTGATGCTGGCCCTCGATTTGGGCGTGTTTCATCGCAAATCGCACGTCGTCAGCATCCGGGAATCACTTACCTGGACGTTCGTCTGGATCGCGCTGGCGATGCTTTTCAATGCCTGGATCTGGAAGACGCAAGGCCCCGATGCGGGTCTCAAATTTCTCACTGGCTACGTCATCGAAAAATCCCTGAGCGTGGACAATGTGTTCGTCTTCGCCCTCCTCTTCAGTTACTTCGCGGTGCCACCGGTCTACCAGCACAAGGTGCTCTTCTGGGGCGTCCTGAGCGCGCTGGTGATGCGGGGCGTCATGATTTTCGTGGGCGCGGCGTTGATCTCGAAGTTCCATTGGATCCTCTACGTCTTCGGCGTCTTCCTTATCTTCACCGGCATCAAAATGCTGGTCAGCCAGGAAAAGGAGATGCACCCGGAGAACAACCCGGTCGTCAAGTGGTTCAAGAAGCGCATGCCCGTCACCCCTGATTTCCGGGGAAACAAGTTCTTCGTCTGGGAGAACGGCCGCCGCTGCGTCACGCCCTTGCTCATCGTCCTCCTCATCGTGGAAATCTCCGACCTGATTTTCGCGGTCGATTCCATCCCCGCCATTTTCGCGATCACCACGGATCCGTTTCTGGTCTATACCTCCAACGTTTTTGCGATCATGGGCCTGCGATCGCTCTACTTCGCGCTGGCTCATGTCATCGATCGCTTCCACTACCTAAAATACGGTCTCGCCGTAGTCCTCAGCTTCGTCGGCGTGAAGATGCTTTTGGGACACACGGAATGGAAAATCGACACGGAGATTTCGCTGGCCGTGATCGCGATGATTCTCCTCAGTTCCGTCATCATCTCGCTGCTCAAGCCGCCCCACCGGCCAGACGCCACGGCGAGCACGCCGGCGCGTTGAGCTCTCCGCGCCATCCTATCCTCAGGCGGAGGCATGTTCTTCCCGCCATCGGTTGGCCACAACGCGAACGCGTTCGGTGAAGTCCTTGGACCTCACCAGGCCGGAATTGAGCGGATCGGTCCCGGCGGCCGCTAGCACGCATTGCCCGGCGGCATCGGCCAGTTTTTCCCCTTCCGGGCTGGCAAGCAGACGGCAAGCGGCCTCGAACCGGTCGTTGACGTTGCGCACCGCCCGGCTCAGACCAGTATCCGCTGGTCCGAGGTCGCTGATGATCCAAAGCGCGAACACAAATTGATGCCGAGCCGGGTAGGAACGGCCGCCCCGGGAATCCGTTTGATCCACCCAGGTGAGTTGGTGCCGTTGCGCCCACGTCCGTCCGGCCACGCTGAGCCAGCCCATGGCCCGATAAACACTCGGGGAATGCGACATCGAAAAGATCTTGTCCGGCACATCCGCGAGCAGACTCCCGGAATCGGTATGCACCCGGTGAGGCACGGCCAAACAGGCGGCGGCAAACGCCTCCATGAGATTGCGCAACGTCACGAAACGCTGGGTGGCATACGCTTCCCGGGGCACCCACTCGCGACGACGGCGCTGCAACCAGATCCGGTCCGGGCGATGCCAGGCGATGGCGTCGAACCCTTGCTGCAACGCGCGGACCTCACGACGCCGCGCCAGCATGTCGTAGGCATTGACCATGGACTGCGTGTTCGCGCCGAGGATCACGCCGTTTTTGATCTCGTCATCTTCGGTGACGACGATTTTCACCGAGACCATGGCGGACTCGATGAGGTGTTGGTGGCGGTAGAGCACGAAGGCTGTCTGGGCCCCGTTGACGATTTGAAATTGCGACAGCAACAGGCTGCCGTCCGGTTGGCTTTCGGCCCGGCGAGCGGTGACGGTGATGCCGTTGTGGCGCAGCAAAATCTGATCCGCTTCGCCTTTCTCCAACGATTCCAGAAGCCCCAGCGCGCCGGGGTTGATTTTGGCGACGTTTTCCCCGCTGTCCCCCAAGAACGAACGGACGTTATCGATGAAGATCCGCTCGTCGGGACGGCCGTCGCGTTGCGGCATCAGTTCCACGATTGATTTTGCCGGGGCATACCCGAGGTAGCCCTTGGCCGGTCCACCCGGCAACGCCATCAAGGTAGCGCCGCGCAAGACGCCATCGACCGATTTGTTCGCCCACTCGATCGCCTCAATCAGCTCATCCGCGCCCCACATCCGGAAGTTCACGTCGTCCTTGCTGAACTCCCCGCGGAGCCGGCTTTCCGCCGTTTCCCGGGCGACTTCGGGAGCGAGTTCTTTGCGCCAGACGCCCGCATACGCGAAAATCAGTTCTATCTCTGGCCGGAAGGGGATGCCGTGATCCGCGTAAACTTGGCGGACGCGATCGTAAACAAGCCGCCACCGGAGGACCCCGGGGTTAGGCCGTAGCTCCTGGAAACGATTCGACTCGAGGGTCAGGAAGCGGTGCGCCGACGCGCCGAAATGGTCGAGTTCCCGGATCGGCGTGAAGTGCTCCCGCTTGACCTGCATCAGGAGAATCCGCGGCCGGGGCACTTGATCGGCGATCAGACGCCCTTCGCCATCGAAGAGTGTCCGGGATTCCAACAACTCCTCCAAGGTGGCGGCAGCGGCATCGGGCGAGCCGAGCGCTTGGTCGCCAACAGCCACGACGACTCCGTCCAGCCCGAGTTCTCCTTTGCCTTCGGTGACCGCATCCTGGTAGTGCGGGACGGGCAAATCCAACTGATGGACGGCCAGGTAAACGCAGAAGCGGGAGAACTCCAAAGGATCTTCCGGATCAGGCTCGGACCCGTCCTTCTTGGCCATCCCCTCCGCCGCCCCTGGAGCGGCCTGGAAAACCTCGATCTGGTCCCTGCAAAAACGGCACAGGGCGACCCATAGTCTGCTATCCATTTCAGATCCTCTGGCCATTCCGGCCCGCGTCGCAAGTCGCTCGACCCACCGGAGACAAGGTCCAGCGGCGCGGGCACAAGGCCGTCAACCGTTGCCAAGCTCCGGCGTGAAGACAAGCGGATTGTGACGGTTCCGTGACATTCGCCGCATCAGCCCGTGTAACGGAACATCACCGTGGCCAACGGCGGCAAACAGACCTGCACCGACCACGGCCGCCCGTGAAACTCCATCGCGGACGCCTGCACGCCGCCTTGATTCCCCATGTTCGTTCCCGCGTAGAGATCCGCGTCCGTGTTGAGCACTTCCTGCCAGTATCCGCCGTGCGGCACCCCAAACCGATGCCGCTCACGAGGCACCGGAGTCGCGTTCACCGCGATGAGAATCGTGCTCCCATCCGCGCCTTTGCGGACGAAGGAGAACACGCTATTGCTCGAATCGTTCGCATCGATCCACTCGAAGCCCTCGCCCGAGTGATCAAAGTCGTGCAACGCAGGCATTTCCCGGTACAGCCGGTTCAGATCCGTCAAAAGCCGCCACACGCCGCGATGCTCCGGATACTGCGCCAGGTGCCACGGCAGGCTTTCATTCGCCTTCCATTCCGTGAACGGCGCCAACTCGGCTCCCTGGAACAGCAGTTTTTTCCCAGGATGCGCATACATCCAGGCCAGGAACATCCGCAGGTTCGCGAACTTCTGCCAGTTGTCCCCCGGCATTTTGTCGAGCAGCGATTTCTTGCCGTGGACCACCTCGTCGTGGCTCAGCACCAGGACGAAGTTCTCGTCATAGGCATACAGCATCGAGAACGTGGCGTTGTCGTGATGATGCCGCCGGTGGATAGGATTCTTGCTCATGTATTCGAGCGAATCGTTCATCCATCCCATGTTCCACTTGAAGCCGAACCCAAGCCCGCCGGCATCGACCGGACGACTCACGCCTCCGAAGGCGGTTGACTCCTCGGCGAACATCATGATCCCCGGCACTTCGCCGTAGCAGATCGAGTTCAACTCCCGCAGGAAATCGATCGCTTCCAGGTTCTCTCGCCCGCCAAAGCGGTTCGGAATCCAATCGCCGGATTTGCGCGAGTAATCCCGGTAGAGCATCGAAGCCACGGCATCGACCCGCAGACCATCAATGTGATATTCCTTCAGCCAATACAACGCGCTGGCCACGAGGAAGTTGCGCACTTCATTGCGGCCGAAGTTGAAGATCAGTGTCCCCCAATCCCGGTGCTCCCCTTCCCTGGGGTCCATGTGCTCGTACAACGGCGTTCCGTCGAACCGCGCCAAGCCATGGGCGTCCTTCGGAAAGTGCGCCGGCACCCAGTCGAGGATCACGCCGATCCCGTTTTGGTGACAACGATCCACGAAGTAACGGAAATCATCCGGCGGCCCAAACCGGCTGGTGGGCGCGAAGTAACCGGTGACTTGATACCCCCAGGAGCCATCGAACGGATACTCGGTCACCGGCATCAGCTCGATGTGGGTGAAGCCAAGCTCCTTGACGTGAGCGACCAAGCGATCCGCCAACTCGCGGTAACTCAGCGGACGATCCCCATCTTCGGGCACGCGGGCCCAGGAATCGACGTGGACCTCGTAAATGCTGACCGCTTGATGGTACGGATCCACCTTGGAGCGTTGGTCGATCCAGGCTTGGTCGTTCCACTGATAGCTATGCCAATCCCATACCAGCGAGGCGGTTTCCGACCGGCACTGGCTGTAGAAGGCGAGCGGATCACTCTTCACCACGAGCCGACCATCAGCGCCGACGAGCTCGAACTTGTAGTGGGATTTGAGCGCCACATCCGGCACGAAGAGCTCCCAGAGACCGGCCTCGATCCGTTTGCGCATCGGGTTGATCCGGCCGTCCCAATCATTGAAATCCCCGACCACGCTGACGCGCCGGGCATTGGGCGCCCAGACGGAGAACATCACGCCCTTGACCCCGGCGAACTCGCGAAGATGCGCTCCGAGGACTTCATAAAGCCGCCGGTGCGTGCCCTCCGCCAAAAAGTACACGTCTTGTTCCCCGAGCAACGGCCCGAACGAATACGGATCCGCCGAAAGATGCCCGTGGTGCGACGGCGAAAACTCCCATTCCAGCCGGTACGTGGGCCGCTCCACCGATCCCGGCAGCTTGGCTTGAAAGAACCCATCCGGATGCACCCGGTCCGCTTCAAACCGTTCCCCGCCGTTCACCTCCACCCACATCTTCTGGGCGTGAGGACGGAATGACCGGACGATCCACCCCGATTCACTCCCCCCTTCGGCGGCGTGCAAACCGAGAAACGAAAACGGGTCCGGATGAGAGGCGCTGAGGATCTTTTGAATCTGGTCCATGGCCAGCGTTTGACCGAGAGTCGATTGGGTCTCACTCATGCTACGGCCTGACTAGAGCCAGAAACGGGAGCACTGCAACGAGTGAGTTCCCGTAGCACTCTCTTCCGCGGCTTCGCGGCGCCGGAAGAGTAGGTCCGATAGCGATTCCCGCTTCATCCGCTCTCCCCTTCGGCTTCCGCCAATGTCCTCACGCCACGCTATCCGCCGCCGCTTTCACGATGGCGAAGAAGGTGTCGGGCTGCAGACTGGCTCCGCCGATCAGGCCGCCATCGACGTCCGGTTGCGCCATGAGTTCCACGGCATTGTCGGGCTTCATGCTGCCGCCGTATTGGATGCGGATTTGCTGGGCGAGCGCGGGGCCGAGAAGTTCGGCGAGAACGCTTCGAACAAACAGATGCGCTTCTTGCGCTTGCGCCGGGCTGGCGGTGCGGCCAGTGCCGATGGCCCAAACGGGTTCGTAGGCGATGACCACTTTCGCCGCTTGGTCCGCGGCGACTCCGGCGAGTCCGCCTTGAAGTTGGGTGCGGCAAACGGCTTCCAGTTTTCCGGCGTCGCGTTCATCCAAGGTTTCGCCGATGCAAAGGATCGGGGTCAAACCGGCGGCAAGGGTGGCGAGGACCTTTTCGTTGATGAAGGAATCGGTCTCTCCGAAATACTGGCGGCGCTCGCTGTGGCCCAGGACGACGTGGGTCACGCCGAGTTCCACGAGGAAGGGAGCCCCGATTTCCCCGGTGTAGGCGCCGTTCGCCTTCGGATGCATGTTTTGGGCGCCCAAACCGACCAGCGGATGCCCCTGGAGGAACTCCGAAGCCTTCGGGATGGAGGTAAACGGCGGGACGATCACCACATCGCTGGCGCAGGACGTGCCAAACATCGGCAGGAAGGCGCGCAAGAACTCGGCGGCTTCGGGCCGGGTTTTGTTCATCTTCCAGTTGGCGGCAACGATCGGGCGACGGGTGGACATGGCCGCCACGTAGCCTTCTCAACGCGCGGTGTCAAGCCTCGCACACCTAAAGGGCGGAATCGTGGGCGATTCCCTAAAGGGCGGAATCGTGGGCGATTCCGCTACGAGGAGAAGATTGAGTGAGAATTCCGATCCCCTCAACGGGCGCATTCCGGACAGACGCCGTAGAATTGGAGCTCGTGGTAGAGCTTGGTGTAGCCGGAATTCGAGGAGATCTCCCGTTCCAAGACTTCCACGGGGCAGTGGATATCGAGCGACTCGACGCTGCCGCAACCCGTGCAAATAAGATAATCGTCATGGCGATCCGCGTAGCGCATGGTGTAATGAGCGGAGCGATCATGAAACCCGAGCCGCCGGATGACGGCGTGCTCCTCCAATCGGATGAGGAGCCGGTAAACAGTTGCCTTGTCGCACTGACTCCCCAACGCCGCGCCCAAGCTGGTCAAGGTCATGGGTCCAGGTGCCTGGATGAGGACCCGGAGGATTTCCTCCAAGGCCTTGGTCCGGCGCAGTCCGGCGTTGCGGCACCGGTCCAGGCTATCCTGGAGCAATGAATCTGCTGATGCGTTCTCCACTAGCCGCAACCTAAGTGATTATTCGCCAACTTTCCATCCAGAGGTTTCCTCCGGCAGGGAAAACTCCGGCGGCACGTCCAACAACGGTCCAAGGAAGGTCCACAGGGGCACATGGCGGTCCCGGGTCAGGATACCGGTTTTGAGGTCGTAAACCCAACCTTTCTCGTGGCGGAGCCGGAAGACTTCGGTGGTCCGTTCCAGCAGGTGGAGCGGGGCTTGCAAGGCGCGGTCGCAAGCCTCGGCCAGCGTTTCTCCCGGCTGAAGCGCGATCAACTCGATCCCGCCATACTCGAACCGTTGCCCCGCGTAGCAGAAGAGCTGCAAGCCTTGTTCGTGTTCCAGCAGCCGAAGGAATCCCGGGCCTTCCCCGTAGAGGAAATACGAAGGCTCGGTGAGAAACCGGGCGATCGACGGGGTCGTGAGGACGCGCGGCTCGGGTTTGCCCGCTTCCCGGGAAAGGATTTTCCAGGAAACCGCCGGCTCGTTGCGCAGCAGTTCCAAGTAGCTCTCAATCCAGTTCTGATAGAGCTCGAACCGTTCTTCCGCGTCCGTCTTGAGCAGTTCCGCGCCGTTGACTTGGAAGCGGATGAGGAACCGGTCGGGCTCCGCGAGTTGCGGTTGGCCCAGGTATTGCACCAAGGCGGCCTGTTGCGTGAGGTGATGCGCGTCCTCGCTGACCTCGTCCTCGACCGGCGCGCCCTCAGCCAACTCCTGAAGCAACCGGGCCGGATCCGCCCCGAGGAAAATCTCTTCCAGGACGTCCCCGTACATCCCCGGGGGAATGATGTGCGCTTTGGGCTGTCGCCCCGCCCTTACGGCCGCCGTAGCCCGCCCGCCCTCCTGCCGCGCCTCGGCACTGGCCTCGAGCCGGTCTCGGAACTGCCGCACCCGGACGAGCTGTTCCTTCACGAGATAATAATGCTGATCGATCGGCGTGGCATGGTCCTCGTCCGGCTCCTGCCAGCCGTCCATGTCGGTCTGAATCCGTTGCAGGTAGTCGTTGGCCCGATCCACCAGATCCAGCGCCGCCTCCGCCCCCACGATGCTGCCGGGAAACACGGTCCGCTCCACGGCGCGCAACGTCTTCGCGATCAGGCGGATTCGTCCCTCCGCGACCCGCGCCTGGATGAACGCTGGGCCCCAATGGGAGACCGCACAGAGTTCGGTGGCGATGGGTTCCACCAGTTGATCCTCGATGGCGCGCCGCAAGGCCCGGGCGCCGAACTCGCGGACAAATCCCAACCCGGCAAGCAGGTCATACACCGCCGGCTCCACGGAGATGCTCATCTTGCGTTGCCGCAAGCCGTGGCGTTCCAGGGCCCGCTTCACCAGTTGGAACACGATTCCCTCAATGTGTTCCCGCCCCAACTCGTGGAACGCGACCACCCGGTCCAGCCGGTTGAAGAACTCTGGCCGGAAAAACTTCCGTGCCGCGTCGGCATAGACCACCCCGTCCGAGAGGCTTTCCGCACCGAACCCGACCCGCGATTTCGCCTCCTGCGCCCCGAGATTGGAAGTGAGGACGATGATGATGTTGCAGAAATCCGAGGTGACGCCGTTCGCGTCCGTGAGCCGGCCGTCGTCGAGGACTTGGAGAAGCAGATCGATAACGTCGGGATGGGCTTTCTCGATCTCGTCGAGCAAGAGCACCGCGTGGGGCCGCCGCCGGACCGCTCCGGTGAGCGCGCCTTGGCGGCCGCCGAAGGTGCCGATGAGCCGGGCCACGCTGTCCCAGCCGCCGTATTCGTTCATGTCGAACCGGAGCAGGCGATCGGCGCTGCCGAAGTAGTATTCCGCGAGGGCTTTGGCGCACTCCGTCTTGCCGACGCCGGTCGGGCCGAGGAAGAGCAGGGACGCGATCGGGCGGCCGGGATCGT
Organism: Akkermansia muciniphila; assembly: GCA_945883495.1. GTDB lineage: Bacteria > Verrucomicrobiota > Verrucomicrobiia > Verrucomicrobiales > DEV007 > V1-115. The sequence goes on from CAMCXS010000055.1 coordinate 16,032, forward strand.
TGAGCTGAGCCTTGGCCAGAACGATGGCATCGACCATGGCGGCGATGGCGTCGCGCTGGCCGACGATGCGGTCTTGGAAAAAGGCTTCCACGGTGCGGGTTTCCAGCACCTGCTGCCGGTCCATGAACCGCTGACGGACCCCGGTCTTGGTTTCGAAATGGCGGAAGACTTCGGATTTCCCGATGGCGGCTCCGGGATGCGCGGCGGCGAGTTGACGGAGCATCTCAGCGCCCTTGCCGGGGAAGGCACGGCCACGCACGAAGCGGCGGGGCAACTCAATCACCAAGGGCAGCACCTCGGGCGCGAACCGGCAGCCGTGCAATTGCTCCATGTCCTGCATGGTGCGGATGAGAATCCGGCAGGTTTCCAGGTCCGCCGGCTCGCGGATCTGCACGACACGGAACAGATCCGCGAACCCGCGATCGATCTCCCGCAGCTTGCGCCAAGCCGCCGAAGTCGCTTCCGCGATGACGCGAAGTTTGCCCTCCTCCAGGTGAAGCTTGAGGACTTGGCCGACGGTGAGATTGGAGTCCCGGCTCTTGCCCGCATGAAACAGGCCGATGAGGTCATCGAAGTAGAGGACGTGGCGTTCCTTGGCGGACTCTTCGAGGATGGCGATGACGCGCTGCTCCCACTGACCGAGAAAGCTCATCCCGGAGATGAGGCGTTGCGGGGAGAGAAGCCAGACTTGGCCGGTCTTGGCGCCTCGTTTTTCGAGCAGGCGGCGAATCGTTTCGTGGAGGATCGCGGTTTTGCCGGATTGATTGGGGCCAACCAGCACGATGGGCGCCGGAGCCTCCGTTCCCCGGGCTTGGTCAAACCAGCCGAGCAATCCCGATACTTCGGACTCGCGGCAGAGCGCGCGTTCCAAGTCGTTCGGATACAGCCGGTTGAGACAACGCCCGGTGCGCTCTAATTCCTGGGCTCCCGAAACTTTTTGAGCGTCGCCAAGCAGGGCAAAGGAAGGTCCCTCGTCATCGTCCTCGGGGATTTCGCGCGGGGACTGGATCTTAAGGTGAACGGAGTCGAGGTGAGCGTACACGATGTCGCTGAACTGGTAATCGTTCAGGTTCTCGTGATGCTTCTCGAGCACCTTGAAATGCTCCGTGAGCACTTCCGCGGCGCGCTCCTCGACGTTTTCGCCGGGCCAAATCTCGAAGGACAAGCCCGGCAGCTGCGGGCTCAAGGCAACGGTGCGGCCGAGCGCTTCAAACGTTACCAGGAAGATCCGGGAACGCAACGTATGCCGCCGCAAGCCGATCACCAAGTCCAACCTGCGGTGCTGCAACTTGGGATGGTAGGACCATTGCGCCAAGGTTCCGTGATCGATCCCGGAAGCTTGGCTCAGCGCCGCTTTGCGCAAGTCATCTTGCAGCCGCCGCACCGCCCGGTCTTCCCGGGCATCGGTCTGCTCAAACCCCGGAACGAAGACCGGACGCGTCCGGTAAAACGCCGCGTCCGTGGCGGGCGTGATCTTCTCGATCACGATCGGAATGGAAAGTTCCAGGCTCCCGCTCATAACGCCCGCTCCGCCTCCGTGATGAGCCGCTGCCGTACGATGCGCTCCAACAGCTCGTAAGAATAATAATCGTGACCGGACGTTCCCATCAGATCGTCCTTCCAGGTGCCGCGGATCAGGTTGTAACGCCGATGCACCGGCGCCCCGCGCAACGCCGTTTGCCGCAGCTTCTCGCCGTCGAACCAAGCCTCTTCCAGCGGACCTTCCAGCGGATGGACAACCAGCCGGTACTTCTTCTTCCCGCCCCGGTCCTCCAGCTCAAACTCGTGTCCGCCGGTTTCTCCCCGGAACCAGAGATACGCCAGCGGCCCGCGCAGTTCCAAAGCCAACGCGACGGTCTCCTCATCGCGCCGCGCCAGGAAATCCGCTTCCGCCCCTGGCTCGATGACCCGGGGCCGCACCTTGGCCTTGGCCTCGTCCCAATGCTCCTTGAGCGGCTTGCGCAGGTAAGCACCGAGCCGGCAATCGCAATCCAGATTCTCCGCCAATCCAAAATAGTCGTCCACGACGTTGAAGAGGTGGGCCGGTTCGTCCGCTTGAAACACGAGGAGCAACATCTGGGGCGTCCGCTCCGCCGCCGCGTAGAGAGACAACAGCAGCTGCTCATAGTCCTCTTCCGTCACGTTCACTCGCCGGTTGTCCGCCGTGCCGTGTCCGCTTTGCTCCAGCAGCAGCATTTCTTCCCGGAGCAGCATCGCACTCGCTTTCTTCTCGAGCGATTTGAGCAGGCCATCCACCACTTCGCGCCGGGCGAATACAGCTTTGACGTCATCGCCGGTCGCCCGGTTGCGCCGGTGTTGTGCCGCCACCCGGTCAAGCCGGAACTTCTCGCTGTTCAACTCGCTGACGAACGAGGCCCGGCTGAGGCGTTGAAATTTCCGGCGCAAGGCCGCCACGGTTTCCAATTCCGGGGATTGTTTGCCGAGCGAAGGCCCCGGCACTTTCGTGTAACGAATCTCGCCGATTCCTACCCGCACCTCGCCACGCTCCCGCGTCGATTCGTTGAGATTCTCCGCAACCCGCCGCAGGACTTCAATCCCGAGTTGGCGCCGCAACGGACGCGCCCCGTAGCGAGGATCGTAGCCGCGTTCCAAGATCCGGTCGATCAACTCCGGCTCCAGCTCCAAACTGAGATGCCGCTCACGGATTCCGTCCCGCCGCCGCAAACCATCCAGCTCCTTGGCCACAATCAACCGCAGGTGCTCCGGGCTCAACGGCGCGAACGGGACGATGTGATCGATGCGGTTGAAGAACTCCGGCCGGAACCGCTTTTTGGCTTCCCCAATGAAATGTTCCGCCGCTCCGCGATCCGCTCCGGCGGTGCCGCCGAAACCCAATCGCACCCCGGCCCGGTATTCTTGAGCGCCCAAGTTTGAGGTCATGATGACCAGGGCATTGCTGAAATCCGCAACCCGCCCCGCGCCGTCCGTGAGACGAGCTTCACCCAGCACTTGGAGGAAGAGGTCAAACACCGCAGGGTGCGCCTTTTCAAACTCATCAAGCAAGACCACCGAGAAGGGCTGATCCCGCATTTGGGCGGTGAGGATTCCCTCCTGCTCTTGACCCAGATCGCTGACCAGCCGGGCCGCGCTCAAGGGCGTGTTGTATTCGCTCATGTCGAGCCGGATCATCCGTTCCCGGCTGCCGTAGAAGAACTCCGCCAAGGTCTTGGCCAATTCGGTTTTCCCAACTCCCGTGGGCCCAACGAAGAGCAGGCTGGCCAGCGGTTTCCCTGGCCGGGAGAGGCGCGCCTTGATCATCGCGATGGTGTCGATCACCACCTGCACGGCGCCGTCCTGGCCCATGACGCGGTTCCGGAACCACGTTCCAGTCTCCGGCAAATCGAGCGGGATGGAATCTTCAAGCAGGGCGATCGGCAAACCCGTTTCTCCGGAGAAAACTTCGTTCACCCGGGAGACGGTGAGAGGGATCGGCACCGAGGCCGTTTTGCCGGGAGTCGTCCGGAGCACTTGTTGCAGAAAACGCACTGGCTTGCCGGGATACGCGGAGTAACCCGCGTAACGCCGGTGCAGCGTGTCCACCCGGTGCAGCGCCGCCGTATCAGGCTCTTGGCCGGCCAACGCGGTGGCCACCTCCGTCAGAATACGTCTGGAGGTTTCCGGCGGCGGTTCCTCCACCCGGAACTGCCGCAAGCCATCGAGCACGCGCGGGTCCCGCTTCTCCACGGCGGCGAGTTGGTCCGGAGTGCACTCGATCACCGCCAGCAGCTCGCCCCGCACCATTCTGGGCCGGAAAAAGGCGGCCACGTTGTCGCTGTTTCCCCCGGCCCGGCCCGCTTCCAACAGTTCGGCGAGATTCCCGAAATGCAGGATCGCTTGGCTCTCCTTGGCTTCCTTGGCGATTTTTTGGCAACGCTCCTGCCAATCGCCAAAGCCGGACATGCCGGAGACGAGACGAGCCCCGCTCGTTTTCCAAAAGGGCCGCCCGTCCAAGCCGAGATCGCCCCGGCGCCGCACCAGTTCCTGAAAGATCGCGGTTTTGCCCACGCCCGGCAACCCCACCAACAGCACGCTGGTGGCCCGCCGGCCTGTCAACGTACGCGCCAAGTCCTCGACGATCTCTTCCCGGCACCAGGCCACCGGCATCCGGTCCGGTTCCAGGTGAACGCCGACCTTGGATATCTCGCTGCCCGCCGACGGATCATCGTCCGTCCGGTCGAACCGCTCCTTGGGCGTTTCCGGGTAGAGGTTCAACGAAGAAATCCCGACCTCCAGCTTCCGGGTCCGCTGCATCAAGGCCAGGCCGAACAAGCTTTTCGCATGCCCGCCGCGCAGCAAGCCGGTGCGGACGTCCTCTTCCACCCGGCGCATCATGTCTGATTCCGCGTCCGCGACGACCTCGATCCCCAATTCTGGGACGTAAGCGATCCGATGGGCGTCATGCTGCCAGACGATGAGCGGGAAGGTGAGATCCACCGGTTCTTGCCAGGCGGCGGAGCGTTGCACCGGTTCAATCCGCAAGGTGACCGTAGCGCCCTCGGGCATGCCGGGGATTTGGCGTTCGTGAATCTCCGCGGGATCGCCTTCTTGCACGAGGCGTTCCGCCAAGCTGAGGTGCTCCCGAAGGACGTTTTTCGCCCGGTTCCCGAACGTGGTGATTTCCGGCCAGAGCAGGATTTCCGCGAACAACTGCTCGCGTTGTTCCGGGCTGGGCTCCAGGTGGCGGACGAGGGAGACGATCTTGACGTGGAAATCCAGCACGGGAACTTCCACTAAGGCGCGGGCCGGAGCGCCGGTCAAGCGTTCGGGTCAAGCCCCAGAATCCGGCGTCGCACCAGCTCCATCGCCATCCGCGTGGTCCGCTCCTTGAATCCAAGCCGTTCCGCCGCGAATTGGTAACGCTTCACGAAGGTTTCCTGATTCCGGCAGGCCACCGCAATGTAGACCGTGCCGACCGGCTTCGACGGCGTGCCTCCTCCCGGACCGGCGATTCCGGTCACGGCGACGGCGTAATCCGTCCCGGCGCGTTGCAAGGCTCCTTCCGCCATGGCCTGCGCCACCGGCTCACTGACGGCGCCGTGCTCCGCGAGCATCGCTTCGGGGACGCCGAGGAGCTCCGTCTTCGCCTCGTTTGCGTAGGTCACGTAGCCCTGCCGGAAAACGGCGGACGAGCCCGGGACGTCGGTCACTTTGCAGGCGATCATCCCCCCTGTGCAGGACTCGGCGGTGGCCAACCAGAGTTTCCGCTCCGTGAGCAAGCCGACCAGCGTCTCCTCCAAACTGCGACCGTCGGAGTTGATCAGCTGATCGGGGAAATGCTGACGCACCAACGCCTCGGCCAAATCGAGCCGGTCCGTGGGGCCGATGACGCGTACGTCCACCTCCCCGAGCCGGGCGCAGTAGCCGATTTCCATGCCGCCGATCTCCAGCAGGTTGGGTTCGAGCACTTCGGCAAGTTGCGATTCCCCCACCCCGATGACGCGGAAATTGCGAAACGTGGTGACCCGGCCGGTGCCTTCCACCATGGCCTTGAGCCTCGGCAACACCTCGGCTTGGAACATCGGTTTCAACTCACGAGGCGGCCCCGGAAGGATGAAAAGATGCGGATGTTGGCCCGCTTCCGCCGGGAAATAGAGGCCCGGGGCGGTCCCGAACGGATTGTCGAGCACCACCGCACCGTCCGGCACCATGGCCTGGCGGGCATTGCTTTCCGGCATGACCCGGTTGTATCGGGCAAAGATCTTGCGGATGTGCTCCACCAGCGATTCGTCTAGCCGCAACTCGCGTCCCAACAGCTCCGCGATCACCTCGCGCGTCACGTCATCGCTCGTCGGTCCCAAGCCGCCGGTGATGAGAACCACGTCGGTCCGCGGAAACACCTCTTTGAGCAGTTCGCCAATGGCGTCGCCGTCGGGGATCGTGGACTGCCGTTGGATCCGGATCCCCAGCGGGAGCAGCTGATCGCCGAAGTAGGCGACGTGGGTGTTCACGACTTGCCCGAGCAAGAGCTCCGTGCCGGTATTGACGACTTCGAGGCGCATGAAACTTCAGAAACGGTTTTTCCACATCATCGACTCCTGCGGCCGGTCGGAGCGCTGGTTGTATTTCGCCGATGGCTTGGTGGAATACGGCGTAAGGATCTCCCCCTCGACGCGAAAATAAATGAGCTGTCCGATCGGCATCCCGTAATAGACCCGCACCGGTTGCTGCACGGAGATCTCCAGGGTCCAGTGGTTGGAGAAACCGACGTCCCCCTTGCCCGCCGTGGCGTGGATGTCGATCCCGAGCCGGCCGACGCTCGACTTGCCTTCGAGGAACGGGACGCAATCGAGGGTTTCGGTGTATTCCAAGGTCACGCCGAGATACGTCTGCTGCGGCTCCAGAAGAAAGCCGTCTTCGCCAATCTCAAAGTGGAAGATCTCGTTGTGCTTCCGGGCGTCGAGCACTGGGTCCTTGTAGGTGGCCAAATAGCGGCCAAGGTGGACATCGTAGCTGTTGCTGCCCAGACATTCCCGCTGGAATGGCTCGATGACGATGGTGCCCGCCTCGATGGCGGCGAGGATGGCGCTGTCCGAAAGAATCATGAATGCGCACTACCCCTTCGCGAATCCGGAACCGGCGTCAAGGCAACCCACGGAAAAATCCCTTTACATCCCGGACGAGCCTTCCATATTACGCGTCCCCTCCTTCGTGGCTTCGGGGAACACACTGCAACGAACCTCTTTTTCGCGCCCGACATGAAAGTCGCCTCTTCCCTGGGATCCGCCAAGAACCGCCATGCCGATTGCCAAATCGTCAAGCGCAAGGGCACGATTTACATCATCTGCAAGTCGAACCCCAAGTTCAAGGTTCGTCAGGGCCGCACCAAGGGCACGCGGATGGGCAAAAAGGGCGTCAGCTGAAGCTGAGCGCCCTTCGCGTTTGATTGTTTGATCCACCCGGGCCGCTTCAGGCCCGCTCAACCGCCAGAATCTGGCGCAGTGCCTCCAGGCCCCGGCGCACCCGTGCTTTTACCGTGCCCAACGGCAATTCCAGCCATTCCGAGGCCTCTTTCACCGTCATGTCCCGCTGATACACCAGCTCGATTGCCTCGCGTTGCTCCGCCGTCAGGTGCACCATCGCCTCCCGGACCCGGACCAGATCATCCTTCCGCTCCAGGTCCGTCAACGCCGTTGGCATCGGCTTGACGACTTCGCGCACTTCCCTCTCTTCCCGGAATTCGTCCCGGAGCCGAAAGCGCCGACGGTTCGAGCGCAGACGATCGATCGCCCGGTTGCGCGTCATCGCGTAAACCCAGGTGGTCGCCTTGCCTTTCCTGCTCTCGAATTGGGGGGCCTTTTCCCAAACGTAGGTGAAGACATCTTGAGTCACCTCGCGGGCATCGTCCGGGTCATTGAGGACGCGGAACGCCGTGCTGTAGACGAGGCCAGCCAGCCGCGAGTGGAGCTCCTCGAAGCTGGAGCAATCCCGATGAGCAACGGCCTGCAAAAGGAAATCATCCGAAACAGCAACCTCAGCATCGAGTTTCATATTAGGAAATCTGATTTAAAACGCTGAAATCGCAAGATATAAATAAGATTTTCTAATTCATGCAGGGCGTGGCGCAAACAGTTGAGGACAGCCCTTGGCGCGCATGTTAGCTTGTTCTCCATGCCAGCTCTGGTCTCCACCCGCGATGCCCTCACCGTCAGCGAGTTGACGCGGCGGATCCGTCAAGCTCTCGAAAGCGGAATCGGCCGGGTTTGGGTGGAAGGAGAAATCAGCAACCTGCGGCAGCAGAACTCCGGTCACCAGTATTTCAGCCTCAAAGACGCCGACGCCCAGATCCGCTGCGTTTTGTTCCGCGGGCAAAACCGGGACCAAGCGCCGCTCCGCGACGGGATGCAGGTGCAAATCCAAGGCGATCTCTCCGTCTTCGAAGCACAGGGACAGTACCAAATCGTCGTCCGGATCGTGCAGCAGAAAGGGGTCGGCGAACTTCAGGCCCGGTTCGAGGCACTGAAGCGGCGGCTTGATGCGGAGGGGCTCTTCCGGGCCGAGCGCAAACGCAAAATCCCTCGGTTCCCCCGGACCATCGCCCTAGTCACCTCGCCCACCGGAGCGGCCGTGCGGGACATGCTGCACGTGCTGGCAAGGCGGGCGCCATGGGTGCGCATCATTGTGGCTCCGGTCCGGGTCCAGGGAGACGGTGCCCATGAAGAAATCGCCGCGATGATCCGGCGCATCAGCGAAGGGACCATTCCCGGACTGCCACCCATCGATACCGTCATCGTGGCCCGGGGCGGCGGGAGTATTGAGGACCTTTGGAACTTTAATGAAGAGTCCGTGGCCCGGGCGGTGGCCGAGTGCTCGATCCCGGTCATTTCTGGGGTCGGCCACGAGATCGATTTCACCATCTGCGACTTCGCGGCGGATTTGCGGGCCCCCACGCCGAGCGCGGCGGCGGAAATGGCCGTGCCGGACCAGACGGACTTGGCAAACTACCTGCACCGGGCCCACGACCGAATGGAGACCTGCATTCGGTCGCGGATGGAGCAGTCGCGCCGACTTTTGGACTTGGTGTCCCGAAGCGCCGCGTTCCGCGAACCGGGCCGGATTTTGGCGGAGCGCCAACAACGGCTGGACGATTCCGCGCAACGGATGGAGTCGGCAATCGAAACCCGCCTGCACCGCCTTCGGGATCGGGTAAGCCACGCCACCCGCTTGGTGGAAATGAGCCGTCCCGACCGGCTTCTGGCCCAGCGTTCCGATTGGCTGCACATGCTGGGAGACCGGCTGAATCAAGCGGTCCACCGCCGACTGGAAGAACAACGTCAACGCCTCGTCCCACTGGGGAACTTGGTGCGAACTCTCGGTCCAGAATCCGTTTTGAAGCGAGGGTACTCGATGACGGTGGACTCCGGCGGGAATGTGGTCAGCTCGGTGTCGGAATTGTCTCGAGGCAGCCGGTTGGTGACGCGGTTGCGCGACGGAGAGGTCGAAAGCGAGGTGAAGGACGTCAGGCCCGGCACATAACCCCCCCCCCAAGGACCGTCGAGCAATCGAGCAATCAGTCGCAGCGGGCACAAAAAAAAGCCCACGGGCACTGCGGTCAGCGCCCGTGGGTGAACCCTCAAATCAGGTGATTGGGATCAGCTTGCTTATTGAGGAAGCAGAATCGAGTTGCCGTCGAGGTAGGAGGGAAGCAATCCCCCCGTGACCCGGCCTTCGTCATCTTTCTGACCGGCTTGAAAGATGTCGTCGATGTTGCTGCCCTTGGGTCCACGAACGGTCGCGCCGGGCTGATTGGTGGTGAGACGCTCAGGACGGACTTGGCCGCCCACATAGCCGACAACCGCCTTGCGTTGATCCAACCAAGGGTGAAACGGTCCGTAACTGCCAGCGGTTTGCATTTCATCCGCGATGATCGGCGCTCCAGCTGGGGCGGAAGAGTTCATGCCCGCAACGTAGATGACGCAGTTTTCCACAGGATCCAGGAAGCCATCACCGTTGGGCGGATTGCTTTTTTGGGGATCATTGGTCTGGTAGTAGAAGATTTCGTCAGCACCAACCCCGGTCTCGAGCATGAGATTCTGGAAGACTTCGGTAGAGTTACCGAAATCGTTTCCATCTTCGTCCCGGTTCGGGAAGGCACCGTCCCAGTCGAGGGCGTAGAGGTTCAAAGTGGTCAGAATCTGTTTGTAGTTCGAGACCGACTTCATCATTTTGGCGCGTGTCGTCACCAGGCTGTAGGCCGGGAACGAGGCACTCGCGAGGATGGCGATAATCGTGATCACGATCATCAGTTCCAAAAGGCTGAATGCCTTGTTGGACAAGCGGATGGCTTTCATTTTGTTATGTTGGTTTTGTTTGGTTTGGATCAAGCCAACCGGATTGCCCGGCGGGCTTGGGTATTACGCGACGCTCGGAATTCGCCCAGCTATCGCAGGGCTGATCCTTTCAAAAACCAACGAAAAAGACAAGAATTGTCGTTGAGTCGCTGGAGAATTTTCCAGCTTCACTCTGGGGAGCTGTAAGGTCCGTCCTCCGGTCCTCGCTCCTCCATCTTCCGAAGAACCTCGGACATGTCCTCGACCTCATCCCAAACGTTCCGGGTGATATAAATCGGGGCGTGCTGCTGAATGGCCATCGCCATGCTGTCGCTCGGACGCGCGTCCAGCTCGACGATCTTGCGCTCGTGCAACTCGTTCTCCGCGCTGATAATGAGGCGGGCGTAATAGACCCCTTCGTTAAACTCGTTGATAATGACCCGCTCCACCTTGGCCCCAAGCGCCAGGAGAATGTCCGCGATCAAATCATGCGTCTGCGGCCGCGGCTTCGGAGTTGAACGCATGAACATGGTGATCGCCGCCCCCACGGTTTGGTCCACATAAATGACGAATAGCTTCTCGTCATTTCCCAGGAACACGGCGCAGCCGCCGCTCGTGGGGAGGACCGCTCGGACTTCAATCTCGAGGACGTCGTTGCTCATGAATCTTCAACTGATCTTTATGGACTACTTCAAATCCCGTTTCAAATACTCACTCACCGTAGCCACGTACCGCAGCGCCCAATTGCGAATGTCCGCCTGCTCGGCTTCGCTCAACGTCCGCACCACTTTGCCCGGTGCACCGAGCACTAGCGATCCAGGGGGCACCAAGGTCCCGCCGGTCACCACCGCTCCCGCGCCAACGATGCTTCGCGTCCCGATCACGGCGCCATCCATCACAATCGCCCCCATGCCGATGAGGACCTCGTCCTCCACGGTGCAGGCGTGCAACAAGGCCCGATGGCCCACGGTGACCCAATCCCCCACCACGGCTCCGAACCGATCCGCTACATGCACAATGGTTCCGTCCTGGAGATTGCTGTTCGCCCCGATCTGGATGCGGTTGATGTCCCCGCGCAAGACGCATTGATACCAAATGCTCGACTGATCCCCCACGGTCACGTCCCCGAGGACATCGGCCGACGCGGCGACGAAAGCGGACGCGGACACCTGGGGCGACCGGTCAAGGAATGCGTACGACTGGGGCCGGGGTGCCATGCGGAATCGTAACCTGAGACGCTTCCCCGCCCATCGCAAAGAAATCCTGTCGTTTTTCCCACTCGTTCAAGGCCTTGCGCAAGCCCCGTCCTTTGTGAAGGGTTTCCTCGTACTCCGCTGCCGGGTCCGAGTCCGCCACGATGCCCGCCCCCACTTGGTACGCAAGCTTTCCTCCAGAAATCACGGCGGTGCGGATCGCGATGTTGAATTGGCTCTCGCCATTGGCCCCGAGATAACCGATCGCCCCGGTGTAAGGTCCCCGTGGTCCATTCTCCAATTCCGCGATAATCTCCATGGCGCGTCGCTTCGGCGCCCCGGTGATCGACCCGCCGGGAAAACAGGCTTCCAAGGCAGCGAGGTGATCCACTTCCGCCCGCAGCCGCCCGCGGACGGTGGACACTAGGTGAAAGACCTGCTGAAACCGCTCCAAACGGGCCAACTCCGTGACCTCAATGCTCCCAAACTCGCAAACTTGGCCCAGATCGTTTCGCTCCAAGTCCGTGATCATCACCAACTCGGCGATCTCTTTGGCCGAAGACACCAACTCCGACGCCGAACGCTCATCCCGGGCCGGGTCCGCAAAGCGAGGGCGGGTTCCCTTGATCGGACGGGTCACGGCATCCCGGCCCGACATCTGGAGGAACTGCTCCGGTGACGAAGAGAGGATTTCGCGGTCGCCAAACTTCAAAAACGCCGCGTAGGGGGCTGGAGACACTTCCCGGAGAGCCAAATACAGGCCATAGCTGGAAACCCCAGCCGGCCAATCCGCCGAGAATCGTTGCGCCAGATTCACCTGGTAAATGTCACCAGCCGCGATGTAGTCCAGGGCACGCCGTACCCTCCACAGATATTCTTCCCGGGTGATCTCCGCCTCAGCCCGGAGCTGGGCCAGGCCCGCAAACTCGCGCCCAACCGGCGGCCGGCTGGGAAGCCTTCGCGCCAAGCCCCCCGGATCCTGCCACTCCCCGGTGCGGTGATGATACACGAGCAGTGCGGGATAAAGGCCAAACTCAGCTTCCCCCTCATAGGAGACCATCCCGATCGCGGCGCCGCCAGCCAACGAGCCGCCTTTTCCCGCCTCAGGACGCGAACGAAGCCACTCGCGCACTTCCTCCAACTCTCCGATCCGGCCTCGGACGATCGCCTCGGGGCCAAACCCGATCACGGAGACAGAATCTTCACCCGCCATCGCGGAATCGAGGAAAACCGCACCAGGCAGTTCCGACACCCGTGCGAAAAGCTCCGCTGGCGTCTCGTTGAGCCGGTGAAGAGGGCGCGCGGGATGGTCGAGACCAGGGTCCATGTTCGCAGCAGTGGACGAGAGCGGAGGGTCAGCATCGTCCGCCTTTTCCGCCCTGTCCAGCAGCCAACGGCGTTCCCCCGTCAGGAAAATGTCTCTTCCGGAAGCCGGACGAGTTCGCCTCCCTTGAGGGCGGATTGGTGCGCCAGAATCCCGGTGCAAGTCCAGTTTGCGGACTGCCGGGCATTCGGCCACGGATCGCGATCCTCAATGAGTGCGCTGATGAACTCATGCGCCAAGTGCGGGTGCGATCCACCATGTCCGCCGCCTTGAGTGAAGCTGAGGTGCTCGTCCCCGTGATCGCCACCATACACCCCACCGGTGGTGAAGGGCGCGATTTCTGGTGGAAGGAGCCGGGCGTAGTCTGGACATTCCACTTCCTCTGGAATTTCCGGCTCGGGACGCTTCGCGGTGTGGAGGATGAGCGGCCGGCCCTCGATCAACGGCCACTCGACCGATTTTTTGGAACCGTAGACGTCGATCGACTCGCGATACTGCCGCGCGGTATCAAAGAGCGACCGGTAAATCCGCGCCGAAAGATCCGAGCCGCGCAGCTTGATATGGGTGGTCTCGACCGCAAACGGAGATCCGTAGTGATGATGCATTTCCTCGCGGATGGTTCCAGACGCAAAGCAGGAAACATACTCCGCGTCTTTGCGGGGCAAGCCCAGCACCGGACCGACGCAGTGCGTCGCGTAGTGCATCGGCGGCAAACCGGGCCAATAGCCAGGCCAACCGTCCATATCTTGCTGGTGGCTGGCTTGAAGGAATTGGATTTTGCCGAGCTCACCGGTCTCGTGGAGCTCCTTCATGAAGAGGAATTCCCGGCTGTAGACCACCGTCTCCATCATCATGTATTTCAACCCCGTCTCGTCGCAAACCCGGATGATCTCCAAGCATTCCTCCACCGTAGTCGCCATTGGCACGGTGCAGGCCACGTGCTTACCCGCCCGAAGCGCCTTCAAAGATTGAGCGGCGTGATCCGGGATGGGCGTATTGATGTGAATGGCATCGATCTCTGGATCACGGAGCATGTCGTCGTATTCCGTGTAGCGCTTGGCGATGCCATAGCGCTCCCCGCAGGCATTCAACCCAGCGGGATCGCGACGGCAAATGGCCGCCATTTCCGCCTGAGGATGCCGTTGATAAATGGGGATGAACTCCGCCCCAAAGCCGAGTCCGGCGATGCCGATCCGAATCTTCCTGTCACTGGCCATAATGACGCGACTCTAGGCCAAAGCGGACGCGAGGTGCTAGGAGGAAAGCGCCGATGTTTGGGAGATTTCGGCCAGGGGAGCGGCACAAGCGCCCGCTTGTTTCGGCAAGTATATCGAGGATCTGTCGACAGGGTGGGCGCTGCGGAGCGCGTATACTTCCCGGCAGCCGCCCTTTCGTTCGTGATCCTGACGAACTCGCGTTGTGGAGCCGGAGACTGGTCCCCGATTTGACTGATTGGCTCCAGGTAAAGTAGCAGGAGGCGGATTTGAACCGCCGACCAAAGGCTTATGAGTCCTCTGCTCTACCCCTGAGCTATCCTGCCATCGTGGGGAGGGTAAAGGTGCGAGAAAGCGGGCTTTTGTCAACTCCTTCGGTGAAGGACTCAGTCCGCAGCACAAAAAAAGCGGGCCCCTCGGGACCCGCTTTTGAAATCAAATGGACCGGGCGATCTCCCGGCCGAGGGTTACTTGCCGTATTCGACGTAACCTGGAGCCGGAGCAGCCGCTTCCTTCTTGGCGCAGGAGGCGCAAAGCACCGTAGCGAGAGCCGCGAGGGCGAGAACGGAAAGTTTGATGAGCTTCATGATGTCTTTTTCTAGTGAGTAGTTCGTTGCAAAAAAAGGGCTTTGGCTTGAGCCGCGCACTTAAACGGCTTTCGAGCCCGTACGCAACCTTTGTTCTCTCAAAGCTTCAATTCCTCACCGGTTTCCGCGTTGCAGATGCTGATTTGCTCCCGGTGGAAGTTCGGATCACTCCGGAAGGTGAACCGCGCCTCGTGACGCCGCTCCAACTCGACCAAGTGGGCGGAATCTTCCGTCTTCAAGCGTTGCAGTACCTCCGGGTGAACGATGATCAGGAGGCTGCGGGCCGTGATATGCTTGCGGTACATCAACGCGTTGATCTTGCGCTGAAGTTCCACGCTCATCGTCGTCGTGGACTTCACCACTCCGCGTCCGTTGCAGTAAGGACACGGTTCGGACACGGTGACACTGAGGCTTTCACTGAGGCGCTGACGCGTCATTTCCAGCAACCCCAACGGCGAAATCGGCATCACCTGGGTCTTTGCCTTGTCCCGCTTCAACCGGTCCTTGATCACCTTGTAGACCGCTTGCTGATCCTTCCGGCTGCGCATGTCGATGAAGTCGACCACGATCAATCCGCCGATGTTCCGCAAGCGCAATTGCCTCGCGACTTCCGCCGCCGCCTCCAAGTTCGTCTCCAGGATCATTTTGTCCCCGGCGCCCTTGTTGCGGCCGGTGTTGACGTCGATGGAGATGAGCGCCTCGGTCTCGTCGATCACCAAATACCCTCCGCAGGGGAGCCAAACTTGGCGGAAGAAGGCGTCGTCGATTTGGCGTTGAATCCCGAATTTCTCGAAAATCGGCTCCTGGGAGCTGTGGAAGGTGATGCGGTTCCGAGACCGGCGAGAAATGGCGCCGACCATGTCCTTCATGCGTTCAGTCACCTCTTCGTTGTCGATGATGACCTCTTCGACTTCATCCGTGAGGAAATCTCGAACAGTCCGCTCAATGATGTTGGGCTCCTGGAAGACACAGGCGGGCGCCTTCATGGAATCCCGGTTGTCCTCGATCTGGTCCCACTGCTCCAAGAGGATGTTCAGGTCGCGCACCAGATAGCGGAGGCGCTGTCCCTGGGAAACCGTGCGCAAGATAATGCCCATTCCCTCCGGGATTTGCAGCTGCTCCATGAGTTTGCGAAGGCGGGCGCGCTCCTTGGGATCCTCAATCTTGCGGGAAATGCCAAATTGGTCGTTGCGGGGCATCAGCACCATGAAGCGCCCGGCCAACGAAATGTTCGTCGTGATGCGAGGCCCTTTGTTCCCAATCGCGCCCTTGGATACTTGCACCAGAATCTCCGAGCCCACTGGATAGAGGTCCGGGATGTCCTTGGCGGTGATCTTCTGCTTCTTTTTCGGCGAATTGGGGCGACGGATCTCCTCCATACCGGCGTCTAGCGCCTCGGGAATGGCGTCCCAAAAGTGCAAAAAGGCGTTCTTCTCCAGGCCGATATCCACGAACATCGCCTTCAGGCCTTGCTCGATGTTCTTTACTTTCCCCTTAAAAATCGAGCCCACGAGGTTCTCCGAGTCGATCCGCTCCACCCCGTATTCCTCCACGGAACCGTTCTCGAGCAGCGCCACCCGGTTCTCCAGCCTTTCGCAATTGACGACGATGCGGATGCCCTCGTTGAGCCGCTTCAGCCCAAAAAGCCTTCTAATTTGATTCAATGCCATGCCTGTGATGTCTGGTGCTAAATGTCTTACCATGTTTCCCCCTCAAGGGAAGGCTTCTACGCGTTCCCTCGGAAATGATTGATTTCCGCTGACCCTTTCCTCAGCGGCCCTTCTTTTTGAACAATCCGCCAAATCCTCCTTTTCTCTCGGGCGGCCGCCGCGCCTGCGGATACTTTTTCGCTCTGGGCGGGATGTTCGAAAGACTTCCTCGGCTGTCGGGCCGCGCTCGCAGCGTTGGCGCGTCCTGAGGCCCGCCACGCTCAGAGGTCACCACCCTCGGCGCGAACCCTTCGGGCAATTCCACCGCCGCGTCCGCATCGTCCCCTTCCACGAATTGGTCAAGACCGACGTTGTCGAAATCGACCAGATCGATGCGCGTAAAGTTCCCCACCGCCTCCATCATGGGCTTGGCTTCGACCACATACCCATGCTTCATCGCCATGATTTGCTTGATGATGTGCCCGGCAATGGGAGCCCCGCACTTTCCGCCTGAATCTGCGTTGTGGATGAAAATCGCCACGGCCAACTCCGGTTCTTGATACGGCGCGAAGGAAATGAACCAAGCGTTTGTCGGCTCTCGCGAGTTTCCGGTCTGAGCCGTGCCCGTTTTGCCCGCAACCTCAAAGTTTGGCGATCGAGCCCGTCCAGCCGTGCCCCCTTCCTCGTTGACCACCTTCCACATGCCGCGCTTCACCTGCTCTAATTCCGCCGAGGTCAGCCCTTCCTTGGCCAAATCCGCCTGAAGCACCGGTTGATCCGGCACCACGGCGGTCCCGTCCTTTTCCAAGACCTTGCGGACAAGTCGAGGCTGAAACACTTTGCCGCCGTTGGCTACCGTGCAAGTCACCGACGCCATTTGCAGCGGGGTCGCCTCGGTAAACCCTTGGCCAATCGACGTCATGGCCGTGTAGGCATCGCTCCACACCAAACCGCGCAGCTTCAACCACTCGGGCGTCGGCACCAGCCCGGGCATTTCTCCTTCCAGCGGAATGCCCGTTTTGTGCCCGAGCCCCATTTTGCTGGTGATGTCCACGATATTGCGGATGCCCGTTTCGTTCCCGTATTGGTAGAAATAGCAGTTGCAGGAGCGCTTGATCGCTTCGCTCAAATCGAGCGATCCGTGACGCCCGCCCTTGGAGCCGATCCAGCACTGCATGAACTTGTTCCCGTATTGCACGCCACCACCGCAGTAGAAGTTGCGGCGGTTGGTGTTGGAAAGACAGCCCGCCAAGGCAATCGGAATCTTGAAGGTCGATCCCGGGGGATGCTGGCTCATCGCGCGGTTGTACATCGGGGACGACTCGTCCGTGGTGTAGCGGTTCCAGTCATCGGGCGACACGGCGGGGATGAAGCGATTCGGGTTGTAGGACGGAACCGAAACCATGGCCAGGATATCGCCGTTCCGTGGATCCATGACTACGGCCGCTCCTCGACCAATGGAACGCATCGCCTCTTCCACGATGTACTGCACCTTGGCATCGATGGTGAGATAGACATCGGCGCCAGCAGTGGGCGGCACGTAGCTGATCTCTCCGCGGATCACGCCCTTCTCGTCCCGGCGCATGGTCCGCTTGCCCGCGTTGCCCTGAAGCATTTCGTCTAAACTCTTCTCAACGCCGGCACCGCCGTAGTCATCCGCCACGTAGTGATCGAACTCCTCTCGCTTCTCCGCCGCCACCTTCTGAATATCCGGCAGCTTGAGATAACCGAGGATATGACAAGCAAGCGCATCAAAGGGATAAACCCGCAGCGGCTTGACCTCAATATTCACCCCGGGGATGTTGTAGTCATTCTCCGCGAACACCGCGAAGTCATCGAACGTCAGATCGCGCCGGTAACTGTAGGGCACCAGCCCGCTCGTGCCCCGGAAATGCACCTGCATCTGCTCCGCGTTGAAGCCCTCCGCCAACCCAAGCGCCTGCATCTCCGGGATCACCGTTTCTTGCACGATTTGTACGATATCCGGTTCCGTCCGAGGCCGGGTCATGCCCCCCTCTTTGGCCTCATACTTCACGAGCGGGACTTCTTCTCCTTCGGCCAGATTCTCCCGGTAGCGCTCCAGAATGGCCCGAAGATCGAACGTTACCTCGTAGCTCGCCCGGTTGGTGGCCAGGACCACGCCGTTGCGGTCTTTGATTTCACCCCGCACCCCAGGGACCCGCACCGTAACTTGCTTTTCCCCAGGCAAGCGGCTCCGGTAATATTCGTAATCCACCACTTGGACCTTGTGGAGCCGGGCGACGAGCACGCTCAGGCCCAGCAACACCAAAATGGCGAGCAGGTAGAGCCGCAGTCTATATCTGGTACCCATAGGATCTCCGGAAGGTGAATTGCTCGACTTCGAGCTGATATCCGCACCTCCGGGCGATCCGGCTATTCAACCAAAACAGAGCGGGCGACAGCGCCATCGAGGCCACCGAGGTGAAGACCACAGTCAACCACAATTCGCTCGAAAACTCAAAGCTGCCCCGCCGAAAACTCAACAGAAGGTACTGACTCACCAGCTGAAACAAGACCGCCAGACCGGCCATGACCACCGGAAGAAACCAGTTCCCCCGCCGGAACAAAGGCCGAATCCCTTGAAGGACGGACCCGAAAATAACAAAGAAAATAATGGATGACCCGAAAGGCAAATCCGGCGCATCCCCCGGCACCTGCCAGCGCGAGTCCCAGACAAACCCGGTCAACGCCGCAAACGCGAGCATCAACGGATACGGCACAGCCAACGCCAAGGAATAAAAGAATATCCAGGGCAACAGGCAATACACCTCTGCATCGCCCGACGACGTGCTCACGATCCACGGGGACAGGAATTCCTGCGCGATCACCGTCGCCCAAAACAACAAAAACATGACCGGAGCGAAAACGATCATGGCCTCGCCTTGGTAGCGGTTGGACCTTCCGAAGGCTCAGCCGCACTTTCGCTAGGAGCCCCGCGGATCACGAAGACAAACTCCAACCGGCTGAAATCGACCGCTGGTTCAATCTCCGCTTCCGTGGTGATATCCCCGGGCTTGACCGCCACAATGGTTCCGAGCTCAAGATTCGGCGGATAGACCCGCCCCTGGCCCGAACTAAAAACGGTCATTCCGGGCTGAATCTTGGCGAACTTATCAAGGTATCGGAGCCGCAGCCGTGGCGTCAGGCTGCCCCGGACGCCTTGAGTCTCTCCCTGGCCAGTGAAAACCGCCGGACTTTGGCTCCCCTGCCCCTCCGAGATTCCCAGATACGTCGTACTCATGACCCGGGCCGTCACCTTGCAAGCCTCATCCGTCACCAGCAACACCACGGAGGAATCCGGCCCCGCCACGGAAATTTTACCGACCAGCTTGGTTTCGACGATCACCGCATCGTTGACCTTGAGCCCTTCATTGGTCCCCTTATCGATCACGAGGGTATTGTACCACGTGCTGCTATCCCGGCTGATCACCTCCGCCGCCACCAGTTCAAAATTCGGAAGCTTGCGCAAATCCAACGCCCGGCGCAGCTCACTGTTCTGCCGGTAAAGATCGTCGAGCGTGCGGTTCAACGTCCTCAGGTGCTGCACCTCCTGAAACAGACGCCGATGCTCCTCTTCTAACTGCTCATATGTCGGCTTCTTGCTCACCAAGCCGTCCACGAAGGTGCCCGTCGCATCCTTGGTCCGCAGCAACGGCGACGCCCATCCCATCGCCGTGTGCCGGATTCCCTCCACCTTTTCCCCAGGTAAGAGCAGAAGCCCCGCCACCAGCACGAAAACAAGCAAAAGCGCGATGACGTTGACCCGGGACATGGAACCAGTGCAACTTACGCCGTTTCCAAGGTCTCGCGCAAAAAACCAACCATTGCCGGAAAGTTCACCCTTCCGCGGTTGCGATGCGTTTGAGCAGCGAAAGTTCGTTGAGCACCTTGCCGCACCCTTCCGCCACCGCGCTCAGCGGATCCTCGGCCACATGCACCGGTAGCCCGGTTTCCTCCGAGAGCAGCTTGTCCAAGCCGCGCAGCAGCGCCCCGCCGCCGGCCAACACCAATCCGCGGTCCACCAAGTCCGCCGATAGCTCCGGCGGACACCGCTCCAAGGTCACCCGCACGGAATCGATGATCGTGTTCAGCGGATCCAGCATCGCCTCGCGAATCTCCTGAGACGTGATCTTGATCGTCTTCGGCAGTCCCGCCACGAGATCGCGCCCCTTCACCTCCATCGAAGCCTCTTTGCCTTGCGGATACGCGGACCCTATCCGGATTTTGATCTCTTCCGCCGTGCGCTCGCCCACCATCATGTTGTAGGCCCGCTTCAGATACAGCATGATCGCCTCATCCAACTCATCCCCGGCCACCCGGACGCTCCGGCTGTAGACGATCCCCGATAGCGAAATCAGCGCCACTTCCGTCGTCCCGCCGCCGATATCGACGATCATGTTTCCAGAGGCGTCCTGAACCGGCAGCCCCACCCCGATCGCCGCCGCCATCGGTTCCTCAATCAAAAACACCTCACGCGCTCCAGCGTTCCGGGCGGATTCCTGCACCGCGCGCTTCTCGACCTCCGTGATGCCCGACGGCACCGCCACCACAATCCGCGGACGGATCAATGATCTCCCGTTCGAAACCTTGCGGATGAAATGCCGCAGCATTGCCTCCGTCACCTCAAAGTCCGCGATCACCCCGTCACGCAACGGCCGGATCGCGACAATGTTCCCCGGGGTGCGCCCCAGCATCCGCTTGGCGTCGTCCCCCACCGCGACCACCTTGTTCGTTCCCGCCTGAACCGCAACGACCGAGGGCTCGCGCAAGACAATGCCGTGCCCCTTGACATTGACCAGCGTATTCGCCGTGCCGAGGTCGATTCCGATGTCGTTGGAGAAAATTCCGAAAAGCTTTCCGAAAGGCATCTTGGTGAATTGAAGCAGGGAACGGCGCGGCCGCCTGCCAAGGCGAAAAACGCCTCTCTTTCTCCGGTTTCCACCACTCAATGTCAACACCTTTTCCCCCCTTCCCGCTTGAATCCAGCCCCGCACTCCGGAACTGTCTGCGGACCGATGTCCGAGACTTTCCCCGACCAACTCCGCGAACGCGTCCGCTCCGCCCTCGCCAAGTTCCCCGACGCCGCTTCGGTTCCCACCGGCTTCCCGATCGACGTCAAGCCCTCCAAGGACCCGCGCTTCGGCGATTACCAGACCACCGTCGCCATGGCCCTGGGCCAACGCCTCGGCAAAAACGCCCGGGAAATGGCCGCCACCCTCGTGGAACACCTCGACGTCTCCGGACTGGCCGACACGCCCGAGGTCGCCGGCAACGGCTTCATCAATTTCCGCCTCACCCCGGATGCCGTCGGCAAAGGCATCCTCGCCCTCGCCGCCAGCCCCACCCTCGGCGTCCCCACCGCTCGCGAGCCCCGCACCATCGTCATCGATTTCTCCGCGCCAAACGTCGCCAAGCCGATGCACGTCGGCCACATCCGCAGCACGATCATCGGGGAAAGCCTCGCCCGCATCGCCCGTTTCCTCGGCCATCGCGTCATCACGGATAACCACATCGGCGACTGGGGCACCCAATTCGGGATGATCATCCACGGCTGGAAACTCCTCCTCGACCGCAAAGCCCTGGAGCAAGACGCGATCAAGGAGTTCATCCGCCTCTACAAAGCGGTGAACAACCGCGTCAAGGTCGAGCAATTCGAAGCCGCCATCCTCGCCCTCGGCAAATCCCGGAAAAAACCCGAGGAAGATGAATGGTTCGCCGCCGAGAAGGAACTTAAGGACCTGGGCCCCTTCCTCGGTTCTCCGGAAAACAAGCTCCTCGCCCGCGCCATGCGCAAGCCCGGGGACACCCTCGACCAGTGCCGCGAGGAACTCGTCAAGCTCCAGCAGGGCGATCCCGAAAACCTTGGCATCTGGCGCCAATCGGTCGATCTCTCCCTCGCCGCCCTCGACAAAATCTACGCCCAGCTCGGCGTCACCTTCGATCACGTCCTCGGCGAGAGCTTCTACAACGACGACCTCGCCCCGTTGGTCAAAGACCTCGTCGCCAAGGGCATTGCCCGCGAAAGCCAAGGGGCCATCTGCATTTTCTCCGATGGCACCCTCCCGCCCGGCGATGACCCTTACCAAATCCAGGAAGACGGCGCCTGGAAGGACAACCCCGCCATCGTTCGCAAATCCGACGGCGGCTTCCTCTACGCCACCACCGACCTCGCCACCATCGCCTACCGCGTCCGCGAGTGGCAGCCGGATGAAATCTGGTACGTTGTGGGCCATCCGCAATCCCTCCACTTCCGCCAAGTCTTCGACGCCGCCCGCCGCCTCGGCTGGACCGAATCGATCCGCTTTGTCCACGTCGCCTTCGGCAGTATCCTCGGCAAGGACCGCAAGCCGTTCAAAACACGTTCCGGGGAAAACGTCGGGCTCGTCGAGGTCCTTGAGGAAGCGATCTCCCGTTCCCGCGCCTTCATCGACAGCCGCGACACCGACGAGGAAAGCGAGCACACCAATTTCACGGCCGAGGAAAAAGACGCCATTTCCCGCGCCGTCGGCCTGGGCGCCGTGAAATACGCCGAGCTCTCCCAATCCCGGACCACAGATTACGTGTTCGACTGGGACAAAATGCTTTCGCTCAAGGGAGATACCGCGCCGTACCTCCTCTACTCGTATGTCCGCACCCGGGGCATCTTCCGCAAGCTGGACGCTCCGTTCAAGACACCCAAGAAGATCGCGTTGACCGAGCCGGAAGAACACGCCCTGGCGCGCAAGCTCTTCCAATTCGCCGAAGCCGTCCCCGCGGTCCTCAACGAGCACAAGCCCAACGTGCTGGCGAATTACCTCTACGAACTGGCGAAGGCTTACCACGCCTTTTTCCACTCGTGCCCGGTCCTGAAATCCGAGGGAGCCGTCCGCCAAACCCGGCTCATGCTTTGCGAAGTGACCTCCCGCGTGCTCCACCAAGGATTGCAACTGCTCGGAATCGAAGTGGTGGAACGGATGTGATTCCCCACCTCGACATCCCGGTCTCGACCTACGTCTGGGCCCTGGCTGGCGCCTTTTGCCTCGGCTTCGCCAAAACCGGTTTGCCCGGCTTGGCGCTGCTCAACGTGGTGATCATGGCGCACTTCTTCGGCAAGGAATCCGTCGGGATCGTCCTCCCGCTCCTCATCTTCGCGGACATCATTGTCTACCCGCTCTACCGGCGCCACGCCACCTGGCGCCAAGTTTGGCCACTGCTCGTTCCGTCCATCGTTGGCGTTTGCCTCGGCTACTTCGTCCTCCGGTCTCTCGACGATCTCATGACGAAGCGCGTCATCGGCTGGACCATTCTCGCCATGCTTCTCCTGCAATTCCTCCGGATGCGCTCCGAGACGTTCCTGGCTCACCTCCCCCACTCGCGCCGATTCCTTGCCGCATCAGGCCTAGTGATCGGCGTCTCCACGACGGTCGCGAACGCCGCCGGCCCGGTTTTCTCCATCTGGGGTCTGCTCAAAGCCTTGCCCAAAGAAGAATTCCTCGGGATCGGCGCCCGGGTTTTCCTCTTCCTCAATATCTTCAAAATCCCCTTCAACTGGGAGATCGGCATCCTCAATCCACGCACCCTCTGGCTCGATGCCGCCCTCGTCCCATCCGTCCTCCTCGGCATCGCCGCCGGCAAACCGCTGGTCCA
>CAMCXS010000056.1 GCA_945883495.1 Akkermansia muciniphila
GATGGCGAACCACCAACGTCGCGCGCTGCTTGAAGAAGTGGTTCCGATGCTGCTCTATGCGCCCGCCTGCCGCCGCGAGGAGTTCGTCAGTGCGATTGGGTATCTCATCCGCCGCATGGATGAAAATACGGGGGAAGAGAACTTTCTGCGACACGCTTTCCGGCTCGAAGTGGGCTCGGAAGATTGGGAATTGCTGGAGCGGGGCTTTCGGGAATCGTTTGCACTCCATCCGGCGGAGGAGCCGCGCCGGCGGCAAGACCGCGCCAGTGAGGCGTTCGCGGAGCCTCGGCCGGAAATGCCATGGCATCAGTTGGAGAATGAACCGGACACGGATTGGTCGTTGCCGCAGAACGGACGATGGGCGGAATCGCTCGTGGTCCCGGGCGAGACCGTGACGCTTCCGCTGGTCATTGATGGCGAGATCGTGGAGCGGCCGATTCTGCGTGAGCATCGCGATCCATCCCGGCCTGGTGTCGTGGTGGCGCGGTCCGTGGAGGGAACGGTGGAGGACGTGGAACGGGCGGTGCACTGCGCGGCTCTGGATCCGGATGGATGGCGATCCCTGAGCGTGGACCAGCGCAATGAGATCCTGGGGCGCGTGGCCATGGAACTGCGGCGGGCCCGAGGCACGCTCATGCGGTCCGCGCTGGCGTGCGGGGGTAAGACGCTCCAAGAGAGCGATCCAGAGGTGTCCGAGGCGATCGACTTTGTGGAGTTCTACCGGTCCAGTGCCCGCGCTTTCATTGAGTGGGATACCGTCCGGGCGGAGCCGCGTGGCGTGGTGGCGGTGATCCCGCCGTGGAATTTCCCGATCGCGATTCCCTGTGGCGGAATTGCGGCCGCTTTGGCCGCGGGGAACACGGTGATTCTCAAGCCAGCGTCGGACACGGTGCCGGTGGCCTGGGAATTGTGCCAATGCTTTTGGCGGGCCGGGGTGCCCAAACGCGCCTTGCAATTCTTGCCGTGCCCTGGATCCACGGCGGGAGCGGCGCTGGCGGCTCATGCGAACGTGGATGCGGTGGTTCTCACGGGCGGCACGGAGACGGCGCGACGCATGCTGGAAGCGAAACCGGCGATGCGCTTGTTCGCGGAGACGGGAGGCAAGAACGCCACCATCATCAGCGGATTGAGCGATCGGGAGCTTGCCATCAAGCATGTCCTGCATAGCGCCTTCAGCCATGCCGGACAGAAATGCTCGGCTACGTCGTTGTTGCTATTGGAACGGGAAATCTATGAAGACGAAGGGTTTCAGCGGATGCTCCGGGACGCCGTGGAGAGTCTGCGCGTGGGCCGTGCTTGGGAGTTGGCGACTCGTGTCGGCCCGCTGATCCGGCCGCCTGCGGGGGAGCTCGAGACCGCGTTGAAAACCTTGGAACCGGGCGAATCCTGGCTGGTGATGCCGCGTCCGTTGGAAGGCAATCCGCACCTCTGGAGCCCTGGCGTGAAATGGGGCGTGACGCGGGGAAGCGTCACTCATCTCACCGAATTCTTCGGACCAGTCCTCGGCGTGATGGTTTACGACACGCTGGAAGAAGCGATCGACCTGGTCAATGAAACCGGATATGGATTGACCAGCGCGATTCATAGCTTGGATGAACGCGAGCTCGCGATTTGGCGCGATAGCATGGAAGCGGGCAACCTTTATATCAATCGCGGCACCACGGGTGCGATTGTGTTACGTCAGCCATTTGGCGGTATGGGGAAATCGAGCTTAGGACCCGGAATGAAGGCGGGCGGACCGAACTATGTAGCGCAGTTCATGCGTTTCACGGATGACGAGGCTGGGCCGGGTCAATGGAATGGGATCGAGGTGCATGAACCACTTATCGCCGCTTTGTTGGAGGCGTTGCCAGAGGACTCCTTGCGCCTTCGCCGTGCGGCGCGGAGTTATCAACAGGCTTGGGATTTGGAGTTTAGCCGCGCTCATGATCATTTTTCGTTGCTCGGACAAGACAATGTGCGGCGCTATCTGCCGAGTGTAGAGGTCCGAATCCGGATTCATCCCCGGGATCGTGATTTCGAGATCCTGGCCCGAGTGATTGCCGCCCGGATGACCGGCGCACGGGTGATTGTGAGTTCCCCACCCAAGTTGGAGAGAGAAATCATCGTCTGGCTGGATCAGAACACGGAGGCTTGGGCGGGAGCTATTGAGTTTGCCGTGGAGAGCGATGCGGCGTTGGCTCGAACGCTGCGGCTCGGAGACCGTGTTCGCTACGCAGCGCCGGACCGGGTGCCAGAACGGATCCACCGGGCGGCGGCGGAAGTCGCGGCGACGATCGTGGACGAACCGGTGCTCTCGGAAGGGCGGATTGAGTTGTTGTGGTACCTGCGGGAACAAAGCATTAGCTGGGATTACCATCGTTATGGGAATTTAGGAGGCCGGGCCCGAGGCGAACTTCAGGGGCCAGACTAAGACATTCCGGTCGAATGCTCTCCAGAAATGCGGGCTCCAGACAGCTGCCTGGGCCGACTTCTTTGGGCTGAGGGCTTTGCTCTGCTCCAGCGAGCGAGCGCGGTCCAATCGCCTATCACTGTTTGGGATCTCCGCCCCCGATCAATCGAGAGTGGTCAACGCCCGTGGCGGGTAGCGCGGCGATGCCGGTGCCGACGGATGGATCGTTTGCGCAGCGGCGTCCAGGGATGATCCAGAAGCGGCGCCTGCTCGTGCTCGTGCTCGTGCTCATCATCATGCTCATGCTCATCATCATGCTCATCATCATGCTCATCATCGTGATGGCCGGCACCCAGGACGAAGTGCGGCATTTGCCGGGGGGGCTCGGGATAGGGGGCCGGGGCTGAGCTGGAGCGTTGGGCCAAGAAGCACCCGATGCTGGCGAGAAAGGTCAGGGCACCCGCCGCGAGGAGTACGGCCCCGGGGGCTGCCATCGCAGGGAGAGGAGCCGTGGGCCAGGGCAGAACATCCGTCCACCACCCGAGTTTCGCGCCAACCCCGGCCAGGAGGACAAAGATCGCCAGAAGCAGGGCCACCGATCCTCCGCGGCCTCTACCCAGGGTGAGGACCACGGCCATGACGAGGAACAGGCCCGCGAAGCCGATATCCGCCAACCACGCCAATCCGAGAACGGGATTCGCGGTGGCCGAAGCGGGGGCTTGGCCGAGGAGCGCAGCGGGCCAGCCTTGCAGCCAGCCGAACCCGGCCATGATGCCGAAGAAGATGGAGGCGCGCATCGCAAACCTGGCTCCTCGCACCCACTGGGACGCGATCGCGAGCACGATGAGCGCGCCCGCCAAGCCCAGCCAAAGCGGTGGCAACTTTGTGATCTCCATGGCCTCTGTCACGGCCACCACTCTAGACAGAGAGAGCGCCGGGACGCAACCGGCGTGGTGGAAATCGTTTGCGGCGCGAGCACGTCCCCGGGAGAATGCGCGGAAATGCGCAAACTCCTTACCCCCATTCCCGTTTTGGCGGCGTTGGCCTTTGGTTGCCTGACGCCCCTTTCCGCTCACGAAGTGGCCGACGCCATGGCTGTCGCGGCTCAGGATTTCCTCAACAGCTTGGAACCCGAACAAAGCAAAAAGGCAAGCTACGCGTTTGAGGACGAGGAGCGTTTCAACTGGCATTTCATACCCCTGGAGCGCCGGGGACTTTCGATCCGCGAGATGCGCCCGGATCAGCGGGTCCTCGCTTATGGACTGCTGAGTACTGGGTTGAGTCACAAAGGTTATCTCAAGGCCACGCAGATCATGAGTTTGGAGCGCGTGCTCTGGGAGTTGGAGAATCATGCTCCCAAGCGCGACTCGGAATACTACCTGGTCTGGATTTTCGGCAAGCCGGACGCCAAGGGCACCTGGGGCTGGCGCTTCGAGGGCCATCACCTCTCCTTGAATTTCACGATCGTCGATGGCCAGCTCATCGCGGAAACCCCGGCCTTTTTCGCGGCCAACCCGGGCGAAGTCAAAGAGGGGGCGCGCAAGGGGCTCCGCGTCTTGGCCGACGAGGAAGATTTCGCCCGCGAATTGGTGAAATCACTCGACGACGCCCAGAAAGGCAAAGCGGTGATCGCCGCCGCCGCTCCCGAGGAGATTTTGACCAAGGATTTGCCGAAAGTCGATCCGTTTAAGCCGGAAGGGATCGCGTTTGGGGAACTCAACGACGCCCAGAAGCAACAGCTCTGGAAACTGGTCGATGCCTACCTCAGCAAACATCACCCCGTGTTGGCGGCGGAGGAACGCAAGCGCGTCGAGGCCGAAACCGGCGAGATCCGCTTTGCCTGGTCAGGCGGATTCGAGTTTGGCCAAGGGCACTATTACCGTGTCCAAGGCAAGACGTTCGTTCTGGAGTATTGCAACGTCCAGAACGGCGCCATGCACCCGCACGTGGCGTGGCGGAACTTCGGTGAGGACTTCGGCCGGGATTTGCTCCGCGAGCACGTCGCCACGGAGCGGTGAGCGGGCAGGTGTGGAGTGGTGGAGTGGTGGAGTGGTGGAGTTCTGCCCCCTCAACCATCAACTCGCGCGGCGAGCGCGATCAGGAGTTCTGCCCCCTCAACCATCAACTCGCGCGACGAGCGCGAACTCTTACTCCACCGTGTTGATCAACTCACCCAACCCGTCGATGGCGATCGCGACCCGGTCGCCGGAGCGGAGGGTGAAACTGCTGTCCGGGACGATGCCGGTTCCGGTCAGCAGGTAGGCACCTTGGGGAAACTCGTTGTCCCGGAAGAGGAACTCGGCCAGTTCGTCGAAGCCGCGCTTGATTTGAGACACGCTGGTTTCTCCGCTGAAGGCCAAGGCGCCGTCGCGGAAGACCTGAAGCCGGATCGTGGTTTGTGGCGTGATCACTTCACCGACCACCAGACCGGGCCCGAGGGCGCAAGAGCCTTTGTAAACCTTGGCTTGGGGCAGGTAGAGCGGGTTTTCCCCTTCGATCGAGCGCGAACTGACGTCATTACCGATGGTGTAGCCGAAGACGTTGCCCTCTGAATTGATCGCCAGCGTCAGTTCGGGTTCCGGGACGTCCCAGGTGGAATCGGTGCGGATGCGGATCGGAGCCAAGTGGCCGCGGGTGCGCATCGGCGTTGCCTTGAAGAAGAGTTCGGGGCGCTCGGCCTCGTAGACTTTGTCGTAGAAAACGTCGCCACCTGCGGCCTCCGCCTCTTCCATCCGCGCGGTGCGGCTGCGGAAGTAGGTGACGCCCGCAGCCCAGACCTCTTGGGAGCCGATGGGGGCGAGCCAGGGCGTCGAGGCGACCTCACGCGGCTGCGCGAGGTTGTAATCTGGGAGCTTGGAGCGGAGCCACGCCAAGGGATTGGAGGCGGTGAAAAGGTCGTCGAAGGAAAAGTCCGCGGTTTGGAATTGCTGGCCATCGACGGCGATGATGAAATCCGCAGGGGCCCGGAAAATGGTGATCATGGCGGCAGCCTAGAATTTTCAGGACATGTTGCAAGCTCCACGCGCCGTCCAAAACCGCACCGACCGAATGAAACGAGCCCTGCTGCTTTGCGCCCTTGTTCTGCAACCCGTGATCCGGTTGGAAGCGGGGCGCCCGGCGGACGTGGCCAATTTGAAACCGGAGGCAATCCGGGAATTTGAAGAGCTGCCGCCGGAGATCCAAGCGGTGCTGCGGTACGCCTTGAGCCTGACGGAGGAGAACTTGGGGTATCAATATGGATCCGGGGATCCGCTCCAGGGAGGGATGGATTGTTCCGGGACGGTCTCGCACGTCCTGAAACACCTCGGATATCCCTCGCCGCGCCAGTCCAACGAGATCTATCTCTGGGTGGAAGCGGCGGGAAATCTGAAACGGCTCCGCAACCCGAAGAGCTTGGAGGATTCCGCGTTCACCGCGTTGCGCCCGGGCGATCTTCTCTTCTGGGAAGGGACTTACGAGGTGGGCAAGCGCAAGCCGCCGACCTCGCACGTCATGATTTACCTCGGGCACCTGAAAGCCAGCGGCAAGCCGGTGATGGTCGGGGCCAGCAGCGGACGCTATTTCGCGGGGAAAGCGCGCCACGGCGTCAGCGTGTTCGACTTCGTTTTGCCCAAACCGGGGGGAGATTCTTCGTTCGTGGGCTACGGGCCCGTGCCGGGCTTGGCAAAACTTCCCGAAGAGGGCAACGGGAATGGCCCGCTCAGCACCATTCTTTCCCGTCTCCGGGACCCCTGACCAGAGGCTGAATTCCATTGGAGTCCGTAGAGAACTGGGCTAAGAGGAAAAAGTGTCCCTTTTGATCCGCGACTTACTCCACGAACCAATTCCGGTCATCGAGCTGAAGCCGGCGGCCCGGTTG
This sequence comes from Akkermansia muciniphila, assembly GCA_945883495.1. GTDB lineage: Bacteria > Verrucomicrobiota > Verrucomicrobiia > Verrucomicrobiales > DEV007 > V1-115. The sequence goes on from CAMCXS010000056.1 coordinate 6,252, forward strand.
TTGCTGTGGCGGCTGGCGGCGGCGGGTGGGGGAGAGTGGATCGGCGACATTCGTCCGGCTCCCTCCGCGGCGGTGCGCAAGGAGCTTGCCGAGGCCGGTTTGGCGATGACCGAGGCGCGGCGGCATCCGGCGACGGGGCGCGGGGGCACTTGGATCGAACTCACCGAGGCGGGGTGGGACTGGGCGTCCGGGAACATGGGCGAGGACATCGGGGCGGCGTCGGCGGCGGGCGATACGTTGACGTTGATGCTGCGGACGTTGCGTCAGTTTCTCGCGCAGCAGCGTCTCACGGCGGCGGACGTGTTCCGGCGCAAAGCGGAGGAAGCGGAGGCCGTGGGCGAGGAGGAATTGGACGAAATCTCGGATGAGGACGCGATGGTCCTTACACCGATGGTCGAGGTCGCCATCGTCCGGGCGTATTTGCGGATCACCGAGGAGCAGCCTGGCGTGCGGGTGCTGCTGACGCATTTGCGGCAATGCGTGGAGTTGTCGCGGCCGGAATTGGACGCCGCGTTGCGACGGTTAGCGGCGGAGGACCGGATCGTCTTGGAGACGTTGGAGGAGGACGAGCTGTCGCCCGAGGATCACGAAGCCGCGCTGACGGGACCACATGGCGAGGTGTTTCACGTGGTTTCGATGGAGGCGTAAAGGCGGATTCGATTATGAAGCTTCGCGTGTTGTTTTTCGCTTCGCTGCGCGAGATCACTGGAACCGAGGAACTGGAATGGCCCTGGCCGGCGGCGGGGGATTCGGTGGCGGTGCTTTTGGAGCAGCTTTTCGAGCGCTTTCCCCGGTTGCGGGACTGGGAGTCGAGGTTGCTGGTGGCCGCGGATTGCGAGTATGCGGGCCGGGATGCCCAGTTGCTCCCGGGGCAAGAAGTGGCTGTGATGCCGCCGGTGCAGGGGGGGTGAAGCGATGAGGGATTACGAAAACTCCCGTTCCGGCGAGGAAGAAGATCCTGATGAGTTTGAACGCGGGATCGTTCCGTGGATTGATACGCGGATTGATTTGGGCAGTCAGGCGGAGCCGATCCCCGACGATCTTCGGGAGAATCCGATCAGCCGGAGTGTTGGCGAGTTGCAGGATCGGGCGTTTGGCCCCGTGATCGCGAGTTGCGGCCGCCGGTTCGTGGCCAAGGCGATCGATGGATTGCTCGGCGTGTTGGGTTGCATCGGGGGCGCGATTTGGTGGACGCGGCGTTTTGAAGGGGAGCAACAGATCCTCTGGATGCTGTTCCTGGCCACGTTTGGCCTGGCTGGAGGCTGGCTGCTTTGGGTGATCTACCACGCGCTGTTGCGGGGAGATACCATCGGGAAGCGAATCATGGGGCTGCAAGTGGTCGATGAGCGGGCGCGTCCGATCGGGGTAGGGCGGAGCGTGGGCCGGGTTTTGGCGGAAACGATTTCCTTGGCGACCGCTGGGATTGGGCATCTGTTCGCGGTGGTTGATCCCCACAAACGGAGTCTGCACGATCACTTGTGCGGGACGCGCGTGGTCAGGCGGGATTCGCTGCCGGGGCGGCTCTAGGGCTTCCGGCGACGATTCCGCGCAATGGATTCAACCCTCCTTGGCTCGGATCCGCTGCTGTCCGGGGCGATGAGGATCCTTGTCGGGCTATCGTAGAGAAACAATGCAACCCGCCGTCTCGCGGGCTTGATGGCGAAAAGCTTGGCGGCTATTCTGCCAGGCGATGGGCGAAACCGCGGTAGATTTTGAGCCGGTGGCGCGGCAGGTGGGGCTCCGCCTGGTCATGCGTCGCGCCTTGTCGATGGCGAACCGGACCGTGCTCGGGGTGGCTCTGATCTCGGCGGCGAGCGTGGTGCTGGTGCGGCAGGCGAATCCCGGCGGAAGCGCTTGGTGGGCGGCTTGGGTCGTCCTGGCCCTGTGGGCGGGTGGTTGTGGCGCGCTCGCTTGGTGGCGCCGGCCGGATGCGTATGCGGCCCTGGCGCATTGGGACTCCGTTTCGCAGATTTCGGGGAGCTTGGCGTCGGCGCTTTGGTTTCGCGGGAAAGGCCACGTCACGCCGGGGGAAGTCTTGCACTTGCGGGAGGCGTCAAAGATTCTGCGGAGCCGGTTGCCGAATTTAAAGTCCGAAGTGCCAGCTGGATCGGTGGCGCGGACCTGGGCTTGGCTGGTGTTGGTTCCGGTGATCGTGGGATCGGGCCTCGGCCGCCGCACCTTGGCTTGGGAAGACCGGCCGGTGACGGAACGGATGAAGGAGGCGGCGGCGGCGCTGGCGGAGGATTTGGCTCAGCTTCAAGAAAAGCGCAAAGACGATGCCGTCGATCCGCCCGCTGAAACGAAGGGCCAGCTCGAAGAAATCTTGGCCGATGCGCAGGAGCTCTTGGGCAAGCCGGGGGAGGCGACTACTGGGGAGCTGCTCAACGCTCTTGAAGACCGGGCGCGCCAAGTGGAAAATCTGGCTCGCGAGTTTCAGGGGCAAGGCGATTGGGTGCCCCCGGAGGTTTTGCGAGAGCTGGAACGGCATGCGGACACGGCGGATTTGGCCGAGGAAATCCGCGAGCAACGTGCGATGGGCGGCGCCAATGAGTCGGAACGGCTTGCGGAACTGGTCGGCACGGCGGCGTCGGATCGCCTGCGGCAAGCTCTCGACGCTTCGCTGGGGAAAGCACCGGCGGATTCCGCCGATTCTCCAGTGATGCGGCACCTTACCTCCGCAGAGACGCATCTCGAATCCGGGGAACGGGACCAAGCCGCGGTCGATTTCCAGGAATTGAGCGATCACTTCCGCGGGTTGGCGCGGCGCCAGGAAGCGCGGGAGGAAATGCAGGCCTTGGCAGATCAATTGCGCGCCGGGGCCGAGGAGTTGGCCGGAGCCACCCAGGAAGATCAGGCAGGCGAAGCCAATCCTTCCCAAACACCACCGCCGGGAGCGGAGTCTTTGGCGGCCCAGGTTCCTCCAAGTCCGTCTGCAGGAACCGCCACCACGCCACCGCCGGTCGCTCCCGGAGACGCGAAATCGCCATCGCCCACCGGAAACGCCGCGCCGGTCCCGGGACAAGCGGGCGCTCCCGTTCCGGGCCAGGCTGACGCACCGGTGCCAGTGCCGGGAACCCAAACACCGCCACCGTCCGCCGCCTTGACGCTTGCCGCCCCCGTTCCTGGCCAGACTCCGCCCCCGGGAGGCGCGCTCCAATCGCAGACGTTGAGCGCCCCAGTGCCCGGTCAGCCTGCCCCTGGCGCACCGGGATCGACCGCCGGGTTGCAGCCGGGGCTCAACGCGGGAGAAGGGACCGCACCCCTTGTGCCGGCACCCACGGAAACGATGGCGAACGCCCGGGAAGACAAAGTGCAGGCGGCCATGGGCACTGAAGGCGATTCCGAAACTCGCGCGGTGCGCAGCGAGCAAGCCCGGGCGGAAGCCGCGACGCGGGAAGCCAAGGGCGGCGCCGCGGAGTTCCTCTCAGTGGAGGAGTCCTCCATGGATGAGCAGGCGCTGCCGGCGGGGCGGCGGGATCAGGTGCGCCGTTACTTCAACGCTTTGCGGCAGAGCCTGGAGACGGAGGAGTAGTCGTCTGGCCGGTGGCGAATTCGTAAAGTCCGAGGGCGTTTTCCCAGCGGCGCACGACGACGTCCACGAGGACCAGGAAGAAGAAGACGGCCAGAAGGTGCGGCCAGAGCTCAATGTGCCGGGCGATCCCGGAGCCCGTGAGTTCCAGTTTGTCCGAGGCGGTTTTGAGGGCTTGGCCTGCGGTGATTTCGGCGGCGCGCTCTAGAATTTCGCGCACAGCCTGGCCAGTGGCCACTTCCGCGGCGGGCTCGTGAATGTGACCGGCGGAAGCCTGGGAAGCCCCGTGGCGCGCCCGGACTAGGTAAGCGCCGGGTTCATCGGGCCGGAAGTTGGCTTCGTAGGCTCCGGGACCGCGTTGTTCGAGTTGAGTTTCGGCTACTTTCTTCAGCCCAGCGCCGAGGGAATTCGCAGGGACGAAGTAAACCTCGGCCTCGACGAGCGCGTTGTTCAGGCGGGTTCCGGCGTCCGCGAGGAGATCCACCCTGAGGCGAAGTTCCTCTCCGGCGGGTTCGAGGCGCAGGTCCAGGTTGCGGTTTTGCGGCGGGCGGGCCGTTTCCCGGAGAATCTGCGACCAAAGGCGAGAATATCCATCCCAACCTTGTACCCACAACGCGGCCCAACGAGATTTGCAGTCGCTGGAAAAGGCGGTGACTTTGCCCGCTCCGAAATGCCAATGAGCGAGGAGCGGATCCCCGGACGCGGTGAGCAAGGGGATTTGGGCGCCCGGTTTGGGGTTGGTGCGGACATAGCCAAGGAGCGGAGGGGCGTCTTGCGGGTTCCAGTCGCGGAGCATGGGGTGGGCCTCGGCGAGCTTGGCTTGGAACGGTTCCTCGCGGATGAGGCGGCCGGTGTGCATGAGGGTGTCCTCGGTGAAGATCCGGGTAATCGCCGATGGATCCATGGTCACGTAGGACTTGCCTCCTCCGGCGGCGGCGATGGCTTGGAGCAAACTGATTTGAGCGCCCGAACCGATGGCCACCGTGGAGATGGTGATCCCCTCGGCTTGGCATTCATTGGCCAACGTGGTGTACCCCTGACCGGCGGTCTGGCCATCGGTCAGCACAATCATGTGCTTCACTTTGGACTTCACCGAGGTCAAGGCTTGGCGAGCCATGACCATCGCGGGAAAAGCGTTGGTGCCGCCGCCCGAGGAGAGTCCGGTGAGTTGGCCAATCACGTCTCCGGCGTTGCGGACCCGAGTGATCGGCAGGACCGGATGCGCGCTGGAATCGAAGGCGTAGACCGCGATGTAATCTTCATCATCGAGCAACTGCGCCGTAGCGATCGCGGCGGACTTGGTGAGTTCGAGTTTGGTGCCCGCCATGGAGCCGGACCGGTCGATCACCAGCGCGAGAGCGGAGCCTTGATGCTCTTCGTGATCTTGACCGCGGAGTTTCACCGGAAGCATTTCCTCCACGGGCGTCCGGTAATACCCGCCAGCGCCGAAGGAGTTGGGGCTGCCGATCATGAGGAAGCCGCCCCCGAGCTTTTCCACGTAATCGCGAATCGCCGTCATCCGCGCTTCGCCAATCTCCCGGGCTGGCACGCCGGAGAAGATGATGGCGTCGTAACCCGCGATTTCCAACGCTTGCGCCGGGATCCCCGAGGCGGATCGGGCGTCGAGACGGATCCCTTCCTTGGCCATGGCCTCGACGAGGAACCTCGCTTCGCCGGTTTCGCCTTCGACGTAGAGGAGCAGCGGTTGGCCGCGGACGTCGATCACGGCGAGCGCTTCGTTGTTCTCGACCAAGGAATCGGCAGCTCCGAAGCCTTCGAGGACGGCGCGGTAGTGGTAGATGTTGCGCTTTTCCGGGGAGCGCTGGAAGCGATGCACCGTTTGGGAGCCGGCGGTGACGGTGAGTTCTTGCCGGTCTACCTCGATGCCGTTCTCGAACAAACGCAAAACGCCTTTGCCGTTGAATGACGCCTGGACGGTGGCTTCCAGACCGACGGTCGCACCTTCGCTGATCGACGGTTGCGACGGGGTGAGGCGGGTGAGGCGGACATCGGATTTCAGGTCGCCGGCCAGTGGAAGCGTATGGATGCGGATGCCCTGAACGGCGGCTTCGCGGGCGGCCTGTTCGAGGTCGCCCTCGGTTTCTTCGCCGTCGCTGATCAAGACGATGTGGCGGGAAGTGCCCGACGGGAAAACGGCGGAGGCCAGGGCGATTCCCTTGGAGAGGTTCGTGCCGGAAGGGTCGGGTGCTGGGCCTTTCTGCCCGAGGTCAATGTTGGCTCCCGAACGCGGCGGGGCGAGGAGGAGGCTTTCGCGAGCGGCGAGCACGACGCCGGTTTCGACCTTGCCCGGCAGGCTCTTTTCGATCTGGCGGAAGGCATCGCGCACCCGTTGCCAGCCCTGATCTCCGAGGCTGAGGGACCGGTCCAACACGAAAACGACGCTCTGGCGGCTGCTCCGTTCCACCCAGGCGGGCGACGCCAAAGCCAAGACAAGAAGCGTGGCCAAGGCGCAACGAATGCCCAGAAGGAGCCGCTTTCGGGTTGGGCCCATCGGGTGCGAACTGCGCAGACTTGCCCAGACCAGCACGGCAAGGACTGGGCCGATCAGGAGAAGCAAGTAGGGGCGCTGCCAGTCCATCGAGGGGAGCGAGAGCTTGGCACGGACCGGGATTGAAGTCCACAGGGGAGCGGTTGAGGAAAAATTTGAAAAATACAACGTGTATGAATAATACAGAGATGCTAAATATTCGGCGTGACCTCCGAATTCATTCAATTCCGAAGCTCCGCTCCCGAGTCCGTGCGCCGATTGCCGAAGGACGACGGTTTGCCCTTTTTGTTGCACGCGGTGCAGGAACCGCTGGCCCAGCCGGTCATCTGCGATTTTCCGAAGCGAGCGGCGATGGATCGCTTCTTCCTCGAGGAGTTTCGTTTGGCGCTGAACGCCCGGGCGGTGTTTGACCGGTTCCGTTCCGATCAGGCGCCGTCGGATACCGTTTTGGAGGCGATCCGGGAGCTTGTGCCCGAAGCGGCCGACCTCGGGGTGGTGGATTGGATGCCATTGGACGTGGCGATCCAATTTCTGATCGACTGCGGGGCGGGCAAGGGGCGCGTACTGGTTCTGTCGGGAGTGGATGAGGCTCGCAAACATGGGGAGCGGGAGTGGAAGCGGGTCTTCATTTCGTTGCAGCGGCTGGCGAGCCAAGCGGGCGTTCGGGTGATCCTTGGGGAGGTTCGGCGCAAGCCAGTCAAAGTTCTTCCTCCCAACCCGGCGCGTTCTGGCGTATCGCCAAGGCAGATCCGTGGCGATGAAGATGCCCTGGAACGGGCCATTTTCCGGAGGCACTCGCGAGTCACCTGGCGCATTCGCGGGTCACATGGGGTCGCCACGGCCTTTGTCTCCGCCATGCTCATGGGAATGGCCGGGATCGCGATCGCCTGGGTTTCGGCGTCGGCTTGGCATGCGCGTTCGTTGGCGCCCGTGGGGTATGAAGAACCGGCGGGGGCGATTGCGGCTTTGAGTGATCCGGCGACGTCTGGCGCGGAGTGAATTTTGATTTAGAATAATTCTTGATTTGTCGATTCGTCGACCCATGGTGATTGTGTGGGGCACGACGACGCACACGAAAGCATCGCGGAGGATTGCGGAGGATTGGCGGCTCAGCCGGGCTTCCGAATGACCCGGCAGCGTCGGCTAGTCTACGATGTGCTGTTGCGCGACCTGGATCATCCTACCGCCTCGGAGGTTTTTCTACGGGCCAAGGATCAGTTGGCCGGGATTTCCCTGGCCACTGTCTACAATTGCTTGGAGACGCTGACGGATGCGGGGCTCGTCAAGCAGGTGAACTTGGACCGCGAGCCGTCGCGTTATTGCCCGAATCTCCACGAGCATGCCCACTTCTTTTGCATGAGTTGCGGAGCCGTCCAGGACGTCGCTCCCGCTTCCAATGACGGAGGGCTCTGCGGATGGCGCATTCCTGAGGGGAATCGCGTCGAGAAGATGGAGGTAGCGATGCGCGGCCTCTGCAGGCGTTGTGCCGCCGTCGAGGAGAGTGATTCTGAGGAAACCGGCGATGTGAGCGCGTCCAGGGCCGCTCGCGCCGCGAATTAATTATTTAAGGCTGATATGGATTGTCTCGAGATCAAAGAACTTACCGTCGCCATTCACGGGCAGCGCATCCTTGATGGATTGTCGCTGGTGGTGCCAAAAGGCGAAGTGCATGCCATCATGGGGCCAAACGGCTCCGGGAAGAGCACGTTGGCGAAAGTCCTGGCGGGGCATGAAGACTATGAAGTGATCTCCGGACAGGTCCTCATGGACGGACACGACCTGCTCAGCATGGAAGTGGATGAGCGCTCACGGGCGGGATTTTTCCTCGCGTTCCAGTATCCCTACGAGATTCCGGGGGTGACCAATGCGAATTTTCTCCGGGAAGCGGTGCGCGCCCGGCTCGGCAATGGCGAGGAGATCGATGCCGTGGCATTCTACAAGCGCCTCTACGGGCTCATGGATGAACTCGGGATCGACCGCAAATTCACCGGCCGCTCCGTAAATGAGGGCTTTTCCGGCGGTGAGAAGAAGCGCAACGAGATTCTGCAGATGGCGGTGTTGGAACCGGTCTATGCAGTGCTCGACGAAACCGATTCGGGGCTGGACATTGACGCTCTGCGCGTCGTGGCCGAAGGGGTAAACCGGATGCGCTCTCCGCACCGCGGATTTTTGTTGATCACCCACTATCAGCGGTTGTTGAACTACATCGAGCCGGATTTTATCCACGTTTTGGCGGGTGGAAAAATCGTCCGCACCGGCGGGAAAGAGTTGGCCCTGGAGCTGGAAGAGACCGGCTATGATTGGATCAAGGAAGGAGCTTTGGCTACCGCCTGAAGGATACGTAATGGAGAACAGCCATGAGTGAAGATTCCGCAACATTGGACGCCGTCCTGATCGATCAATCTCAGGGTAACTTCGCTTATCCCGAGGATTACGAACTCGACGCGGGCCGAGGCTTGGGACCGGAGACGCTGAACTATATTTCCGAGGTCAAAGGCGAAGATCAATGGATCCGCGATTTTCGGCATCGCGCCTTAGAGATTTTCGAGCGGAAGCCAATGCCGACTCATTGGGCGAGCGAGGATCTCAACGAGATCAAGTTCCAGGATATCCGCTACTATCTTGCGAAGGGCCGCCGTCCCACGCGCAGTTGGGATGAAGTGCCTGATGACGTCAAGCGGACGTTTGAGCGCCTCGGCATTCCGGAGCGTGAGCGCGGTTTCTTGGCCGGCGTTGAGGCTCAATTCGATAGCGAGGCCGCCTACTCGAACATCAAAGAGGAGTTCGACAAGCTGGGCGTGATCTTCGTGAACAGCTCAGAAGGCTTGCGCGAGCATCCGGAGATCTTCCGGAAATGGTTCGGAAAGGTAATTCCGTCCGGAGACAACAAGTTCGCCGCTCTGAACAGCGCCGTATTCAGTGGCGGCAGCTTCATTTACGTGCCTCCGGGCGTGAAGGTGCGGCATCCGTTGCAGGCCTATTTCCGGATCAACGCGGAGCAGTTTGGACAATTTGAGCGTACGCTGATCATCGTCGATGAAGGCGCTGAGGTGATGTACATGGAAGGCTGCACCGCGCCCAAGTTTGAAACGGCCACGCTCCACAGCGCGGTGGTGGAACTCGTCGCGATGCCGCACGCCAAGATCCAATACATCACGGTCCAAAACTGGAGCAGCAACGTCTTTAACTTGGTGACCAAGCGCGGAGTGGCGCATGAAGGGGCCGAGATTCGTTGGATCGACTGCAACATTGGCTCGCGACTCACAATGAAATATCCAGGCGTGGTCATGAAGGGCCGCAAAGCTCGGGGCGAGGTCATCAGCATCGCCCTTGCGAACAATGGGCAGCATCAGGATACCGGCGCCAAGATGATCCACGCGGCGGACGAAACGACGTCGAACATCGTGTCCAAGAGCATCAGCATTGGTGAAGGCCGGGCCACCTATCGTGGGCAAGTGCATATTCCGAAGCATCTCAAGGGGTGCAAGAACAACACCGAGTGCGATGCTTTGCTCATCAATAGCCACAGCCGTACGGACACCTATCCGGCGATCACGGTGCGCGGCAACCGGCACGCCACTCAGCATGAGGCCAGCGTCAGCCAGGTCAGCGAGGAGCAGATTTTCTACATGCGCCAACGCGGACTCACCGAAGGCGCGGCCATGAGCTTGTCCGTAAATGGTTTCGTCAACGATTTGGTCCGGGAGTTCCCCATGGAATATAGCGTTGAACTGAAGCGCTTGATCGACCTCGAGATGGAGGGCTCGGTGGGATAAAACCGCCTCCGTCGCATTGACCCGAACCTATGATGATTCCTGCCGTCCTTGACCCGGACTCCGTTGTGATACGCAGTTTGCCCGAGTGCCGCGCCTCTGCTGAGGAACGCTTTAACCTGGCCGCTTGGCCGACCCGCAACGATCAAACGTGGCGTTTCGCTGATCTCAAACGCAATACCGTGGAGGGTTTCGCGGCGGCGGCGAGTGTCTCGTTGGAACGGCTGGGGCCCTGGGATCAAGTCTCCCGGCTCGATCTGGATACCGCCTTGCAGCTTCATGGGAATCTGTTTGGTCCCGCCATTGAGGAGAATCTCGGAAGCCTCGGCGCCGCGCGTCATTTGGCTTGGGGACTCAAGTCCGAAAACTTTGGTGGTGAATGCTGGGTGATCGGCGAGGGGCAGAGGCTGGAGACCCCTCTCAGCCTCGGGGTGCGGGCATCCGGGCACGGCCACGCGGCTTGGCTGAATCTGGTTCTCGTGAAGAGTGGGTCGTCCGCGATCATTTGGGAAAACCTCAGTTCCGCCACTGGCGATTCCGTGTACTTGGTCAATGGCACCGTGCTGGTGGTCGAGGATGGAGCGGACGTGACGTTCGTCGGCAGTCAGGAACTGTCAGGGACCAGCAAACTCGTCAATTGCCTTCACGTCGTCCCCGGCGCCGAGGCGAAGGTGCGCGACATCCGGGTCAATCTGGGAGCCGAATGGGTGCGCCAAGAAGTGTCCGCTTCCCTGGCGGCGGCGGGTGCGAAATGCGAGTTGTTTGGCCTGAGCTTGGCCGGAGCTGGAGACGAGATTGATCAACGAACGCTCCAAGCTCACGCCAGCGGTGGCATTTATAGCAATCTTTTGTATAAGAATGCGCTCTTCGGCGACGCCCGGAGCATTTTTAGCGGGCTGATCCGGGTGGATGCCGGTGCCCATCAGACGGACGCGTTCCAATCGTGCCGCAACCTGCTCCTTAGCGAGGATGCGGAAGCGAACGCGATGCCGGGCCTGGAGATCAATGCGGATCAAGTGCGTTGCAGTCACGGTTCGACCTGCTCGCAGATTGATCCCGAGGAAGTCTTCTATCTTCGCGCCCGCGGCATTCCTGAAGCGGCGGCGCGGCACTTGGTCACTCTCGGCTTCGCTCACGACATCGTTTCCCGCGTCGGGAACGAGTGGATGGAAGAGCAGCTTTCCGCGAAGGTTGAAGCTCGTCTGCTGGCAATTCAATAGCGAATCAGACTGCTGTGCGAGCTTGAGTTCGCCGGGAGGTGGCCCTAGAAACGGTGGCATGAAGCCACCACCGCTGTTTGTCGTCACCTCCTTGTGCCTGTTCGCTCTTGCAAACGGAGTGCGCTCGGAAGACCGCTTGGTGCTGCTGGGCGCGTCGTACGGGAAGAATGTGTTGGCCATATGCGAAAGCAGTGGCGACGTCGTCTGGCGGCTTGATACAGCCGGACCGGAGAAGGGACATGCTGGACATCACGATGTTCACATGTTGCCAACTGGACAGATCCTGTATCACGATTCCTGGACCCTGACGAAGGAGATTACGCTCGGGAAGAAGACGGTGTGGGAGTACGATTCCAAAACGCAGAACGGCAATGCAGGCAAGGGCGTCGATGTCCATGCGTTTGCCCGTTTGGCGGACGGAACAACGATGATCGCCGAGAGCGGGGTGGGCCGGATCGTGTATGTCGATGCCCAGGGGGTATTGCGGCGCGAGGTACCGCTGGGGGAAGGAGGCCGCCGGAAGACTCGCTTGGTGCGGCTGCTGGACAACGGCCATCTGCTGGCTTGCGCGGAGGATCCAGGGGTGGTGACGGAGTATGACGGTGCCGGAGAGATCGTTTGGGAATATCCCGTTGGGACACGGGTCTACGGTGCGATTCGGTTGCGTAATGGGAACACCCTGATCGCTTCCGGAAGCGGTCACAGTGTTTTGGAAGTCACACCCGCCAAGGAGGTGGTTTGGGAAATTCGCGACACGGTTCCCGGAACGTCGATCAAATTGGCTTGGACGACGACTTTGCAGGAGCTGCCAAACGGCAACCTCGTGATTGGCAATTGCCACGCTGGAGAAGGGCAGCCGCAGATTTTTGAGATCACCCGCGACAAGAAGGTGGTCTGGAAATTCGATGAATGGGAGCTGGTGGGCAATGGCTTGGCTTGCTGGGAGATCCTGGAGGGAGAGCGAGCCGCGCTGGTGCGGAAAGGCCTAATCGGCGGATGAGAGATGTTTGAGGGGGAAACTACGGCCGGCTCACCGTGAGGCGGATGAAGCGAGCTCCCGGGCCGGCGGGGACGGTGACTTTGATTTGCTGTAGGGAGCCGTTGTCGCTCAGGACGACGGGGGCGCTGACGTCGGCGCTGCTCCAATCGTTCGTGAGGGTATCGCTCCATTCCACGGTGTAGGTCAGGCCGGTGGCGGCTTTGTTTTTGGGATAGACGAACTCGAGGACGCTGCCGTTCCGGGTCGTGGTTTGGGGAAGCGTGCCGGCGGTGGTGGGGTTCAAGCCGGTGGCGAATTCCAGGAGATTGGCGAGGCCGTCGCCATCGAAGTCGGCGTCGTCCGCTCCGTTGCCCGTGCTGAAATAGGAGCCGAAGTGGGTGAAACGCCATTGCTCCATTGCATTGGGGAGGCGGGTGAGGACGACGTCATTTCCGTTTCCGCCGGTGTAGGAGATCTGGAAGGTGTAGCCATCGTCGGTGAAGGTGCTGTTCTGGGGGCGGGCATCAAAGGTGCCGGCGATGGCGCCGCTGCTGGTTTTATTGAGGATGAGGAAGGTGCTGCCCGGGGCGAGATCGGGGCCGCAGATCAGATCGAGCGTGCCGGCCAGGGTGACGGTTCCGGCGGCGATGAGTTGGTCGTGACCGCTTCCAGGCGTCGTGTCGCTCAGTCGCAGTTGGAGGACGGGCCGGCCAGAGTGGATGATCGGACCGGCTACCGAAGGAGTGCCTTGAGGGGCGAAGATGGCACCGATGCCGGTCTGCACGGCTCCTGCCAGGCTGCCCGCCAGGATAAGGCGGCCAGAGTTGATCATGGTGGAGCCGGTGTAGGTGTTGGAGCCATTGAGCCGCAGCGTGTTGAAACCGGTTTTGGTCAAGCCAACGTTGCCGCCGGTGATGCCGGGATGAATCACAAGATCGCCCGTGCCACCGATGAAGGTGGACGAGGCGAGGCTCACGGCGGACAGGTTCGCGGTGGCCGCGGTGCCGGAGCCGCTGCTGAAGCTGACGGACGGCGCGCTGGTGTAGCCACTGCCGGATTGCGTGACCTGAATGCCGGAGACGACGAAGTTGCTGGCGTTCCCGGTGCCGGTGGGATTGGTCCCGGCGGTGGTGACGGTTCCGCCGCTGAAGGCGATGTCGGGAGCGCTGGTGTATCCGGTCCCGGCGTTGGTGATGGAGATCCCGGTGACGAGGCCGCTGGTGAGGACGGCGGTGGCGGTCGCCCCGGTGCCGCCTCCGCCCGTGATGGTGACCGTGGGCGCGGCGGAATACACCGTGGTGCCGCCGTTGATTGTGAAGCTGGGCGCGCTGACGCCGAGCGTGGCGATCGCCGTAGCGCCGGATCCACCTCCGCCTCCACTCAACGTAACCTCGGGAACGGCGCTGTGGACGCCACCGGCGGTCGTGGAAATGGAGGAGACGACCCCCCCGGCGATGCTGGCGACGGCGTCGCCGTCGTTGACCAAGCCGCCGGTTAACACGAGCACGCCGGGGCCGCGCAGGGTAAGGACTTCGTTGACGTTTGGCTGGCCGTTGAGATCGAGGGTAGCCCCGCTGGTGATGCTGGTGCCGCCGTTCCCGTTGCCAAAGGTGAATCCGCCATGACCCAGCGCGGAGGGACTGCCGATGCGGAGTATCCCGGCGGCGACGGTGGTGGTGCCGGAGAAGGTGTTGTTCCCCGACAAAGTCCAGGTGCCGCTCTCTTCTTTGGAGACGGGCAACACGTTGGTGGCGTTGCCGTTGCTGAGATCGCCCGTGATCAGACCGGTGGCGGCGCCCATGAGTTTGAGCGTCCGGCCGGTGGTGTTCGGGGAGATCGCCCCGGTCAGGGTGAGCGTGCCGGCGTTCACATAGATCCGGCTGCTGCCACCGCCGGAAGCGAGCGTGACGGGGCCGGCGATGAGGTTGTCTCCGGCTTCGTTAATGATCGCTCCGCTGGTGTCGTTGCTGATGAGGAACCCAGTGGCGGCGGGGAGTTCGATGGGATTGCTGGTGCCATCGAGACGGAGTTGGGGATTGCCGGCGGTGCCGTTGGTCAGGGTGACCGTTTTGCTGCCATCGCCGAGGGCGGAGCTGTTGGTGATGCGGAGGGCGCCACTGACGACGCTGACGTTGCCGTTGAAGCTGTTGGTGCCGCTGAGGATGACGGTGCCGGCGTTGATGGGGCAGTCGATGGTGACGCCGCCGGAGCCACTGATGTTGTTCGTCACCTCGAGGGTGCCGGTGCGATCGAACCGGAGAGTGCCGTTGTTGAGGATATCGCCGCTGCCGGGCGTACCGTTGGCGCCGTCGTTGCCGATTTGCAGGGTGCCGGCGTTGATGACGGTGGCCCCGGTGTAGCTGTTGTTACCCGCGAGGATGAGGCGGCTGGAACTGCTGTTGCGGGTGAGGCCGCCCGATCCGGAGAGATCCCCGTTGAAGATGAAGGTGCCGTTGTTCGTGGCGTTGACGGTGGTATCGGCTCCGAGCAGGATGGGGGTGTTGATTTGGTAACTGAGAAGATTGCTGCCGCTGCCGGTGAGATTCACGGTGGGTAACTGGGTGCCGTTGTTGAGCAGGGCGAAGTTCCCTCCGCTCACTGTGACCGTGGTGGCCGTAGTGGCGGTTCCGGCCAGGGTGAGGTTGTTCATCTGGAAGCTGCCGCCGATGTCGTTGTTCGAGGTGACGGTGCCGCCGGTGAGGGTTTGGCCGGTGAAGAACTGCACGGAAGCTCCGCGCGTGCTGGATGGCGCCGTGCCGCTTTGCCAGTTGGCGCCCGTGCTCCAGGGCAAACCACCGGTGGTGCTGGCGTTGGTCCAAACGTAATTCACGGCGGCGGCGGACAAGGAAATCGTCCCTGTGGTGCTGAGTCCTCCGAAATGCCGCACGGTGCCGCCGCTGGCCAGCTCCGCGACTTGCGAGGCATCGAGCACGGCCCGGGTCACGAGCAAGTCATCGAGCACGCCATCGCACCAGCGCCTCGGTTCGAATCCTGAGGTGGCATGCCCGCCGAAAACCAGCGGGGCAGCTTGGTTCATGGCGAAGGCGAACGCGGAGTCGCTCCCAATAAGGACGCCGTTCAGGTAGAGCGAAATCGTGGTTCCATTGCGCACCACGGCGAAGTGATGCCAAACGCCGACGCTGACTCCGGTGGCCGTGATATCGACGTCGAGGGCGTCACCGCTGTTGCTGAAATGCTGGAGACGAACCGTGGATTGGCCGGTCGGGCAGTTGAGGTAGAGTTCGTCCGTGGAGCCGAAGCCATCACCATCGCCGATGTGCCAGATCATGTCGTCGTTGGTGGTATCGCGGCGCTTGAACCATCCCGCCACCGACCAGTTCGCGGTGTTCCAACCGAGTTCCGTGGCGGTCAAGGTGCGCTGGATGCGGCGGGCGTCGTTAACGTTTTCGACCAGATCAATGGAGCGCGCTCCTTGCGAGGCGAGGGAGGCGGGCCGGTCGGTGCCTAGGGTGTAGGTGCCCGCTCCGGCGGCGTCGATGGTGCCATCGCGGCCGTTTCCGGAGGCATCGGGGACGGTGTGCGGGGTGGAGCTGTCGGGCAGGTCGAAATCCCAGAGGAGAACCGTGTTGGCGTTGTCGCCGCCCGCATCCGTGGCGGTGAAGGTGAAACTGGGGACGCCGGAGTAGCCTGGGGTTGGGGTGAAGCGCGCGGTGTAGCCATCCGCCAGGAGGACGACGGTGCCGTTGACTGGCTGACTCACGCGGAAACGGAGCTGCGAACCTGGCGTGGCGTCGTCGGTGACGTAGTTGCGGAGGTCGATATCTACGGGATTCTCGCCATTGCTGGTGGCCACGGTGCCGGTGGTGACGGGGGCGTCGTTGCTGGCGGCGATGTTCCAGGCGGTCAGCGGGGTGATGGCCGGGGCGGTGGTGGGCAAAGGTTCGCCCGTGGTCAGCGGCACGAACCAGACCGCGAGGGTGGTATCGGTGACGTTGGTCAGCTGGATCGCGAGCTTCTTGAAACCGGTGTTGGCGTTTTGCGCCGGGTTGGTGGCCGGATTGGGGGAGGTGGGGAGCGGCACCGCATCCATGACTTGAAACGTGCCGTCGCCGCTGAGGATTTTGCACCAGAGCCGTTCCGAACCCTTGGTCAGCAGGGCGCTGGAGCCGTCGGGATCGATGGTGACAGCGGTCGAAGGATGGGAGTAGTGGGCGAACCACCAGACGGTCTTCCCGGTGGCGGCCTGGATTTCGTCCTGGATGAGCACCTCGTCCCGGGCGCCCAAGAGCCGCGCGCCGCGCCAGACGCGGGTCACGCCCGTGTAAACCGGAGTGAGGTCGTGAATCGCGAACGATCCGCTGCCACCGGGCTCGGATTGATACGCCAGGAGTGGGGCGACCGCATGGAGGTTCATGTCCGCGTTGGCGCTGGGATCGATCGTCAACGTGTTCTGGCCTTCGGGCCGCATCCGGTAGTAATCCCAACGATCGATCCCACTCGGATTCGAGGGTTCGATGAAGTAATTCGGCAGCGCGTAGTTGTCGCCGCCGAGGTCGTGGAACCAGCGCGTGCCCAGGGCATCGAGGACAAAGGTGCCGGCATCCAAGTTCCCGTGATCGGCGGCCATTTCTCCGCCTTTGCAGCCGAGGAAGGTGGTGCGGTTGTCGTTCCAGCGTCCCCGCATCGTGACCATCTCTTGGGGTTGGAAGGCGGTGCCGGCCTCGCCGTGGTAAGCCATGTCCGGGGATTGATTGGAGCTGACCAAAGAGGTGCTGCTCTCATTCCACCACAGCGCGCTCAGGGCGCTTCCAGAGGTTTGATTCTCCCACCAGTCATAAATCGGCAGGCCGTAGCGTCGGGCCATCCATTGGAAGACCGGGCCGCGTCCCGGGCCGCTCGCGGGAGCATCCGCGTAGTTGAAGATGATGTTCGTCGGTCCCACGGACTGCATCGGGGCGAAACCGGCCTCCGAAAGGTTCTGGGTCGTGCCGATCCCGAAATCACTGCCGAGCACCCATTCCAATGCAGCCAGCATGCGGATGCCATACTCCATGGTGTAACCCCAGTAACCTGGGCCTTCGTACCAGGCGCCGTTGTCGGTAGTGAAGTGGGCCCAGGTCGGCCGGGTGGAATTCAGCGCCCGGTTAAGGATGTTTTCGGTGAGCGCCTCGCTTTCGCTGCCCACGGCCAAAGCGCCCATGATGAGGCCGCCGTTGCAGACTTGGTTCCAGTTGTTTCCCGTGCTTCTGGTCCAGCCGGCGTTGTTGGTGAATTGGGTGAGCCCGGGATTGAGACCTTTGTTGATGATCGCATTCCGGATCGTATCCCGCCGGGCTTGGGTCCAATAATGATAGAACCAGTCATACCCGATGGCGCAGGCGTGGGTCATTTCCGCGGTGTCGAGGAAGTGGTTTGGATTCCAGTTTGGGAACAGGGTGTTGTCCGCCACGGTGTTCAGCTCCGTCCAGGCTCGCTCGGCATACTGCGGATCGTCGGTCATCCAGTAGGCGACCCCAAGTTTGTAGATGCGGTCGACCACCAAGCGCGACTCGGTGAGAATGACGCTGCGGACATCCGGCGCATAGGTCACTGGGGCTTGGGTGAGAATGGCGTTCGCGGCATTGATGGCGTTCTGCGCCCAAGTTTTCGCCTGGGAACTCGCCGGGTTCAGATAGGCGGCTTTCAAACGGGCGAAGCGTTCCGAGGTAGCGAAAATGCGCGGATGCTCTTGGGCCATGGTATCGAGCAAATTGGCCTGAGCGGGCTGCGCGCTCGTGGTCCCGGGTTGGGCGAGCGCGCTTCCGGGGACGACAGAGAACGAGGAATCTCCCGATTTCATCCAGCCGACGCTCCAGTGATCGGTGCCGGTGCTTTCTTTGTGAAGCAACTCCACGTAGTAACGTTGTCCCTGGGTGAGGATGCGCGGAGTGGAAGGTGTGCCCCAGGCGCGGAAGGCGGTGGCGCTAGAGACGCTGGCGATGAGGGACTTGTTGGTGCTGGTGGCGTCCGTGCTCAACCAAAGTTCAACCGCATCCGCTCCGCTGAGGGCAAAGGAGTAGCTCCCGGTTTCCTGGGGAACGATAAATCCGGTGACGCGCGTGCCGTAGGAGTCCGACCAATCTTGCGCCAGGCACTCGAACGAGGTGATGAATTCTCGCCCGGCTGGTTTGGCGGGATAATTGGCGTTCGACGTGAGCGTGGCGATGCCGGTTCCCGTCAGCCCGGTCCAATGCTCCTTGAGTAGGGCTCCCCCGAGCTTAGTGACCCGCGCTGGGTAAAGCCGGGCGGTCGGGATGATCTCGCGAGCCCGGAAATCGCAGGCCCATTCCAGCTTCACGGAGGCGGAGCCGGTTTGCTCGATGTATTCGAGGCGAAGATTGACCCGCTGACCCGCACGGAGAAGCATCTGGCCGCGCATTTCGGGGCTGGCCCCGGCGTAGGTTCGGCACGTGACCATTTGGTCGTTGATCCAGAGCCGAGCCCCGTCGTCCGCGGTCAGAAAAAACGTGTAGAGCGCGGTGAACTCTGGCTCGATTTGGCCGCTCCAGGCGATCGAGAAGGTATCGGCATGGGTGATCGCGGTTCCGGTGGGAATGGCGGTGCCGAAGTTGAAGTTGATCGTGGCGTCGGAGCGCGTGGTCCGCAAGGTGCCGAAGAACTCGGTGTCGTAGTACTGGCCGGTGAGTCCGGTGCCCTGGGCGAACGAACGCTGCGTGCCGAGCAGCAGAAGAAACAGCAACGGAAGGAGCGCCGGGGGAAAATGAGAAAGCATACGGTGTGAGCGGAAACGTCTCGCTCCATGCCAAACGGTGTGGGGGGGAACAGCTCACCGGCAGGGAAGGAGCACTGCGGCCATTCCATCTTCTGGCTCGGTTGCTGTCAAGCTCGCTTGCGGCCAGGGGGAGCTTCGTACACGCACCTCTCGCTATCCTACGATCGAGAATGATTCGGGCTCATGCGGCGGCGCCTAGGATTGGGGGGGGCGGAATGGATGTTCGCTCCGGCCGTGAACCCCCGAGCAATCAGCACCCTAGGATTTCCGGCCCATCAACCCTCAACCTGATTGTCGCAATTCAAATTCCGAGCGTTGGTTTGCTTTGCGGGCGAGGCGGCGTTCGATGAGTAGTCCAATGGCCGGACCGAGGCTAAGCAAGAGGATCGCCCAACCGGTTGCCATGCCCCAAAATGTGAGGATGGGAGCGCAGCAATCTTCCCGGCGGCGGCAGAGAATGTGACACGGCACGGCGATGAGAAGCTCCAGCACGCTTCCCGTGAGAATCCAGGTGACGAAGCGGGCCGCCAAGCTTTCTGGAGCCGCGTTCCGCGCCACCGGCCCGAGCACGATCCACCAACCCGCCCACAAGCCGCCGATGAACCCAAAGAAAAGCGTCGGTGGAAGCCACCCGTCGGCGTTTGCGCCTGGGAAGGTTCTGTCGATCGCCTTCGCGGTCCACTGCATGCCGCCAAATGCATCATCTCCCATCGTGGCCATGGAGAGGCTGATCACCAAAGATGAGGTCAAGAGGCCCAAGCAACACGCGGCGGCGACGATTGCAGGCCAGACTCTGCGGCGCGCTTTGGGGCGTTCCCCGCTAGGCCGAACGCGGATCAACAGAACGCCCTGCGCCAGCGCGAGCAGCATGAACCAAGTGAGAAAAAGGGGCTGTCGCCACAAATAGGGAGTTTGTCCGTCCGGCCGTGGCGGCAGCGCCCATTGCTGTAAGGGCGCCAAACTCATCGCCAAGATGAGCCAGAACACGATCATCACGGGAATCGACCAACGTCTCACGAATGCGGATTCTATCACCTCCAGGCGGCGGCCGTTACGAAAAGCGGTGCGTCAGCTCGAAGCTTGCGCTTGATCCAGCCAATCCGCCAGAAATTCGCCAATTCGTTCCGCCAAGACCCGGCGCTTCCCAGTGGCAAGCGTGACGCGGCCGCGCTCGCCGTCGATGAAAGCAACGGCGTTGGCATGCAATGAGGCTCGCACTTCGATTCGTGGTGTCACCAATTCGTGATCGCCTATCCCGTGCTCCTCGCCCTCGCCGATCCGGCGTACCGCGAGGGGACCTCGGAACGGAGCCATCAAAGCAAAGTGGCCAGGATGAAGCGTCGCGCCCGGGGCAACTCGGGCGATCTCGAGCGGATGGGAGCCAGCCCGGGCGGAGGATTCGAACCGGGCGGGGTTCTGAGTGGCGAGGGCGTCGCGGAATGAATCGGCATCGCGCGGCTCCGCCAAGATCAAGACTTCGCGTTTCCGCGGCGCTGCGATTTCGAGGAGGAGATGGCCGCTCGGCACCCAAGAGCCTTGCAAGTCTGCCAGGTTATCAGCGATCACAATTCCGTCTCGCGGGGCGCGCAGGGTGAGCGTTTCCACGTGAGTGCGCAACTCCTTGAGCCGTTGCTCCAGGGCGTCGAGGTGCTCACATTCGGCGCGGTAGGCTCCGGTGTTGCTTGTGGCGAGGAAAGCATCCCGCCGCATCCGGCTGCGAGCGGTGTCGATCTCCGCTTGCCGGAGTTTGGCGGTCTCCTCAACGTTGTGCAAAACGATCAAGGCGGCTCCTGCTTGAACGGATTGGCCGGGGTTCACCATGGCTTCAGCGAGGAATCCTGGGCAACTGGCCCGCACTTCGCCACCGCTCGTGGAGCGGATGACGGCCGGCGC
Source organism: Akkermansia muciniphila (assembly GCA_945883495.1). GTDB lineage: Bacteria > Verrucomicrobiota > Verrucomicrobiia > Verrucomicrobiales > DEV007 > V1-115. Next base: position 26,888 of record CAMCXS010000056.1, read on the forward strand.
GGAAATCTGGGACTCCCAACCGGCAAGAAAAAGGACCGCAGCCATGCTGGCGGCGAGGGCGGTGAGGCGGCCAATCACTTTCCAAGGTGAAGAACCGTGGGCTCGGGAAGAGGAGATGAGTCCCAGCAGTCCGCCGCCTTGGTTGACCAATTGTGCTCCTCCGGCGAGGAGCGCCAAAGCCAAGCCGGCGCCGTGGAACAGCTGGGCGGCAGTGACGAGGAGGCCGGCCGATACGACAATGCGCCAGACGGCGGACGCCAAACCGTAGGCGGTGATGAGCCATCGGTTTTCGCCAGGCCAGAGCGGAGAGGAGGCGTCGCGGAAGCCGAGAACCCAGCGCTGCAGCAACCAGCTAACTATTTGCTGACCACGGGTGGCGAGATTGGGTTGACCTACGAGATCGGAGAACACGTAGTAGCCATCGAACCGCATCAGTGGATTCGCATTAAACAGCAACGTGGTCACCCCGGAGATGAGAATGACTTGGTGCAGAATGGCGCTGAGCATCGAGCCTGAGGAGAGTTGTCCCCAGGTGAGCGCGGCAAGGGCCGCCAGGAAAGCCTCCCCGTAAATTCCGGCGGCGGCCACTTGGATGCGCGACCATCGGGACGGAAACCGAAGGCTGGACGATGCATTTACATAACCCAGTGGCGTGACCAGCAAAAGGAAGGCGACTCCAATTTCTGGCACCTCGCCTCCGTGCCGCCGACAGAAGAGTCCGTGCCACATTTCGTGCCAGGCTTTGAGCAGGAGTGCGGCTGGGATGAGCGGCCAGAGATTGCCCACTTGGAACACGCCGGAGGTTTCCTCGGAAAAGCGGGCCCACTGGCTGGCCAGCGTCCAGGCCCCCGCGCCCACCAGAACGACCCAGAGCAGAAAAAACCATCGTCCCGTGAGCCAAGCCACGTGACGGGCCAGCCAAGCAAAAAAGGCGTCTGGATTTCCCAGCGGGATGCGCAAGCAGAGCAGATTTCCTGCTTTTCCAAGAAGCCGCGTGGCATCCGCCCGCTTGGCTTGGTCCCGGTCTACCCGGGCCGCGTGGCCCGCGTTCGCCGCTTCGATCAGTCCGGCGTCCGCCAGGGAGCGAAATAGGGAGACGGCTTCGCTCTCATGGAAGGAGCCGGATTGGCCCTGAGCGGAGGTCGGATCCGCAAAGCTGGACACGATCTCGCCCAGCGTGCGGGAGCCGTCTAGCGCGCGGGCGAAGCGGTATTCGCGTTCCCCCAAACGGAAGAAGCGTCCGTGAAGGGGATCCTCCGCCAGAAAAGCCAGAGTTGGGCCGCTGTCCGGACGGAAACGGAGGTCGGTGCGCAACCGGGGGCGGGCGGATTCCATTTCCCGGACGGCGAAGTCCGGGGATTGCAACGAGGATGGCGGCATGTTCATGGCTTACCAAGTGGCTTGGCGAATCGCCATCCACGGAGACCGCAACCATCTCCAGATCAGCGGACGCTGAGGCCCTTGGAGCCGTGCTTTGCCTTTCAGTCCGGGGCGGAGAACGCCCTCCGGATTCGGGAGTTCCGTTTCGGAAAGAATCACATTCTGGCCCTCTCGGGCTTCCGAGCGCGGGGCGATGCGGCTCACCCGTCCGTGAAAGGTTTCCCCGGGGAAGCTTTCCAGTGAGATTTCGACGGGGGCTCCTTCGCGCAGCAGAGCCACATCGGTCGGAGCGGCGCTCAGTTGCACAAGCAAATGGTCGAGCGGGCCGATCTCGAACAGGGCATCCCCCAGCCGCAAGGGCGCGCCTTCCGAACGCTCCAGATCGCCCCGGAGGACAATGCCGTCGATGGGGGCTTTCACGGCCAAGTGATTGTTCCGGTACGTTAGGACGGCGATCTCCTGCGCCAGGGATTCCGCTTCCAATTCCGCCATGCGCGCCTCGGCGATCTTGCCGGCGGCCAGGGTCAGGTCGGCTTCGGCCAGGGCTTTGGCCCGCTGCGCCACGGCGTCGGCCAGCTTCCAGCGGATTTCGCGCCCGTCCAACTCGGCGAGCAATTGCCCTGCTTTGACGGTCTCTCCGGTTTTGACCAGAGAGCGTTCCAGGATGCCGTCGAATGGAGCGGCCACCACGCGGCGCACGACTGGTTCGAGTTCGCACGTGGTTGCCACTGGCAAAGGGGCTGGCGCCACCATGATCAGCGCGGCAATCCCGGCGGCGACGCTAGCGAAGCGCCTCTGGTTGGCGGTGGCGCGTCGCCAAACGCGGATCACCGTGCCGCGGGTCGGTCCCGGCTTGGCGGCGCGCAGGAGGGGGAGGAAGGCCGCGACTTCTGGTCCGGCAGCGTTGATGAGGGCTTCGATCCGGTTGGCGTCTGGCAGCGGCTGCTTCCAGAGGAAAATCCAACCACCGCGCTGGGTGCCGTCCGGTTCTTCCAGAGGTGCGATAAGTCCGTGGGCCGGACCGAACCACTCCCGCAGGCTTTGGATGGTCACGTCTTCGTCCACCCCGCTCTCGGGGGCGGGGCCAAGGACGCGGGGCTGGCTTTGGCGCATCACTCCGTCGATGCTGGCCTGGAGAACGGCGCGTCCGGCGGTTTGGCCTTCGGCGTTCGGGTTCCAGCCGGAAACGGAAACTAAGCGAGTCTGCCCCCGCCTCCGCACGGCCAAGGCGACCAAGTCACAGCCAAAGGTGTCCCGCAGATGATTGGCCAGATCACGGGTGCACTCTAGGAAATCGCTGCCCTTTGAAGCGGCGGCGAACAGCTCCGTCAGCGCGGCCGCGCGCCGGAAGAGCGAGCGCTCTTGAGCGGCCTCGAGGCGCACGGTCTGGAGGGTGGCCAGTTGGGCGGCGATGGGAAGCAGCAGGCTGGCGGATATCCGGGGGCTCTGGGACTGCATGGAGGCTTGGCAGATCGCTCCAAGAATCTGTCCGCGGCTGATCACCGGGTAGGCCAGAGCGGTGGCTGGCTGCCGGAACAAAGGAAACCCTACGGTCGCCTGGGTGCCGGTCTTGGCGGCGAGGAGCGCCGCTTGCAGCGCGGCTCTTTCCATGGATTCCACCATGTCCCCCAGGAGCTTCCGGCCGTCGTCCTCGGCGGTGGAGCTGTCCTCAATGACCGGTTCCCCAGCGGAGCCCGGCGCGCCGGGAGCCTGAAAGCGAACGTGGAACCATCCCATGCCGCCAAACTGTTGGCGGAACGTCCGCAGGACCGTGGCCACGAGGGTTTCCGGTGGGCATGCGGCTAGATTCGCCAGTAACCGCGCGGAAATGATGGTGCCGTCTGGTGCCCCGGGGGCTTGGAGGCCAGCATCGTTGGGATCAAGTCGGAGCGGGAGCGGAGAAGGCACGGCGGGTATGAATTTAAGCATTAAGTATAATTATGCAAATGATTAAGAAGATTTGATAATTTAGGCAATTTAGTAATTGAAATAGCCGTAATTATGCGAAAAACTATGCGCTCATACCTCAGCTCATGAATGATTCCGCAGCTCCTTCCCCTGCTCGCAAAGCTCCCGTGGCCTTCGAGGCCCTAGAGGCGAGAGTTCTCTTCGATGGCTCTCCAGATGCTCCGGTTGCCGATGTTCAGGTCTCCGTGGTCGAGGAGGAGTTTATCAATGAGGATGTGACCTTTGCCGTCACTTTCGACAACACTGGGGCCACGGAGGGATATGCGCCTTACGTCGATTTCATCGCTCCAGCGGCTTTAGAGATCGGAAGTGCGACCACCTTTGGCGCCAGCGCGACCAATCCTTCCGGCAGCGCGGTGATTCCCATCGGCCGGATCGCGGCGGATGGCCAGTTGGTGGATATCACCACGGGCGTGCCGGTGGATCATCCAATGTATGCCGGCGCCAGCGATGGCGGAACCTATGGCCGAGCTGGATCCGGGACGGCTCCAGTTCTCTACGACGTCGCGGGAAATCCAAATCTCGTGGGCATGCATGTCTATTCGGCGCAATTGCCATTTGGGAGCTACACACCCGGCAATCCCGCGGCCACGGTCTATTTCACGGGCAGTCTGGATAAGGACAACGGCATCCTTCCTCATCAGGAGGTAGTGACGTATGCAGTCGGCGGCTTCGCCTATGGAGCGGACGCGCTGCACAATCCCGTGTCCGATGTGCCGGTCGCCTCGAACATGACGTCGGCCGGGGTGATGCCGTTGGTGATCGATCTCGTGAAAACGGCAGTGGTCCCGGAAGAGGACGGGATTTACACCGGGGAAAACGTATCAGGCCCGAACCATCCCATCACCTACCGGTTGACCGTGAACCTGGCGGAGGGGGAAGAAGTGACGAACTTGGTGATCCGTGATCTGCTTCCCGATGATCTGGCCTACACGGGCAACCTCGCCGTGACCTTTGGAAGCGGCACGAGTGGCTCCCGGAGTTATGTGGTCCAAGCGGAACCGGAGTTAAACACGGACGGGCTCACCGCAGTAGATCCGGCGGATGATGAGCTGCGGATCGTGGTCGATCGGATTATTGGTCAAGGCGGAGGTGATATCGTCGTGACCTACACCACGTTTGTGCCTTACCGGGAAGTGTCCGGTGCCTTGGTGGTTGAAGCCGTGAGCGGTGAAGAAGGAGATCTCGATGCGGACGAATATAACGATGCCTCCGTCACCGCTACCTATGATGCAGATGGCGCGGGCTTGGCTTTGCCTTATTTGATTGGAGATCATGAAGGTCCGATGCAGCCGGGCACGGCGTATCGTTCCTTCAATTCGGACACAGACTACCGTATTGAAGAGCATTCGATCGCGATTCAGAAGGGAGTGGACTTCGCTCCCGGAGGAGATCGCGCTGCCACCGGGGTTTCTCAGGGAGATGTCTTGGAGTACCGGATGAACTTCCAAATCTCCGACTATTTCGCTTTTGACCAAGTGGTGATTGACGACTTGCTCGGCGATGGACAGGAGTTCCTTCCCGGTGACGGCCGGATTGGGTTTAACGTGGATGCGTTGGAGAGCTTGCCGCAGCTGACCTTCACCATGCATGGGACTGCGGTTACGCTCGCCTTCGACTCTGCGAATTTCGAGGCGGTGGAGAATGCCAATGGGACAACTTCGATCCGCTTCAACGTCTATCAACAATTGGTCGATTCCGGGTTCATTGCCGCCGGAGCACCGCTGCTAGGAGGTTTAGTGGAGACCACTGGAACCGCCCCAACCGCGCTGAGTCCAGGGAACTTCAACGGCGGGCCGACCACTGGCACGGTGACCTTCCGGGCCAAAGTCCGGGATGCCTACGAGAGCGACTTCATCACCGATCCCCGGATCAACCAAGGGGATGTCCTGCGCAACACCGTTTCGATCACCGGCCGCAACCTGGATATTGAGACTTTTGCGCCATTGACCGATGTCACCGACGGCAGTGCCGCATCGGTGACCGTCCCCGTCGGCCGGGTGACAAAGGAGCTGCATTCCGTGACTCACTCGGGAACCATCATTCCCGCGACTGGATTGACTGAGGGGCGTCAGGTGGTGCCTGGAGACGTGGTGACTTGGCGATTGACCTATGTCTTGCCCATCTCGGAGTTCGAGGCATTGACGGTAACGGATTTCCTGCCGATGCCAGTCTTCGACGTGAGCCAAGTGGATACCACGCAAGTTTATGCCTGGAATCCCGCGACGTACAACGTCGCTGGCCGCATCAGTTTTGGACCGGGTGACACCTTTTTCGGGGCGAGTGGAGCGAGCGCGACCGGAGATGGGGGGCTTGATGATACATTCGGCTATCTCACGCCAGCCACGCCGACGATCACTCTGGATCCGGCCTACAACAGTTTCACGATTCATTTCGGCGATTACATTATTCCGGCTACCGTTGATCCCGTCGCCACCACAATCGAGATCTATGTATCGACGGTGATCCAGGATGGTCTGTATGCGGATGGACTGCTCTTCACCAACCAAGTTGAGGTCCGGGAGCAGAACTCCAATGTCGTCTCCGTCGCGTCGAATCAGATCGCGCAGATTGATATCACGGTTCCCGATCTCCAAATCACCAAAGGCGTCGTAGCCGCGTCATCGCCGAATAGCGGTAGCTTCACTGCGATCACCGGACCGGCGGGAGTCACGTTCAACGCACCCGGAAGCGCGTCCGCTTTCTCGGGCACGGTGAATTCAGATGGCTTGGCCACGCGCCGAATCGATGCCGATCTCAACAATTTGGATGCTGGAGATATCGTTACGTTTGCGATCTCCTTGGAAAACTTTGGTGACGGGGCGTTTGGTGCGTATGACGTACGGATTAGCGATACGCTTCCCGCTGGATTCGTGACTCCGGGGGCCCCTGGAGCGGTGCCGCTGAACCTGCGGGTCACCGATGGCACGGGCGCTGCCTTAGCCTACACGATCTTGGGAGGTGGAACGGACGCGGATTTTTTCCTCAGCGGTTTGGAGCTGACGGACCCGTCGTCGACTCAAGGCAGCATTGGCAGGTTTGACGCATCCAGTGGCGGGAACGTGGTGATCATCGCCTATGATCTGGTTCTCGCGGACGCGGTGGAGGCAGCATCGGCCCAGACCAATACCGCTGCGTTGGAGAACTATTCTTACCGCGAAGGCGGAGATGATTACTCTACCGCCGCGGACCGCGACACCGCGACCGTAAATGTGCTGCAGCCCAGCATCACGAAGACGGTCGTGGATACAAGCCACGACGATACAGGGAACGTGGATCTCGCGGGCGGAGGTGGTGCTGATCAGGTGGCGGTGGGCGAAGTGGTGACCTATGAGGTGACGGTGACCGTGCCGGAGGGACAGCTGACGAACTTGCGGCTCCGGGACACGTTGCAGTCCGGTTTGGCGTTCTTGGCTCTCGACAGTGTGACCGCATCATCGGGGCTCAGTTCGGCGTTAGGTGCCTGGAGTTCCGTGGTCGGCATTGTCAGCGGCGGGACGGCGGGCAGCGCGAATCAGGGGACCGTGCTCGAACTAGGCTTCGGAACCACACCTGGGCTTGGAAATGTGACGAACTCCAACCGGGATAACACCGTCACGGAGACAATCACCATTCGCTATCGGGCAGTCGTCACCAACGTTAACACCAATGACCGGGGGGACGTTCTGGACAACACGGCCACAGTCACCTGGCAAGTGGGAGGCACGGACCAGACTCGTTCCGCAGGCGATTCGGTGACCGTCGTCGAACCGCGGATTACCTTGGCGAAGGACGCATCCGTGACATCGGTGGAAGGAGATGATTTGGTCACCTACACGATTGTAGTCAGAAACCTCAATCAGACGAATGTTTCCGAAGCCTACGACCTGGTACTGGAGGATTTGTTGCCAAATGGCGTTTCTTATGTTGGAGGGCTGACTCACGTGGCGGGTGTAGCGCCGAATGCAGGCAGTCTTCTCTTCGATCCGTCCGCCGGAACGGATGGGGCGGTCCGGGCGGTGTTCGACCGGCTAGCGCGTGGGCAGTCCAGCACGTTGAGTTTTCAGGTGCGCGTCGATAATGGGCTGAACATCGGCACCGTGGTGCGAAACACCGCCACGGTAACCTTTACCAGTCTGCCGGGGACGCCTTCCTCCAGCACGCCACACAACGCCTTTGGCGCCGAGCGAACCGGTGATTCTACCGGAATTGGCGGCACCGCCAATGACTACCGGGTCAGCGACCCGGCTGAATTCACCATCGTCAGTCCTGTGTCGTTGTCCAAGGTGGTCGTCGATACCTCGGAAGATCACACGAGCGCTGATGCCACGTCCTCCGGAACCGTGCGCGCGGCCATCGGCGAGGTGGTGCGCTTTGCGGTCACATTTGAAGTTCCCCAGGCGAACAATCCCTCGGTTCAGTTGGTGGATACCTTGGATTCGCGCCTCGTTTGGCTCGACCCAGCCAATGTTCAGATTCGCTTCGATGGGTTTGACTCCAGCGGGAGCACGCTTGGGGTGGGGGGAGATCTCGTTGGAGCCAATGGGACAACCATCACTTTGGACTCGTCCCGAATCTCCTTCGATTCGGCCAACAACCGGGTCACATTCAATCTGGGCGACATTCTCAATACAGAATTAGATACCTCCGCCGCCGAAACCGTCACCATCCTTTATAACGCGGTGATTCGTAACGCCGCTCCGGTGGACCGGGGGGATGTTTTGGTGAATAGCGCGCAGTTGCGGGCCAACGGTGCCAACCTCGGCAGCCCGTTGACAACGTCTGTGACCGTAGTGGAACCGGTGCTCACGGTTACGAAGACGGATAACGGAGTCAATACAGCCGATGCTGGCGATCTTATTAATTACCGCCTTCTGGTCAACGCATCCAACGCGACGAATACCGCAGCAGCGTTTGATTTGGTGCTCTCCGACTCGGTCCCAGATGGCCTGGAGATCGTGACCGGATCCCTTGCGTTCAGTGGCCTTCCCGCCTATGTCAGCGGCTCCAGCGTGGGCTTTACGGGGCAAAATATCACGGCGACCGTCAACGAACTTCGCCCAGGCGATTCGTTTGAAGTTCTCTTCCAAGTGCGCGTCCGGGACAGCGGACCGCATCTCCTCCAAGCCGGGGAGCGAATTCAGAACACGGCCCAGTTGACATTCTCATCGCTCCCAGACGATGGCACGGACAACGGTGTGTCCGGGAATGCGACGGGCAGCGAGTCTGGTGCACCTGGAAGTGCCAGTGGAGAGCGGAGCTACAACGCTTCCGGAAGCGACTCCTTTGATGCTCCCGTTCCGGTATTCCGCAAGGTGCTGGGAGATCCATCTGACACCACATACACCATCGGTGAAACGGTGGAATACGTTATGACGGTGACGATACCGGAAGGACGCACTGGGGGGCCGGAGGCGTATATCTTCGATACCGTGGATGCCGGATTCAGCTTTGTGTCTGGATCCTTGACGGTGACGGTCGGCGCCGGCATCACCGTCGGCACGACGGGGGCACTCGATGAAGCCAATAGCAGCTTCTTCACTCGCTTGGATGGAGGTGCGAACGCCACCGAGAGCCTCCGCTTTGACTTTGGCCATCTGGATCTCAACAACGGCTCCGCCGGGAGTGGGCTGGCGTCTCAGACGGTGGAGATCCGATACCGGCTTTCCGTAGATAACATACTGGCCAACCAAGCGGCCCAGACGCGCAACAACGTTGCGGACTTTTACTACACGGATGACGATGGCTCGACGCGCAACTTGGCGAGTGATGCCAGTGGCGATACGGACACCCGCGTCACGATCGTGGAACCCGTCGTTGCGGTCGGCAAGCAGATTGCCAGCATTGCGGCTTACCCAGACGCCGGGGATACGGTGCAGTACGAACTCGTCATCCAGCACACGGGAACGGCGCATCCGAATAATGTCACGGCTTATGACGTTACGGTCCGGGATGTACTGCCGGCCAATCTCACCTTGGAGACCGCTTCCTTCACGGCAACGTTGAACGGAACGACGAATGTCAGTTCCTGGTTCACGGTGACTGCCACTGGGCTTGAGGCGATCCCGGGCGCGATCGATCTGAGTCCTGGCGACCGAATCGTCATTACGTATGGAGCTACGATTTCCACGGCGGTGCGGGACGGAGACACATTCCTCAATGAAGTAGACATCGAGTGGTCCACTTTGGATGGCACGGTGGTTGGGGAACGAAGTGGGGATGGCGATCTCGACAATCCAGTGTCGCCCTCAAACCCGAACGATTACGAGGCTGCGGCAACCGCGTCATTTGTCGCCGATCTCACCCCCATCTACGGGGTGACCAAAGAGGTGATTGCCACTTCCGCCGCCCATACAGGCAGCGCCAACGGTGCCAGTGCCACGCTTACGGATCTGACCATCGGGGAGACTGTCACCTATCGCGTTACGGCAACGATTGGCCGAGGCACCACGGAGAACGTCCGGCTGGTGGATGCGTTGAGCATCAGCAACGGCCGTTTGCACATTTATAGTGTCAGCTACTCGGCTGGTGCTGCGTTGCGCCTCGCCAGTGGGGATCCGATCAATGGGATCGTTCCGGTGCTTACTGATGCCGCCGCTGCGGATGGCTATACGGACAGAGTCGAGTTGGATTTCGGCACAATCATCAATGATCCGGCTTTGTATACCACGGCGCAAGACGAGCAAATCGTCCTGATCATTGAGGCGGTGGTGGTCAATGACTCCGCGAATCAGCAGGGAGACGTTATCCGGAATACCGGGACTCTGTACTTCAATGACGAGACCGGAGCGCGAAGCCTGAATGGGTTTGTGGATGTCGAGATTGTGGAACCCGAGTTGGGAGTCGTGAAGACGGTGACAAATGCGCCGGGTACGCCGGAGGCAGGCGACATCATCTCGTACCAGATCGAAGTTCGAAATAACGGCACAGCAAATGCGTTTGAGGCAACTCTCTCGGATGTGGTGCCCGCGGGGATGGATCTTCTTCCGGCCAGCTTCTCGGCGGTCCGGGTCAGTGATTCCCTCGACGTGACCTCTTGGTTCACCGTGACCGCGGCCGGGATCACCGCCACGAGTGCCTTTGACCTCGCCGCGGGAGACAGTCTGCGGTTGACCTACGACACACAGCTATTGACTCAGGTGACCGATGGTGCGCGGCTGACGAATGAAAGTGATGTTTCGTGGACTTCGCTGACAGGGAGCGATGCGGGTGAGCGGACCGGAAGCGGCGCAGGGCCCAACGACTATTTGGCCGGGGATGACGCCACCGTCGTCGTGGACTTGGAGCCAATCATCACCAAAACCGTGCAGACAAGCAGCGCCGCCCATACCGGCAGTGGTCAAGGGAACGTTGCGCTCACGGACCTAGTGGTTGGAGAGTCGGTGACCTATGAGCTAGTGGCTCAGCTGGGGCGGGGGACCACCCATGGAGTGGTCATTGAAGACATTCTGGATTTGTCCCAAGGCATCCTCAATATCCGCGCTGTCCGCGTGGAGAACGGAGCGGCTTTGACGGTTTCCAGCCCTGTTATCACCTACACGGATAGCAATTTGGATGGCTTCATGGATCAGGTGCGGCTCGACTTCGGCACCGTGGTCAATGAATACTCGCTCTCCACAGGGGCGGGAGACGAGCAGATTCGTGTCTATATTGAGGCGGAAGTGCGCAATGTGCTCGCGAATCAGGCAGGTGACACCATCAATAATACGGGGCGCCTGATCGTGCTCGAAGATACCAACGGCGATGGCGTGGCCGCCGAGTCCGTCACTCGCTCTAGCACAGTGAGCGTTGAAATCGTCGAACCAGCTGTGACTGCGGCCAAGACCGTCACGTCCGCTCCGGCGCACCCAGACGCTGGTGATTCCGTTAGCTATGAGGTCGTTCTGCAGAATACCGGGTCCGCCACGGCATTCGATATCACGTTTCGAGATGTCGCGCCAAACGGCCTGGTATTGTTGCCGAGCACATTTACCGCGACGCTGAATGGCTCCACGGACGTAAGTAGCTGGTTCACTCCGACGCCGGGTGGCATCACTGCTTCGACCGCTTTCCAGCTGGCGATCAATGACCGGGTGGTGATCACCTACGATGCTACTCTTCAAACAACGGTGCGAGACGGTCAACGTCTCGTCAACGCCGTGGCCGTGGAGTGGACTTCTCTCGACAGTACGGATCCTTCCGATGGCTCTAATGTTGGCGACACTCTCGAACGAGGTGGCGACGGGGATCTCGGCACGACCTCCGGCCCGTCGAACCCGAACGATTACGAAGCGGCGGCTCAGGCCACGGTGACGGCCAATCTCACACCTCTGTATGCGTTCACGAAGTCGATTCAGTCGACTTCGGAAGGGCATACCTCGGGCTCGCAGTTGGTGGTGGGCGAGACGGTGACCTATGAACTGGTGGCGCAGATCGGTCGCGGGACCACGCATGGGGTGGTGATTGAGGACCTATTGGC
>CAMCXS010000057.1 GCA_945883495.1 Akkermansia muciniphila
GATCCGAGACACGCGTGCCGATGGAGCCCTGTTGATCGCGCAAATCTGAGAGACCCGCACCGCACGAGCCCTGCTTGCCGCGCAAATCTGAGAGGCCCGCACCGCACAAGCCCTGCTTGCCGCGCAAATCTGAGAGACCCGCACCGTTCTAGCCCTGCTTGCCGCGCAAATCTGAGAGACCCGCACCGCGCCACCTGCACAAATTCGCGAGGATGAGAGACCTGTCGCGCGCGTGCGAGACCATGGCGCGCGGACGGTGCACCATTCTACCGCGTGAGAGCGTGATTCGCGCGCGTGCGAGCCCATGACGCGCGGACGGTGCACCATTCTACCGCGTGAGAGGGTGACTCGCGCGCGTGCGAGCCCATGACGCGCGGACGGTGCACCATTCTACCGCGTGAGAGCGTGATTCGCGCGCGTGCGAGCCCATGGCGCGCGGAGGGTGCACCAAACCGCGCGGAGGGGACACGAAGTTGCGCGGTTGAGAATGGGGGAAATGGGGACGCGGCCGTGCGAAACGCGGAATCAGACTTGGGGATCCTCTGGTTAATGAGAAATTCTGATTGGATTGATAATCTGATAGTCGGCGCGCGGGTTGAGGGTTGAGGGGGCCCCTGGTGGCGGGCCTGCGGCCCAAGACAACCATCTCAACATTTCCGGACTTATGGCCTACAGCCTACAGCCTGGCCGCGGCATCGAAGATGATCTGCCGGTCCAACCCCCGGAACAGCCCGCTCAAGGTGGCGCTAGTGCGCACGGAGGTGTGGGCCCGTGCACGTACAGCCTCCGGCCCACCGCCTTCAGCCGAAAAAGCCACCGCAACTTCCCGCCCCCGCCGCCGTTTGATCCGGCATCGGACCGGCCCATGAAGACCCATCTTGCTCTCACCTTCGCTTGCGTGCTCTCGATCGCGGGGCTTCGCGCCGGGAACGAAGTCTATCGAACTTGGACGAGCAGCGACGGCCGCACCCTGGAGGCGACGTATCGGGGCATCGAAGCGGGGAATGTGTTTCTTCAAGTCCGCAACGGGTTGGTCTATCGGCTGCCGTTGGAAAAGCTTTCCCCGGCGGACCAGGAGGCGGCCCGGACGTTGAAGCCGGAGGGGCTGGGGATTCCCGCGGATCCCTACCTCGCTCAAGCCGCCTTCCGGATCGACCAGCTGGTGGAGGCCGGACTGGAGAAGGCGGGATTGCAGTCGAACCCGCTGGCTTCTGACGAACAGTTCGTGCGCCGGGTTTACCTGGACATCGCCGGACGCATCCCCACCCGGGAAGAAACCCTGGAGTTCCTGGCGGACTCCAGTCTTTCGAAACGAGCCAAGGTGATCGACAAGCTCCTGGAGTCGGATGGCTACCGGAGTCACCTCTTCAATTATTTCGCCGATATGCTGCGGGTGGCTGACTTGGCGCAAAAGACCCGCTTTTATACCTATCAAGATTGGCTCAAGCAGCAGATCGCCGGGAACGTCACCTGGGACCGGATGGTTCGCGACATGCTCACGGCGGATGGCAAGCTCCTGGACAATGGCGCCACCGGATATCTGCTGCGCGATGCCGGGATGCCGCTCGACAACTTGAGCCTGACGCTGAGCACGTTCCTCGGCGCGGACGTTTCCTGTGCCCAGTGTCACGACCACCCGTTCGAGGATTGGACCCAGAAGGAGTTTTATGAAATGGCGGCCTTCTTCGGCGCGACGGAGACCTACGGGGTCAGGGGCTCCAAAGGGTATGGGATGCAGAGCATGCGGAAGGTGCTGGCCTCGATCGATGATCGCCGGGTCCAGCAGCAGGCCAAAAACATCCTCCGGATCAACTCCATGGAAGTGGCGGACGAGGATGCCAACAAACTCAAGCTGCCGGACGACTACCAGTATGACGATGCCAAGCCCGGCGATCCCGTGGCTCCCAAGCTGATCTCCTGGGCCGATGACAAAGCTCGCAAGGCCTACCTGGGAGTGGAGACCAACGATCCGGCGGAACTGCGCAGCGAATTCGCCACCTGGATGACTTCGCCCAGCAATCCACGTTTCGCGATGACGATCGCCAATCGACTGTGGAAGCGCGCGTTCGGCGTGGGGGTGAAGGAACCGGTCACCGCGCTCGATGATCCCAGCGCCAGCGTCAATCCGGCCCTGCTCTACCATCTCTCCGCGGAAATGGTGCGCTTGAAGTTCGACCTCAAGCAATTCATGCGCCTGCTCTACAACACACAGACTTACCAGCGGGAAGCCACCAGCTACGAACTCGCGGACAATACGCCGTATCTCTTTCCCGGCCCGATCTTGCGCCGCATGAGCGCCGAACAAGCCTGGGATTCCTGCGCCACGTTGGTCGTTGGTCCCGAGGTGGATGCATTCAAGGCGCATCGGGGGGAGAAGTATGTCAAGGTCATGAAGGTCGACCTGGAGGCGGATCCCGCCGCCATCAAGACGCAGATCGAAGCCGCCGCCGGCGGGATGCGGCAATACCCCGGCAACGATGCGGCCGCGAAGGTTACCCCGAGGAAGAAGCGGCTCATGGCCCAAACGTCCGCTTCCGGAGATGATAGTGTCACGGTCGCTCCGCCGGTGCGAGACGGCTTGGTCCTGGCCCGGGCCTCTGAACTTCCGCAACCGGAGCGGGACGAGCACTTCCTCCGCATGTTCGGCCAAAGCGACCGCCAGATCGCGGACAGCAGCAGTGAGGAGGGAAGCATTCCCCAGGTGCTCATGCTGATGAATGGCGAAGCGCAACGAGTCATCCGTCAGCCAGACTCGTTGGTCCTCAAGACCGCGGCGGGCCAGGCGAGCCCGGAGCAGCAGGTCGAGAGTCTTTACCTCAGTTTCTTCAGTCGCCGGCCCCATCCGGAGGAACTGAGAAACACCGTCGCCGCCTTGGGCAGTGGTCTGACCCTGGGCGATCTCACGTGGGTGATGTTCAACTCACGCGAGTTTGTCTTTGTGGAATAGCATCGCTCAGCTCCGCCCTACGCATCATGAATCTCACGCATCAACTCGATCCCATCTCGCGGCGCGCTTTTTGTGAACGATGGGCCAAGGCCGCCCTAGGCGTCGCGGTCCTGCCCGGGGCTTCTGAAAAGCTCTGGGCAGCCGAAGGCGTGGCCGGTCCGGGCTTCGGCAAAGCGAAGAACGTCATCTTCCTCCAGATGATCGGAGGGATGACCCACATCGATACCCTTGATCCCAAGGAAGGCGAAACGCAGGGCCCCAAAACGCCCATTTCCACCAAGGCCGGGTTCCAGTTGGGCGGGACGATGACCAACCTGGCCAACCACGCGGACAAGATCACGCTGATCCGCAGCATGACTTCCAAAACCGGGGTTCATGCCAGCGGCCAGTATTTGATCCGCGCCGGTTACGAACAGCGCGGCACGATCAAGCATCCCAACATCGGGGCTTGGGCCCAACACTTCAAAGGCCCGAGCCATCCCACCCTCCCCTCCAGTGTTTGCGTGAACCGGCAGCCGCAGAACGGCAACGGATTCTTCCCGGCCAGTTATTCTCCCCTGCCGATTCTCGATCCCGATGCCGGCCTGCAATACGCCGAGAGCGATGCGAGCGCGGCGGTGATGGCCAAGCGCTTGGCTCTCTTGAATCAGCTCGACGCTGGTTTCCGCGAGCGATTCAAAACAGCTTCGGTGGAGAATTACACCCAGTTCTACGAGAAGACCGCGAACATCATGTCGAGCACGGATCTGGAAGCGTTCCAACTAGGAGACGAACCAGACGCTCTCCGGGACAAATACGGACGCAACAAGTTCGGCCAAGGCTGCATTCTGGCGCGGCGCCTGGTGGAGAAGGGCATCCGCTATATTGAGGTCACCAGCGGTGGCTGGGACATGCACAACAACATCGAAGAAGAATTGGAGGAACGCGGCACGGAACTGGATGTCGCCCTCTCCGCTCTGCTGGAGGATCTGCAATCCCGCGGGCTCCTCGAGACCACTTTGGTCGTGCTCTGTTCCGAGTTCGGTCGCGGGCCCAAGATCAATGGAAACGGCGGGCGCGATCATCACCCGAAAGTGTTCTCCACCCTGCTCGCCGGCGGGGGCGTCAAGGGTGGCTTTGTCCACGGCTCCAGCGACAAGCAGGGCTACGCCGTGGCGGAAGGCCTGGTCACTGTCCAGGACTTCCTCACCACGGTCGGCTGGAGCCTCGGCCTCCCCGTCAACGAAGAGGTCCTCTCCCCGAGCAAGCGCCCCTTCACGGTGGGCGATAGCGGAAAGCCCGTGATGGATGTTTTCGCCTGATTGTTATTGACGCCCAAACAGCCTCCACGCCGAGAGCAGCGTCCAGAGCACGTTCGCGGCTTGCCCGCCCACGAACGCCAACGCGGGCCGTCCTCCGCCGAGTTTGGCCAGGTCACCAAGTTTCGTCTCCAGACCGATGCCGACGAACGCCGCGGCGAACCAGACCTCCCGCAGGTCTTTCAATTGCTTGTCGCACGTCTTCACCACCGCGGGATCGAGCGGAAAGGAGATCCACGCCGCGCCAAGGAGCTTGCCATCCTCAAACCGCAGCTTGGCGTTGCCCGTCGAAGTGGAAATCATGTTCAGCCCCAACGAGGTTTCCACGGTCTTGGATTCGTTGTAAAGAGCCCCCACTGCATCCACGCGAATGCCGCCAGGCCATCCGTTCGTCTACGCTTGGGATTGCGATGGCTTCCGCGATCTCCTCACGGGCCTCGGCCTTCAATCCTGCATCCCTCCCAAGGATAACCGCAAGAACCCGGAGCCATTTCACAGAGGGCATTACAAGAAGCGCCACCGAGTGGAGAATTTCTTCCAGAGGCTCAAGGAATACAGAGCTATCGCAACGCGCTACGAAAAGCGAGTCGACCGCTTCGAGGCGCTGGTTCTGGTCGTGTCCGCTCTTTGCTGGTAAAACGGACTTTTCGAACACACACTAGACTGGAACTTCGGTTGTTTGACTTTGCGTTGGTAGCAGGATGGGCAGAAATGGCGGGTCTTGCAGAAGTTCTTACAGTGAAGCGGGATGATTGTTGTCTATTTCATTGCTTGGCTTTGTAGAGTCCTACGCCGCCTGCCCACAATTCATCGGTGTCTGGATTGAAGCGAAGCACGACCGGTTTCACATACGGGATATTGCCGGTGATGTTTTGCCATGTGGTGCCGCCATCCGTGGTCTTGTAGATCGCGCCATCGGGGACCGTGTTCCAGGTAACCGCAGAGACCTACATCGTCTTCGGATCACGCGGGTGCACCTCGATGCCGACGATGGAGCGCTTTTCCGGGAAGTGGGTGATTTGCGTCCATGTCTTGCCGTGATCTGCGCTACGCCAGAGATGCTGGCCGGAGCAAAACATGGTGCCGTTGGCGTTCGCGTGGAGGTTCCAGATGAAGTTCTCGGTCGGGAAGACATGCTGCCAGGAGTTGCCTCCATCCTCGCTGCGGTGAACGCCACCTGCGGTGCCACAACCGCCCCAGAAGAGCCGCTTGGAATCCGTGGGATCAACGACCAGACCGTAGAACATGCGGCGACTCGCGGGCTGATGGGGGAGCTGCGACCAGGTTGTGCCGCCATCTTCGGATTTGAAGATGCCGCCGCCGGATTTGCCATTCGCTGCATCGCCATCAATGCCGAGGTAGACAATCTGCGGGTTGTTTGGATCGACGGCGAGGGCGCGTGGATGGCCTTGTCCCCACATGGTGTTTGGACGGATCGTGTAGTCGGGCAGGCCAGCGGTGACTGGTTGATACGTTGCGCCGCCATCATCGCTGCGCACTACGCAGGTCGGCACTTTATACCACGGGGTGATGGTACTGAGGATGCGGGTGGTGCCGTTGATTTCGCTAACGGCAACACGCCAATCGTGCCCGCTGAGTCCGGGCGTGTGTTTGGTTGGCCAGAGCTGACGCCAACTCGCACCACCGTCCTCGGACCTCAGGGTGCCTTCATCCATGGCGGTGACGTAGGTCTTGCCCTGGAGGAACCGGATATCCGTGACGCAGGAGATGTCGGCGCCCGCCGATCGCTCGTTCCAGGTCGCTCCGCCATCGGTGCTGAGGCAGGGACGCCAGTTCGCGGCGAGGAAGATTTCCTTCGGATTGTGCGGATTGATCGAGAGATTGCGTGGTGCGCTCAGGCTGGCATTGCCGCCATTGAAGAAGTCGAGCGTTGGGTTGATATCTATGTCCGTGCGCAATTTGTTTACGCGGTCCCAGGATGCACCTGCATCGTGCGAAATATAGAACGAGCCGTTGTACCCCACCGAACCGATCGCATAGATCTCGTTCGGATTCGCCGGACTCACCGCCACCTCGATCATCTCGCTGTTGTTGAGGATGCCTTTGGAAATCCTGGTCCAGCGCTTGCCGCCGTCCGTGGACTTCATGATGCCGTTCTTGAAGAACGCGCCATAGATCACGTCGGTGTTTGTGGGATCAAACGTCGCATGCGCCGCCTGTTCGGGCGTGGAGAGGCGTTTCCAGGTCTTGCCTCCATCGCGGCTCAGCAAGAGGCCCGCGTCATCCGTGGCTGCGATGACAAGGGAAGAGTCCGTACTGGCAATCGTCACGCTGTGCGCCGGTCCTGCGGCCGGAGCGCCGACGTGGATGCTGCCAAAGGTCTGCAGCGTCTGATCCACCTTGAAGTCGCGGATCAAGACCTCCTTGCCGTCGCTCGTCGTGAAGAAGAATCTGGAAAACTTCGCGACATAGGCCTCCTGCGGGAGTGCGCCGGAACAGGGGAAATCCAGCCGCGTCACTTTCGCCCAATCCTTGTCAGTGAATGTCGTGCCTGCGGCCTCGGGATGCTTCTTCAAGAAGTCCGAATCGAGCGCGAAGTCCGATGCATTGAGCACCACATCGCGCATCTTCGTCGTCTGGAAGGCTTCGTTCAGGTTCCGGCTGCGAAAGGCCACGCCGGACGAGGTCTTCAGAATCAGGAAGCAGTCTTTCGGTATGACGCCCTCGCCCCTCATGGTGAGGCCGATGCCTTGGATGCCGCTCGCTTCCTTGGGGGCCACCACCGGCAGCGCGAAAGCGCCAAAGTAGTCGCCCGTGACCTTGCCATATTGAACGCGCAGCGATCCATCGGTCTCGCCACTCGATTTCTTTTCATACGAGACCGTCCACGTCTCGCCGCCATCGATGCTCTTGTAAATCTTTCCGCCTGGGCTGGCCGCAAAGACCACCTGGCCATCGCGCGGATCGACCGCGATGCACCGGATGCTCAGCTTTCGTTCTCCGGTGATGCGCAGTTCCTGTCTTCCGGTGTGTGGCAGCGTGCGCCAGTGGTCCCCGCCATCCACACTCTTCGACAAGCCCTCCTGCGTCGCGGCATAGACGACCTCGGGCTCGCTCGCACTCACCGCCATGGCATACACCGCATAGGACGCGATGCCGTTGTTGATGATGCGCCAATGCTTCCCGTTGTCCTCGGTTTTGTAAGCGCCGTTCACGTCGCCTCCCAGGTAGATGACGCCCTCCCGAGTTGGATGATGCGCGGCCGCATAGAAGAAGCCACCGCCGCCCCAGCCAGCTTGTTGCCAGGAGGTGGCCACGGATTCAGCTCCAGCTGGAGCCGAGATCCCCATCAGGCAAAGCAGCAAGCAAAGAGAACGAAGGAGCGAAGAGAAATTACCGGTGGGAATGGACATACGAAGGGATTGGGATGGGGGCGAACAACGCCTCGTCATTCAACGCCGCAGCTTCTCGGTTTTGTCTATGATCCGCAATGTTTGGTGCGCGGTTCGATGTGCATTGACGGTCAGCTGCTCCCAGCAGCTAACGCGCATTTGGTCCGGCACGATCCTTCGTTCCTCGCTACCTACCGTCTCAAGTCTCGCAATGCCATCAGCCCGCCCCAGCGCGCACGCCCTGGATCTTGCGGGAGCCGAAGGCTTCGCGGCGCCGCTCAACGATTTGCTCCAGGAAGGCTTTGCCACCGATGGCCAGGCCTTGGTGAAGAATCCAGCAATCATCTCGCTTAACTGTTCACTTCTCCGATGCCTCCTCCGCAAGCTTGAGCGCGAACGAGTTTGCGGACAAGATCGTCATTCAGCCGTGACTTGACGAGAATCTCCTGGACTTGTTTCTCGGCCTCCCTTCACGATGGTGGTGGGCACTATGCGTTCCCTGCGGCGTCAACTCGTCATCCTCCTTTCGATCGCGGTCTGCGCATCCGCGGCTCCGATGGAAACCGACCTCTGCATCTATGGAGGCACCAGCGCCGGCGTGGTCGCGGCGGTGCAGGCAGTGCACCTGGGAAAGCGGGTGGTGTTGGTGGAGGCCGGGCAGCATCTGGGCGGCATGAGCGTGGAGGGACTGGGCGGCACGGACATCGACAATCAGCCGTTTCAGAACAGCCCGGCGGTCGGTGGTCTGGCCTTGGCGTTTTATCGGAGCATCAACGCGCGCTACGGACGCTCGGAGAAGTTCGAGTTGATGCTTGCCGCTCGTGGCAAGCAGACCTCTCTTTGGCGGTTCGAGCCGCATGTGGCGGAGGCGGTGTGGGAGGATTGGGTGAAGGAAGCAGGCGTCACCGTGCTCCGCGGGCATCGTTTGCGGGAAACCGCTGGTGTCGCGAAGGACGGCACGCGCATCACCGCACTGCATTTTGACAATGGGGCCGAGGTGCGGTCCAAAGTGTTCATCGACGCCACCTACGAGGGCGATCTCCTGGCCTTTGCCGGGATCCGCTTTGCCGTGGGCCGCGAGGGCAATGCGGAGTATGGCGAGACCAACAACGGGATCCGCACCGACACCACGCACAACCAGCACGACAAGCGGATCGATCCTTACCGGACGCCGGGTGACCCGAAGAGCGGCCTGATCTTTGGCGTGCAGGACGAGCCGCTGGGCGAGCATGGCGCGGCGGATGAAAGTATCCAGGGGTACTGCTTCCGCCTTTGCCTGACCAAGAATCCGGCGAACCGCCTCCCTATCGACAAACCGGGGAACTACGATCCCACGCACTACGAGATGCAGCGCCGCTATCTCGCCGCAGGGGGCGTCATCACCGCCCCGCATGCCGCGGTTCCGAATGGGAAGAGCGATCCTGGCACCTGGCACTCCTTAGCGGGGAACTTCACCGGCTGGAATCACCGCTATCCCCTCGCCAGCTATACCGAGCGCGACACCATGTTGCGTGCGAGCCGGGATCACATTCACGGATTGTACTGGTTCATGGCGCATGACGAGGCCGTGCCCGAGAAGCAGCGCCAGGCCTGGGCCGCTTGGGGACTGTGCAAAGATGAGTTCGCGGATAACGCAGGCTGGCCGCGCGCCTTTTATGTCCGCAACGGCCGGCGCATGATCGGCGA
Organism: Akkermansia muciniphila; assembly: GCA_945883495.1. GTDB lineage: Bacteria > Verrucomicrobiota > Verrucomicrobiia > Verrucomicrobiales > DEV007 > V1-115. The sequence goes on from CAMCXS010000057.1 coordinate 9,285, forward strand.
TTTCGTTTTGACCGAGGCGCACTTGCGCAGAACGAACCCCGAGCCGGTGGACGACAGCGTGGGCCTGATCTGGTGGCCGCCGGACTTCCACAGCGCCCGTTGCCTCGTCAAAGACGGCCGAGTCTGGAACGAAGGGGCGGTCTTCAACATGTCGAAGGAGCCGGACTGGATCCCCTGCGGCATTCCGTATCGCTGCCTGGTGCCGAAGGCCGCCGAATGCACGAATCTCCTCAGTCCGACGTGTCCCTCTTCGAGCTACGTGGCCTATGGCGCCTATCGCATTGAGTTCACCTTTATGGCTGCGGCGCAGTCGGCCGCCACCGCCGCGTCCATGGCGATCGATGACGGGTCCGCCGTGCAGGCGGTGGACTACGCGCGATTGCGCGCGCAACTGATGCGCGACAAGCAAGTGCTCGAGGTTTCCCGAGATTGAGCGATTCGCCGCGGGCTTTGCCGCGCTGCGCCAGGCAGAGAGCCTCCTTGACCCCATCCACGTCGAGTTCATCCGACGTCATCACCGACCAAACGGTGCTTGATTCATAGGTCGGAATTGCCCGTAATCGGCCGATGTCGATGAAATCAAGTGGGCGGGTCCGAGACCTTGTGGCGTCGCTGGGCTTGGCGCTCGTCGCCGCTCAAGCGGAGGAATCCCCGGATCGCCGCTACCTCATCCCGAGCTGGGGCGATTATGCAGCGGTCTATGCGAACGGGATCGATCCCGCCATGGATTCCCCGGAAGCCATGGAACGCATGTTCCGGCTTTGGAAGGCGCGGGGCTTTACCGGCGTCTTTCTGCGCAGTGATTTGCAGCAGTATGCGCCCTTCGTCACGCACAATGCCCGGGTCCAGATGAATGCGCCGCTCGCCCTGATGTGGCGGCATATCGATCGGTTGGCGGAGCGATTCGATTATTTCGCCGCCGCGCAGGAGGCTTCTCGGAGGACTGGTTTGGAGTTCTGGGCCTATCATCCGCATATCTATAGCAATGGCGCACCGGCCGATGCCGGAGTCGATGGTCCAGGAAGGATGGTTCCCTGGAACTACAATTCCAACGTCTTGGCGGAGCATCCAGAATTCCTTACCATCGACCGGCGCGGCAATCCCTATTGGATGGTTCCTGAATATGCCTATCCCGAAGCCAGGCGCGCCACCGTCGCCGAGTTCGTCCACATGGCGCGGACCTATGGCATCAAGCACTTCATTGCGAATATGCGGAGCGAGGCCAGCCAGCTCCAGGCTCCCGCCGACAAAGCAGATCGCTATGGATTCAATCCTCCGGTCGTCGCGGAGATGCGGCGATTGCATGGTGTGGATATCCTGACCGATCCGAGGTTTGATGTCGATGCGGCCAGCTTCGATCTACAGGATCCGATGGTCCAAGCGTGGCGTGACCTTCGGGGCGGTTATCTCACGCAATTGTTTCGCGAACTCCGGGCGGCTTTGCGCGAAGTGGACCCAGAAATCACTTTGGCGATCACTCTGGCCGGAGAGTTCATCGGTCCGCCGCTGGGAAATTGGCGCACGGACTGGCGCACTTGGGTGGAGGAGGGACTGGTCGATTTCCTGATCTCTCCCGTGTTTTTCGAGGCAACGCTCGATCACGACGCAGACAAGAAGGGATATCTCACCCATGCACGGGCTGGCATTGGCACGGTTTCTCACGAGGCGCTGCGGGCCTATATCAAGAGCAGTCCGCATCCGGAAATCCAGGTCATCTCCGTGGGGGCGCCGCCCTATTTTGCGGTGCCGTGTCCTCCGGGGGCGGATGGTTGGCAGTGCGATGCCTGGTACAACTCGTATCACCTGGCCTGGCAGCAACGCTGGCAACAGTGGCAAGACGACTTGCGCGACCTGGGACATGTCCGCTTTTTGGAGCAGGATTTCGATGAGGTGAATCCAAAGGACATCGTGATGCCTTCCGGGGGTTGGGGCGAAATGGCGTATGTTCCGGAGCGACGCGGCTGTCCGGGAGCCTGGTGGCGATTGGGTGATGGGACGGATGGTCGTCCGTTTGCCCAATCTCGAATCAAGCGGGGCGACCGAGGCCGGGCGATCCAACTGACGAGGGAGGCGCTGACCGGTTGGCACAATTCTTCCCCAGATCGGGGGCGGTTCGCGGCATCGGTGGATTCCTCCATGACCAGCGGCGTGGCCTCGTTCACGTTTTGGCTCTGGCGGGGGACCGAGGAGAGCGGACTTTGCGCCTACCTTCAGGGAGACAACCGGGAATTTGAGGTCGGCGTTCGCCTCGCAGCCAAGACCGGCAAGTTGAGCTACTCTACCGGAACGCTGAACGGCGCGGGCCAGTGGGTGGAGACGGACCAAATCCTTGCCGCCGGACATTGGCACCAGGTGGCCATGGAGGTGGAAATCGACCAGCTGCGCTACCGGGTTTTGGGGAAGACCATTCCGTTGGCGCGCCCCCAGAAACGCGTCGTGGAATTGCCCGGCGTGAACCTCCCCATCTCGCTCCCGAGCGCCAAGGAGTTCAAGAGCGTCCTCTTCGTCCCGGAGGGCGCTCCTGTGATCTTGGACGATGTCAGCGTACGCTGGGTGCCGACGAATCCCTACCTGGAACCGGGGCGATCCGTGGTGTTCGCAGACGACTTTGAGGGCGGCGCCGACGGGGCCACGACTCGTGAAATCTCCCACGGGCCGGGAGTGAGATCCCTTTTCCTGCGCCAGAAAGGGGCTTGGACGGCGTCGCTTCCCGAGACAGCTGCTCCTTGGGTGGTGGATCTGGATCTCTTTGTCCGGTCCGGGGATTTCCCTTCCATCCTGCCAGCGGCGGCGCGGAACTTTCCGCATCGCACCCAAATCGCCGGGAAGGACGGAGCCGGATCCATCGCCGGGGCGATCGCCACCAACGATCACGGGACTTGGTCCCTCTGGGAGAATGGCCAATGGGTAGATACCGGCCAGCCGGTGCACTACGACGTGTGGAACCATCTTCAGCTAGCGTTTGATGATGGCGGCGGGTATCAAGCGGCGGTGCAACCGTTGGGCCAGGTTCCCGCGTTGGTGGGGAAAGCCCGGGCGACGGCGGGCCAGCGCGCTTCGATCCTGACGATCGAGGCTTCCGACTCCACCGGGCATGTCAGCTGTTATGATAACGTCCGGGTGACAGCGGGGCGAAAGTGAGCCTTTCGCCTTCTCACGGCGGCGGTGATCCAACCGGCCATAGCTCCGGAAAGAAAGCCGGGCAGGTGACCCCGGACGTCCGTGGGAATTGAACATCTTGGGATGCAGTATTCTTATAGGCAAAATACCTTCAGGATTGGTCTGGGCTCTCGCGGAGGCGCGGAGGACTGGGGATTTTGATTGCTGGAAGGCTTGTCCGCCGACGCCCACTTGGTGAGTGAGCGCCTCAAGTTCACCAAAACCAATATCCTCTCTGATTCTCCGCGCCTCCGCGCCTCTACGTGCGATGACTCCATTTCCGGATTTCGCAGACAATCCACGGCGCGCCGAAGTGGAACGGAGAGTAACTTTTCGGCTCCGGGGCCCGCAAGTTAGCCTGGAGGTTCAACGGTGTTTCGATTACGAGCACGAGCACGAGCAACGCTTCGCTGAGCACGAGGGAAGATACGAAGGGCCGATGCAAGGTGACGAAGTTCGTTTTCAATCTCGTGCTCGTGCTCGTGCTCGTGCTCGTAATCGAGTTTGAATCGGTTCATCAAAACTCCCACTCCACCAAGCTCGATCCCCTCGCTCCCGCCCAGTAAACTGGATCGAGTTAGTCGGGAGGATAAAACTTTCGAATCCCTAAACCCGCCATTCACTCGCGATGTGCTCACTTCCCCAAGGTGATCCGCGCCGAATGAATGTCGCTGTAGAGTTCGTCGGAGGATCCCTTCTTTTGCGCCCAGATCGCGACAAGCGTGCCATCGGCGAGTTCGGTGAGGGTGGGATAGCAGATGGACCAGCCGCCCACCTTTTCGGGACGGTCGGCGAGGAGCGTGGGCTCGCTCCAGGTCCCGCCTTCGTCATCCGAGGTGCGGAGGAGCAAGGGAAAGCGATGTGGAACGGGACCGGGATTGTAGGTGAGGACAAGGGTGCCATCACGGGTGCACAGCAGATGCGAGGCGCACGAGGTGGAGGCGAGGCCGGTCTTTTCCGCCGCGCTCCAGGTTTCGCCTCGGTCACGGCTGATGGACCGCCAGAGCTGGCCATCCTTGGTGCGTAGCATCATGTGGATCCCGCCGGACTTCGTCTCCGCGATCGTCGGCTCGCCACCCTGTCCCTCGGCATTGGCGACCTCGCCAAAGCGAGTCCAGCTCGCGCCGCCATCGCGCGATTTCAAAACCCCGCCGTTCTTGGTCCCGCGCAGGTGCAGCGGCACGAGCAGTTCGCCGGTGGACAGGCGGATGCCGTTCGAGCGGGTCGTGTGATTGGGCTGATCCAGCTTCACCGGCTCGGTCCAGATCTTCGCGGAGTCGCTGCTGCGGCGGAAGTAAACGTCGAGTTTCGGATGGTACGCGGAAAAGAAAAGGAAGGTCTCCTTCCCGGCGACGAACAACGCCGGATCAAAGTCCGCCGCGCCCTCGAAGTCCTGCAGGATCGTCGGCGCGCCCCAGGTGCGGCCTCCATCGGAGGAAAAGGCCTGAACGAGGCGCTGCGAGACCGCGCCCTCGGAAGGGGACGCAAACCACGTGGCCATGACCCGTCCATCCGGCAGGGCGGCGACGCTCGGGCCGAAATTGTAGCCCGAGGTGTTCGCCGGATCTTCGGGATCGTTGCCCGTGTGCCGGAAGATGACGGCCCGATCGGTGATGGCGATCGGTGAATCCGCGCGAAGCATGACGGGAAAGAGAAGAGCAAGGAGAGTGACGCGTGGGATCATGAGGGTGGGGTGGAACAGGGTAATGGGTACAAGGGAATAGAGAGTTGATGATCCTCAGGAGCGATGGGCCTTCAGCGCGAGACATGCCTGGCACCATACGACGAGGCAACCCCGCCGAAACTCAGCGGAGGGCTGTGATCACCAGGGCAGCGATGGCCGCTTTGGATACGATTTCAGCGACGATGAGTCCCGCCACATACGCCGCCACGGCTTTGCCTCCCCGGGCATCGCACGAGATGCGGAAGCTCTGCCAAGCCAGAGCGACAAACCATCCGGTGGCGAGCAGCAGGATCAGCAGCGCTCCGGCAAACATCGCCAGATCCGCTGGGTCCACGCTTTCAAGAAGTTGAGCTGGAGCGGGCGGGCTGGCTGCCGGGTTGGCGGGAATCGACTTCATCAAAGCGGTCAGCGTCCGGGAATAGCCCGGCAGCAGCAACGCGCAAGCGCCGAGAAGCATCGGCCATCTCGCGAGGGCCTGGGTGCCCAGGAGATCGATGAGCCGGAAGCCGCTGCGGCAAAGGAGTGCTCCCAAGGCGGCGAGCACGAAGGCGAGACTCAGCCAATCGATCATGCCTTCCGCAAGGTAGAACCAGAGTGGAGCACTTGCCGGTGAAGTGTGGGTATCGAGTACGCCATCAAAGTGCGTTCTGGATAGTGAGCCAATCCATGACGTTACCAGAATGGTGGCGCAACCGATCCCCAGAGCTGGCGGACCAGCGATCCAGGTGAATGGCCGGAACAACCAACCCGCGGCACTGGGAGGGGCGGAATTTCTGAAGGAGGCATCATTCGGGTTCATGTTCATGTGTAGGGGGGCTCTTTTGTTGTTGTTGGGAACTCAAAGCATGGATCAGATCGTTGAGCCGGTTCCGGACCGTCGGATAGCTCACGCCAAGGAGCCGGGCCATTTCCTTGAGGCTGCCGCTGGCCAGGATGAAGTGAGCGGCAAAGAGCTGATCATCCGGGGAAAGGCGAGTCAGCGCAGGCAAAGGGAACTGCCCGTGCACTTCCGTTTCGCAGGTTCCGCAGCGCAGGCAGGTTACGGAGAGGTCCCCAGAACAACTGGGGCATCGGGTGGGCAAGACTTTCACGAAGTTGAACCGATTGTTTCATTTGTGAATTCCTTGTGCAATAAAATTCAACAGTAACTTCAGTTTGTTGATCGTCCCAGCCGTATTGAATCGCCCCACCTGACCCCGGCGGAATCGCCAAAACTCTCCTTAGGCATGCGGGCGGCTCCCGGCCTCTCCAGCTGAACTCGGGCGGATCGGTGCGCCGAGAGCAACCGGAGCACGGCCATCGGTGCCAGGCATTTCTCACCTGAACACTTCGCGAAAGCCTGACCAGTGAGAGTTGATGATCCTCAGGAGGATGGGCCGTCAACGCGAGACATGCCTGGCACCATACGACGTTTCGCCCTCAAAACGTCACCGGCGCCTCGATCTCGGCGTGAATCAGGAGCTCCGTTTCGGGCGGCACTTGGAGTGCGGCGTTCATTTCCTCAACGACCTCCTGCCAGTAGCCGTCCTCGCGCGGATCTTTAAGAGAGGCTCGCGGGTTGTGGGAGACGGTGCGCTCACCCACTGTGGCCTGTAGCTGGATTCGCCAGTCGGTGAGGGCGGTTGCCGGTTCCCCGGCCTCCAGCCTCATTTCCACTTCGACGCCCCGGAGATCCTTGTCCCGGCGGGCGTCGACCTTGACGCTTCGGACCCCCGAATCCGCAATGATGGCGATCCATTGGATGAGGTAAGGCAAGGTGTTGCCCTGTAAGTTGGTGCCCACCAGGGCGATCACCTTCTCCCTCAGTTCCTCACCGGCGGTGACTTCTGGCGAAAGGTCGGCGAAGTGGGTGATCCGCAAAGCCTCCTGGGGGGCCAGTTTGGACGGGGAGGCCGGGACTGGCAGGAGTTCGAGGTTGTGCGCTTTCCGCCAGGTGTTGATCATCGTGATCCGTTCCAGATCCCGTTGACGACGGCCTGCCTTGTTGGAAAAAGAGTAAGTCTCCGGTTGGATGCGATGCAATGCCCAGGCGGCCATATCGCAAATTCTTGGAGAAGAGTATGCAAAGGCATTTATCTGACCTGAAAGCCCGGCAACCATGGTTGTGTCATCGAGTGCGCGGATCAGCAGTGCGACCGCGTCGTCCCGGGGTTCTGGGGAGAGGGATTTCGGTTCTGGCGCAAAAACCAAGCTATCTCCAAGACTCGTTACGATCGAGAAACGCTCGTAGGGCCCGAGTTCGGCCCATTTTTGCGAGAGTGCTTGCAACGCATCAGAGCTTCGGCTGGCAATCAAGACGTGAATCAGCCCTTCGAACTCGTCCGGAACTCGCGCGCGCTTTTTGCCAGAAGATTCTGTGGGAAAGTTGGTCCATTCGCCGAGCATTGCCGGCACCACACCGGGTTGATCGAGATCCAATAGCACGCGTGCGGCGGCGATGCGGTTGGCGCGGAGAGGATCCTCTCGCATGAATTTCCGCAAGCGCTCTGTCGCCGCAGGGGAGTTCAGTTTCGCAAGTGCCCTGATAAATTCACCTTTGGTCCGCTCCGCCTTGTCCGCGCCGGCAAGAAGGGCAGGTTCAAGGGATTCCGGCCACTTGGCTTTGAGTTTCAAGACCAACGAGTAGGAAGCATCTGCTCCGGACGAAATGGCATCGATCAGCATCTGCTTCTCCCCTTTCTCCTGAAACTGTTCCCACCAGGCGCGCGCCCCGGCAGGATCGAGAGATTGTCCGGTGATCTGATAAAGAATCTGGTACGCGCAGTCGCCGATCGTCAGAATCTCGTGGGAAAAGAAGAAACTTCGAGAACAGCCCACCGCACGGGAGAAGCGATCATCGCTCAGGGCTTCGATCAACTGGGGAACGGCGGGGTAGCCGATTTGGGCGAGACGATGCGCAGGCGAGGTGCCGAGGTCAATCGGCCCCATCGCAAAGACACTGCACCATCCGGGCTCAGAGAACTGCAATCCACTCTGATCGCGCAGACGGAAGATCCACTCCCGTATCTGCTCATCGACGGGAAGAGCAGCGATCGCGTCTTCGCTAAGGACTGGGCGCGCCGCATCCTCCTCCACCATGCGCTGCAGTAGGGCCGCTGTCTGCTGGGCGCGCTCCAAGTGCGGACTGGCGGGATACTTCCGGACGATTTCTTGAAACAATTTCAGCAGTTCCGTGCGTGGCACCATTTCTTGACCGTTGTGCCACTCGTCCCATCGCAGTTTGCCCACCCGAAGGATGGCGTCCCACATGGCGAGGTGGCCGAATTCCATTTCCAGGGATTTCCGCATGGGGATCTCGGCTATCTCCCTACCCGTGTTTCCCTCAGTTGGAATCTTCTTCGCTTCTTCGAAGAGTTGTTGGGCCAGGTCCGGCTCGTCTTTGCGCCAGCAGGCATGGGCAAGGGCGAGGACTTCCCCCCGGCGGCCGATCGTTGGTTCGCCGTAGCGTTCGCCAAGTCGCTTCCAGTCTGAGGGCGGGTCTCTCAGCTTGTCCAAATAGGACTCAGCCATGGCTGTGAAGGAACGCTCGACAAAGCGCCAGCCGATATGCTTCGGCTTCGCCGGATCGAAGCGGGATTGCCATTTGGGCAACAGGTTCAAGCCCATCACGCGGAAGCGTTGCTTTGTGTCTTCGATGACAAACCCTGTCGATGTCGTTTCCCTCGCCCGAACGGGGTAGTCTGGTGAAATCTCAGCCCATGGCGCATCCTTCACGTCGGGAAACCCCAGAGTCCCGAACCACTCAAAACATTCCCTGGCCTCGACGCAGATTTCCGCCCGTGCCGGCATCACGAGAGCTGGGCAGCCAAAGGCTAGCAGAAGGAGGGCTCGGGGCATGGTGGAGGCGTAGCACGTTTTCGTGGGCGTGGCTACGAGGACGTCAGTGCCGATCATCGGTGCCAGGCACTTCTCACCTGAACATTTCGCGACGCCTGACCAGTGAGAGTTGATGATCCTCAGGAGCGATGGGCCGTCAACCCGAGGAATGCCTGGCACCATCCCACGGTCGGACCACAGGTCCAACCTACAGATCGTAAGTTGGATCTGTGATCCGACCGTCCCCAGTCACCAAACACCTTCGTGCCCCAGTGCCTTCGTGAGAGACCCAGCGTTCATCCCAAATTCGGAAAAAGGAAGAGGTCGCCCATCGGTGCCAGGCATTTCTCACCTGAACATTTCGCGACGCCTGACCAGTGAGAGTTGATGATCCTCAGGAGCGATGGGCCGTCAACGCGAGACATGCCTGGCACCATACGCCTCGCTGCGGCAGGCTCAGCGAGTGGGCGCCACGGGTGGTTTGGTTGCGTAGCGCAGGTCGGCGAGATCGTCGCCTTCGCGGCCCGCGAGATCGATGGCGAATTGCCATTGCCACTGAATGAACGTGCTGCGGAACAGCAGGAGATTCCATCCGCGCTGCAGCGAGGCCGACGCGGTTTCCTTCTTCATTCTGCCTGCAAACACGGATTGCCCATTCAGCCACACGCCGAGACTGAACACCCCGGCAAAGGTCTGCGTGCTGAGGTTCATCTTCACCGGCCGCTCGCGATCGCTGTAGATCCAACGCGCTCCGTAAGCCTGCTGGCCATAGTTGAAGAACGCGATGCTTGCGAAATCGACGCTGCCTGGGCGGTTGCGGCCCGTGAAGTCCTGGCTCGCCACGGAGAGCTGCCACGATGCCGGTTCGCCTGCGGGGAACGGGACTGGCGCGTCGAAGCCTTCGCCTTGCGCGAGGGTCTCGTCGAGTGGCTTGCGATCCTTCGCGGGATCGTAGTTCGTGTTCTGTTTCCACCCATCACAATTCCCCTGGCCCACGGCAACCCGCCAGCCAGCGGGAATGGCGATGCGCTGCTCACGCGTTTCTTTGCCCGCGGTCGCGGTGAGCGTGATGACGTTCTCCGCGCGATCAAGCGGCCCGGAGATCTCGAACCGGCCCTTCATTCCGGTCACGTTTTCAGGCGTCACTTTCCAGTCCTGCGGCACGCTAGCATGAACCTGCTGCTCGATCGGCGCGGTGCCGGGCGTCCATTGGTAGTCGATGGTGAATCGCTGAATGTCGTCATCGACCGAACCAGCCAATCTCGTCAGCGAGTAGGACAGGGCGGGAAGCTTGTCCGGCGCTGGGCGGTAGAGCGTCGCGTGTTCCTCAAGCAGGCGCGTCGCCGCGGCTTCCTCGCCCAGCCCACGCAACATGCCGACGGCAATCGCAAGGTGGCCCGCGCGGTTCGGGTGGACCAAGTCACCCGTCACTTGAAAGTAAGGCTGCCAGCTCCGCCCAAGCGCCTGCAATTCGGATGAAGCCTCATTCGTGGGTAACACGAGGAGCCCTTTCTCCGACGCTAACTTCCGCAGCCGCGCATTCATGTCCGCCAGCGCGAGGTTCTTCGGCGACCCGGGATCTTCCGTGCACGGTGTCACCGTTGCCACTGCGATGACACGCGGGTGACTGCGGGCACGCAGGGCTTCGATCAGTTCCGCATAACGCCCGAGCCAAGCGTCGAAACTCTCGGCATCACCTTTCACCGCCGGCGCGAGCACGTCGTTCATCCCGAGCATGATGATGACGATCTCGGCACCCGCGTCGAGCGTCTGGCCTACATCGAATTCCTTCACGTCCAGCGCGACCGGCTTGGTTCGGCTGTTCCTTTCGTGATTGCGCCACGCCCCCACCGTGGAACCGCTGCCGCCGAGACCGATGAGCGTCGGTCTGGCATTCGGTCGCACCAGGCCCAGGCCTTCGCCGATCAGCCCAATCCATGCGGTCTTGCCACCCTTCGCGCCTTGGCCGGTGATGCTATCGCCGACGAAGACGATACGGTCCCCATCCTGGATCGCACTCTCCGCCGCTGCGTCTCGCGGTGAAAGAAGCGCCACCCAAAGAGCGAACGCGCCCCCAAGCCAGCGGCAAGAATTGCCAGGAAATCCCTTTTTCATGCATCGGTTCCCAACACCCCTCATGGATGGTTTTCTTCGTTGCAAGGGTCACTTGTGGCCAGGCATTTCTCGCGTTGATTGCCAACCTGTCCCGAGATCAACGATCGAGAGTCACGAAACTTCCGCGTGAGAAATGCCTGGCACCAGAAATCTCTGCAAAGTGCCAGGCTGCAGGAGCTTTGACGGCGATGATGATGCGGCAGGCGAGGCGATAAGGAATGGATAAGGTTCCGCAGCAGAAGCGTTCTGAGAACATGCGCCGGATTCGGTCTAAAGATACGAAGCCGGAGAAGATAGTGCGTTCGGCGCTTCACCGATGCGGCTACCGGTTTACCGTTGTAGGCCCATCAAATCGATCCCTTCCGGGCAAACCTGATGTGGTGCTGCCACGTTACCGGATCGCCATATTTGTTCATGGTTGTTTCTGGCACTGCCACGATGCTTGCCGCGAGGGAAGGATTCCATCCTCGAATCGGGGCTACTGGGCTCCGAAGCTGGAAAAGAATGTCACACGTGATCGAGACGCCCGAGCCGCACTGGAGAGTCTGAGTTGGAAAGTGGTCGTTTTCTGGGGGTGCGAAGTTGAGAAAGCGGTGAAGGAGGTAAGCCTCAACGGCTTGATCCGCAGGCGGCTTGAGGGAATTTGCGAAAAACGTTCGGTCGAACAGATTGCGCAGCGCTCTAACATCTGCTAAACGAAGAAGCTTATGGCGAAGTCCCGTTTAGCGCACTCTGGCCGGAATGGCCCAAAGGGTGTCCTCTCAGCACTGGAACTCTGCGCCGGAGGGGGCGGTCAATCCCTCGGGCTGAAGCTAGCCGGATTTCATTGCGCCGCCGCTGTCGAGATCGATGCGGACGCCTGCAAAACGCTGCGGAACAATCTCGACGGCACTCAAGTCGTGGAGGGCGATCTGCGAGCTTTTGAAGCCCGTTGTTTTGAGGGAGTCGATTTGGTGGCAGGTGGGGTGCCGTGCCCGCCATTCTCGATCGCCGGAAAACAGTTGGGTGCGTCCGATGAGCGCGATCTCTTCCCGGAAGCATTACGAATCGTCCGGGAAGCGGGCCCAAGGGCGGTCATGTTGGAAAACGTAAGAGGATTTTGCTCGGAGAAGTTCTCTGGCTACCGGCAGCGCCTGCTAGGTCAGTTTCGTGAGCTCGGTTATGTGCCCGCTTGGAGATTGCTGCAGGCTGCCGACTATGGGGTTCCTCAACTCCGTCCGCGATTCTTGCTGGTGGCCCTGAAGGAGGAGTTTGCACCGTTTTTTCAGTGGCCAGAGCCCGTTGAGCGTGTGTCGACAGTAGGTGACACTCTCCTGGATTTGATGGCTTCTGGAGGGTGGGCTGGCGCAGGGGAGTGGGCCGCCAAGGCCCAATCAATTGCACCCACCATCGTTGGTGGTTCGAAAAAGCATGGAGGCCCCGATCTTGGCCCCACTCGTGCCCGGGCGGATTGGAAAAAGCTTGGAGTCAATGGTCTTAGCTTAGCTGCCGAACCACCGGGACCCGAGTTTCCGTTGGACGGCCTTCCCCGCTTGACCAACCGGATGGTGGCCCGGTTGCAAAGTTTTCCAGATTCCTGGGAGTTTGCCGGGTCAAAGACCGCGCAATACCGGCAAATCGGGAACGCCTTTCCACCAGCGGTGGCCTCAGCGGTGGCTGCAAGGATTCAGGCAGCTCTACTCAAGCAGCCGGTGAATGCACCTGCGGGCGGGGAATTGTTTGGCCGCCAGCTTGTTGCAGGGAGCTAAATCGGTGCGTTCAGATGGCGTATTCGCCGCCGGCCACTGACTATAGTCTATGGACAGTTGACGTTGGCGGTGGCAGGGGCTTTGCGGTATGCCCCGATCTTCGATTTCCAAACGCTTCGGGTTGGTTGTCCGTTCGTTCCGCATCCGTTCTGGTCTGTCTCAGGAAACGCTGGCGGAACGGGCGGGTCTTCATCCTTCCTACGTGAGCATGGTGGAGAGGGGAACTCGCAATGCCACGCTCGACGTGGCTGAGCGGATCGCGAGTGCACTTCAAACCTCCTTGAAGGAATTGATCACGGCCTGTGAGGGGTTGACGGTGGAGGGGACGGGAGCGTGAACGCTTCCGAACCAGATCCAGAACTTGAGTTGGTCGAACTGAGTCTCCGTAAGTCTGATCCCGATGGCCAGCGCACCGCTCGCGTACTGCGTCAAACCTTTGACCAGCTCTATGATGGCCAGCGCACCGGCCGCTATCGCTGGGATCAGCTTCATAAAACAGAGAAGACCCACTGCGGAACCCTGGTGGAAATAAACCTCCACCGGGAGTTCAAATTTGGGGACGGGGACTTACTGGATTACAAAATTGCAGGTTGTGACGTGGACTGCAAGTATTCGCAAACCCTCTACGGCTGGATGATCCCGCCAGAGGCCCGAGGCCATATTTGTCTGCTCGTAAGTGCCGAAGACGCCAAAGCCCGGTGGAGCATGGGACTTGTGAGGATTACTGCCGACCGCCTTAATTTGGGAATCAATCGAGATGGCAAAGCGACGCTGAACGCTGCGGGGAAACAGGCAATCAGATGGTTATTCTGTGAAGCTAGCTTGCCTAGCAATATTCTTCTTACTCTCGACAGGGCTCTCGTTGATTCAATTATGAGCCTTCGATCAGGCCAGAAACGGGTGACCGAAATTTTCCGTGTTGCGCAAGGTATGATCATTGGACGGGGTGCCATCCTTACCCTCGGGCAACAGGACGATCCCATGAAACGAGTCCGAGAGAATGGGGGTGCGAGAACTCCACTTCGTAGAGAGGGAATCATTATTCTAGGGGAGTTCGAGGAACACGTCGCTATCGCAAGGGCGCTTGGAATTTCATCACCCAGACCTGGAGATTTCATCTCAGTTCGGCTAACTCCTGCGGCACCAGAGGAATCCCATGTGGCTTTGATCGCCGGAGCCTATTGGAGAGTCGCATCGGCGGAAGATCCTGTCGTCGAGGCACCCCAGCTGCCTTAACCTCCCCCCCCCATCTCGCCAAGTAAAACCCGTAAACCGAGTGTAGCAATCCCGGCTCGGGGCCCATTTTCAAACGTTGCCACCGTTGGAGGTGTTGAAGCGGAGGCAGGTAGGCCGCTTTTGCGTTGGGGTGCGCTCTTGACTCGCTGCCGCGAAGGCCGGTGCCATCGCAAAGATGCGAGCTGTCGGGCGGTGGATTCGAGCCCGAAGTCAACCGAGGCGTGTTGACTTCGCATGGATTCCAGCAGGTCACCGGGAGAAGACATCGCACGGCGGTCAGGGCTTGCGATGAACTCGATCATGGGTTGAAGTGACTGAAGTAAATGCCGACCGATTTGGGGGCCTCAGCGTCTGTGTCGTGCGCAATCCGTCGGTGGGATTAGGCGTGCTTCCACTTGACTTGCCCATCACCCCGCCAGCTCCGCACCATTGGCAGTGACATCCGTGACGAGCCGAACCCCAGCGCGAGCTGCCGGTGTTTGGGCCGGTGCTTCCGCTTCGTTTTGGGCCTGAGCCGCACCACACGCCAAGATCTCCTCGCGGCGTTGCTTGGCTTCGTCGATGCGGGCTTGGGCTTCGCGGCGGCGGGCGTCGGCGTTGGCGATGCGGAGGTCGCTGGTCGGATCGTTGCCGGCTTTGCGTGCGTCAACGACGTCAGACTCCATGGCGGCCAAGTCTCCTGGGGCGAGATCGGGAAGGGCGGAAAAAACCCGTTCCAGATCACTGATTCGGACTCCGGATGGAACCGGCGACAAAGTGGCCACCGGCTTGCCTCCCCGCGTGATGACGAACTCTTCGCGGCGGTAGGTCGCCCGATTGAGGAACTCGGAGAGGTTACGCGCGAGATCAACAAGTCAACCGGGATGATTGTGGTTTTAACCGACGGGATGAAAACGGGGCCCCGCCCGGAAGGGAACCTGGGATACAGAGAACGCTGGCGTCTTGCGATTGCCATGTTAGAGTCGCAAGCGTGACTGGCTAGAACAGCTCCGAATCAAGCCTCCCAGGGGGGCACCTTCGGGGCGGAGCCGGAACTTCGGTGGAGTCATGAGCAGTAGCGTTCTAACTTTTGGAGGCGAGACTTGGCGAATGCGCAAGCCTGGAGATCTCTCCTTTCGGCTGTGGCACTCAAGTCTCGACCTGGAGGCGGTGCGGTACGAAATGTCGATCCCTCTCGTGCCGGCTTCGGTGGTGGGCGACGATTGGACCTGCGACGGCACGGCTCACGCTTATTTGGAGTCCTGGGGCGAAATGTATCTGCGGCGCGACCTGCGAAATCTGGAAGGATTGACGCTGAAACACACCCCTGAGGCGGCTGACTCCGAAGATGGGACCAGCAGCTACCAAGAAGAGCCCGGGCTCAGCCTCCAACTGCAGCGCCCCGGTCAAGCGGACTACGAGCCATTGACCAAGGAGTTTCCGTGGTCTCCCACCCTCAGATTTGGAAAGCGTGATCAATCCGAATGGCTTTATACCTTTGAAGTGAGCGCTTTCTTTCCAACCACAGCCTATCGAGAAGCGTTCGATGCCGCCGCGATCCGTCAGTACCATCGCGAGTCCGGTCGGGGAGCTGATCTGCCTCCCGAATGTGAATTCCTCGACCCGCCCGAAGAGGGCTGCGCCGAGATCGATTGGGAGGGCTGGGTTTGGCTGGATAAGATTGTCTGCTACGTCCCGGGAAATTCGCCAAACCCAATCGCCTACGCCAAACGGATGGTGAAGGACGCTCTGAACCACGATTCCTTCGGCATTCAATACGTCAACGGGAGCAATGATTCCTACTTCGGGGAGTTCGATCCGACGGACGGCATGTGCGCGACGGGTGACCGTTGCGTGGTGCTTTGCCCCGAAACTCCGCGCGATGCCGCCCGCCGGGAAGAGCTCCGGCAGAGGCGGGCTCGGTAGCGATTCGCATGTTTGGTCAAAAGGGTGCGGAATTCCGCCGGTTCTGGGCGATGGAAAATCTTCGCCCACGCCCATAGTGGTGCTGACAACCGCCCGATGATCATACATGGTGCCCGGGGGATCGCACTCCTCGCAGGGGTCTCGGTTGCGTTGGCCTCCGCGCCCGCCGATCCCGTCCTTTACGTCACGCATTTGATCTCCGAGACCAAGATGGGGCCGTGAGTGCAATGCAGAGTCCGCTGGCCGATCCCGCGTATGCGCCGCGCGGTGGTACGTTGTGGATTCGGTGGAGTCCTCACCGTCCATCCTGAGATTCCAACGGTGTCAGGGACGCTTCCCGCGCAACGCAGTCGCCGCCAAGCACGCTTCCGATCCCTCGTAGCCGAAGTCGTCAGACTTTGGCCGCAATTGAGCCGTTTCTGAGGTGCAGCAGGGAAATCGCTAACCGCTGCCTGCCAAATTCTGACGAATGATCCTGCTGGCGCAGGCTCTCCAAGAGTGGCTTCGCGCAATTCAAGGCGCGCTGCCGCGCAGCGGAGTCGGCTACAACACTCAAGCTCAATCCGTGAACATCCCTGCATGAATGGAATCGCATTCTTGTGTGCGCTGGGCGGGCGGCGGTTCAGTTTGGGGTAGACAGGCCTTGCCAGCGTCAGGTGCTGGTGCGATGTCTGATCTCCATGGATCCCTCCCCGGCCGATCTCCTTCAAAAAGGTGTTCTCGACGCTGTCCCAGACATGATCAGGATAGCTGGTCCCTTGTTTGGACTCGCCTTTCTGATCTTCGTTGCCAAGCTTTTGATCAATCGTCCGTCGTCTCAACGCCGTCACGGCCGCAGATGACTCACCTGATCTCTTCTTGAGGATGGTGGCACAGTCAGCTGCAGAAATCGCAAAGCCAAGCGTGCACGACATCCCGGAGCACTTCAACAGACTCCGGTCGCAAGCCGCCGGCTAGCGCGCCCTCCTCGATCCGCCAGGTCTTGGCGGTGTCTCCTTCCCACACGGCGAACGTCTGGCCATCAAACATCGAGACGGGTTCTCCGCGACGGTTGCCGAAGCGAAAGCGAGCAGGGGACCACGGCGAAGGGGGGCGTTTTCATCGGAACCCCTGAGGCTCGCAGCTCACCGCGGTGCCGTCCACGGCAATGAGGACGTCGGCAGCACGGGATGGCGGCGTGCGGATGTTACTGGCACCAACAACACCATCCCGTTTCTTTCATTGCTCGCGGCCAGACATGGGGAATACTGTGGAGCATGTCGGCGAAGACGAAGCTCATGGAAGCAGTCGCCAGGGTGCCCGAAACGGTGGCCCAGACGATCCTTGAACAGATCGAGCCTTATCTGAGACCGGTCGATTCCGAATCGAGCTTCGATTCGCCTACGGACATCGACCACTTTCAGGGCTACTGGAGCCGGTGGTACGGCGTGCTCCAAGACGTCGAATGGGAAGAACCGGCGGACTTGCCCTTCGAACCGCGGGATACCTGGTGATGCCTTGGTTGCTCGATACCAACCATTGGATTGCCCTTCTGAAAGGCCAGAACACCGTTCTGAAAAACCGGCTCCGGAGTGTTCCACCGCATCAGGTTTGGCTTTGCTCGGTCGTGAAAGAAGAGCTTTTCTACGGGGCGGAAGGATACGCCAACCGGGATGCGCGCCTCTCCAAGCTCGGGGAGATCTTCGCCCGTCACCCGTCCGTGCCCTATGACGACGAGGCTGCGGCCATTGCGGGACGAGTTCGCAAACAGCTCGAATCCAAAGGCATGGTCATTGGTCCTCACGATCTGCAAATCGCCGCAATTGCCTTGCAACACGACTGGACGGTCGTGACTCACAACGACGCCGAGTTCCGCCGTGTCGCCGGTCTATCCGTTGAAGATTGGACCGTGTAGGGGCTAAGAAAAGGTGCTCAGAAACCGGCAACCCGCTGGATTCTTGTTTGCTGACGGAACGTCGCTTGGTTCGTTCGCCCGCGCTTGCATGCTCTTCCCGTGCCTCAAGCCAAGCAAGGATCGTCGCTAGACGAGTTGTCAGATCCCGTGCAGTGGCGGTTTTCATCTCGCCACGTGCAGATTTTACCTGGCACCAATAGCCCGACGGGAGATCGACAATAATCTGGCCGAGAATCAGATTCGCCCAACTGCGGTGGGCAAGAAGAACTGGCTCTTCATCGGCGCCGGTGAAACGGGGTGGCGTAGTGCAGTGATCTACACCATCCTCGCCTGCTGCCGCAATCACGGGATCGAGCCCTACGGCTACCTGAAAGCCGTGCTGGAGATTCTCCCCTCCGCCACGAACTGGCAGATCCCTTCGTTGACGCCTGCCGCCTGGGCGCACGGCCGTTCACTTCAAGAGGAACGGAAGATTGCGTAGGTGTCATAGATCTTTGCTATGACATCTTTGCTAAAGGATTGAGGCGCTTGGCGCACCGCTTACCTTCAACGCGAGAAATGCCTGGCACCATCCCCGTGGTTTCCGCAGGTTCAGGTGGGCACCGGTCACGCCTCAATTTCGATTGCGACGAGACCTTCGACCCGCTTGAACTCTCCCGCGTTTGCGGTCACCAAGGCGTGCCCGTAAGCACGGGTGGTGGCGGCGATCCAGGAATCATGAGTTCCGATCGGTGTTCCGGCGTTGAGAAGTTTGGCGGTCAATCGGCTGTGCTCGCGAGCAACGCGGAGGTCAATGGGGACGGCGGCAAACTGGTCCAGGATGGCATCCACGAAAGCACGACGGCGATCCTTGATTAGGGGATCTGCGGCCCGGTGGACGCCTACAAGCAACTCACTGGCGGTGATGACCGAGATCACTGCCTCTTCGGTCTGCCACTGCTCAGGGATTTGCGACAGGAGCGCCGAAAGTCTCCCGGTTTCCTTGGATCGCTCGGCGGCAATGAAAATGTTGGTGTCTAGGATGAGGGCCATGGGTCACTGGTCGGATCGTTGCCGGCTTTGCGTGCGTCAAAGACGTCAGACTCCATGGCGGCCAAGTCTCCTGGGGCGAGATCGGGAAGGGCGGAAAAAACCCGTTCCAGATCACTGATTCGGACTCCGGATGGAACCGGCGACAAAGTGGCCACCGGCTTGCCTCCCCGCGTGATGACGAACTCCTCGCGGCGGTAGGTCGCCCGATTGAGGAACTCGGAGAGATTGCGCGCGAGATCGGCGACCGTGACTTCACTCATTTCGACAGAGACAGTAAACAGAGAATCAGATTGCTGCAATGACCAACCAGCTTCGCACCAACTCGGTCCAGGGCGTCGCCGGCGCAGCAACATGTCGCTAGGTTGATCGCTCGTACGGTCACGCGATGAACAGAACGATCATCCCGCTTAACTGTCGATCGTCCAAATCCGACTTCTGGCTACGAACCCGTTACCACACGAATTAAAAGCATCTTTCGCATCTCTGCACTTTACGCATAAATTAAACATATAGATCAGTTTGTCAAATAGGCAATTTCCACAGCCTTGCACCCCTGCCTTGACATCCAGATGCTAAGCGATTTGGTGAACGCCCCATGGCAAAGGAAGGATTGAAGCTACAACTGGCGCTCCAAGGAGGAGGCGCGAGGATCGTCCATTTACTCGCTGCGCTGGAGGCCGTCCAAAAGCTCCAGGACGAAGGCGTGGTCAAGGTAACACGGATGGCAGGAACGTCAGCGGGGTCGGTCGCAGCCTGCTTGTTCGCGGCAGGACTCAACATGGCTGACGTCCGTCAACGCTTGAAGACTTCCACGAAAATCGTTGAGCTCACAAAACGGTACACAACGCCCAAAAAGGCTGAACTCCTCAATTTAAGCCGCAACCGGCCAATTTGGCCTGACGACCCGTTTGTGGACCTACTAAAGGAGTTCTTCCCGCCTGATCTGACAATTGATAAGCTCAATATTCCCGTGAGCATCATCGCGACGGACCTACGGCAGCGGAAAAAGAGAGTTGTCGTCCACAGCTCAAATACCCCCGTCATCAATGCCCTCCTCGACTCCTGCGGACTACCCTTCTTGTTTCGAATTTGGGGAAACGATCAAAGCGGCGTCGTTGTGGATGGCGGCATCTGTGAGAACCTACCTATTGACGAACTGGTTGAGCACAAATCCGACAATGAGGCATTGGTGGCGATGTCATTTCAGGATGATTTCCAATCCTCTCCGACGACCCTAACGGGATTTGCGATGGCTATCCTTGAGGCAGCCATTGGGAATTCCGTGATGCGAGCAAGGGCTCACCCAGACGTTGATCATGTGTTTAGCATCGCAACAAAACTCAGTACCTTTGATTTTCCGAGGGCGATGACGGAAGGGCTCGAAGCGCCCTACGACGTGACTCGATTGGAGGCATTGCAATTTTTCCGCGAGTTGAGCGATCGACACCTCAACGCACTAAAATCCATTGCATCGGATCCCTGGACCGTCGCCAGATCGAATAGTAGCGTACGCGAGATTCTCGAATCGCACTGGCGAATGTATGCCAACGGCCCTTTCTACAACACCAAGACTGTCTCGCCTCTTGTGAAACTTCAGTTTCTCAGCTACGGCCCTCGCGACCATCCAGATCGTCGGAGTCGCCCCGATTCAGTTCGAATGGAAGAGGTCTTCACTCCCTCAGAGACCCTTCACTGCTATTGGTTCTCCCTGGATTTCGGCCCTGATTACACCTCATGGAATCGGACTTGGTCCAGTGTATACGACCTGGAGGACGGATCAGAAATACGAGCCGAGGGCTTTCCCACCTTACATCCTGACGGTAAGCGAAAGGGTGTCCTTTTGTTTTTTGAGCGGCCACTCACCGTGGGCAAGAGCTACAAGTTCTTGATGAACGACTATGGCACGTCGCTCCTGGAAACATTCTTTTCCAGTGGTGAGGACGAGATCGTTTATGCGCTGGCCAACCCTTCCAAAGTCGTGGAGCAAGTCGAGATTGTTCTGAGCTACCCCAATACGTATTCTATCGACTGGAAGACAACGCAGGACGGCGTCAGTATGGAATTATTGCCAGCTCACGATTGGAGCCAATACAGGCAGGCTCAGGAGGATCCAGACATGGCGATCCTTGCGCGCAGGTTTAGGTCGGCGGTCACCTCTAAACCGGCCAGCGTTTTCGGTGGAGCCATCCAACTAGTTAAGCCTGGCGCTTGAGCTTGCAGTGGAGCTTAAGTGACTTGAAGAATAAGGAGATTCCAAATATGACTAAGATTCGCATCACGACAGGTTCTTAGGCCCCAACCGTCTCCACTTACGTGTTTCGCGCGTTGCGCCTGCTGTACCGGGATGGAGCGCTGCGCGTCTATCGAGCTGCGATGCCGCGATTTGTGCTCGGAACCTCGCACTGCGGTATCTTTACCGCCACGGTACCGATGAGCTTAGCCTTCAGCCGCAGATCAAAGTCTCCATACGGCTTCGTCGCCGCGAAGAGCTCATTGTGCGGCACAGTCCCCGTCAGTGAGCCGCCGGTCAGCACGCGCCCTCTTCGATCCGCCAGATCTTGTCGGTGTCTCCTTCCCACCCAGCGAACGTCCTACTATCAAAAATCAACACGGGTTCCGCGATAGCGGCGGAGACGAAAGCGAGCAGGGCGACCATGGCGAAGCGGAGTGTCCTCATCGGCGACGCTGAGGCTCGCAGATGACCGAGGTGCCGTCCAGGGCAAAGAGGATGCTGGCAGGACGGGATGGCAAAGCTAATGCCGAACGAATTGGCTGCGTATCGAACCAGGAGCGACCAGGAGTCACGACAGCTGTGCGCGACGCCGGAGCGCCCGTTCTCTGTCGCAAATCCCCACGTCGTCGTCGGGGTGGGCAGCGTGGTAGCTCGTCAGAATCCAAGATTCAAGCGGGTGGCTTGCTGTTTACTTCTAATGTTTCAGACCGATCCACTCCGTCCAAACATGATGTCCCAGATATTACGGCGCGAATGTATATAACACTTCCGGAGCTCTGTCAATTTCTCCGTGAATTTCTGTTGAGCTCTTCTGACCTCCGTCAATCTTGTATCGTCAGATTTCCAGACTTCGCTTACCTCGGAAACGATACCCCATTCGGTCATATCCTTCCACCAATCCCTACTCGCAAGCCTAAAGCTTTCGTTCTGCTTAGCAGAAAGGAAGCTGAGCACCTGAGACTCAACTACCTGCATGTCCTTCTGTCGCAGGCTTAGGAACTCCCTGGAGGAGCGCAAATCGCCGCCGTAACATGGCTTTCCCATTTGGTGGGTAGTCAACTTCTGGTAAATCCATGCGCTTTCCTGTCCGTAGAGGTCCAAAAGTCTCAGAAGTTCGTCTACGTGCTTTCTCCAGAGGTGCTCTTTTGCCGCGATGTAGATAGGCCAAAATGCGAGGAGGACCGCAACAGGGAGGCTTAGCGTCTGGGCTATGTCACCGATGGTGATCTCCTTAACAACAATCCATCTAGATGACTGATTCGCACTGGCAGCTGTGCTGCAGACAATAAATGAAAGCAACGCCTGCATTGATTATTACGAGTTAGTTCTAAGCACATCCTCAAGCTCTTGCGCGGCGTCGTCATCGTCAGTGAGTCGAATCTCGAAACAATGGCGCACTTTTTCAACACCGTACTCTCTAACTAGCGGACCAAACGCTTCATCAAGAAAGCTCGGAGGTATTGTGAAGGCGCCATCTAGGTCGATGACGACTGATTCGTTGTTTTGGACAATCGGCCGGAGAACTGTCTCGCGAAACTCTTCGCCCGAGTACTTTCCGTGCTTGCGGTATCTACCACCCGGATAGCGAGTGAAGTCTGTTACCAATGAAATGGTCCTTTTCATTTGTTAAATTTTGATTTCCCATATAATCAATGTACCCGGAAATGCGATTTCAAGTGGGTAGTGGCGAGGATCTTTCCCCTTGATAAAGTCACATCGAACACAGTCGGAAACAACCGTAAGTTTGCCGTCGTCAGCGAGTTCGACAAACTCCAGCAGAAGTGGGAGTCCACGACCCCGGCTTTTCTCCTTGGTCCGAGAGTAATGCCCTTCGACGATAGCCTCGACCAAGATATCTCCATCTTTTCGTCTGAATAGTTTCTGGTCTAACACGCGCGTCCGAATCGTCCTGGGAATTCCGACACCCTGATCGTAGAAAGCAAACCAGATTGTCCCTCGGGCCATGTCTCTGTAGCCTAGCATCCACCACTGGTTTTTCAAACACCGAGCCGAGAAGCCTGGTGGAAATGCGTGGAGAATTGCGTTCTCCATACATTCAATCAAGGCTTTCCCCAATTTCTTGCGAAGCGATGACGGAAATCCTGCTAGATGTTCAAAATGCAGAATCAATTCTTCCGCCGCCGGGGGAGCTACCTTTCGACCGGTCCGGTGGCTGAGGATCTGCGGCACATCAGCATCCGGAATCTCTACGGTGAGCGAGAAGTAATCGAAATACCCAGCTTGCTTCAGCACACTGAGCACTTGGTCATTAGGCAGTTTTGATGTCTTGGTGCTTAGTGAGCTGCGAGGGGAGAGGACAGTCACCCGCTCGAACGTAGCGATTAGTAGCAGAGCGGCTTCTGGACCTAGCTTCTTAATTTGAGAGTGGTCAATCCTAACCTTTCGGGCCCGATCCACAAAGAATGCTCGCTCCACACGGTGAAGGAATTCGACACTGGAATGCAGGTTGTCTAGAAAACTCAGATTCTCTGGGAAAGTAAGTTCGATGGTCTGGTTTTCGGTTTTCCTGACTAGATCGCGCTTACGAATCCAGTATTTCTCTTTGATCGTCCCATGTCCACTCGCTCGCGCCTTAGCGAGACGTTTGCGCCGGATTCTGGATAGAAGATAAAGCTTTAGTCGCTTATCACTTATCCATCTCTGGCGCAGCTTTCGTCGGACGCGACCCGGCAGTCGACTATTGCGATGGGCGGGAACGGTCCGCAAAGGGATTTTCCCCCAGCGTGAATCGTCGATCATTGAATCGGGGCTTGTCAGGCTCGCACCCCTACCCGTTTCTGTGCTCTTGTCAACTTTCCACTCTATTCCTCCTTGGTGAACATTGAGCGAACCAAATTGCGACAGACGAGCGATAAACGGTCAAGCGGAATGAGTGTTGTTCCCTGTCGGAACAGCCTCCATCCTCTCGCTTTGGCGGCGCCGAAAATCTGTCGGAAGCTGACGCAACCGATTTGTCTGGGGGACCACTGGGTCGGTCGGAGTTTTTTGGGATACCCTCCGACTTTGGTTGCCGCAAAATCCGATTTGGCCAAAGGTCCCTTGATGAAGATCACCGTTGAGTTGCCCGAGGACGAGGTCCGCGAGATCTGCGCGCTGTCTGTCATCGACAAGAAAGGTCCGGCCATCCGCAAGTTGCTGGCCGACTCGTTGATGCTCCAGCGGCGGGTCCGGATTTCGGAGAAGTTTCTTTGCGGCGAATGGTCGGCGGAACTCGACGGCTTCGAGGCAGCCAAGGAAAACGAGAGGCGAAGCGCCCGCACCCTGGCCAAACAATGGCGCGGGTGAAATCGACCCACTGGCATGCCTAGCTGAGCCTGTTGCCTTCGAGGTGTTGCGCCATGCCACAGCGGAGGAGCGTCCCCGTATCGAAGCTCAATTCGCGACAATGCCGCTCTTGCCGACTCCTGCTTTGCTCTGGCGAGACGCCACTAGGCTCGGTCAGGACTGCCGGGATCAAGGCTATACTGCTGGTTCACTCGATCTTGTGATCGCTGCGTGGGCGATCCATCACGATGCTGAGCTTGTCACGTTCGATTGTGACTACGAAACCATTGCCCGGTATTCCACCTTGCGGGTGATCTGCCTTTCTCTGCCTGAAAAGGGAAGCGATTGCGAGTTCGAGAATGGAGATGGGCGGCTGCGGAGGAACCGCCCTCCAACTGAGTGAAGGATCCCATCCGCTCGGCCGGACTAGTCCGGCGCCGCCACTACCGATCACCCCGCCAGCTCCGCAGCATTCGCGGACGCCTCCGACCCAAGCCGAACCCCAGCACGAGTTGCTGGGGTTTGCGCCGGAGCTTCCGCTCCTACTTGGGCTTGGGCCCCGGAGGCCAAGATCTCCTCACGCCGTTGTTTGGCTTCCTCAATCCGGGCTTGGGCTTCGCGGCGGCGGGCGTCGGCGTTGGCGATGCGGAGGTCGGATTCGGCTTTGGCGGCGCGTCGCTCGGCGCGGAGGGCGTCGGCTTCGGCTTTGCGGGCTTGGGTGTTGGCCTTGGCGGTTTCCGACTTTTGGCGCGGCTTCAAGCGGGAGGTGTCGAAGAGGGCATCGGCCATGGCCGGCTTGCCGAGATAGTGCAAGCCGAGGATATGGAGATTGCGGGTCAGTTGCAGTTGGAGGGCTTCCTTGGCCTCCGCGCGAGAGCCGCCCGTGCCGCGCTTGGCAGCCCGGCCTTCGGACGCGGCGTCGTAGACCTTCTTCCAGTCATCCCGCAGCGTCGTGAAGGTGGCGAACTTGTCGGGCGTGTGGGTTTGCGACGCCGTGACCAGGCGATCCAGGAGACTCAGCAATCCGGCTTCGGGCGAGCGCCGCAATTCACTCAATCCTTGGGGAAAGAACTCCAGGTATTCCGGGCTGCTGCGGTGAAACTCACTGTGCAATCCGCCTTCGATCCGGCTCAGTTGCTCATGGATGACCTCCCGTTGCGCCGTCTTGCGGCTGGTGCGCGCTTTCTGCACCGCCAGTTTGGTCTGCTCCGTGGCGTCCTTGCCGCCCAAGGCCTCGTAGCAGGACGCCGTGTCGGAGAGAATCTCGTCGTGCTGCCCCTTGGCGTTGTGGCTGGCCAGCCGATGAATGTGATCGTGGGTGAAATCGAGCAGGCTGTGGGTGCTCAGATTTTTGGAGGCAAACTCGATTTCGAAGTAACGGCTTGGGTCCATAGAAGGTGTGGGCGTGTGATGATGATCTGCTTTTGGCGAATGTTAAGGACGCCTTGATAATTGCAACTCCTGAATTGTGACATTTCCGCCATCGGGACGTTAGGGGGGGGGGCGCCTGATGGCGCCGTTGAGGGTTGAGGGTTGAGGGTTGAGGGGCGGGAAGGAGTGGGTGGTGTGGCGCGGGCTGGTCACTGTCGACTCCCGCCTAGCCCAACCCCCTCTCGTCATCGACCATCCGGTTTGCCTTTGCGTGATGGGATGAACTCGGTTTCCGACCGTCAGGAGGTTTGAGCCTCACGCGAAGCCCGAACGAATACGCGACGCGAGGCCCGTCGTTTCTTCCGGACAACGGCGGCGGATGCTCGCCCAGTTCCGCATCGCTTGGTTCATGCGCTCTTTGCGGCCTTCTTGCGGAGCCCCGGCGGTGCCCTCTCGCTCCACCAGCCGCTGGAAGTAGGTGTCCTTGACGTCGGGATCGTTGCGAATGTCTTTCAGATACAACAGTCATGCCGCTTGACTGTTTGCTCTTGAAGAAATCTTTTTTTCTTGGTGACTCATCCGCAGGTGACGGGAGGTCTGTCGCGAGTCTCGCGAGCTGATCCGCGAGGAGTGGAAACGTTGTCTCGATTATTGAGATAAGTAATGAATACAATGAAAACCGTATTGATGATGCCGGGAATGCGGCTCCACGCATAAGGAGAGCGGCTGCGAGCCTCGGGAGAGCACGCGCATGAGCCGGGAGACTGGTACCTGGCACCAAAGTGCGTCTAGCTCGAAGGAAATTCTACGGCTCCAAGTAATGCCGGTAGGCGAAATCGTCGAGCGGCTCATCTGGCTCCCGATGGCGACGACGAGACTCTCGACGGCGCAGGCTGGGATGTTCGCCCTCATTGAGGCCGTAAAGCTCAATCGTGACGCGCGCCCTTTCCTGATCGGCTGGGGTAGCGCGTTCGTTGACTTCGATTCGGCCTAGGGTGTAATCCCAACGGAAATAGCGTTGGAATTCGTAATCGTTGGCATCCGGACGAAGAAGGCCTTCGTCGTAGCGTTCGCCTTTCCGTTGGCAGTAGTCACAACAGTAGTAGAGGTTCGCCCAGGCGTACGCTTCTGCCGGAAAGCGGCTCTTTGGGCGGAAGTGCTCGATGGTGTCCTTGGATGGTGGGCTCACCGGATATTGATCGCAGAACGAGCAATGATCTTGGGTTTGCTCCTTTAGCTGTGGAAGAAGGTGCTGATTCAGCGGAATTTTGTTCACTGCCGGCCAGCGGAACGGCTTGGAAGGATTGGCCGCTCGTTTCCTCTCCCAATCCGCCGCCCATGCAGGCCCCTTTTGGGACAAGATGGCGGGTTCCGGTCCGCGGACGAAACGCTTCATGCCGGTTGCCGCAACTGCTTATCCATCTGACTGAGTTCGCGACCGATCATGAAGCGCAGCTCACTTCCTCGGGCGGCGATCTGCTCCGCGATGCCCCGGGCCGAAGGTTCCGCTGCCGGATCTCCGCGATACGCCGCATCCCGGAATTGGCGGAACTTGGCCAGTAAATCCTCGGTTTCCGGATCGTACCACTCGGGAACTTCCATGATTTCTTCGAGCACGCTGATGTAGCTGTCCCCCTCGCAGGCCGGGAGCGGTTCGCGGGCCGTTGCGACGCCATCGGCATTCACCTTCAAAGAATGAACCCAGCCGTGATTCAGGGAACAGATGACAAACGGACTGTGGGTGGAAGCGATGATTTGGGCGTTGGGAAACATCCGTTGAACGATCGGCAAAACCCGGCGTTGCCAAGATGGATGCAGGTGGATGTCCACTTCATCCAAGAGGAGGAGGAACTGGCGCTCCAGGGGCGGGATGTCGTCAATCCACGGGATCCGATCCAAACGCATCAGCAGATCCGCGATCCAGCTGACGATCGACTTCAATCCATCCGGCATCAGGCCCAGCGGTACGACTTTTCCGTTGATCTGGACACGAACGTTGTTGTCTTCGTAGGTGGTGACAAAGGCAAATGCGATTCCGGTGATCTCGGAAATGATCCCCTCCATCTGCCGAATGGTGCGCTGGAGTTGCTCGGCGGTTTCGGCCAAACCGGCTTCCTTGGCCTTCAATCGTTTGAAATCCTGGTTGGCCACCCATTGCGCGAGACGCTTGGTGTCGGCGGTATGGATGAAGGAAAGGGAGTTTTCGAACGGATTGTCGCCGGGCTCGGACGGGGCTTCGATTTGGACTTCGCTCACGTCCCGGAGACCGGCGTAGGCGAAGGCCGCCCAGGAGAAGCGGGGGCGTGATTCCGGTGGGGTTTTGGCGCTGAAGCTGAACGCGCGATTGCGGTAGTTGGAAAAGTCGTTGTCAGACGTCCAGAGGTAATATCCGACATGTCCCCCCCCCTGCTGCATTCCAAGGAGCCGATCATCTAGTGGGTCCGGGAGTTCTGCGGGAAGCTGGCCACTCATTCCGGCCCGAATGCCGACCTTTGCGGTGGGGCCGAGGTCAGCCACCGCGACCGATTCCGAGTCTCGCAATCGAGAGGCACAAAGGTCCGGACCGAACCTGGAGTTCCAAGTTAATGCCCCAGCAATCGCATACAACAATGTGCTCTTCCCCGCCCCATTCGGCCCGGTCAACAACTGAACATCCGCCAAGCCCGTCTGGGGCGGCGGCGGCAAGGTGATCGTTGCCTCATTGAATGGGCCGACGTGCCGGAGATAGATTCGTTCGACTCGCATGGGTGGCTTGACTCCTGGTGGGACGGTGCTGCCGGAAAGCCGCCTCGTCCATGGCGGAATTGCGGTCGTGGCGCGTCGTGATGGACCCGTGGCCGTTCACGATACAACAGTCATCCCGCTTGACTGTTTGCTCACTGCGCAAACGCTGGCAACCCCGCTCTTCACTCCGGCGGTGAGACGGTGGGTCCATGACCAGAGCTCCGCTGGCCGTTCTTTGCTGGCCGGTACGACAGCGCGCACAGCTGATTCGATTCCAAATCTCCCCTCCCCGGTTCCGTGAACGATCTCCCGGACTCCGCCGCGGATGCCGTGCCACAGGCATTCCCCGCCGTCCCCGTATTTTCCGCCGAGAATTTCCGCCAAGTTGTAGCCGCGTCCCATGGCGTGAAGGAAACGGAATGCGTCCCGGAGATTGCTTTTTCCGCTGGCGTTGCTCCCCACGATGATCGTGAAAGCCCCAAGGGGAATCGTGTGCGGCCCGCTGAAGCTTCTCCAATCCGTGAGGCGCAGCGACGTGATCATGGCGGCAGGTCAGTGTAAGCCGCTGCGGAGTCCTGGGGCAAACTGGATTTTGCGCCCGCGGGCAGCGGGTCACTCCGGCCATCAACGATCAACCATCAACTCGCGCATCAGCGCGCCGGCGCGCAACGTTCCCAAAACGCGGAACGCGCCCCGTCTTCGTACTTGGTTCATCCCAAAATTTGGAATGGCTCATGTCACGATGCATGGGCCATTCCGCAAATGGGGAATGAGTCAAGTATCAAAATTTCATTCATTCCGGAAATTGTGAATGGCCCAAGTACG
>CAMCXS010000058.1 GCA_945883495.1 Akkermansia muciniphila
CCATTCCTGGAAGTCTGAATTCAACCCCACAGGGGAAGGCATCGCAGGTCGTCTGCCCCCACCCGGTCTGGGCGCAACCGAGAGCGGCGATCGCCAGGAGGAGGAGGCCCCAAAGGTTGGGTTCTGGGGAAAAGGGCGGGAGGAAACGGGCGGCGTGGGGCGTCGTGCTCATCGGAAGGGTGGCGAGTGCTTGGTGGCCCGGAGTTGGGCGCTTGGCAGTCGCTCCCGACAACCAGCCAACTCCCCCCTACAAGCGACGGCGCTGAAATAGGGCGGGAGCGGGACCTCCGCCACGGTGAC
Organism: Akkermansia muciniphila; assembly: GCA_945883495.1. Classification (GTDB taxonomy): domain Bacteria; phylum Verrucomicrobiota; class Verrucomicrobiia; order Verrucomicrobiales; family DEV007; genus V1-115. The sequence goes on from CAMCXS010000058.1 coordinate 301, forward strand.
TGTGCAACGATTTTGAAACAATTCGCTGTGAGGCTCCGCTCGTGGCTTCCGGTGGCCGGTGGGGTGGTTGGCCCTGTGACGAAGTTGTCACGCAATGCGCGATGGTCAATGGTTGCGCCTGTGTGAGGGTGAAGCTGACCAATCGAAACAACAATCGAAACACAAGATGGACACACTCATGACAAGTCACCTCGCCAATGAGGAACTCACCGCCGCCGCTGAGCGGATTTTGCCCGTTTTGGGGGGGCTTTATGGCGGCGATCCGGTGTTGCTGGCGATTGTCAAAGCGTCCGAAGGCGACGTGGCGTGGATCCACCAAGCCGCGGGGCGTGAGCTTGGCAGTGACTTGACGGATCCGATTCAGTTGGCGGATGAAACGCGGGACAATGCCTTCACAACGCTGCGAGATTTTGCGGGGATTTGGGCGAAGAACGGGGCGGCGAACGCGGCGCAACGGGAGGCAGGCGGGCGGCTCCGGGCGGTGTTCGCCAAGCACGGAAATTCCCTACACCGGACTGGGTACACGGTGGAGTCCGGCTTGATGGGGGCCTTGCTGGCGGACTTGGGATCAGAGAGCTCCCGGCGGGACCTGGAAACGCTGGGGCTGACGGCGTCTTGCCAACGGCTGGTGGCGGCGCAAGCGGAGTTTGAACGGCTATGGGGGCAGAAGTTCGCGCGTCCGGCGGAAGCGGGCGCGCCGCCGTTGCGGGAGAGCGTGCCCGCGTTGAAGCGGCGCCTGAATCTGCTCGTGGATGTGGCGGCGGAGGTGGAGCGGCTCAACCCAAGCACTGAGACGTCCGAGTTACTGGCAAAGTTGAACGAGATCATCAAGGACCTCACCGCGCCGGTGCAAGCGCGGCAGACCCGCGAGGCCAAGGAGGCCGAAGCGGAGGCGAAAGCGGCTGGGGCCAACTGAGCGAACGGCTCGTTTACGCGACGGATTAGCCGGTCCAGGTGTGTTGGTCGCGGATTTGCGAGGCAGACGCGTGCCGTACGGAGGCGCGCTCGCAGATTTGCGTCGCAAGCGATCGCTTCGCGGAGCGAGGGGCGCGGATTTGCGAGGAAAGCAGGGCTCCTGCGGAGCGGGGTTCGCGGATTTGCGTGGAAAGCAAGCGTCTCACGGGGCGAGAGGCGCGGAGCTGCGGGGAAAGCAGGGCACCGGCGGGGCGTGGGTCGCGGATTTGCGCGGTAAGCCCCCTCAACTCTCAACTCTCAACCCTCAACTGCCCCATTGGACTCAAACAGCTTGCGCCAGTGATCCAGACGTTCTTTTACGCGGGCTTCGAGGCCGTTCTCGCTGGGCTCGTAGTAGCGGCGGCCTTCGGGGAGGTAGGCTTGGGGGATGTAGCCCTCCGGATCGTCGTGCGCGTAGCTGTAGGCGAGTTCGGACTCTTCGGTCCCGCTGGCGGCGGCGAGCTTCTTGCGGGTTTTGGTGCGGAGATGGGGCGGGACGGCGAGGGTACGGCCGTTGCGGACATCGGCAAGCGCGGCGTCGATTCCCACGTAGGCGCGGTTGCTCTTCGGCGCCGTCGCGATGTAGACGGCGGCGTGGGCCAGGGGAATGCGGGCTTCCGGCATGCCGATGAACTCGGCGGCTTGATGCGCGGCCAAGGCGACGCGGAGGGCGTTAGAATCCGCCATGCCGACGTCTTCACTGGCCGCGATGACGATGCGGCGGGCGATAAAGCGCGGGTCTTCGCCGGCGTAGAGCATTTTGGCGAGCCAGTAGAGGGCGGCGTCGGGATCGCTGCCGCGCATCGATTTGATGAAGGCGCTGATGGTGTCGTAGTGGGCATCGCCATCGCCATCGTAGACCACGGTTTTCTGCTGGATCGACTCTTCGGCGACCTCGAGGGTGAAGTCGATGACGCCATCTGGGCCGGGCGGGGTGGTGAGGACGCCGAGTTCCAGGGAGGAGAGGAGCTTGCGCGCGTCGCCATCGGAGCATTTGGAGAGATGGAGGGCGGCCTCGGGCGCCATGCGGATCGGGGTTTTGCCGAGGCCCCGTTCGGAATCGGCCAAGGTGCGTTCGACGAGCTGGACGAGATCCTCATTGGCCAGTGGCTCGAGCTGGAAGACCTGGGAGCGGGAGATCAGCGGGCTGTTGATGTAAAAGAAGGGATTGTGCGTGGTGGCGCCGATGAAGCGGACGGTGCCGCGTTCGATGTGGGGGAGGAGGACGTCTTGCTGGGCCTTGTTGAAGCGGTGGATCTCGTCGACAAAGAGCGTGGTCGCTTGGTTTCGCGTCCGGAGGAAAAGGGCGGCGCCATCGACGGCTTGGCGGATTTCGGCGACGTTGCTTTCCACTCCGCTGAGATTGACGAACCGCGTGGAGGTAGATTGGGCGATGAGCTGGGCGAGGCTGGTTTTGCCAACGCCGGGCGGGCCGTAGAAGATGAGTGAGGTGAAGCGGTCGGCTTCGACGGCGCGGCGCAAGAGGCGGCCGGGACCGAGGATGTGTTGCTGGCCGATGTATTCGTCCAAGGTCCGGGGACGCATCCGGGCGGCCAAAGGCATGGAGGGAGCGGAGGTGCCCGGCGCTTCGGCGGCAGAGGGTTCATCGGACCGGAAGAGATCGTCCATCCGGCAACTTGGCGCGCGCCCGCCGGGAATCCAGCCTTTGGTTGAGGGGGGGAACGTTGAACAGCGGTGGAAAAATGCTTTCGCGCCCCGTAAGGGTGACGTATGGAAGCCGCCCGCGAATGACGATGAGGACGACTGAAGACCCGAAGCATTTTTATTTTATGGGCATCTGCGGCACCGCGATGGGAGCGGTGGCGGCGGCTCTCAAGGATCTCGGGCACCGGGTGAGCGGTTCTGATAACGGGGTGTATCCGCCGATGTCGACGTTTTTGGCGGCCAAGGGGATCAGCATCCAGGCACCGTTCGCGGCTTCGAACATTCCGGCGGATGCGGATTGCATCGTGATCGGCAATGCGATGAGCCGGGGCAATGCGGAAGTCGAAGAAGTGTTGAACCGGAAGCTGGCGTATCTCTCGCTTCCGGAGGTGTTGAAACAGCAGTTTCTGCACGGGAAACGGAACCTGGTGGTGACGGGCACCCACGGGAAAACGACGACGACCTCGATGTTGGCGTGGTTGCTGGAATCGGCCGGGGAGTCGCCGGATTTTATGATTGGTGGGTTGCCGGCGAACTTCGGGATGGGCTGCCGGTTGGGAGGACCGACGGAGTTCGTGATTCTGGAGGGCGACGAGTACGACACCGCGTTTTTCGACAAGCGCTCCAAGTTCGTCCACTACCTGCCTGGGGTGGTGGTGGTGAACAACATTGAGTTCGATCATGCGGACATCTTCGCGGATCTGGAGGCCATCAAGCTGAGCTTCAAGCGCCTATTGAACATCGTGCCTTCGAATGGAGCGGTGGTGATCAATGGAGACGATGTGAATTGCCGCGTCGTGGCGGCGGGGTGCTTGGCCAGGGTGATCCAGGTTGGTTTTGGGGAGCATTGCGACGTGCGGATCACGGGAGTGGAGTATCTGCCGGAATCCTCCCGCTTTGTGATCGAGGGAAAGACTTGCGAAATCGCGATGGCCGGGGAGTTCAACGTGCGCAATGCGGCGATGGCGCTGACGGCGGCGCGGGCTTCGGGATTTGATCTCGACTTGCTGGTGAGCGCATTGCCCGGTTTCCGTGGGGTGGCGCGGCGGCAGGAAGTGCGCGGTGAGACGTCCCGGGGGATGGTGGTGATCGACGACTTTGGGCATCACCCGACGGCGATGCGCGAGGCTTTGTCCGCAATGCGCAACAAATTCCCGGGGCGGAGGCTTTGGGCGATCTTTGAGCCGCGCTCGAACACGACGCGGCGGCGGGTTTTCCAGGACGATCTCCCGGAAGCGCTTTCCGGAGCGGATGGCGTGTGCATCGCCTCGGTTCCGAACCCGGAGAAGGTCGCAGCGGAGAATCGGCTCGACCCAGATTTGGTGGCGCGGGATTTGGTGGCGCGCGGCGTGGCCGCCTTTCACGAGCCGGACGCGGACGCGATCGTGAACCGTCTGCAGCAACAGGCCCGGGACGGGGACGTGCTGATCGTGTTCAGTAACGGAGGCTTCGACCGGATCCACGACAAATTGCTGGCGGCGCTGTGAACTCCGACTACCTGCGGCGCCACCGGGCACATGACGTTGAGGCGCTGCTGGAGCGTTGGGTGGCAGTGGCGCGTGGGGCCGGGTTGGACATGGTGGAGCTGCGGCCCGGGGTGCCTTATTTGAGAACGCGTGGGCCTTGGTGTGAGGAGCGTGCGGTGTATCTGTCCGCCGGCATCCATGGGGACGAACCGGCGGGGACGGAGGGATTGATTGGTTGGGCGGAATCCCGGATCGATTGGTTGCGAAGCGCGAGTTGCCTGATCATTCCGTGTTTCAACCCGGACGGACTGCGGCAAAACACGCGCCGTGACGCGACCGGGACGGACCTGAACCGGGAATTTCATCACACGCGGAATCCGTTGATCTCGGCGTGGCGCGAGCGGATGGAAGGGATGCGGTTCCGCTTGGCGCTGTGTCTCCACGAGGATTACGACGCCACGGGGACTTATCTCTACGAGCTTGGGGAGGTTGGGGAATCCATCGGCAACGAATGTCTAGACGCCTGCGCGGAGTTCATCCCGCGAGAGAGCCGGGCAGAGGTGGAAGGGATGGCGATGGACCGTGGGCTGCTGTTTCACGGTGGGGATCTCTTGGCACTGCTGGAGGAAATGGAAGAGGGGCTGCCGGAGGCGATTTACCTGCGGGTTCATCACGCGGTGACGGCGTTGACCTTCGAGACGCCCTCGGAGTTTGGGCTGGACTTGCGAGTGGCTGCCCAGGTGCGATGCATTGAGGCGGCGCTCCGGTTGACCGGTCTCGTTTGAACGGGTCCCGAAATTCCGGGGCTTGCGTTTGGATGCCTGCTAGTGTAGGGCTAGGTCTTAATGATCTCTGGGTCCTGATTTTCTGAGGGACCAAGAGGTCGAGTTCGACACTGTCCCATGGCCTCCGCGAATCTCATTTACCTTTCGGCAACGAAGCGAGACGGCGAACCAGCGCGTCTGTTCCAGGAAGGCTTCGAGCGTTTTCACGTTCCAATGGGCGTCTCGGTTCATCCGGATCGAATCAGGTTTGCGCGATCGCGAACATTGGTTCGCCACGGCGAAGAGAACCCACGGGTCGGGGAGATTCCGGAATCGATCCAGCAGACGATACGGTCTGGAGAAATGATGGTGCTGCTGTGCAGCGCGGCGGCGGCCAGCTCGCGTTGGATCGCGGCGGAATTGGAGATTTATTATCAGGCTCGACCGCGGGCGGTGGTGATCCCGGTGGTTCTAGAAGGCGAGCCGCGTCCAGAGGAGTCGCATCGAGAAGCCTACGAAAAGCCGTGTTTCCCGGAGAATCTACGCAAAGCGGATCAAGATCGCTGGATCAGCGCCAAGGGAGAGGGCGGGGTCGAAGCGGCGGTCACTTCGGTGGTGGCAGCGGTCCTGGGCGTCCGGCTGGAGGAGTTGGCTTACTTTATCGATCGGCGAGCCACGAAGCTCGGGCGGGAGCGGACGCTCGCGAGTCGAGCAGGGGCGGCGGCGGTTGCGTTGGCGACGCTGTGGACTCTTCGGGAGAGCATTCATTTGAGCGCGTTGCGTGGGAACGATGCCTATGCAGGCGGTTGGGGCCGGGACGTGGAGGCGTTTTTGGCGAATTTCCGGTTGGAAGGCGGAGGCATGTATCCACCGGAAAAATTGCAACCTACATCAGCGCTTCCGCCTCCGGGGCCGGAGCCCATTGAAGCTGTCGTGCCGCCGGCACCGGCTCCCGTGGCGCCTTCGCCCTCTCCGTTGGCGGCGGACCCGGAAGCGCTTCGTTTGGCGTTGAAGGCTTGGCTGGACCGGGCGGAGAGCCACCTTCCGGATGAGCCGGACCAAACGCGGGAGTGGCTGGTGCAGTGTGGAAAGTTCCTCACTGCCGCTTCGCCCGGGGAGTTTGGGAACGAGCTTTACCGCTTCCACGCCCTGTTGGCGGTGGCGGCCCGCTGCCACGGGGATGCCGAGACGGCCAAGGTGGAGTTGGCTCGGGCGATCGGATTCTGGACCCAGATGCCGATCGAGGATCCGGTTTCCCGAGAGGAAGAGGCCTTCGAGATTTTGGCGACGATCTCGCCGGGAGCGGAGTGGTCGAACAGTGTGCAGATCTTGGTCGAGTGGCTTTCCCGGCAACCGGCATCGGGGGATCGGATCGTCGCGAGGGCGACTCGGTTGCAGGAGGTCGCTTCCGCACGGCCCTTTCTAATCCCTCTGGTGGATGCGTTCCTCAGTCAGGCGTTGGAGCGGATCGAGCCGGCACCCGTGGATCGGGTGGCGGAACGGGCGCGGTGGGATTTGATCCGGGCGGAGTTTGCGCGCGAGACCGGACGCTCGGAACGGATGGCTGCGATTCTGACGGCGGCGATCATGAATCTAGAGAGGGAAGGGAGTCCTGGAACGGGGCTTCACCGGAGCCTCAAGGCACAAATTGTGTTTCGGGAAGGGCGTGATCGGCCCGAGAGCCGGGCGCGGATGTTGAAGGAGACGATTCCCGTGATGGAGGAGGGATGCGTCATCGCCGGCTGGCAAGAATGGTTCACGAAGGACGTGGCCGCGGCCTGGAGTTTGACGGGTGATTTGTTGCTGGAGAAAGGTGAGCACGGCGAGGCGATTCAATCCTACAACCGGGCGGTCGAGTATGCGGACACGCCGCAGACGCTGGCGCATCTGCTCTTGCGCTCCGGTTGTGCCTATCGCTACGCCGGGGATCCGGGAGGTGCGTGGGACGCGTTCTCGCTGGCGTTGCCGATTTTTGAGAAGGCCGGGGATCAGGCATCTCAGGTGGTGGCACTCTACGGACAAGCGATGGCGGCCCGTGATCTGGCTCGTCCTGAGGACTCCGCTTCATTGGCGAACCGGGCGGAAGCGTTACGACTGAGATTGGGGCCGGAGTGGAAGCCGCCGCTTTACTGGCGCGAGCCGCTCGATCAAGTGTCGCCTCCGGTAGCATCCTCTTCGGACCTCGCGATCGAAAGCTTGAATTACAACCCCGTTGTGGAGGCGAAGATCAACAAGGTGCGCGAAGAGATTGAGCTTCGCGAAGCCAAAGGGCCCGATAAGCACACAGCGGAGGAGCTTCAGGACCTCCAGGCTCTTTACCAGGAACTGGATCGACTGCTTCGGGAAAAAATCACTGGCGGCGCTGGGTCAGGGGCTTCTTCGCTCGAGGTTGAGGTTCTCCGGCGCAATCGCTGACTTGTTTTTCTCCGCTTGCCGCCCGTGGGATTGCCGCCATCGTAGCGATCCTGATGTCGTCGCCCTCTGTTTTGCCGGTGGAAACCAAGTTTGCCCGGATTGCTACTCCTGATCAGCCTTTTCTCTTCGGTTGCGGCACTGAACTTGACGATCTGTGGCTTGCCTACGAGACCCATGGCGCGCTGAACTCAGATCGATCAAACGCGATTTTGGTGTTTCACGCCCTGTCGGGCACACAGCACGCAAGTGGGCTTTGCGAGGAGGTGCCGGGGCTAGGGGAGCGCTGGACTCCCGAGTGTCATATTGGATGGTGGACTCCGTTTATCGGTCCGGGCCTGGCCCTTGATACCGATCGGTTTTTCGTGATCTGCGCGAATTATCTGGGTGGCTGTTATGGATCGACCGGACCGGCATCGGTAAATCCGAAAACAGGGTTGCCGTATGGACCGGATTTCCCTCGGGTGGGGACAAAGGACGTCGTAAGGTCGCAAGCATTGTTGCTCGACCAGCTCGGCATCGAAAAGCTCCATGCAGTGGTCGGGGCTTCAATTGGCGGCTTGTTGACCCTGAATTTTGCTACGCTGTTCCCCGAGCGGGTGCGACTGGTGGTATCGATTGCCAGCGGACTTAGGACGACGGTGCTGACTCGGCTCACCGTTTTCGAACAGGTCATCGCGATCGAGAATGATCCGCACTTCCGAGGGGGGCTTTATTACGGAGGTCCCGCGCCGGAGTACGGGATGGCGTTGGCCCGGATGATCAGTCACAAGACCTTTGTCCACCTGGACTCCATTGAACGGCGGGCACGAGGCGAATTGATTCAGTCGGGAGATCAGCTCGCCTGGTATCAGGTGGGGCACAACGTGGAGAGTTACATGCTCCATCAAGGGAAGAAGTTCGTGAAGCGGTTCGACGCAAACACCTACCTCCGGATTTGCGATATGTGGCTCCGATTCAATCCGATCGACGATGCCGGGGTGGAGTATGCGCACGAGCTGCTCTCGATCAGCCGCCGGGCGGGGCACCACTGGCTTGTGTTCAGTATCGATTCGGATTACTGCTTCTATCCGGAGGAGCAAGCCGAGTTGGTCAAGCAGCTTGAGCTGGCCAGCGTGCCAGTCATGCATATCACCGTGCACTCCGGAAAAGGGCACGACTCATTCTTATTGGAGCCTGAGCTGTTTACCCCGCACTTGGCCTACTCCTTGCGCCGAGGAGTGGAATGCGGAGATGCTTGGGAAGAGGAAGAGCCGGTTCCTTGAGCGCGGGCTCGACAATCCGGAGAATGACCATAGGCTGGACCGGGAATCGAGCAATGCGGACGAGAATGGTATGGCTTCTGAGCGTGTGGCTCTTTTGGGTGCCCTTGGCGTCAGCGAAGGAGAGTGTCTGCCGCGGCCAATGGGACGGCGAAGCCATTGAGATCCGTCTCAACATCAACGAGCGGACCAATCTGGTCACGGGACAGGTCTATAAGCCCGGGGCGCCATCGGATGTGTTGGCGACGCTGGCGGGCCGACGGCTTTCGGATGGCTCCATGGAAGTGAAGCTCACCTACCGGTTCGAGGATTACGGCACTTTCCGATTGAAGCCTTCGGGGGACGGATCGACGAAAATCTGGCAGACGAGCGGGAGGGATCTCTGGTTCGGTCTTTCGGATTGAGGGAGCGTGTCAGGGTTGCCGGAGACTGACGTTTTTTACGAACATTTGGCACTCGATAAAAGCAAGTTCAGCGGGATCCTGAGTGCGGAAACGTAAGGTCTTTGGATTCCAACTGAACGGGAGTAACTCGCCGGCAACCTCGATTTCAAAGGGGCGGAGACGCTGGTGCCACTGAGCGAGAGCGAACCGGTATTTTTCAAAATCGGCGAAGTCATCGGCTTTGGGCGGTTCGGGACCGAAGCGGCCTTGGAGGGTGCAACGGGTGACGGTGAGCCCGAGTGGGTTCCCGAAGCGAACGTCCATCTCGTAGCCTGTCTCGACCTTGCGATGTCCTTGAACGGCCATGATGATGGAGCCGTGATCCGTGTGGAGAATAAAGCCGCCCTTGGACGTGAGGCTGATGCGGAGCCGCTCCGTACCGGTGTCTGAGGACTCAGGAAGGCTGGCTCGCTCGACCTCCATGCGAAGGCGAATGAAACGCAAATCTGCCAGACGGCTGGTAGGCAACGTGAGTTCCACCTCGTTCCACGATGCGTTCGGGAGAGGCGTCGAGAAAGACTGTTCGAACGGACGCAGGGTGCTTTCCCATGCGGCTTGAGCATCGTGAGAGAGTTCGGTGCTTGGCTTTCCTTCAGGTGGAGGGGCGCCAAAATGGCCGGAAAGCTTGAACTTGTGGACAGTGAGGCTGGTGCTATTGCCAATACGAAGGCGGAGAACGTGGCCCTTTCCGTCCTTGGAGACTTCCTGCGCCCCTAGCTCAATCAGGAACGAACCGTGCGGCGTGCGGGCCACGGCGTGGCCTGCGTAACCGAGGCCGAAGCGAACCCAGCTCTGTCCGGTATGAGTGAGTTCGAGGAGCGAGTTGATGGCCCCCTGAAACTCCATGAGTTGCGCCTGGGTCAGTTCGAGTTGACGGGCTACGCCTTCCTGAACGCCTCCAGAAGCGGCTTGGCCTTGCGCAGCCTGTTCTTCGAGCCGTTCAAGACGCTCTTTGAGGAGCGTAGCCGATTCTCTGGCTGCGACCTCGCGTTCGGTAACTTGGTGCTCGGCCTCCGCCAGCCGGTCCTCGAGCCGTGCAATCTGATCGAGCAGTTGCGATGACGTCTTGTCTTTAACGGGTAGGCAAGAGCAGAGCAGCAGCCCAGCGGTGATTGGACAAGCGATGAATAGAAAACGCATGACGGTGCGTGGCGGGCTACGGAGAACGAGGGTCAAGAGTTCGACGAAAGCATGCTTGCGGCGGGAACAATTTTCGAGCAAAGATCTTCTGTCAGGACGTCCAGCGCAAGATTTCCTGGCGTCTTGCCTTCACGATGAAACTTAAAACCTTTTGTGCACCCGCTTGGCGCATGTCGCTCGGCTTGCCAGTCGTTCTCTCGCTCGCGTTCTCCATGGTGGCGGCGCCCAGTCTGGTCCACGCCCAAGCGTTCAAGAAGGACCCCGAGAAGCTTGACATGAGGATTCGGAACTCAACGGACTATCTGGTGGCATTGCAACGGAACAGGAGCACACGGATTCCGGCGCAGATTCTCGCTAACGCCCGTGGTCTGATCATCATTCACCAGATCAAGGCCGGCTTGGGGATTGGATTCCAAGCTGGGAATGGATTGGCCACGGTGCGCGATCCTCGGACCGGAGCCTGGAGTCCCCCGGCCTTCGTTGCCAACGTGGAAGGCAGCTACGGGTTCCAGATCGGTGGACAGAAATCAGACACGGTCCTGCTGCTCATGGATGATCGCGGGATGGAGTTGCTGAAAGGTGGCGGCGCCAAGATCGGCGTCAACGTCCGCGCCACGGCGGGCCCTTCAAGTGCCGGTGGTGAGTTCAAGGCGGACACCATCAAGGAGCCGATCCTCGTTTATTCCGACGCTGGCGGCTTGTATGCGGGCGCCGCGATTGAAGGGGGCGGTATCGGTCCCGCCGACAAGGCGAACGCTGTGTATTACGGAGCTTCGATGCGGGAAATCCTTTTTGAAGGCAAGGGCCACTGGTCCGAGGCGGGCAAGGAGATGATCGAGAAAATCATCCAATTTTCCCGCGAGGTGGAGGTCGCGCCACCGGTGCAAGCTCCGGTGACGCCGCCGGCCCAATAACTTCCTTGAAGCGACCATCGAGCGTCATTCGAGTGCTGCTGGCGGACGATCACGCGGTCGTCCGGCGCGGCTTCCGGATGTTGTTGTCCGCGCAACCCGATATGGAAGTGGTGGGCGAGGCTTCCAACGGGCGGGAAGCCGCCGAACTCGCCGCCGAGCTCCAACCGGAGATCGTCATCATGGACGTGACGATGCCGGAGTTGAATGGAATAGAAGCGACGCGGCGGATTTCCCGGGATTGTCCCAAAGTCCGGGTGCTGGCGCTCTCGATGCATAAGGACGCGGTCTACGTCCGCGAGATTTTGCGAGCTGGGGCACGTGGCTATCTGCTGAAAGATTCTGGGGAGCGAGAACTTTTGGCTGCGGTGCGGGGAGTGGCCCAAGGGCAGGGTTATCTCAGCGCGGAGGTCTCCGAGGCGGTGCTGGATGACTATCGCAAGCATGTCACCAATCCCATCGACCTTCTTTCCTCCAGGGAACGCGAGGTGTTGCAAATGATCGCGGAGAGCAAGACGAACAAAGAGATCGCCAACTCCTTGTCGCTCAGTGTCTATACCGTGGAAGCGCATCGTGGCCGCATCATGGAGAAGCTCAATCTGCATTCTATTGGGGAGTTGGTCCGGTTTGCGATGCGCAATGGATTGATCGACTGATCTTCGGTCCATGGATAGCCCTCTGTCACCCCTGCTGGAACCGGCAGGCTGGAGCGGCCGGTTCACGGACCGGGTGGTCCTGCGGGCCTTGGCCATTGGATTTACCTTGGTCGGGGTTCTGCTTACGGCCGCCGCTTTGCTGGCGATCCGCGAAAGCCAAGCCATCCGGCGGGGCAGTGCTCTATTGGCACAAGAGCAACTCGTGATGGCGCGGTTGCTCCATGAGGTTCAGGTCCAGCAGAATGCTCTGACGGAAATTCTGCATCGCCTGGCCAATCTCACGGCCGGAGCGAATGCCACCGGCTTGCTGGAGGATTTGCAGGCAGCCGATGACACGCTGGAGACCTTGTTGAATTCGGCTGGTCAGTTTGAGCCGGATGCGTCTTGGGATGCTCTGGCCACGGATATCCGGGCATTTACCCGGGAGACGAGATCCGCGGTGGCACAACCCCAACCGCTGACCCTGGAGCAGACCCAACGAATATTCACGCACCACGATCACGTCGTGGCCCGGGTCGACTCCCTCCTGCAATCCAGCTCGGAACGTTTGCGAGCGGCGGAGTCCATGATCGAACGGCAATCCACGGAGCTGGCGACTCAGTCGGCTTTGCTACTGGGCGCCTGTTTCGGCATGGCCTCGCTTTGCGCGGTGGCCACCATCCGCTTCACCGTGCGGGGGATCAGGAGGCTTGAGGCTCAATCGGCGGAGTTGACTCGGGTCTCCTGGCACATGCTCCGGAGCCAAGAAGAGACTGCCCGCCGGTTTTCCCATGAACTTCATGATGAACTCGGGCAATCGCTCGCAGCGGTGCGTGCCAGTTTGGCGCACGGGAGTTTCACTGAAGAGCGGGGCCATGATTGCATCCGTTTGGTGGATCAATCGATCGCCAACGTGCGGGAGATGTCCCAGCTGCTCCGGCCGGTGATTCTTGACGATTTCGGGCTGGACGCCGGGTTGCGTTGGCTGGTGGAACGATTTGCGGAGCGGACCGGATTGCGGGCGGACTACGGGTCGGACCTCGCTTTCCGTCTAAGTGATGAGGTGGAAACGCATTTGTTCCGGATCGCCCAGGAGGCGTTGACTAATATCGCGCGTCATTCCGGAGCGACGAAGTTGTTGGTTGATCTGCGGGCTCCTTCCGCCGAAGCAGACCTCCGTTTGATTATCGAAGACAACGGACGCGGATTGCAAGGGCGGGGGGAGGTGAGCCCGCCGAGCATCGGAATGACCGGGATTCGTGCGCGGGCGGCGCAGTGCGGGGGCGATGTCGCGTGGGAAAGTGTGCGTCCCACGGGACTGCGCCTGACCGTCACGGTGCCGCCGTCTTCGGCGCGCAACCGATCCGAGGAATAAAATCGCTCAGGCCGCGCCCGATTTTACTTTCCGCGCGGCATGGGGGTGGTTGGAAACGGGCTCGTGGTCTTCGAGACCGGCAATGATGAGTTCGCGGTTCTCGAGTTTCCAATCGTGAGCCATTTCCTCAAGCTTGCGGATGCAGGAGTGGTCCACCAGCTTCGTGTTCTTGAGGCAAACCACCACTTTGGGAGCGTGCTTCATTTGCAAAAGGAGGGAGCGAATCCCCAGCCAGTTGCTAAACACCGCCGCTTTGTGGACGCGGACGACCTGAGCGTCGTCCTCCTCCAGAACCTCCGTGTGGGGAATCAGAAGGCGGTGAGGCGGGATTCCCGAGCAAACATGGAGAAAGAGCTTGGCCAGGATCCCAGCAGCGATACCGATGAGAAGGTCGGTCGCCAGGGTGACGATCATGGTGACAACAAAGACCAAGAGCTGAGCTATGCCCACCTCCCACATGTGGAAGAACTCCTTGGGAGAGGCGAGGTTGTAACCGGTAAACACGAGCATTGCGGCGAGCGCGGCGAGAGGAATCGTGTTCAGGAGCCATGGAACGCTGGCCACCAAGGCGAGGAGGAAGAAGCCGTGCCAAAAGTTGGCGAACCGCGTCTTAGCACCGTTGTTGCGATTGGCCGAGGAGCGGACGATCTCGCTGATCATCGGCAAACCGCCAACAAAGGCGCTCAAGGTATTGGCTGCCCCAACGGCCAAAAGGTCCCGGTTCATGTTGCTGCGCCGTTGGTAGGGGTCGAGTAGATCGATGGCCTTGGCACTGAGCAATGATTCTAGACTGCCGACCAGGGCAAACATGATGATCCATTTGATGCTCTCGGGGCTGGAAATCACCGAGAAATCCGGGTGCGCGATCGCGCTGAGCATATTGCCGGGCAACGCGACGAGATACTTCGGCCCAACCTCAAAGTCATGACCGGCGAAATGGTAGAGATGTTGGTGGGAGATATCGAAATAGATCCCAAGCGGCGTGGCAACCAAGAGCACCAGCATGGGACCTGGAATGGCTTGGAACCACTTCAACTTCACCAACGGCCGCAGAAAGAGGATGAGGAGACTGATGCCGCCAATCAGGGCGATCTCGGGGTTCAGGTGCATGATGGAGTGAGGAATCTCCGAGATCAGCTCCAACGGTTCCTTCGCGTGCGGGGCCACTCCAAGGGCGATGTGCGCCTGCTTTGAGATGATGATCACGCCGATGGCGGCCAACATGCCATGCACGGCGGCAACGGGAAAGAATTCCGCCAGCGTGCCAGCGCGAAACATTCCGAAGAGGATCTGAATAACACCGGCAACCATCCCGACGGCCAGGGCACGATGATAGCCCGTGGTGGGATCACCCTCTCCCAACGCTTGGACGGCTCCGAGGACGATCACGATCATCCCCGCGGCAGGGCCTTTGATCGTCAGTTCCGAGTTGGAAAAGAACGGGGTCAACAAACCTCCGATCACCGCCGTAAAGATTCCCGCGATCGGCGGGAAACCGCTCGCGATGGCGATCCCAAGGCAGAGAGGAAGTGCGATGAGGAATACCAAAAAGCCCGACAGAATGTCTTTCTTGAAGTATTGAACGAATCCAGGCAAATTCCCTACCGGCTTGGGACCGGGTGGAGATACGGGATGGCCGTGAGCGTCTGTTGACATAGGAATGGATGCAATTTTCGAAATCTGGGCACCTTACGTCACTGGCCCGCACGCCCACCATCCCCTCGACAGGGTAAATCCCAACCCCTGGAAACGGGTCCACCCGTGGGCAAGGGTCGAAATACCCCCCGGACACGGGATGGCAGGAATGGAAGGCCGCAGGTAGACTGTCCGCGTGTCCGATCCGACTTCGATACACGCACGAGTGACGGGGGCCGCCTCTGGCCGGGCCGAAAGGCTTCGCGAGGCGATTCATCACGCCGCGCACCTTTTGCCTGCTCAAGGCCCAATTGGAGTCTTCGTGCATCACAACACCCTCCACGCGTTTCAACACTTGCCCTTTGAGGAGGCGGTGGTGAAGGCGGCCTCGATTTTTGGCAGCCAGCCGTTCCTGGCCGAAGCTGCCTACCGGCGCGAACTTCAACGGGGGCGCATCGTGGAGGAGGACATCGCCGCGATTCTTGCTGGCGGTGAACCTCTCACGATTTGGGAGGAAGGTGGGCTGACTCGGAGAGCGCTGCGTCACGAGGTCCTGCTCCGGGGTCTGCGCCCCATTGACCCATGCAGCATCGAGTGGAACTTGCGCGACGGCAACTGGCTCCGGACATTTCGGCGAGACTTGAGTGATTCGGCCAAATCCTCGCTCGCGGGTGACCTGCCCCGCAAGCTCTGGGCGGGCATCGAAACGAAGTTGGAGGTGTTCAAACCAGCTTCTCCGGCGTCGGAACGAGTACGAAAAGAGGGGATCGAGGCTGCCCACGACATCATCCATCCGGTGCTGATTCGTTTGGCGGCGGCCTTCCTGGATCAAGGCATTGCTTACTGGCCGATGCCGCTGCGAGAGACTGGATTATGGAAAGCTGCGCTGGCCATTCTCGATCAGTCGGCATGCTTCATGCCGGCTGGTCTGGAAGGGTTTCGCAACATTGTCCATGAGTTCCGGCAAGTGCCCGGCTCGCACGAGGATCGAATCATGGGGCTACTCGATCGTCTAGGAGTTCAGGAGGAGTCTTGGGGGATCTTTCTCCAACGAGAACTGCTTGCGTTGCCAGGTTGGGCAGGGTTGATCCATCGCCTGGAAGAGGAACCTGCGCTGGCTCCTCATGTGCGGCTACCCTTCTCGTTGCGGGAGTATCTGGCATTACGTCTGTTGCTTCTCCTTGGCGCGACGAGGAATCTGAGCAGCCGATCTGGTGAATCGGACATTGAGTTCTCGAGGGAGGTCGTGGACCGCCAGGGCTATTGTGATACGGCGCTGATTTTTGAGGTGGCGCAACTCTGTGGTCTCTCCACTGGGCGAATTGAGGCGATGCCCAGCGCAGTTTTCTTGGCGTTTGTCGCGGAGGTTAGGGCAATTGACGAGCTTGAGCGGCGGTGGCTGCTCCATTTGGCCTACGAGCGGCGGCATGAACGGCAGATTTTGCTTCCTTTGGCCAAGTACCGGGCCGTGGCCATGTCACGTGGTGCGGCTTCGTCCTCGCGACTCGCCGCCCAGGTCATCTTCTGTATTGATGAGCGCGAAGAATCGATCAGGCGCCACCTAGAAGAAGTTGATCCGGATATTGAGACTTTGGGTGCTGCGGGGTTCTTTGGCGTGGCGGTCGACTATACAGGAATCGATGACGCTCGTGGCGCGGCGCTCTGTCCGGTGGTGGTGAAGCCTCAAAATCAAGTGGTGGAGAAGGCGATTGGCGATCATACCGGTCTGCAATCTCGACGCCGTGCCTTGCGGAAACTTTGGGCGCGGATGTTCCGGCAGAATTATGTGGCAAGCCGGACCTTGGTTCGCGGATGGTTGAGCACGGCAACCTTGGGATTCTTATCGCTGTTCCCCCTGACCTTCCGGCTTCTCAATCCGCTGGCCTGCGCGAGAATTTCCGCTTGGCTCAATGCAGCCTTTTTGCCGGTGCCACGCACGGAGTTAACGTTTGAGCGAGCCGACGAAGAGGGGCGGATAGCTGCCGGTGGATTGCTTCAAGGCTTCTCGCTTGAGGAAAAGGTGAACTGCGTGGCGAGTATCCTAAAGCCAGCCGGTTTGCACAGGGACATCGCTCGTCTGGTGGTGGTGCTCGGCCATGGATCGACGAGTCTGAACAATCCCTTCGAATCCGCTTATGATTGTGGCGCTTGTGGTGGGCGCCACGGCGGGCCCAACGCGCGTCTATTCTCTGCGATGGCGAATCATCCGAAGGTGCGGGAGGGGCTCTTGGCCCGGGGCATCGTGATCCCGGCGGATACGTGGTTTCTCGGCGGTTATCACGATACCTGTAGCGATGAGATCAAGCTGTTCGATCTGGAGCTTCTTCCTGAAGGTCATCGCGCCGACGTCAACCGGGTGCGGGAGTCGTTGGACGAAGCCAGGGCGCGGAGTGCGCATGAGCGGACGCGCCGGTTTGAGGCGGCCTCTCCGCAATTGACGTTCCAGCAAGCGTTGCGGCACGTGCAAGAGCGCTCCGAGCATTTGGGTGAGCCCCGGCCTGAGTACGGACATTGCACCAACGCGGTCTGTATCGTAGGGAGGCGTTCCACGACTCGTGGCTTGTTCTTAGACCGCCGCTCCTTCCTCGTATCGTATGACGCCACCAAGGATCCCACCGACGAAGGGCTCAGCAGGGTTCTCGGGGCAGTGACGCCAGTTTGTGCGGGGATTAACTTGGAGTATTACTTCTCTTCCGTGGACAACGAGCGGTATGGCTGCGGCACGAAGCTTCCCCACAACATTACCGGCTTGGTGGGAGTGATGAATGGCTTTCAGAGCGATCTGAGAACGGGACTGCCCCTGCAGACGGTGGAGATTCATGAACCCGTACGGATTCTCTTCGTGGTAGAGTCGACGCCAATACGGGTGCTCTCGACGATGCGAGCCAATCCGCAGCTCCATGAGTTTCTTCACAACCGGTGGATTCGCTTGGCGGCGCTCGATCCGTTCAGCGGTGAAATTCACGTCTACCGGGACGGTGTGTTTGAAGTTCTGCAGGTCGACGACTCCCCTCTACCCGAGGCTCCCTCGTCGCTGGCATGGTATGGCGGCAAGTCGGAGCATCTTCCCTTGGCAAGAATTCATGCCGGAGGGATCACGAACGCTGCCTAGTATGGATATCGGACTCAACGGACAGATCTTGGTAGGCCTGGTCATCGCGCCAGCTCTCTTGTTTTTGGCACTCGCCGTCTTTTGGCTTCTGGGCTGGAAGGGGCAAGAAAAGATCGTATGCGCGCTGACCGGATTCCTGTTTCTGGGGTTGACCCTCGGGACGGGAGTGCTCGCGTTCAGGATGGTCAGGCACCGTCTGCCCAGCGTATCGGTGGATTTAGGGAATTGGTTCGCGATCGGTGACTATGGTTTCCCGTTGCGATTGACCGTTGATCGCCTGTCCCTGCCGATGGTGGGCTTGACGGTTGTTTTGGTGGGCCTAGTCGGCAAGTTTTCCACGCTCTACCTACACCGTGATCCAGGGCATCTTCGCTTTTTTCTGCTGATTCAGCTTTATGCGTTTGGCTCGCTGTTGCTGTTCACGGCGGGATCCATTGATTTGTTGATGGCCGGCTGGGAGCTGGTGGGGATCACCTCCGTTCTCCTCATCGGATTCTTTAGTTATCGCCGGGAACCGGTGCTCAATGCGATTCGCGTGTTCGCTACGTACCGCCTCGCGGACATCTGTATCCTGGTGGCCGTCTTTCTTGCGCATCACTGGTATGGCAGTGGGCTCTGGAGCGCGCTGATTACTGGAGAGTGGCCGATGCAAAAATCCGCTGTGGGCGGACCTGAGTTGAATATCCTCGGCGTGTTGCTTGTTTTGGCCGCGTGTGGCAAGTCATCTCAGGGGCCATTTTTTGGCTGGTTGCCCCGAGCTATGGAGGGACCGACGCCGTCGAGCGCCATTTTTTATGGTGCGATCTCGGTCCACGCGGGGGCGTATCTGGTGTT
Source organism: Akkermansia muciniphila (assembly GCA_945883495.1). Classification (GTDB taxonomy): domain Bacteria; phylum Verrucomicrobiota; class Verrucomicrobiia; order Verrucomicrobiales; family DEV007; genus V1-115. Next base: position 18,909 of record CAMCXS010000058.1, read on the forward strand.
GCGGATTGAACCTTTGCTGGAGAGCGCGCCCGTGGCTCGTTATGTTTTGATGGCGATTGGGATCTCCACGGCGGTGGTGGCGACGCTGATTCACCGCACCTGCACCGATGTAAAGACGGGGCTTTCTTACGCTTCCATGACGCAGCTTGCGGTAATCTTCACGGAAGTGAGCTTGGGCTGGACGATGGTGGCGATGCTCCATATTGCTGGGCACGTCGCGGTGCGGACGGCGCAATTTCTCCGCGCGCCATCCATGCTTCATGAGTATCGCCAGCTGCACGCGGCATCAGGTGGGCAGATTGGTGAAACCGGCGAGCATTACGAGGCGTTGGTGCCGCACAAGCTGCAGTTATGGTTATACGGTCTGGGCCTGGATCGGGGACACTATGATGCCATTGTGGATCGCCTGGTAATTGCGCCCATGGTTTGCCTGTCCGCGGTTTTGAATCGGATCGAGCCTACCTGGATGGGCGGATCGAGTCCGGCGAAAGCATCCAAATCAGAAGCTGAGGAAGTGGCCGGGGACCTAGTAACTGAGAATTCCCATGACGCACCTGTCTGAAGCCATTCCGCACCTCAGTTTGCCGCTCCTCAGTGCCACTCTGTCGTTTACGATGGCGGCCTGTGTCTTGATCCTAGTGCTGGGGGGGAGTGGTGCCACCCGGGCACTGGCTGTCCTCTGTCAGCTTAGCTCAATTGGCTTTCTGACCGGCGCTGCTTGGTTGCGCGCTCGATCGGGTCACAACGAGTTGCTCGATCCATTGTGGCATCAGGTGAAGGTCGATTCCGTGAATGAAGCCATTTTGGTGCTTTATGGTGTGTTGACGCTGACGATTCTTCTCTTGGCGCCGCGCAGGGACGCGACCGGAGGCTTCCTAGTCGGCGTGTTGTTCTTGTTTGCGGCCACCGTGTTTACCTATGGGGCGACCAGTGTCGCTGGCTTCGGGGCGGGTTGGGTGCTGAGCGCTCTGCCGTTTGCCCTGGGTTGTTTCCGGACTCCCGGGGTGGCACATTCGCCGGCGCTGTGGATTGCGGTGGCCATTAGCGGCGTGGCGTTGATGGGAGCGGCCGGGCTGATGGGGACCTCGGGGATGGACTTTAGCCATGCCAACGGATTGGCGATGGCGCTCTTGCTGCTGGCGGTGGCATTGAGAAAAGGGATTTTCCCAGTCCATTCCTGGTTGGCCCAGGCTTTCGAGAGAGGGTCTTTATTGCCAACTGTGCTCTTTTACAACGGCCACTGCGGTGCGCTCCTTCTGGTGCGGGCGGAATCGACTCACTTGGAAGCGGTCGTTCAGCAAATGCTGCATTATATCTGTTGGGGGGCGCTCCTTACCGCTCTCTACACATCGTTTTTGATGATCGCCGAGAGAAAGCCACGGCGCCTCTTGGCAATGCTTTGCGTCAGCCAAGCATCCTTCATTCTCGCAGGACTTTCGAGCGGGAGCCATTACGGCATCACTGGGGCGCTCATTCATTGGCTAGTGGTGGCCGCTGCATCGACCGGGCTGGTGAGCGTTTACCGTGCACTGGAGGTTCGCTGTGCGGGAGTGGAACGGAGCACCGAGGGACACCTAGGTCTTGGGGCGCACGCGCCTCGGCTCGCAGTCTTTTTCCTTGTGTGCGGCCTCGCTTTGGTAGGACTTCCGGGAACTTTGGGTTACTCCGCGGAGGATCTCCTCTTTCATGGCGCATTGGAGTCGCAACCGGTGATCGGCGTTGCACTTCACTTGGCGACCGCCTTGAATGCGATTCACCTGTTCCGGCTCTTCTCCCGCCTATTCCTGGGCCGACTGGCGTCAGAGGTCGCCGAGATCCCCGACGCGCTGTTCCGGGAGCGTCTTCCGCTCACCATGTGCCTGCTTTTTTTGGTGGTTGGTGGTTTGATTCCAGCGCCCATCCTGCGTCACCGAGAGGCGGTCGCTCAGCGAATTCATGCCGCGCTGGAGCATGAGGCGGCACAAAGTCATTGAATCCCCTCAGTCGCGTATTATCAACAAACATGAAACGTAAGGTTTGCCTGCTGTTGGTGGTCACCTGCCTCACTTCCGTGTCGGCCCAGACTCCGACGAAGATCACAGCGGACAACAACAACGTGTGGCTCAACTACGTCGGCGATCACCCGCTCGGCGAAGGGCCGTGGGGGTTGCACTTGGAATTGCAGAATCGCCGCTCGGACTGGGGCGGGGACTGGCAGCAGGTTCTCTTCCGCCCCGGCATCAATTATCAGTACAGCCCTTCCGTTCGCTTCAGTGCGGGCTATGCCTACGTGCACACCTTTCCGAACGGTGAGTATCCGGCGGCGGCGGATTTTCCTGAGCACCGCGCCTGGGAACAAGTCACGCAGAAATTTCAGTTCCTAGGGCTCGATTGGCAGCAACGGCTCCGTTTGGAGCAGCGCTGGATTGGTGAGGTCGGCTTGGATGACAACGGTGACTCCGAGCTCTTAGACTGGCGCGCCGAGAACCGGGGCCGGTACATGCTGCGCACGGAGATCCCGCTGACGGACGACAAAAAGAACTATGTCGCCATTTGGGACGAGGTGTTTCTCAACTTCGGCGGCAACGTGCTCGGCAATACCTTCGATCAGAATCGGGCCTTCGTTGGCTATGGCCGCAAGCTCGGCGATTTTCTCCGATTGGAAACCGGATACATGGAGCAGACCGTGCAGCGCCGGGGCGGGCTGTTTCAAGAGAATGACCACACCATCGCCGTGTGGCTGATGTCCTCCGCTCCGTTGAATGTTTCCCATCCGTGACCGGGAAACCCTTTCTCGACCTTACGGTTCGGCGCAGTTCTTCGAGAACATGGATCGATGGAGTCATCGACGATTGCGTTGGGCCTTCTCGCCTCGCTGAGCCGAGTGATCTCTGGCTTTGGGTTAACGAGTGGAAGCAGATGCGTCCGAGGCGGGTGGGGCGATCACCGGTGCTGGGACGTTCAGACCAAGAGCTTGGCGGACCTCGGCCAAAATAGGAACGAGTAGTGGAATCCCACGTTCAAGATTGGGGAGCGCCATGAGGTGATCATGAAGGGCGGTCCAAGCCGCGCGCGCTTCCATGGGACGGCCAGCTTGGCTGAGAATTTGGGCACGGCGGGCCATCCACGGTTCCGGTCGGGGCCAAAAGTCTTTGAGGAGATCCGCATTGCGGAGAGCGATTTCGTAGTTTTGGACCCAGATCGCGGCTTCGAGCTGCTGAATCAGGAAATCAGGATCCGCGCCCGATTGGCGGAGACCTTGTTCAAAGAGATCGATGCCCGTCTCCGGCAGACCGAGCGCGACGAGTCCAGCTGCGGCGTCGAGAAACCATTGGCGTTGTGTGGAGTTCTTCTCTTTGAATGCGGCTTGGTAGTCGTGGAGAGCCTTTTCCGGGGCGCGGAGTTTCAGATACACTTTGCCACGCTCTGCTAAGGCGGGGGCGTGGTTGGGCTGCGCTTCCAGCACGTCATCGAGCGCATAAAGCGCCATTTGAAAGTCGCCACCGGTGCAGAAGGCGCGTCCCTCCAAGAAGCGAGTGGGATGCTTGCCGGGAGCGAGGCGCTCGACCCGTTCCACCTCCGCCAAGCACGCCGCCCAGTCGCCATGATCGACGTGGGCCACAGCGAGTTGAAAATGAAGGGAATCGTCGTTCGGAGAAGCCTCTAGCAGACTATTCAACCGCTTCAGCACATCGTGATACGCGCCGTCAGCGTGCCCGGTGGAAGGGACGAAAACAATCAGAAAAACGGCAAATGCAGAGGCGACAGTGCCGACGAATCCCTCCATGGTCCATTTCCATCTAGAGGGGGCAGGAAATTGATCAAGTGACGATTCCGTTACGAGCAGTGCCTACACCGGAGCAACGGGGCACTCATGGTGCTCCCAAGCGGCTTTTGCTCCGGCGTCGAGGATGAGCTGGGCTTGCAGCGCGTTCAGGGGATCGCAGAGGGGAAGGAACGGTTTCTCCTCAGTGAGCGCCCAAAGGAAGTGCTGCGTCGGTTCCGCCAGGTGGGGAGGCAGAGCGGGAACCTCGATGGGTTGACCGTCGGGATGTTCCGCGGTGGCGTGGAGGATGCGGCCTTCCCGGTAGGGCTCGATCATGTAGGTTCCGGTGGTCCCGTGAATCACCGTGGTGTAGGCGGTGAGTTTGCCGGTTTGGGACCAGGAGCCTTCCAGTGTGGCCATGGCTTCGGGGTAGCGGACGATGAGGGTGGCATTGTCCTCCAAGGGGAAAAATGGTTTCGTCAAGGTCCCGGTGAATCCGGTGACGGACTGCGGATTTTGGAGGAGCACGCTGGCGAGATTGGCCCCGTAGCAGCAGTAATCGACCAGCACGCCACCGCCGTTGCGATGGGCATCGAAGAGCCATTCCTGGAAGTAGGGCGAGCAGCCGCAATTTTCCGGACCTTGGTGCGCGCCGCGGTAGCGGACGTGCCAGAGCCGGCCGAGGTGTCCTTCTTGGGCGAGGTGAATCCCATGTTGCAGGGCGGGCCACCAAGCGTAGGGCCAGTTCACCATCAGACGGACGCCGGCATTGCGGGTGGCTTCCAGCATGCGGCGGGCGTCGGCGCCATCCGCCGCCAAGGGCTTCTCCACCAAGACGTGCAGGCCCCGGGCGGCGGCGGCGCAGGTGAGGTCCGCTTTGGTGCGGTTATCCGTGAAAATGTAAACGGCGTGAAGCGTTTCGTCTTCTAGCACGGCTTCGTAGTTCGCATACGTCGGAAGGTGGAACTCCCTTTCAAAACGCTCCCGGAGCGCCGGATACGGGTCCGCCGCGGAGACGAGGCGCACGGCCGGATTCTCGAAGGCGCCGTGAAGGACGCCCCAGATGTGATCGTGGTGAAGACCGGCGACACCGATCCGCAAAGTTTCAGTTGGATTCATGCTGACTTAGAGAGGGATCTCCGTCCAGTTCGGCGCGGAGTTCGCGGTTCACCCGGGCCGGATTTCCCGCCACGATGGTGAACTGAGTGACGTCCCGGGTGATGACGCTGCCGGCGGCGGCCATGGCGTCCGGGCCGACGGTGATTCCGGGAGCGACAAAACATCCCGCGGCGATCCAGGAGCGATCGAGAATCTTGATGGGCGCAGTGATTAGGGGAAACGCCGCGGCATGGAAATCGTGCGACCCAGTGCAGAGGAAGGCGCGTTGCGAGAGGCAGCAGTGGGTGCCGATGGAGACGGGCGCGAGATTGAGGATGAGGACTTCCTCGCCGATCCACGAGTGATCCCCAATCTCGAACCGCCAGGGGAAGGTGATGTTGACGCGGGGGCGGATGACGACGCCTTGGCCCACGCGGGCTCCGAAGGCGCGAAGTAGCGTGGCCTTGAATCGGGATGGCCAGGGCCAAGGGGAGAGGAAAAAGAGGATCTTGGCGACACCCCACAGCGCTTCCTTCCACCGGGAGGCGCCCCGGTCGAAATGGGCTTTGGTCGCTTCAAAGGCCAGAAGATCCATGATCCTCCGCACCCTGCGCTGGGAGAAGACGCCGGGCAACTGGGAATGCAAGCGTCACGGCGGCGCAAAGGGCCACGGAGGGAAGAAATCCGACGGAAATCCAGATCGGGCTGCGCAAACCGAGAAAGGCCCAGGCCATCCCTGAGGCATAAAGAATGTTGCCGAAGGATGCCGCAGGTCCGGCGGGAAGGCGATTCCAGGCCGCGCAGAGGGCGCCGAGTCCAATCCCAAAAAGTAGGGAGCCGGCCCAACCGGCCATCAAGTAGCCCTCTCCCACAAAGCTGGCCGCAATCGTGGTTTGGGGAATGCCGATAACCTCTTCCATCGAGAGACTCAGTTTTTCCGGCTTGGCTGGAAAAAATGCCCTTGGAACCGGCCGGAGCAGCATGTTCCAAGGAACTTCAAGGCCTAGGAATGGATGGTTTTGTGGGAACGTCTCCGTCAATTTCGCAATCGTGCGCAGGTTATTGTCGACGATGAACCGTTTGGGCGGCGCATGGACTTTGCGGGCGGAGATTTGGCCAGAGAGCACTTGGCTCAATCCGTCGTGGCGGAATTGCAGGGCCGCCGTCGTCACCACGATCAAGAGGACCAGCGGAAGTCCGAAGAGAAGGCCCGCCCGGCGCGCAGAGAGATGCGGAACCGACCAAGCCAAGCAGGTGGCGAATGTTGCGGCGTGGGTTGCCACCACATAACGCGTCCCGCTGCAAAAGGAGACAAGCAAGAGAAAGGCGACTGGCAGGGCGATGATCGCCTTGCGCCACAGAGTCCCGCCTGGCTGAACCAGCAACCACGCCGTGACTGGCGGGATCAAATAGTTCAGGAGTTGCAATTCCGAGAGCAGGGCCCGGGAGTCTCCAAGACGCTCGCGGCACCACGGCTGACTGAAGCGGGGCCCAAGCAACTCCTGGAGCAAGGTCACGGGGTTGAACTGCACGCTTAGGAATAGATGCAGATTGGCCAGGACGAAGCAGGTCAGCAACAAGCCCGTCCACTCCGCCTGCCGCGGATTCGGCCAGGCAGTTTCCTTCTTTCGGTGGCGTGGCCAAGCAAAGTGACGGCCAATCGTCAAACCGGCCAAACCGATGAGCACGAGGCGCAGGGCCAGTTGGGCTGATTCCGGCGTGGTTTCGCTCGCGAACTGGGGTTGGGGCGCCAGGAATTCCGCGAGCGTCAGGTAGTAAGCCGCCGCGAGGGCTGCCAGATCAATCCGGAACCATTGCCGAGGCTCGCATCTCCACAGTTCCCACACCGCCGCGGCGATCACACCCACGGCCACCAACCATGCCACCCGGGAGGCCATCTCCGTCGCATTCGATCCCGACGCCACGAGGGCTGCGACGGCTAGAGTCGCCAGTAGAACCGCAGTCGCGCGCCCATCCGGAGGAGTCATTGGACGCAGGTCGGCTTGGGCCCACCCAGAAGCCAGTCGTAAACCGTCAAAAATTGCCGGGCCACGTTGGGCCAGGAATAAGAGGTTGCGACCAATTCGCGTCCGCGAGCTCCCATGGCGAGACGTTCGGCGACGGGCATGGCTAAGAACTTCCGCATGCCTTCGGCGATGCTAAACGGCAGGGCTTCGATTTGGAGAGCGGCGCCCCGGGCAAAGCCTTGCGGAAGGTGGCAATGATCCGTCATCAGGACCGGCAGACCGTAAGCCCACGCTTCCAGCACCGTCATCGGCAGTCCCTCGCTGTGACTGGGAAGAATCAATGCGCCAGCCTCGCGGAAGAGACGCTGTTTATCCGGACCAAACGCCGCGCCGGTAAATTCCACGCAGCGCTCCAAGTCGAGTTGATCGCGCAGCCGGCGCAGCTTCTCCAGATGTCCACCATCGTCCCAACCCGCGATCCGCAGGAGCGGAGGATGCGGGAGCAACGCCCAGGCGTGGAGCAGTTCGGTCAGCCCTTTTTTCGGATGAAGCCGCCCGAGAAAGAGAATTGAATCGCCGAGCCGGGAAACCGGATGTTGTGGAAGATCGACTCCGTTCGGAATCACGGCGACGGGGTTCTCAAGGCCGAGAGCGCGCAAACTGAGCCACTCTTCCGAACAGAGTGCATGGAGGCATGCCGCCTTTTTGAGGACGGTTCCGTCCCAAAGCTTCCAGGCGATCCGGCGTTTCCACCGGCCTTGCCGCATGGCCCAAGGCTCCAGCATCCCGTGAGGGGAAACCAACCAGGGCGGCGCGCTGGCGGAGGTTGCCGCCAAGGCCCGGCTCGCGGGGCCCCAGACCCCGTGGAGGTGGATCACCGATGCGCTGGTTCCAGCCAAGTGCCGGGTCAGGTTCGGGCTCCATTTCAGCGGGCCAAATCCGTGAATCGGAAAGGTCATCACCTCGGAAAGGTGATGGAAGTGAATCCGGTCCTCGGCGGTAGACGCGTCCTCGGTGGCCGCCAGTTCGCATTCGAACCCATTCCCGCCAGAGGCCACCAGCCCCTGGGTCAGACCGCGCAGACTTTCGGCAACCCCACCTCCGCGTCGGGAAATCGAATCGGTCAACTGGAGGACTCGGACGGACATACGGACTGCAGGAGCTGATTCCAGGCGGGATTCCAACTGGGTGTCTGGCGCGATGCGAGGATGGCGGTCGATTCGCTGTCGCAAGCGAACAGGCGGAGGCAACGCGATTGCCAACGGGATGAGAGGGGGCGGGGCAAGAGCGGTTGACGGAGCAAGGGGGCCTCGTTCAACCAATCGCCCAAGCGGCGGAGACTGTCCAACGGATCGCCGGTGAGCTGCGCGTAATCCAATTCACACAGGAGGGGACGGCAGCGCCAGCCATCGCGGTGTTGCAAGGCCTGGTGGCTCCAGTGGCGCACGAAGGCTTCATCGAAGGCGCCGGCCTGCTCAGGCCGCCAATCTTGCAAGAAGGCCCAAAGCGATGGCAGGACTTGTCGCAAATCCCGGGTCACGTAAAGGACGGTCGCTCGTTGCTCCAGCCAATCCGCGACCGCCGGTTGGCTTTGCCGCAAGTTCCCCAGATCGGCGTCGAGGAAGTGCGTCTTGAGAATGGGACGCTTGGGCCGCCGCAGAACATCAAGGACGCGTTTCGTGTTCCAGTCCGCCGGTTCCCAACCAGGCAGCAGCACATCGACGGGAAGATACAGAGAGTCGAGCGCCTCCAAGGGGCGCTTCCAAGAGGCGAAGGAGGAAAACTGCCGGCGCAGCAGGTCCATCGTCAGGTGCGTCCCGGAACGCATGAACGTGGCCACGACCACGGGATCGCCGATTCCCCGGAGATCGTTGGGTTGGATCGTGCGGTATCTTGGTTTCATGAGGGGACGAGCTGGAGCAAGCTGGCGGCCAGCCGGTCGAGTCCGAATTGCTTCGAGGTTTGGAGCGCCTCGTGGGACATCGACGCAAGGCTCGCCCGGTCCGCGATCAGTGATGCCAGTGCCTCGGTCAGCGCTTCGGAATCGGCGGGAGGAACAAGGCGACCATTGCGGCCGGGCAAAACGACTTCACCGCACCGTGGAGTGGCGATGACTGGAAGTCCGTGGGCCATGGCCTCCAATTGGGTGATCGCGAAACCGTCGGAAAGGGTCGGTAGCACGAAGACATCGGCGTCCGCGTAAAGTTTGGAAACGAGGCTGCGGGAGACCGGGCCGATGAAGCGAACATTGGGCGGGGCGGAAGCCACGGCTTCCCGGGAGATTTGGATGGATCCGGCGACAACGAATTCGATTGGCTCCCCGGCAAGTCTCCGGGCGGCTTCAAGCAGATAGGGGATGCCTTTGCGAAGGATGACTTGTCCCAGCCAAAGAACCCGAAGGTTTGGTCCCGGCTGGCGCGGCGGAACTGGGGCGCAGGGCGGTGTGTAGGCAAGGGGAACGATTCGGAGTTTGGCTTCCGGGACGCCCTGAGCTTGCAGGCAAGTGCGAGTCCAATCGGAGTTCACGACGATCACGTCCGCCTCGGCCCACTCCGCTTGGCGCCGTTCTTTCCAGGCCTCTGGCACCACGGCAGCCGCCGATTCCCACCCAGGCCAGCATTGCCTTTCCTCAGCAACGATTTCTTCTTCCGAGGCTGCGGGATCGACTTGACCGTGGATGGCCAAACCGCCGCCAAGTTCGTGGAGGCGACGCGCGGACTCCAAGAAAGTTCCGGTATAGCTGAAGAGCGTCATCCCGGCTCTGAGAGAGCGGACAACTTGGCGATCGAGCCATTGGCTGTGCCGGAGCACGCTATCGCCGAGTTCAGCGGGACTGGCGCGACGGGTGCGGATGGTTTGGGGAATTCCCTGCATCGGATAGGCGTGAACGCGTGCGGACCGCAAATCTGGGTGAAAGCGCCCAGCCAGATCGCGGCCCGGGGCGCCCAGGATCCGGCAAAGCTGCCAGAGGCCGGAAGACCAAAGATCCGTGTGCAGTTCCTTGAGTTTCCCAGCGCCGTGCAACGCCCGGGGAATCGAGTAATGCTCCCGGGCGCCCAATTGGCTGCAAATCCACTCAGGACTCATCGATGGGGACCCCGGTAACACCGAACACGGCCTTGCGCGCGGAAAATGGAGCCGATGCGAAACAATCGGTTGGCGGTCCGGTCTAAGGGGATAGACGGTGACCCTTCGTTCCCCCTTCATGAGCGGACTGCCTCCAAATATGATTCTGTTTCTGCTCGGGTGTGGCATTTCCGCTCTCTGCGCCTGGATTTTGCTTCGCCACGTAGGCTCGCGTTGGGGCATCGATCTGGCGGACGAACCACGCAAGACCCACGAAGGGCCAACGCCACGAATTGGTGGATTGGCGATCTTTCCGGCGTGGATCACCGTTGGATTCCTCTGCGGCCAACCGCTCGCGATCGCTGTGGGCGCGACGCTTTTGTTTCTGCTCGGCTTTGGGGACGATTTGGTGCGCCTCAATAGCAGCCGGAAGTTGCAGGCCCAGGTGGTTGTAGGCGTGATCACGTTTGCTTTGGGGCTGCGGATGGCGAGTCTCCCCTCGCTTTCGGGGGGCTCGATGGAATTGCCGTGGATGATCTCCCTGGTGCTGACCGTCGGTTGGATCGTGGGGTGGACCAACGCGATGAACCTGATCGACGGCTTGGACGGGCTTGCCACGGGAATCATCCTGATCGGGATGGCCTTTACCGCGATGATACTGCCCGGCGGCGGCGGCGTGGCCTGGGGCGTCGCTGGGGCGGCGGCGGGTTTCTTTTGGTTTAACTTTCCCCGGGCCAAAATGTTCCTTGGGGACGGAGGCGCCTACTTGGCCGGCTATCTCTTTGCGGTGCTCTCGTTGACCGCTCCCGGCGGGCGTGGCGTTCCCTTCTTGGCGACGCTTCTCAGCGTTCCGTTGCTGGATACAGCGTTCGCCTTTTTACGGCGGGCTTGGCGCGGGCTCCCCGTGATGAAAGGTGATGCGGAGCACATCCACCATCACCTGCGGGCGTTTGGGTGGAAGAGTCCGGTCGTGGCGCTGGTTCTCCATGGCGCAACGGCGGTGGCCGGAGCCGTTGCCTGGGTAGCCTTCCAAAACGGCGGCAGTGGCTGGAAGGGCTTGATTGGGGTGTTGCTCGCCGGTGGCAGCGGAATCTGGTTTCTCGCTACCCGCCCCAACCCGGCAGGAATCGATCAGAACAATTCCGCAAGTCCGGCATCGTCCAGCGTGGCTGGATCGGAGACAGTGAGCAGCTCATCGACGTAAGTCATAAGATGGAGTTCCTCACGCAGGAGCTCGACCCCGCCCGATTCTTCGGTCAGAACTGGAGTAGAGGGCTCTGGCCGGGATGGCCAAGTGAGCGCAAACGCGGCGATGAGGCTGGCGGCGAGAGCTGGGACCCAAATCCACCAGGTCCGAAAAGCGGGACGCTCAGGGGCTTGGACGAGCCGGGCCGCCCGAACGGTCTTGGCGACGAATGAGGCGGCAGCCTTCGGCGGAGGGCACTCCGCTAACAAAGCCCAAACGGCGTCCTCATCCTCAGTGGGCGAGGATGGGTTCGAAGGGACTTGGGACTGGCGGAAGGGATGCTGCATCCAAAAATTGAACCGGTGATACGGGGGAAGGTTGCGGCCGAAATTGAAAGTCTTGCATCTCCGGCCAATGCGCAAGTGGCGATCCAGGGAACATCACGGCGGCTTTCTTGCTTGGCGAATCGAGCCGTCCGGGGTAATCTCCGATGCGACCGATGAATGCTAGGGCTGTTGGCGGGCTACATTTGCTGCTCTTGGCGGCCGTTGGCTTGCCCTGCCTGGTGATCGGGGCGGCGGAGGATTTACAATTCCGGGATTGGACGGACCTCAAGGCCAATCAAATCCGGGCTCGGATGGTCGGTTGGGACAACGACGTAGTGCGGCTCCGCCTGCTGTTCGATGGCAAAGTCATCGAGATGCCAGCGGCCAACCTCGTGGAGGTGGACCGGGCTTACGTGGCGCAATGGAAGCATCTCTTCGCTCCGGCTGGGGAGCCGATGCCGGAGCCTCGCTGGCCGCGGGAAGTAATCGCTCCGGACGACTTTGCCGTGAACGAGATTTCCGGGAACGCCGGCGCTCATGTCTACCAAACGCCGCACTTCACCTTCCGGGCGGACGTGAAACTAGCTCCGAGCTTGATCCGGCAGTATGCTCAGATTTTCGAGGCGACGCACCACGCGATCGGGCACTTGCCGATGCGGATCGGCCGGGACAGGGACGACGCCCGGTTTGGCGTGCGGATGTTCAAGCGGCACGCGGATTTCCTGGCTGCGGGAGGAATCGCGGGATCTGGAGGCGTCTATCTTCCGGCGTCCCGGGAAATTCTGGTGCCGCTTGCGTCATTAGGCGTTCGCGTTTTCGGGGAGCAGGTCGCCTTCAATCCGGAGACCTTTGATCCCGCGCCCCTGGTGCATGAGATCACGCATCAGCTCATGCACCGGTGGCTGGACGTGTTCCCCATTTGGTTCTGTGAAGGGATTGCGGAGTACCTTTCATCGGTTCCGTTTTCGGAGAACCGGTTCGACTTCGAGCGGATCGACGATGGGATTCGGGACCACTTGCAACGAGGCGAGGGGGCGGTTCCTGCCAGTGGCGGCTGGTTGGTCGTGGATCTGTTGTCGCCGGAAGAGCTGATGGACGTCAGTCACCAACGCTGGTCCCAAGCCATTTCCAACGGCGGTGGCGCTGGGCTCTATTACCGCTCGGGCCTGTTGCTGGTCTATTTTCTCGCCCACCTGGATGGGAAGAATGACGCGGATAGCCTGATCCGCTACTTTCACGAAACCCGTGGATCCGAGCTAAAACGGGAGCGGTACGTAGCGGACTACAATGAGGCGGTGGAGCGCCATCGCCGGGACTTGATCGATTGGGCGGAGGCCTACAACAAAGCGCTCGTGCTGCATCGGATGGAGACGGTTGCCTACAACCAAAAGGTGGAGGTTTACAACCAACAAGTGCGCGCGGGATTCGCCGCTTCCGAGCGGATCGATCCCGGTCCCAGGCCTGGGGCGCCGCCCGAACCCACCGCGAAGCCCGAGCCGCCCTCAATGCTGGCGGAAAATCCAGACGGAACCATCCCGGTGGACGTCAAGGCAGGCGAGGCGAAGGCGAGGGGAAGACTGTTTGCCGGACGATCGCCAGCGGCGCTTTGGGCGGCCATGGAAAAAGCGCTGGCCAGCCGCAAGATTCGCATCCAGCAGGTTCACGCGCCGGACTCATCGGGTTGATCGACGGAAGAGAAACCGGGTTCCATGGGCATCCCGGCTGCCAGGTCGGCCCCCTGAGTCCCAGCAGGTTCAGGAGCTTTCACTGGCCGGGCGGTAGAAGCAGGGAGGTGTGCGGACCTGCCGCTTTCCTCAGCGGCTCAGGTCTTCCTGGGTGAGAAGGGTGAAGCCGCAGCGACGCAGGACGGAAGTTCCGAACTCATTGTCCTCCAGGCAGAGCGCCAAAGCCGCCTTTCCGTTGGGCCGGGAGAGCAGGGGGTAGCTGAAGTGGATATTGGTCTCCCCTTGCAGCAGGGCTGTGAGGCAAACGGAGAGGCCGTGGGCTCCGTCGTCGAGTTGAACCACCGTCAACCGGGTCTCGGAGAACGGGATTCCTTTTTCCATGAAGACGGTGCTGACGGCCTCGGGGTCCGTAAGAATCAGGCGGACGATGGTCACGTCCATGGAATCGACCACCGAAAGGCCGACGACCTCGACGTGGCAGTCGTTGATCGTCCGGACAATGGATAGCAGGGCTCCGACGCGGTTTTCCAGGAAAACCGACAGTTGGATGACCGGTTGTCCGGGCGGCAGGGTGGCGGTGGAAGGAGCTTCTGGTTGTTCCACGATGGGCGAGTGTTCAGTGGCGGTTGAACCCTATTCAACAGTGACGCTCTTTGCAAGGTTGCGCGGTTTGTCGACATCACATCCGCGTCCGACGGCGAAGTGATACGCCAGCAATTGCAACGGGATGACGCTCAGGAGCGGGGTGAGATGCTCGTGGCAGTGGGGGATGTAAATGACATCATCGGCGATCTTGGTGATCTCCGTGTTGCCTTCCGTGGCGATGGCGATCACAGGGCCGCGGCGTGCCTTCACTTCTTCGATGTTCGAAACGTTTTTGTCGTAAACGTGATCGTTGGGGGCGATGAAGACACTTGGGAGCTCCGGCTTCACCAAGGCGATGATCCCGTGCTTCAGTTCCGCGCTGGCGTGGCCAGAGGCGTAGATGTAGCTGATCTCCTTCATTTTTAGAGCGCCTTCCAGGGCTACCGGATAGTTGTTCTGGCGCCCCAGGAAAAGCATGGCCTCGGCATCGAGATACTTTAATGCGACCTCCTTGATCGCATCGCTTTGCTCGAGGATTCGCGTCACTTTGTCCGGAATCGCCAGCAATTCATCGATCACCCGATTCCCTTCGATCGGCCCCATCATCCGCGTGCGGCCGAGCCACAAAGCGAGCAACGTAAGAACGGTGACCTGGGAGGTGAAGGACTTCGTGGCGGCAACGCCAATCTCCGGGCCGGCGTGCAGGTAAGAGCCTCCGTCGGACTCGCGAGCGATCGTCGAGGCCACGGAGTTCACGATGCCAAGGACGCGGTGACCCTTGCGCTGCGCTTCCCGCATTGCGGCCAGGGTATCGATGGTTTCGCCCGATTGGCTCAGAACGAAGAACAGTGTGTTCTTGTCGACCGGCAGATTGCGATAGCGCATCTCGGAGGCGATTTCGACCTCGGTGGGGATGTGGGCGAGACTCTCGATGATGTATTCGCCGACCATGCCGGCGTGCATGGCGGTGCCGCAGCCGCAAAGGATGATGCGGTCGACGTGGCGGAGATCGCGCGGCCCCATGTTGAGGCCGCCGAGCATGGCAGTGGAGTTCTCCCGGAAAATGCGGCCGCGAACGGCATTGGTGATGCTCGTGGGTTGCTCGTAGATCTCCTTGAGCATGAAATGGGGATACGCCCCTTTCTCCGCCTCCTCCTTTTGAAAGGCGACTTGCTGGACCTCAAACGAGGATTGCCGTCCACTCTCTAGGGAGCTGATCTGGAAGTCAGTGGAGGTGAGCTCCACCAAGTCGTAATCGTTGAGGTAAATCGCGTCCCGGGTGTGCGCGACCAGTGCGGCGACGTCGCTGGCCACGAAGTTCTCTCCTTTGCCGAGCCCGACGACGAGCGGGGAGCCGAGGCGAGCTCCGACGAGGAAGTCCGGTTCATCCGCGTGAACGACGGCGATGCCGTAGGTGCCTTTGACCTGAGCGAGGGCGAGGCGAATAGCCTGAACGAGCCGTTGGCGGACACCACCAGCAGAGAGGGCTGCGTAATGCTTGCCGATGAGGTGGGCCAGGACTTCGGTGTCAGTTTGGGAGAGGAATTGATGGCCTTCGGCCTGGAGACCTTCCCGGAGATTGAGGTAGTTCTCAATGACGCCGTTGTGGACTAGGGCGATGCGGCCGCTTTGGTCGGTGTGCGGGTGGGCGTTTTCGTCGGTGGGGGCTCCATGAGTGGCCCAACGGGTGTGGCTGACGCCGGAGAAGCCGGGTGCGCCTCGTTTGCCGATTAAATCGCGCAAATTGTCGATCCGTCCCGCGCACTTGCGCAACTCCAGGATCCCGTCGTTGTTGAGAGCCATGCCGGCCGAGTCATAGCCTCGGTATTCGAGACGACGGAGGCCGTCCAGCATGATGGGAGCCGCTTCTTCGCGACCGACGTAGCCGATGATTCCGCACATAGTAGTTGTGATCCTGAAAGAGGTCGCTTAAGCCAGCTTGAGAGGTCCGCGCCCTTCCCCCAGTTAGTGTCATTTATTTATCCGGCAAGCTTTAGTTCCCTCCGACCCCAATTTATGGACGAGACCACCCTCCAGACGGCCCAGCAGCAAACCCTCGCCATTGTCATGGGCGGAGGGGCCGGCACCCGGTTGTTTCCTTTGACGAAGGATCGCTCGAAACCTGCCGTTCCCCTGGGCGGCAAGTACCGATTGGTCGATATCCCGATCAGCAACTGCCTGAACTCAGGCTTGTTTCAGATCTACGTATTGACGCAGTTCAACAGCGTGTCGCTCCACCGGCACATCAATTCCGCGTATCGGTTCGATCACTTCCGGCCGAACTTCGTCGAGATTTTGGCGGCACAACAAACGCCTCAAGGGAGCACCTGGTATGAAGGAACGGCGGACGCGGTGCGCAAGAATCTTCGCTATTTCCTCCGGGAGCCGTTCGAGTATTTCCTGATCCTGAGTGGGGATCAACTTTACCGGATGGATTTCGGCGAAGTCCTGGCCAAGCACTTGGAGGCGGAGGCGGATATCACCATCTCCACCATCCCCGTAGAGCGTGAAGCGGCCAAAGGGTTCGGGATCATGGCGACGAATGAGAGCGGCCGGATCCGCCGGTTTGTGGAAAAGCCAAAGCAGGACGAGATTCTCGACGGCCTTCGGATGTCCCCAGCCCAGTTGCAACGTGCCAGGCTGCAACCCGGCCAAGAACGGTATCTGGCTTCCATGGGGATTTACCTCTTCAACAAGTCGGTCCTTGAGGAATGCCTCGACAACAATCTCGCGGACTTCGGGAAAGACGTGATTCCTCAGGCGATTGAGCGCTACGACGTTCTCAGCCACGTCTTTCAGGGATATTGGGAAGACATCGGAACGATTCGCTCCTTCTACGAGGCGAATTTGGATCTCGCGAAGATCGTTCCGGACTACGACTTCTTTGACGCGAAGAGTCCGATTTACACCAACCCCCGCTTTTTGCCGGGGAGCAAGATCAACTCCGCCCACATCGAACAGGCAATCGTTTCCGACGGGTGCATCATTACCGATGCCCGGATTGAACGGTCCATCGTTGGGGTGCGCTCGTTGATTGAATCGAAGACGCACATTGTCGATTCCGTCATCATGGGCGCGGATTACTACGAGAAGGAGCAGCCCAGCAGCCACGCGCAGCCGCATCTGCCTCCGGTGGGGATCGGCAGTCACTGTTTCATCCGGAAGGCGATCATTGACAAGAACGCGCGCATCGGCAACCACGTGGTGATCAATCCCGAAGGCAAGCCGTCTGAAGTGGACGGAGAAAATTACTACATCCGGGACGGGATTGTGGTGGTTCCCAAGGGGGCGGTGATTCCCTCAAACACCATAATTTGATCTGGAGTTTGCTCTAGAGCGGTCGCGGGCTTACAAATCGGGCCAATTTCTTATGTCTAGCAATCCCGGGGACGAAGTCGCCTCCTCTGAACCAGTCGTAACCTTTGAGTCCCTGCAGCTCTCAGAGCGTGTGTTGGCCGCCATCCGTGTCCTCGGTTACGAAAAGCCCACGCCGATTCAGCAGCAGTCCATTCCCGCGGTGCTCTCGGGACGGGATGTCATCGGAGCCTCCCAAACGGGAACGGGAAAGACCGCGGCCTTCCTCCTGCCCATTCTGAGCCGCATCGAGCCTTCCAAGGTTCCCTCGGTCCTCATTCTGGAGCCGACCCGGGAGCTGGCGAGCCAAGTTTTTGATGCCTTCCGGTCCATGGGCAAGTTCACCCACAACCGCGCGGTTTTGCTTTACGGCGGAGTCGGGTATCAGGAGCAGCTCGAGACGATTCAAAAAGGTGCAAACTTCATTATCGCCACCCCGGGTCGTCTGCTCGACCTGATTGAGCGCCGCTCGTTGAGCTTGCGATCAATCAACTACGTGGTGCTCGATGAGACGGACCGGATGCTTGACATGGGGTTCTTGCCCGATGTGCGCCGGATCGTGGAAATGTGCCCACGCGAGCGCCAGACCCTTCTCTTCAGCGCGACCATGCCTCCGGAGATTTCGGGACTGGCGGGTTGGGCGCTCCGTGAGCCGGCGCAGATCGAAATCGGCGCACGCCGCAGTGTGGCCGAGACCATCAATCACGCCTTCTATCCTGTTTCGGTCGATCAGCGGGACGACTTGGTCCTCGAACTTCTGCGCCGGACGGACTTTGCCAGCGTGATGCTCTTTACCCGGACCAAACGGGAAGCTGACGAGTTGTATGAAGTCGTCACCCGTCAAACGGACCACCGGGTCACTGTCCTGCACAGCGATATCCCGCAGAACAAGCGGGAACGGGCCTTGCGCGGCTTCCGGGAAGGGGAGTACGACATCATCATCGCCACGGACATCGCCGCGCGCGGCCTTGACATCAGTGGGGTGAGTCACGTCATTAACTACCGGGTGCCGGAGAACGCGGAGGACTACGTTCACCGCATCGGCCGGACCGGACGCGCGGAACGGGAGGGGGACGCCTTCACGATTCTCTCCGCGGATGAGTTGGAGTACGCCCAAGCCGTGGAGCGCATGATCGGCCGCAAAGTGGAGCGCCGCCGCCTGGAAGATTTCGAGTACGTCTACACGGCCTTGCTGGACGACGATTTGGCTCCGCCCCGGGTGAAGCGGAAGAGCTCCTCTCCGCGTCGCAAGCGCCGATGAACCAGGCACCGGTTGGGAGCACGAGGGTTCTGTCCGTGGATCCTGCGTTGCGGAACACGGGGTATGCCGTTTTGGAGCGCCAGGAAGGCGGCCGGCAGCCGGTGTACACGGCGTTGACTTACGGAGTGATTCGCAATCACCGCGATCTCGCTCAGTCCGCTTGTTTGGTGGCGATCCGGCGTCAAATCGCCGACATCATTGCGGCGCATCGTCCGGTGATCTGCGCGGTGGAATCCGTCATTTACGTCCAGAGTTTCAAGACCGCCATCACGCTTGGCGCGGCCCGGGGAGCGGCCTTGATCGCGGCGGCGGAGGGCGGCTTGCCAATTCACGAGTATCCGCCGACTCGGGTGAAGCAGGCGGTCGTCGGCCGCGGCAGTGCGTCCAAGGACCAGGTTGCGTTCATGATGCGGGCCTTGCTCGGCCTCACCGAAACACCGCCCGCCGACGCCGCGGATGCCTTGGCGATCGGCATGACGCATCTTTACACGGCCGGGACCAAGGAGATGTTCGGTGATGTGTTGCGGGAGATTTGAGGGATGGAATCGATCGAGTTTCGTTGGCTAGGGCGCCTCAAGTTTGAGGAAGGGCTCGCGTTGCAAACGGAACTGGTGGAGGCCCGCCGCCAGAACCTGGCTCCCGATACGGTCGTTCTCCTTGAGCATGAGCCCGTTTACACCATTGGCCGGACCCGGGACCGCTCCAGCCTGTTGGATGCGGAGGGCAAAGGCTTGCCGGTGGTGGAAATCAATCGCGGCGGCCAAGCCACCTACCATGGGCCGGGACAATTAGTCGGCTACCCGATTCTTGACCTCAATCTGTATGGCCGCGACCTGCACGTCTACCTGCGGGCTTTGGAGGAGGCTTTGATCGAAGCGAGCCGGGAGGCGGGCATTCAGGCTTCCCGCCGGGAAGGGCTGACTGGTGTTTGGGTGGAAGATCGCAAGCTGGCCTCAATTGGCGTTGGGGTCCGGCATTGGATCAGCATGCACGGCTTCGCGATCAACGTGGCTGCCGATCTGGGGGGCTTTGCCGCGATCGTGCCGTGTGGAATTCAGGACGTGACGATGACTTCCGTGGAACGGGAAACGGGC
>CAMCXS010000059.1 GCA_945883495.1 Akkermansia muciniphila
TAAGGACCTCCCGTTCGACTTGCATGTCTTATCCACGCCGCCAGCGTTCGTTCTGAGCCAGAATCAAACTCTTCGAATAGAATTTATGAAAACTTGACGCGAACTACTTACGCATAACGCACTACATAGTCTTTTCTTCTTCCATTCCGGCCAAGCACTTAGCTACGCTTTTGGCCGGAACCTGCTTCTCAAAGATCGATTGGCTCTCAGCTCTTGGCACCTGAAGCTGCTTGCGTTTCCGCCGCCTCTTCTGACTTGCCTTCGCTTGGCCTCCCGGTCGTTTCCGGACCGGGCGTGCAACCTACTTCAACTCTTGCTGGCCGCAAGGGCTTTTTCTTCTTTTTGGGTTTTTTCTTCTTTTGCCCGTTCAATCCTGCGGTTTGCGCCTGATTTCCTGCCTGCCATTTATCAAAAAACCGTACATGCAAAGAGGGTGAGGAATCCCCCACCCTCTCGAAAACAACGCCATTTGCGCTCCGATGGATCAGCCGATCACCTCAGGCCACTCCGTATGGTAGAATTGGCCGGCCGGACGATCGATCCTCTCGTAAGTGTGCGCCCCGAAGAAGTCGCGCTGCGCTTGGAGCAGGTTGGCAGGGAGCCGGTCGCTGCGGTAGCTGTCGTAATAGGCGAGCGACGCCGAGAACGCCGGGACCGGGATGCCGTTGACCACGCCCAAGGCGACGACTTCACGCCAAGCGGATTGGCTGCGGTCGATGATGTCCTTGAAGAATGGGTCAAGCAAAAGGTTCGTGAGGCCGGGATTCCGTTCGTAGGCTTCGGTGATCCGGTTGAGGAAGCGGGCGCGGATGATGCAACCACCGCGCCAGATTTTCGCAATGGCACCGAGGTTGAGCCCCCACTCATGGGCGTCGCCGACCTTGCGGATCAGAGCCAAGCCTTGCGCGTAAGAGACGATCTTCGACGCGTAGAGGGCGTCGTGCACCTTTTGAATCAGTTCCGCGCGGGGAATGGAAATGGAGGGGACCGGGCCGCGCAATTCGGCGGAGGCCGCCACCCGCTCCGCCTTCATGGACGACAGAACTCGAGCCTCAACGGCCGCGTTGATGGTGGAAATGACGACGGAATGCTCGGCGGCATTGAGGACGGTCCACTGGCCGGTGCCTTTTTGCCCGGCCTTGTCCTGAATGAGTTCGATAACCGCTTTGCCCGTCTCCGGGTCGATTTGTTCGAAGATCTTACCAGTGATCTGGATGAGGTAGCTCTCGAGTTCGCCAGCGTTCCAGCTGTTGAAGACTTCGGCCATCTCCGCGGAGGAGAAGCCGGCGGCCTTAAAGATCTGGTAGGCTTCGCAAATGAGCTGCATGTCGCCGTATTCGATGCCGTTGTGGACCATCTTGACGTAGTGGCCAGCGCCACCTTTACCGATGTGGGTCACGCAGGGCTCGCCATTCACCTTGGCGGAGATCGATTCGAAAATCGGCTTCACCAACTCCCAGCTTTCCACGGGGCCACCGGGCATGATGGCCGGTCCTTTGCGAGCGCCTTCTTCACCGCCGGAAACTCCAGTTCCGATGTAAAGCAAGCCCTTCTCAGCCAACGCCTTGGAGCGGCGCTCGGTGTGGATGAAGTAGGTATTCCCCCCGTCGATTACGAGGTCGCCCGGCTCAAGCAACGGGACAAGGGAATCGATGATGGCATCGACAGCGTCGCGATCGCTAGCGGTGAGGGCGGCGGTGGATTTGACCAGCAGCATGATTTTCCGGGGACGTTCCAGCGAAGCCACGAAGGTCTCCAGGGTAGGGCACCCGACCAGCTTCTTGCCGGGATGGGCGGCCACAAACTCATCAGTCACCGCAGTCGTGCGGTTGTAGACGGAAACCTGATATCCGCGGCTCTCGACGTTGAGGACGAGATTTTGCCCCATGACGGCCAGCCCGATTAATCCGAAGTCGCTCTTGCTCATGAATGGTATGCTCTGAAAGATGTGGTGTAAGTCCTGATGCGGGGAAAACCGCCGCCAACAGTAGTCCTTCTTTCCCGATGGCAACCGAAGATTTCATCGCGTCGATCTCGCCCGCACCCGTGGAGGAGCCAGAATCGAGCTGGGGAAGCGATCCGGCCAACGGCGCGGACCTCCGATTTCTGGGGGTGGTGCGGGGAACGGAGAATGGCCGGCCGATCTTGGGGATCGAGTACACGTGCTATGCCGCGATGGCGGAAAAGGAATTGACGGCGATCTGCCGGGATCTACTTCGAGCTCACCCTGGGCATAAAGTGCTGATTCATCACCGGATCGGTTTTGTTTCCGCCGGGGTGGCTTCACTGGTCATCCGAGTCCGGACGCCGCACAGCGCGGAAGCGTTTGATCTTGCGCGGGAGTACTTAAAGCGGATCAAGTCCACGGTGCCGGTCTGGAAAACGGTGCGGTTTCAAAACGCGTGAATATCCCGAATCAACTCACCGTGGCCCGGCTGGTGCTGACGGCTATTTTCGTGATCCTGCTCTCGACGACCGGGATCCCTTTTGGGCGGACTCTGGCGTTTCTGACCTTCGCGATCGCGGCGTTCACCGATTTTCTCGATGGGTATCTGGCCCGCAAGCATTCGCTTATCACGAACTTCGGCAAGCTGATGGATCCATTGGCCGACAAGGTGCTCATGGCTTCCGGCTTTGTGATGTTGGTCGGGCTTGATTTGGTGCCGGCTTGGGTGGTGGTAGCGATTTTGGGACGTGAGTTCCTGGTGACCGGACTTCGCCTGTTGGCCACCTCCCAGGGTAAAGTTTTGGCGGCGGAGAAGCTCGGGAAGTACAAGACGACGTGGCAGATCATCACCTTGCTCTACTTTCTGGCATTCTTGGCTTCCCAGGAGCTGAATTGGCCCCCCTTGAGTGCCGGATTTCACTGGCCGCCAGCGTCTCCGGAATCTTTGGGGCGGCTGCTGATCCTGGCGTCTCTGGTGTTGACGGTTTGGTCGGGGTTGAGTTTTGCGTGGAACAGCCGCCAGATCCTGCGAGAGGAACATTAGGGCAACGAAGCCCGGCAACGTCCCATGCTTGAACCCGCCGTTGAGTATCTCCGACGCTTCGCTCAGCTCGCAAGCCGGCAGGAGTTTGCTCGCAATCTAATTGGCGAGCTGGGACCAGGCGTCGAGATCTGGACGCGCAGCGCGAACATGCCCGACGCCCCGGTCATTTTTCTCTCCACTGGCATCCATGGCGATGAGCGTTGCGGCCCGGAAGCGCTGCTCCAGTTCCTGAGCGGTTGGACCTTTGCTCCTG
The DNA here is from genome assembly GCA_945883495.1 of Akkermansia muciniphila. Classification (GTDB taxonomy): domain Bacteria; phylum Verrucomicrobiota; class Verrucomicrobiia; order Verrucomicrobiales; family DEV007; genus V1-115. Next base: position 3,244 of record CAMCXS010000059.1, read on the forward strand.
ACATCGAGTGGGTGCTCGCTCCGCTCCTCAATCCTTCCGGCTTTGGCCAAGGCACTCGTTGCAATGCGGAAGGGATCGACCTCAACCGCGATTTTCTCCGTTGCCGATGCAGCGAGACCCAGGCGTTCAAGGAATGGTGGCGGCGCCGGACCAGGGCCTGTGAACTCCATCTTTCGCTGCATGAAGATTGGGAAGCGGAAGGATTTTACCTCTACGAGATCGACACCAGCGAGCAGGGAACCTCGCTTTCGGCTGCCATTCTCTCCCGCGTGGAAGAGGTCGCTCCATTGCAACGCACCGGTCCCGTCGACGGTCACCTGCTGGCGGCTCCCGGCCTGATCGTACACGAGCCGGTTGCGGACGAACCGGAAGGCTGGCCGGAAGCAATTTGGCTGACACGAACCTGGCCCATGGCCTCGTACACCTTGGAAGCACCGGGTCAGTTGGCGCCAGAGGTCCGGGTGCGGAGTCTGGTGGCCGGCTTGGAAGGGGCGTTGCGGGGCTACCAGCGGTAGAGCCGGATGAATTTACCTCCGTTTGCGTGGCCCACCGGGAACGGGAACGGCCTCGATCAAGCGACGCGTGTATTCTTCCCGGGGCCGGGAAATCAGTTCATCGGCGGGGCCTTGTTCGACAATTTTGCCGCCCTTCATGACGACGACCCGGTCGGAAATCTTCTTCACGACGGCGAGATCGTGCGAAATGAAGAGGTAGGAGAGTCCGTAGCGTTTCCGCAAATCGATGAGGAGCTCGATGACTTTGGCCTGAATCGTTACGTCCAGGGCGCTGACCGCCTCGTCGCAAACGATGAATTCGGGGCGGACCGCGATGGCCCGGGCGATGCAGATCCGTTGCCGTTGCCCGCCGGAAAACTCGTGCGGATAGCGATCCGCGTGGTCCGCCTTGAGGCCGACTTCTTCCAACCAGCGGACGGCGGCATCGCGAGGGGCTTCGCCTTCGAGCAAACCGTGTTCGAGGAGACCTTCGGTGACGATCTCCTGGACCGTGAAGCGAGGGTTGAGGGACGAGAACGGGTCCTGGAACACCATTTGCAGGTGACGCCGCCTCGGCCGCAACTCGCGATTCGACATCTTCAGCAAGTCATCGCCTCGGAACAGAATCGAGCCCTCGCGCGCGGCGTCGAGCCGGAGGATGCTCCGCCCCAACGTGGTTTTGCCGCTGCCGGATTCCCCGACGATTCCGACCGTCTCGCCAGGATACACTTCGAGCGAGACGTCATCGACCGCCTTGACGTGGCCGACTGTCCGGGCAAACACGCCGCGCCGGACGGGGAACCAAGTGCGCAGATTGCTGACTGCAACCAAAGGCGCCTGGCCAGAGATCGACTCCCTCCGCTGGGGAATGGGGGCATCGAGCCGCGGCACGGCGCGGAGCAGCGCCTGGGTGTAGGGCTGCGACGGCGCTTTGAAAATTGAATCCACGGGCCCGCGCTCGACCACCTGCCCATCCTTCATGACGATGACCCGGTCGCTCAATTCCCAGATTACGCCCATGTCGTGGGTGATGAAAAGAATCGAGGTCTTCTCCTTCTTCATCGCCAGGATCAGATCGAAAATCTGCGCCTGGAGCGTGACGTCGAGAGCGGTGGTCGGTTCGTCGGCGATGATGAGGCGCGGTTCCAGCATGAGCGCCATGGCGATCATCACGCGCTGCCGCATCCCGCCCGAAAACTGGTAGGGAAAGGCATGCGCCCGACTCGCGGCATCGGGAATCCCGACCTTTTCGAGCCAAGAAACGCCTATTTTCCAAGCCTCCTCGAAGCGGATTTCGGGCTGATGGAGCTGCACCGTTTCCGCCAATTGCCAACCGACGGGCGCCAAGGGCGAAAGCGCGGTCATCGGCTCCTGAAAAATCATCCCGATCTCCGCGCCACGGACTTTGCGCAGTTCTTCGATCGGCAGTTTCAGGAGATCCCGGCCGTCGAAGAGCGCGCGGCCTCCCCGGATCTGACCGGGCGGCATCGGGATGAGGCGGAGACACGACATCGCCGCCACGGATTTCCCGCTCCCCGATTCGCCGACCAACCCGACCACCTCGCCCGGCCGGATATCGAACGAGACATCGCGCACGGCATCGACGCGGCCTTCGTCCGTGTGGAACGAAACGGAAAGATTTTCGACCTGGAGAAGCGATGCGGCCATGAGGGTTATTGCAACTTGCTTTGGCTCCGGGGATCGAAGGCATTCCGGACGCCTTCACCGACAAACACTCCGAGCAGGCCGACGAAGAACAACGCCAAGGCCGGGTAAAGAATGAGCCACCAGGCCCAGGGGAATTCTTGGCCCTGCGCGAGCAGTCCCCCCCAGCTCGGCGTCCCCGGCGGCAAGCCGAACCCAAGAAAATCGAGCGCGGCCAAGGAGGAAATCGCCCCGACCAAAGAAAACGGGAAGAAGGTGATGAGAGGCACCAAGGCATTGGGTAGCACGTGCCGGAAGATGATTTGCCAACGGCCGATCCCCATCACTCGCGCCGACTCCACGAACGGAAGCTTGCGCAGCTTGAGGAATTCCCCGCGAATATAATAGGAGATCCCGACCCAGTTGAAGATGCCGTAGCCGATGAGGAGAACAAGGAATCCGCGTCCGAAAACCGATCCCAGCAGCATCATGACATAGAGAAACGGGAGCGATTCCCAAATCTCAATAAAGCGCTGGCCGAACATATCGACGCGTCCGCCGAAATAGCCTTGGATGGCCCCGACGATCACTCCAAACAACTCCGTGGAGACGACGAGGAAGATGCCGAACAGCAGAGAAACGCGGGTGGCGTGGAGAACTTGCACGAGGACATCGCGTCCGCTGCTGTCGATGCCCCAGGGATGGTTTTTCACCGGGCGAAACGGAAAAAAGACGGATTCCCGTTCAAAACTGGCCTGGTAGTTTCCTTCCGGCATGGCGAAGGCGAGCGACTCGACCGGCGTATCCAGGCTGACGGCATAGCGTTGCTTGGCGGATTCGGTGATCCGGGTGCGCTCCGCCTCTGGGATGCTCTTCCAGAAGTCCGAGGGATCTTCAATTTCGCCCTGCGCATCGAAGAAGAATTTGCGGAGATCGCCTTCCGTGGCGGTCACGACGTCACGGAGCGTGAGCCGCACCGACACCGGCGGACGAGTGCGGGGACGAAACGCGGTGAAGGCGACTTCCACTCCCTTCACGCCGGACGGAAACGCCGCTTCGGGCATTTCTTGGTTCGCCATCCGGGCTTCAATCGCTTTGCGCACCTCGTCGCCATAGGGAAACGCCTCGCTCAAGAGCTTGCCGGTGAGGGTGGCATCGGGCACGCCGCCGAAGAAAATGCCACCACCCAGGCTCTGTACGATTTTGCCTTGGGCATCGACATTCAGACTGGCGACGCGGGGTCGCTTGGTGATCCGGACCAGCACGCGATCGGGCGCCTCCACAGCATCTGGCGAAATCTTCTCCGACGGCCCGAAGTGAATCGGCGGGAAGATCATCCAGTTGCGCCAAGATCCCGTGAACGGCTCGGACGCGGCGATTTTCTTGTAGTCCGGCCGGGTCATCTGGCCACTGCCTGTGAAGGTATCTTCCGGGAAATATTGGAAGATCGGGAGATAGAATTTCCCGTCGTAGGACACCAGCAACGGTTTGTCGTTGGCGATGAAATCGACGCCGAGACTGAGCACGAAGATCACCGTCAGAATCCAAAACGACCACCATGCCCGGCGGGTCTTGCGGAACCGCTGCAAGCGCTTTTGCGTGGTCGGGTTGAGGCGAAAACGGAACATGATCAGGCTTCGCCCGCGAAATTGATCCGCGGATCAATCAAGACATAACAGAAGTCGGAGAGAATCCGCCCCATGAGATACACCAAGGATTGCAGAGCAATCACGCCCATGAAAACGGTGTAGTCGCGAGTGATAATGGCATCCAGACTGAGCATGCCGATTCCGGGAATATTGAAGACGCGCTCGATAAGTACCGAGCCGGCAAACATAATGCTGAGGATCCCGCCGATGCCGGTGGCTATTGGGATCAAGGCGTTGCGCAGCGCGTGGAGCCAAATCGCACGCTGCATCGTGCCGCCCTTGGCCAGCACGGTGCGGACATAATCTTGGCTGATCTGCTCCAGGAGTGAGTTCTTCATGAGCAGCGTGAGAATGGCGAAATTCCCGATCACATAACAGAGCACCGGCAGGAACATGTGCCACGTCTGGTCCTGGATCTGCTCCCAGAAACTCAACTCATCCCAGTTCTCCGACCGGAAGCCGCCGATGGGAAAGATGGTCCAGAAACCCTCCACCGTCCCAGCGAAGAAGATCTTCAAGAGCATCCCGAAGGCGAACGCCGGAACCGCGTAGAGCACAAACACCAGCACGCTGGTGGCGACATCAAACACGGCTCCATTGCGCAAGGCCTTCGCGATGCCGAGTGGCACGCAAATGAGGTAGGTCAGCACAAAACCGCTGATTCCGAATGTCAACGAAATGGGAAAGCGTTCCGCGATCAGCTGCCAGACGGTCTTGTGCGTGTATTTGAACGAATCCAGCGCCAAGCCCATCCGCCCCGGAACCAGCCATTTCCAGTAGCGCACCGGGATCGGTTGATCGAACCCGTAGTGCTTCTTGATCGCCTCAATCTGGCTGGCGGACATCGTCGCGCTGGCCATCCCGCCACGTCCGCCCGCGCCCCGCATCTGCGCAATGGCTTGTTCGACCGGTCCACCGGGCACAAACTGGCAGACCAAAAAGCAGAGAACGGTGATCCCGAGAAAGGTCGGAATCACCAGAAGAATGCGGCGAACAAAATAGCTGAAGCGCTCCATTCCCGGACGCTGCTGGCTATTGCGCGGCGGGCACCTGCCCGGGCTGAGACTTGAACACCTCGTCGAACGTCACCGTGGCCGGACGCGGAGGGAGCGGCAACTTGGCTTCCATGGCGGCTTCCAGATCCGCCTCCTGATCCGGGTCGAGCCAGAAATAGCGCTTGGCCGCCGCTTCGTCATCAATAGCGCCGAGCACGTGATCCGGCATGCCGAATTTGTTCCAATAGAGCAAGCGGTGATGGCTCCGGTTCCAGAGCAGGACGTAGGGCATCTCGGCAGCCAGGATCTGGTCGATCTTGCGGATCGCTTCGGCGCGCTTCTCGGCGTCGAACTCCTCGCGCATGCCGTGGATGAGGGCATCGACCTCGGCGTTGGCGAAGCCGGTGATGTTGTTCCCGGAGGGTTCCTTGATCCACTTGGAATGCCAGGAGCCTTCGGGATCATTGAAGATACTGGCGCCCCAGGCGGCCCAGGTCATGTCGAAGTTGTATTCGTTCATCTCCCGGGTCCAACCGGCCCAGTCGGTCTGCTGAATCGTGAGGTCGATGCCGACGTTCTTCAGCACCTCCCGGAAGGGCAGCACGAACTTGCTCGACGAAGGATCCCTCTCCAGGAAGGTGATCTTGAGGGCAACGCCATTCTTCTCCCGGATGCCGGTGGCGGGATTGGGAACCCAGCCGGCTTCATCCAACAGTTTGCGCGCTTGTTCTGGATCGAACGGGATCAACGGATTGGGGCAGGGATTCTGCGCGTTCCAGAGATCTTCCCAATACGACTTGTGCAGGAAGTATTGGTTGAACATGAGGGTCTTGTTGAACTCCTCCCGGTTCAAGCACATCGCGATGGCCTTACGCACCTTGACGTCCTTGAATTTGTCCCGGCGCAGGTTGAAGGCAAATCCCTGGAAGCCGAGCGGATTGTGATTCGCGACGCGCTGCTTCACGATCCAGTTCTTCTCCACCTGCTCGATCTTGGTGCCTTCCACCCAGCGGTGGGAGATATACACGGAGATGAAATCGAAGGCTCCGGCCTTGAAGGCATCGTAAGCCATGTCGTCGTCTGGATAGAAGCGGAACTCGATTTCATCGAAGTTGAGCATCCCCTGGTTCTGCGGCCAATCCGCGGCCCAGTAATCGGCGCGCTTCTTCATGCGCAGATAGTTCGGTTCCTTGAGTTCCCCGATGGCATACGGCCCCGAGACCACCGGGAATTCGAAGTTCACCTTGTTGAAGTCTTGCTTCTCCCACCAATGCTTCGGGAGAACTTGGAAGGTCCCGACGCTCACCAAGTTGCGCCAGTGAACCTTCTTCGCCGTGAAAACCACCGTTCGCTCATCCGTGGCCTTCACGGAGGCAAACTCGGCCAACCCGACCTTGTGCGGACCCGCGAGGTTCTCGGGCTTGACGATGGCGTCGAACGTCCAGACCACGTCGGCGGCGGTCACCGGCTGGCCATCGCTCCATTTGGCCCTCTCGTCGAGATGCACGGTAATCGTGAGCTTGTCGTCGCTCACGCTCCAGCTCTTGGCCAAAGAAGGCTCGAAATCCCGGGTCAGCTCGTTGACCGACATCAGGTTCTCGAACATCAGGCCGAAGATCTGGCTGGAGCCGACGTTGTTGTCCAAGTAATAATTGAAGCTCTTGGGAAACTGGCTCAACCACTGCGCAAACTTCCCGCCCGGCTCAGCTTGCGGCGAGGCCAACGGCGAGGGGGCGGGCTGCCAGTGCGCGGGCGGAAAGGTCTGTTCGGCCCGGAGCAGCGGAACCAGTGCGCAAACGCCAAGGGCGATAACGGGGCGAAGGAACGATGGGGTCACCATGGGAAAGCTCGTTTGATCGGCGGAATCGGGTCCCTGTTCAATGGAAAACATGGATTCAATGTGCGTTCCTTGGACGCAATCTCACGTCAGAATCACTCCTCGACTTTCCGCCGCTCCTGCGTTTTGCTGGCGGCTCCGATGAGCGAACCGTTGCCCCTCCCCTACCGCAAACTGCGTCAGCGCAGCGAAGAAGCGTATCTCCTTTCCACCGCGTGCGCCCTGCTCGAATGGGATCAAGAAACCGGAATGCCGCCGTCCGCGGTCGAATTCCGCTCCACCCAAATCGCTCACCTGCAGGGCAAGGTCCACGCCTTGATGACCGGCAAGGCGGTCGATGAATGGATCGCCGAAAGCGAATCCCACCCGTTCCGTCCTGACAGCCCCGAAGCAATCAATGCCCGCGAATGGCGCTACGAATACGATCGCGCGGCCAAAATCCCGCGCCGCCTCGTGGAGGAATTCGCCCGCGCCCGTTCCCTCGCTCAGGCCGCCTGGCAAGACGCCCGAACGAAGTCGGAATTCCCCCTCTTCCAGCCGCACCTTGAGACCATCCTCAAGCTCAAGTTGGAGATGGCGAAGTGCTGGGGCTACCATCATCATCCCTACGACGCCTTGGTCGAAGGCTACGAACGCGGGGCCACGGTCGCCCAGCTCGACGCCCTGTTCGATCGCTTGCAACCGGATCTCGTCGAACTCGTAGGCGCCGCCACCGCCTCCGAGCGCAAAGACGCCCGCTGTCTGCAAGGCCCGGCTCCAGTCGCGGCGCAACAAGCCTTCAACCGCGAGGTCGCCGCCGGAGTGGGGTTCGACTTCGACGCTGGCCGGATCGATACCGCCGTTCATCCGTTTTGCACCACACTCGGCCCCCGCGATGTCCGGCTCACGACCCGCTATTCGGAAACCGACTTCACCTCCTCGCTCTTCGGGGTGCTGCACGAAGCCGGGCACGGGATGTATGAGCAGAATTTGCCGTACGACCCAGAGCATCCGTCGCTTCCTCGCGCCCGGGCGGTGTCGCTGGGGATTCACGAATCACAATCCCGCCTTTGGGAAAATCACGTGGGCCGCAGCAAAACGTTTTGGAAACGTTGGCTCCCGGAGGCGCGTCGCCATTTCCCGCATTTGGACGGAGTCAAGCCGAAGCAGGCGACCCACGCCGTCAACTCTGCGCGACGTTCTTTCATCCGGGTCGAAGCCGATGAAGTCACCTACGATCTCCACATCATCCTGCGCTACCGGCTCGAGAAGGCGTTGGTCTCTGGCGACCTTGCCGTGGCGAATCTTCCCAGCGCTTGGAACGAGATGTTTCACCAACTCTTCGGGCTCAAGGTGAAGTCCGACCGCGAGGGCTGCCTCCAGGACGTGCATTGGAGCTTTGGACTGATCGGCTATTTCCCGACCTACAGCTTGGGGAACATCAACGCCGCTCAGCTCTTCCAAGCCGCGCTCAAGGATTCCACGGTTGCCACCGACCTGGAGGAAGGCCGCTACGAAAGCCTGCTCACCTGGCTGCGCGAGCACGTTCATCAGCACGGCACACATCATCTCCCCGCCGACCTGATCCGCCGCGCCACCGGTGAACGGCCGCGTCCAGAGTATCTCCTCAATCATTTGAGGGATCGATACCTATGAATCCAGCCACGGTCCGAACCGCGCTCGACGCGAAGACAAAGCCGCCCGGCTCGCTCGGGTTCCTCGAAGACCTCGCGGTGCAGATCGCGGTCATTCAGGACACGCTGGAGCCGCGCATCGATCACCCACATCTCCTCACCTTCGCCGCCAATCATGGAGTGACCGACGAAGGCGTCAGCGCGTATCCCCGGGCCGTCACCGCGCAGATGATGGCCAATTTCCAAGCCGGCGGCGCCGCCATCAACGTCCTCTGCCGCCAAGCCGGGATCACCCACGAAGTCATCGACGCGGGCATCGAACCCGGAACACGCAATTTCACCCGGGAACCCGCGATGTCCGCGAGCGAATGCAACACCGCGCTGCAACTCGGACGCGACGCCGTGGGCCGCGCTCTCGAACGAGGCGCCGATGCCATTGGGATCGGCGAAATGGGGATCGGCAACACCACGTCCGCCGCCGCGTTGTTGGGCGGTTGGCTCGATCTCGATCCCGCCGTCGTCACCGGCGCCGGTACGGGTGTCGCGGGGCTGGCGTTGGAACGGAAACGCGAGGCCGTCCGCACGGCGCTCCGCCTCCACGCGGGGGCGCGCAACAATCCGGCGCATTGGCTCGCGGCCGCGGGCGGCTTCGAAATCGCGGCCATGACCGGGGCCATTCTAGAGGCATCGCAACGCCGCGTCGCCCTGATCGTCGATGGCTACATCGCCACCTCGGCGGCGGTGATGGCGTTCGCGATGGAGCCCGCAAGCCGGGATGTCTGCTTCTTCGCCCATCGCTCGGGCGAGCAAGGGCATGCGACCGTCTTGGAACGGCTCGGCGTCCGGCCGATCCTCAACCTTGACCTGCGACTCGGCGAAGGAACCGGCGCGGCCTTGGCGATTCCGATGGTCCAAGCTGCGGCGGCGATTTTGCGGGAGATGGCGACGTTTGCCTCAGCCGGAGTGTCGCAACAGTAGCGGGCTCACGCCTTGGCGAACTTTGCGGAGAGCCGCTTGCGCAAGTCGGCGCACGGCTTCTCCAAGAATTGGTAGATCAAAGCGGAAACCCCGATCGAAAAGACGGCGGCCAACACTCCCTGGGCCAGTGGATGGATACCTTCAACCCATTGACCAAGAGCAATGTAGATGGAGGAGTGGGTGAGATAGAGCGTGTAGGATAAGAGGCCGATCCACTTCACAGGCGCCCAGTTGAGAAGCCGGAATGGCGGCCAATCGGGAAAGCGAATCGCGGCAATGAAGATTGGAAACATAGCCAAACCTTGCAGCGAGTACCGGAACGTCTCCCGGAACCAAGCCTCCCGGCAAACGAAGGTCACCAGCAACGTGACGACCGCCACCGGCAGCCAGAGATATAGCCAGTGCTGACGGGAAATCCGGGTTGGGTCGAGCACGGGGTTCCCCTGGATAGCCAAAATACAACCAAGGAGAATCGCGTCGAGCCGGGTATCCGTCGCGTGCGCAATTCGCGGAATATAGCCATAGCCCGCTCCCGGAGCCTCCAATTGATGCAGGGCAAAGACCAAGATGAAGCGCCACGCAAGCACCACGCCGCAAAGGCCCCAAAGCCACGCGGCTTGATGCGCCCGGTTCCGGACGCGTTGTTGAAGAAAAATATAGAGAAGCGGGAAGAGCAGGTAAAAATGCTCCTCTACCGCCAAGGACCAAAGCACGGCCGTGCCGGGCGGAAAGGCATGCGGATGGGCGATATCGTAATAGTTTGCAAAGTAGAACGCTTGCGCCAAAACGGCTTCAGCCCGCAACTCGCCTCCGTGCTCCATTTTGAGCGCGCCGGTGACGGTCAATAGCGTGACGACGCCGAGCACGAGGTAGAGCGGCGGAAAGATCCGCAGCACGCGCCGGATCCAAAATTGGCCCAAATGGATCCGGCCATGACGCTCCCATTCCAGGCGGAGCAGCGTCGTGATCAGATAGCCACTGAGAAAAAAGAAGATGGTAACTCCAAAAAGCCCGGGCACGACATGACTCATCCCGGCGTGACTCAGAAACACGATCAGGATGGAAAACGCACGCAGCCCATCCAATGATGGTATGTAAAAGCCCTTTTCACCGCCGCCGGTCTTGGGAGCGGGAATCGCGGCTGGTTGGGTGGATTCAATCGGATATGCGGGAGACATCGGAATAAGAAAGCACGAGTCTCCCAACAATCCTTCATATTACTTGATCGTCAAGTTATGCATTATAAAAACCATACTTCACTTCTTCAACTGCCAGCTTTCACCGAAAAATCCGGCGGATACCACGCCGCCAGGACTCTTGTCGCTCGGCGGAACCGTGACATCGATTAGCGCCCAGTCCGGCAACTTCGGATTTTGCTGCGAATTGTTCCGGTCATCGCTCTCCCGGAACGTGGGACCACTGTTGAGGACGATGTACCGGATCGGTTGCAACGGATTGGGATAAATCAGGATTGGAACGTGGGTCTCTGCTGAGAACGAGTCGCCGCCAACTCCGACTTTGCCCGCGTCCCACTTGAGGGGAAGTTTGGGCAAAACCTTTTGGATAATGCTGTTGGAACCTGCGTCACCCCAACAAACCAAGTGATATTGGCTGGCGTCGGCCGGCGTCACCTCAGACGCTTTCTTGACCCGGGCCTCGCCGCGAAACACTTCGCGCCAACGGCGGAGGAAATGGGCGAGTTCGGACTGCACCCACTGTTCTATCTGAGGATTCTTTGAAGGCGCGTCCGGGAGCACCACGAGGAAGGGCTCCATGAAGGCATCGTCGACGGGTCCTTGAAGGCCCGGAACCTTGTGGAGGCCGGTTGGGGCGTAGGCGGCCGGGACGGCTTTCCAGCCTCCGCCGGATTTGACGAGCCTCAGGTCACCGCGCGGCTGCGGATTGGCGAGTTGCCCGCCGTCGATCGTAAGCTTCTCGCCCACATCACTCAGCGTGAGATCGCGAACATTCTTGGTATCCACCCGGGCTCCGGCGGAGCCATCCAGTTGAAGATCGACGCGCGAATCGACCCAGTGTTCCTCCAACCCGTTCAGCGTGAGGTGGGGCGCGCGATGGTAACGCAGAGTCCGGGTTTGGAAGGTGATGCGGCCGGGTCCGTTGGCGCTCGCCTCTTCTCCACGGATCGCCTTTTGCACAAACTCGGTGACGACCTTGATCGATTCTGGATCATACTTGTGAGGCATTTCCGGGCCGATGATGTGGCGCAGCTTCTGGCCTTCCGCCTGAAATGCCTCCGACATGTATTCGGCAGCGTCGCGCTGTTTATCGACCTCCCCGCTATAGGCCAGCAGCGGCATATTGAACAAGTTGCGGACGTAAAGCGGCACATTGTAAACGCCCCAGAGCGTTTGCACATAGTCCGCCGGAAATTGATCCTTGGGCATGTTTATAAAGCGAGCCACATCGACAAAACCAGCGCCGGCATGGACGGCCGACCATTTCCAAGGATAGTGCGCGCCAAGTTGCCAAGAACCGGCGCCGCCCATCGAGAAGCCCATCATCGCGAACTTCGGGTTTCCCTTGGGCCCGTAAAGTGCCCGGCTCGCGGCTTCGCAGCATTCAAGTGCATCGGCTTCGCCCGGTCCTTTCCAGCCAATGCATTGCCTTCCCAAGGGATGAACGACAATGGCATCGGCGGGTTGAAACTGCCCTTTGCGACTCATGCGGCCCGCGATGAAGTGCAGGTCGGTTTCTTTGTCCCCCCGGCCGTGCAGCCAGATCCAAAGAGGCGGCACGGAGTCTCCCGCCTTGACCTTAGCGGGATCCGGCAGCGCGAGAGTCTCGGGAATCTCCAGTCCGTAGGGTTGCGCGGAGCCGTCGAGCGCAGAATAGAAGCCTCGCACTACCGAGCCTTTTTGCGTCGTCCAATAGGCATGACTGGCCCCTTTTTCCAACGCGTCGAGACGCTTGCGCCCTTCGTCGAGCAAGGTGCGGACCTTGTTGACGTCCTTCGGATCCCAGAATTCCCCAATCTCCAGGGCGAAGCGGACCGCCTTGAAAAAGATCTCCACATCGGCGGCGAGGGCGGGCTCTTTTTGGCGCAGCGCGGCGAGCCGGTCCGCGACTTCCGCAGCCTCCTTGCGCAACGGGTCCGCGACGGCAGCGTCCGGGGCCGCGGTCGTGGGCGCCGGGAGAACTCTGGGGATGGGCGGATAGTCGACGGCGCCCAGAGGCATCGCGAAAACGGCAAGCAGCCACCAGGGCAAACGGCGGAAAGGGGTCATGGCGCCATCCAACACGCCAGTTCTGGCAGTGTCAACGCGCTTGCTGATGACTCGACCCCGGATACTCTGAGCGGCCCTTCCCGATGAATCGCTCTCCTGCAAACGACTTTGAACGCGCCTTGACCCAGCACCGTGCCGGGGATTTGACGGGCGCGGAAGCGGAGTATCGGCGCATTCTGGCGGCGGAGCCGGATCGCGCCGAGGTCCGGCATTCGCTGGGTCTGCTCCATTTTCAGCGCGGGGAATACGTGGAAGCGGAAGCGGAACTCACCCAGGCCATGGATCTCTCGCCCGATCACGCGATGATCCACAACCATCTGGGCGCCACCTTGGTGCAAATGGGGCAACTGGACCGCGCCCTCGTTTCGTTGACCCGCGCCACGGAACTGGACCCATCTTCGGGCGAAGCGCAGTTCAACTTGGGATGCGCCTTACGCTCAGCCGGACAGTCGGAAGCGGCCCGAGCAGCCTTTGAGCGGGCAGTCGAGCTGTCTCCCCGCTTCGTAGCGGCCTGGTACAACTTAGGCAACGAGCTGAGGCAACAGCACAGGCTGGAAGAAGCGATCGGTGCCTTCCGCCAAGCCCTGAGCCTGCAACCGGATCACGCCAAGACCCTCCGGAATCTCTCGGTCACGCTGGCCCGGGTCGCCGAATTGCACCGGAACGCCGGCCACCTTCCGGCCGCGTTGGAGGCAACGGAAGAAGCGGTTCAGCTCGATCCCGCCAGCCCAGAAATGCGGGTGCGGCTCGGTCTGCTGCTGCAAGCGCTGGAGCGGCACCGGGACGCCGAGACCGCCTATCGCGAAGCCTTGCGACTCCGGCCGGAGTATCCCGAAGCCCTGGGAAATCTAGCTGGGGTGCTCTCGGCACAAAACCGCCCGGCGGACGCTTTGGAAGCGTGCGATGCCGCGCTTGCGCTGAAACCGGATTTCCCGGAAGTGCTGGTGAATCGCGGGAACGCGCTGTGGTCGGCCGGCTGGCGAGGAGAAGCTTTGGAGGATTACCAACGAGCGGTCGAACTCGCACCGGACTTTGCGGATGGGCACTACAATTTGGGCAAAGCGCTTTCTGAACTGCGGCGGGTGCCGGAAGCGATGCATGAATTTGAGGAAGCGATCCGATGCGAACCGGACCACGCTGGGGCTCACTTTGCGCGCGGCCTGGACTGGCTGCGGGCCGGAGATTTCGCGCGAGGCTGGGAAGGTTACGAATGGCGATGGGGCCTCAAGTCGTTCGGCCGCCTGAGTCCAAATCAACTCTGGGATGGACGCGATGCCGAAGGAAAAACATTGCTGGTGCGGTGCGAACAGGGTTTAGGCGACTTCATCCAGTTTGTCCGCTATGCGGCGGAACTGAAGCGGCGAGGAGCGACCGTGGTGGTGGAATGCCCCAAGCCGTTGCTGCCGTTGATGCAGAGTTGCCCCGGCATTGACCGCTTGGTGCCGCGTGGCGAGGCTCCCGTCGCGTTCGATGCCTACGCTCCAATCGTTTCCTTGGCCCGGCTGCTGGGAACCCGGGTCGATTCGGTCCCGGCGGACATCCCGTATTTAGAACCCGCTCCCGAACTGCTCGTCAAGTGGAGGAAGCGGCTGGGGGCTTGGCGCGGCATTCGGATCGGGGTGGCGTGGGAGGGCAACCCAGACTATCCGAAGAATCGGGAACGGAGTTTCAGCTTGGGAGAGTTGGCCGGCATTCGCAGTCTGCCGGGGATCCACTTGATCAGCCTCTTACCCGGCCGCGGAAGGGGAGAAATCAACGTCCTGGGAGACGATTTGGATACAGAAGCGGGTCCTTTCATGGACACGGCGGCGGTGATGCGGAGTTTGGACCTGGTAATTGCCTGCGACAGCGCCCTGGCTCACTTGGCGGGAGCGCTGGGAGTGCCCACCTGGTTGGCCCTAGACACCGCGCCCGACTGGCGGTGGCTGGATGACCGGGAAGACAGCCCCTGGTATCCGACTCATCGCATTTTCCGGCAGACGGCGCCCGGAGATTGGTCGAGCGTGTTTGGCGAGATGCAGCGGCTTCTTGCGTCTCAGATGAAGTCCATGCAGCAGCGGCAGCCAATTCCTCCCATTAGCGCCGGGGTCTCCCCGGGAGAGCTCTTCGATAAGATCACGATTCTCGAGTTGAAGAATGAACGGATCACCGATCCCGCCAAGCTGGCCAACGTCCGTTTGGCCCTTTCCGAATTGATCGCCACTCGTGATGAAGCCATCCCTTCCTGGCAAAATCTGGAGGGATTAGTCACCGAACTCCGGATCGTCAACGGTCTCATCTGGGACGTCGAAGACGAACTGCGGCAGTGTGAACGCCACGGTGACTTTGGAGACCACTTTGTGGGATTAGCCCGGAGCGTCTATCGCAACAACGACCGACGAGCCGCGCTGAAACGGGAGATCGATGAATTGCTCGGTTCACGGCTCGTTGAGGAAAAGAGCTACACCGCCTATCAAAGCGAGAGTTTATGATGACCGGAAAGGAAGCGGCACGCCTCGCCTACACGGAAAAGCGCTTCGCGGACGCGGGTCGGCTAGCCCGCGACTGGTTGCAGGCACATCCGGAAGATGCCGAAGGTTGGCGCTTGCTCGGGTTGGCGCTTGCCGCCGGTGGTGAGTTTGGACCGGCCATTCAGAGTTACGGCAAAGCATTGCAGCTCCGGCCGGACTTTTTCGAGGTCCGATTCAATCGAGGCAACGCCCTGCGTTCAGCGGGTGATCAGGAAGGCGCTTTGGCGGACTACGACGCCGCTCTAGCGCTCCGGCCCCAGCATGCGGCGAGTTGGAACAACCGCGGCATTGTGCTCCTCGATCAGAACAAGCCGGCTGAAGCTTTACAAAGCTTCGAACGAGCCTTGGAGTCTCAGCCGGATCACGTCGGTGCGTTGAACAATCGCGGGAACGCCTTGCAGCAATTGCAGCGCTATCTGGAAGCCGTCACGTCCTATGATCGCGCCTTGGCTTTGCAGCCTGATCATCCAGACTGCGCGGCGCATCGCGCCTTCTTGGAGCTGCTGGCCGGGGATTTGCCCCAAGGTTGGGAGCGTTTCGAAGCGCGGAGATGGAGGGACTCTTGGAAGAGCTCGGCACCTCAGTTTCCCGGCCCGGAACTCGGCTCGTTGGAGGCAGCCCGAGGCAAGCGCGTTCTCGTCTATTGCGAGCAAGGTCTGGGTGACACCATTCAGTTTTGCCGCTACGCCCAACTGTTGGCCGATTCCGCTGCGGAAGTGTTCCTGCTCACCCAGCCGAGATTGCCACGGCTTCTACGAGGTCTCAAAAACGTTCGCGTTTTGGGGGACAACGATCTGCTCTCCGCCACCTGTGAGTTCCACATCCCACTCCTCTCCCTTCCCCGGCTCTTCCGGACCGATGTGGACTCGATTCCCGCTGCGGTGCCTTACCTCAACGCGGAGCCGGACCGGGCCGAACGCTTCCGCGAGCGGATCGGCCAGAGCGGCTTCCGGATCGGGATCGCTTGGCAGGGCAATCCGGCCTATCCATTGGACCGACAGCGATCGTTCGGCCTCAGGGCTCTGGCGCCCTTAGCCGAAGTGCCAGGAATCCGGCTCATCAGCCTGCAAAAACAGGAGGGCGTCTCCCAGCTCGACCACCTTCCCCCAGGACTGAACGTGGAAACATTGGGCGAGGACTTCGACAGCGGGCCGCACGCGTTCCTCGATACCGCAGCCGCGATGCAGTCGTGCGATTTGGTATTGAGCTCGGACACTTCGATAGCGCACCTCGCCGGCGCTCTGGCCCGCCCCGTTTGGATCGCATTGACGGCGGTTCCAGACTGGCGCTGGCGCCTGGGAAGCGATCAGAGCGCCTGGTATCCCACCGCACGGCTCTTCCGGCAAAGCCAACCGGGCGACTGGCACGGCGTGTTTGAACGGATCGCCACCGAGCTGAAGTCTCGATGAAGCGGGTCAACATTCACACCGACGGCTCCGCGCTGGGAAATCCGGGACGCGGCGGCTACGGAGTGATCCTCGAATATCAGGGACATACCCGGGAACTCAGTGACGGCTATGCGCTGACCACGAACAACCGGATGGAGCTGCTTGCCGCCATCGCAGGCTTGGAAGCCCTCAAAGAATCCTGCGCCGTATCCCTGCACTCGGACTCGCAGTATCTCATTCACGCAATGACTCGGGGCTGGTTGAACGGTTGGAAGCGCAACGGTTGGGCTCGCGGCCCCAAAAAAGAGCCGCTCTCCAACGCGGACCTTTGGCGAAGGTTGGATCAAGCGGCGGCTCGGCACCAAATCGACTGGCAATGGCTCCGTGGGCACGCCGGCGATGCGCGAAACGAGCGTTGCGACCAATTGGCCAAAGCTGCGGCGTCGGCCGATTCAGTGAAAACCGACGACGGTTATGTGGGCGCGGAGCCGCCATGAATTTGTTCCAAAAAAACGACCGCATCCTAGGAAAGCCCGAACTTGCCGGAATCCGAAGTCCGGTCTAGATGGGCCTCACCCATGAAACCACAAATTTTGTCCTGGATGTGCTGTTGGCTCGGCGCGCTCGGTTCCTCGACCGCCTTGGCCGTCGATCTGCAAATTCCTTTCGCCAGCTTCGAACCCGGCGTGGAGCGGCTTGAATTTTGGAAGCCCTACCGCTTCGGCCAAGGGAGTTCTTTTGAGCGAATCAGCACCACGAAGACCGCTCGCACTGGACTTCAGGCTTTGGCCCTCACAGTCGGCTCCGGCGGCGGCGGCCAAGGCGTCCTCGTCGACCTGCCGGTCAGCGACGTGAAGGAAGGCACTGAAATCCGCTTTGGCGCCCAAGTCCGCCTTGAAGATTCGGACGACCTAGCTGCCGGTTCGGTGAACCTGCACGTGGAGTTAATGGCCGGGGAAAAACCGATCCTCCGGACCGATCGCATCGGCTCCACCCTCCCGGTGAATGCGCAAAACGCCACAACCGACTTTCAGGATGTGACGTTTCGCTACCGCGTGGACCCACATCACCTTTCCTCGGGACGCCGATTGGAGGAGGTGACCGCGTTGCGCCTCGTCATCGTGGCGCTTCAGCCAGTTCTTCCGGGGCCGCAAAAACTGCTCGGTACGCTGTTTATTGACGACGTGTCAGCGTCGGTCACGGCTCCGTGATCAGCAGGCCCCCTCGACACGGCCGAGAAGGCGGCGCAGCCCATTCAAAGTGGCCAAAGAATCCGAGTCGATCGCACTATCTGGGATGCGCATTCCGAGTTCTTCTTCGAGTTGCACCAGCAGATCGACGGATGACGTCGCATCCAGCCCCGCACGAAGCAAACAGGTTTCCGGGTGCAACGCCTCGGAGGATGGGAGCGATTTGAGATGCGGGCGGACAATGCGCTCAAGCGTGGAGTGGGGCAGCGTGGAAGTGCTCATAGTGGGGTCGGGACTGTGCAATGTACGTCCCGCCACGTACTTTATCAACCTCCTGCACCGCCCAATCTCAACGGCCAAGGCAGATGAGATTGCTGTTTGTCCGGATAAAAAGTTTCCCTCCAGATAGCGCCGGCGTGGCATTAATCCCAGCCCCCACGGGATTGCGGGCGATCAGGTGAAAACGGCGGCTCGCTTCAATCACAATCATTTCTCCCAAATCCCTGCTGCCACAGAAGATTCGATCTCCGGCCACGACCGGATTGGAATAGAACTCACCGCCGATCCGCTCCGGCCCAAAGACAACCGCCCCGGTCTTGCCGTCCAGTGCTTGGAGGATGCCGCTGTCGCCCCACATATAAAAGAGGCCGTCATGGAAAACCGGAGTTGGAACATAAGGGAGCCCCTTATTATCCAAAGTCCCATCCTCATGCTGTTTGCGCCAAGCGACTTTGGGCTGTCCATCCGCGGTTTCTGACCCGGGGATCAACGCGACGTGATTCTTGGCGCCGTTCCCCGAGCCCCAGGTGGCGAAAATCACCCCGTCCCCCACCACCGGACTGCCGACGGTCCGCTCCTTGAAGCCGGGATTGTAGACCCAATTGATCTTTCCGGTGCGGGCATCAAGGCTCTCCACCCCGAAAATCATGCTGGAAACGATCAACTCATTCGTTCCTTTGCTTCCCCGATATACCGCTGGGGTGCTGTAGGTCGTTTTTAGCTCGCCCTCGCCCGTCCAATTCACCGTCCGGCGCCATACGTCTTTGCCAGTGGCGGGATCGAGCCCCGCATACGTCGTGTTGCGGTTCGCTAAATGATCCCAGAACACGAACAGAACGCCATCCACAAGGACAGGCGAGGACCCGCTTCCGTGATCTCCTTGGACTGGGCCGAGCACCTCTTTCCAAGCCACGCCGCCATCGTGAGTCAAGGCCACGGCTTCCGTGGCGGTCCCGTTCGTCCAAGTCACGTACACCCGTTGCGCATCCACGCAGGGCGTGGCCGAAGCGAATTCATTGAACCGATGCTTGGCATACGGAACGAACGGAAAGGCTTTCTCCCAGAGCACATTCCCATTGCCGGCGGAGTAGCAAATCAGCTTTCGCTCCGTCTCACCGCTGACAACAACCACGAACAGCCGGTCTCCCCATAATACCGGGGAGGAATGCCCCGTCCCGGGCAATTGACGCTGCCAAACATAGTCTTTGACCCCGAATTCGCTCGGAACGTTGGCGGCTTCACCATGGGAGCGCCCATCTGCCCCGAGAAATCGCGGCCATTCCTGCGCTTGAGCCGCAACCGTGCAACCGAGACTCAATCCAACCAGCAAATCGAGGAATTTTCTCATCGGCACTATGCTATGCCGCAATCGGCGGGGCCGTCCACCTCGGAAACGAAGCACAACTGCGAGTCCGGATTCATAAATTAAACTTTTTTAAATATTCTAGTAGTGCCGATGATTGATATCTGATATTCTATTCACAGATATTTCTAGTCTTTGCGCCGCTCTTCTACGTCATGAACTTCGCTCCTACTACTCACTCGAAACTCATCCCCTTCCCCGGCACTTCCTCCGACCGGCTCAACCGGTCCGGCGTGGATTTCTCCATTTCGCGCTGTAAAATATTTATGCGCACGCCGCCCAGCCATCCAGTGACGTCAGCTTATGGGGTCGAGCTGATCGATGCCGTGCGCATGAGCCAATTCCATTCCGAGATCACGTTCCGCGTAGAATTGCGTCGCGATCATCTGCGTCAGTCGCTGCTTTGCGGATTGCTCAATCCCTCCTACACAGCGGGGATCGGTATCGCGATTGATCCGGTTACCGGGTCCGTCATCGATTTGATCAACGACGCCGCCGTGATTGGCTATATGAGCCGCTCCTGCTTGAGCACCGAGGAGCCGCTTTCCGTGGAACTTCGTCTCCAGCGCTTCGGCCGGAACCTGATTTCTACCGTCGCGATCGATGACGATTCTTTTATGTATCCAGCATTCCTCGCGGGACATCAGGAGATCTTCCAAGCCATGGTGGGAAGCGATATTGATTCAGGCGCCGTGGTGAGCTATCGCCGTCCGTCCCTGCGCACGATGAGCGTTTCGAAAGCAGCCTGATCGTTAGAACGGAGCTTGGAGAAACAAGCGTCCCGCCCGGCGGCGGATATGCCAACCACCCGGCAAGTTCGCCTTGGCGGGGCCGTCCGGGTCCGAATAGAGGGCACGGGCCAGTTCCACATGCCGGAAGCCCGCTCCCGGAACGCCCGTTTCGGCCATCCATTGGATGAGCGATCTCCGTTGCAGCGCCAAGGGAAGCCCCCGCAGCACTTTCAGCAACAAGCCACCGTTCCCATCCCGCAGAGAGACGAGAGCATTGTCGGCCAACGTTTCGAGGAGGCGTTCTTCCTCCCGGAGAACTTCCGCCATGCGGCAGAGGTTGGGGGTGAAGTCCCGGCCAAACGCGTCCCGCAGAGCGGGAATCGCCCGATTTCGCAGCCGATTGCGCAGAAATGCGTCGCTGGCGTTCGAGGCATCCTCCCGGAAGCGAATCGGCAAAGGCATCTCATTCCGGCGAATCCGCAGCAATGGCCGGATTAGAATCAGCCCACTCAGCCGCGCCACCGGGCGCATCCCGGCTAGGCCCTTGATCCCCGTCCCCCGCAACAAATGAATGAGGATGGTCTCCACTTGATCATCGGCGTGATGGGCCAACAAAACCCGGTTGGTTCCCTGCCGCTGGGCGCATCGTTGGAAAAACGAGATCCGGGCCCGGCGCGCCGCCACCTCCAGGGAAACCCGCTCCCGGCTGGATCGCTCCGCGACATCTTCTGCCTCGATCTCCGCAATCAAGCCGTGCTCCCGGGCCAAGTCCGCGACGAACACCGCGTCCCCCTCGGAATCGGCGCCACGCAGTCGATGATTCAGGTGGCAGAGGACGAGGTTCCGATAGCCTGCGGCCAACAGAAGTTCCAGCAACGCCACGGAATCCCGGCCACCCGAGATCCCCAACAGCAAGCGGGAATCCGGGGAACAGTCCGGTGGCAGCAGCAAGTTCACCGGATCACCGAAGCACCAAAGTAGGAGTGCAGCGCCTCCGGAAGCACGATGGATCCGTCCGCTTGCTGCCCGGTTTCCAGCAGGGCGACATAGAGACGAGGGAGGGCGGTGCCCGAACCATTCAAGGTGTGGCAGAAGCGGTTCTTTCCCTCCTTGTCCTTGAAGCGGAGATTCATCCGGCGCGCCTGGTAATCGACGAAATTGCTGCAGCTGGACACTTCCAAATACTTCCCATGACCGGGCGCCCAAACCTCAATGTCGTAGGTTTTGGACGAGCTGAAGCCGAGATCGCCTGTGCAGAGTTCGATGGTCCGGTAATGCAGCCCGAGCAGTTGCAGCACCTTTTCCGCCTCCGCCGTCAGGCTTTCAAGCGCTTCAAAGGATTGGTCCGGGTGGACGATTTGCACCAATTCCACCTTGTCGAACTGGTGCATCCGGATCAACCCGCGGTTGTCGCGCCCCGCCGATCCCGCCTCGCGGCGGAAGCAGGGAGTGTAAGCGGTGGCCTTGATCGGCAAATCCTCTTCGCGGAGGATCATTTCCCGCCAAAGGTTGGTGACAGGCACCTCGGCGGTCGGAGCGAGGAAACAGCGATTCTCCTCCAGCCCGTACATGTCTTCCTCAAACTTGGGGAGTTGGCCGGTACCAAACATACAATCCCGATTGATGACGAACGGCGGGCTGAGCTCTTCGTAGCCGTGGGGCCCCGTGTGGAGGTCGAGCAAGAAATTGATCAAGGCCCGTTCGAGACGCGCCCCTGCCCCACGGAACACGCAAAAACCGCTTCCGCTGATCTTGGTGCCGTTCTCGAAATCCAGGAGCCCGAGTTTCTCCGCCAAGGTGAGGTGATCCAAGGGCTGGAACGAGAACGAAGGCTTGCTCCCCCACTCGCGGACCAAAGGATTCGCGGTCTCGTCACTGCCCACCGGACAAGCCTCGTGCGGTAGGTTCGGGATCCGCAGCAGCAAATCGCGCTGGCGGGCATCCGCCACGTCTGCCCGGCGACCGATGTCATCGATCTTGTCCCCGAGCGAGCGGACCTGATCCTCGATCGCGGAGGTGTCCTCGCCTTTGCCCTTGAGCTGACCGATCATTTTCGAAACGGACTTGCGCTCGCCCTGCAGACGCTGCCGCTCCGTTTCCGCCTCGCGACGCTCGACATCGCAGGCCAAGACCTCGTCCACCGCGAGATGGGCCTCCCCACCTCGGGAGGAGAGTCGGGTTCGGACACGATCGGGTTCTTCCCGCAGAAGACGGATATCCAGCATGGCCCCAGACACTAGTCACGGTCCGTGAAAAGCAAGGCAAAGCTTGACGGGCCTAGACTGACACAAGATCATTTTCCCCGATATTCTCTGGACAGCACCCACAAGCGTTGGCATTTGGAAGATGGGTCACCGCACGAACTCAACGCCATGACGCCCAGAAAAACTTGCCAGATTCTCCTGTCACTCGGGGGCGCGTTCGCGCTGGCAGCCCCCGCCGTTTTCGCCTCGGATGAAGTCGAAATCCGTAAGGTGAACTACACCGCGCTGACCTTCGAGCGTCCGCAGCAAACTTCGGACGCGATGATCGACTTCGAACGGCGCTACCTGCTCCACGGCGCCATCACCACGGAGGACATCCGGGCCCGTCGCGGAAAATATTTCACGGTTCTTTGGCGCGCCAAAGACGCAGCGCCTGGAATTGTTGTCCGCTTCGAGTATCTTCAGGCTTACACCGGCGCTCAAATCCACGTGCAAGAAGTGACCGTGGATGAAGCCAAGCGCTCAAACTCCACAGATTTTCAGGTTATCGGACGTCAATACACCGGAGAGTGGTTCTGGCCAAACGGCAAACAGCTCACCGACCGGGAATACGAGTCATATGTCGCCAAGCTTCGCTCAGGAGAAACCATCCAGGAGAAACCCACTCCCAAAGGTGGCGGGGACGTTGTCGCCTGGAAGGTCACTCTGTTGCGCGATGGCGTGGCCCTCGACACAGAGAAATCCTATCTCTGGAGGGATTAACCGGCCCGGGTCGCGCCTGAGCACGTCCGCCGCAATCCTGGCCCGCTCGAAACCCACCCAACTCTTCTGGACTCAACGGTCCGCCGCATGAAAACCACGCTTGCACCCACTGCGATGCTGGCTGCCTCCCTCGGAGGGGTAGTTTGGGTCCGGATTGGATGCAAAGGCTCGGTCGATTGCAGCCGCGACCTCCGCCAGTTCGTCGAACTCATGATCACCCGGGGCCAACCCAAGATCGTGATCGATCTCGAGAACTGTCCGGGGATGGACTCCACTTTCATGGGGACGCTGGCCGGGATGTCACTCCGCTTGCGACAGGTTCAGGGAGGTTGCCTCGATATCGTGAACCCCGGCGAGCGCAACCTGCAGTCCCTTCACGAGCTGGGGTTAGATCACATCTTAAATGTGGATTGCAGCGGAAGTCTTTGGGCCCGGGAACGACAAATGCTCGAAGAACAGCTTCAGGAGCCAGTCCCCGCAGCTCCAACCGATGAGGAAGCGCGGCGGGCGACGATGACCGAGGCTCATGAAACTCTCTGTGAAGTTAACTGCGATAACGTCAACCGTTTCCGCGATGTCCTGGAGCTGCTCCGAGAATCCCGCCCCGAGTAAGCGCTGCCCCGGGCCTGCCGGCGAGGAAAAAGGAGCCGCCTGAGAGAATTTACAATGCCTGGACATGCCGTTCCTTCTCTCCCTCCTACTTCTCGTATCGGCTTACCTCCTGTATCGGCAGATCGCGCGCAACGGCTCCTTGGCGAATGCGCTCGAAGACGTTCAGCAAGAACAAGTTCGCGCATTCGACTTCCTCGATGGTCTCGGGAACCATCTGCAAAAGAACCAATCCCCAGGCTCCATGCATCGGTTCATGGTCGAGGGCCTGGTCCAGGTGCTCGACTGCGACGGCGCCGCCCTCCATCTGTTGGACCACACCCGGGGCGAGCTTGTCCCCATGGTCATTTCGGCAGCGTGCCCCCTTTTAATCGAAGTCCCCGAAGCCCTTGTCCAAGGCTCCGCCGGACAGTCCGAGCGCCTCAACTATCTCCGTCTGCAAACCATTCCGGCTTCTCATCCGATTTTTGGGGAAGCCATCCAACGGCAGCGCACCGTGCGGATCGAAAATCTGGCGGAGCATCCCCGGTTCCAGGGTTCCCGTGACGCCTCCGCCTATCAGGTGGAATTGCTCGCCGCTCCTCTGGTCTACGCCGAGAAAATCATCGGCCTCCTCACCGCCGCCCGCCAACGCCCCGGACGTTCGTTTACCCATAACGATCGCGCCGTCTTTGAATCTCTGGCCCGCCAATCCTCCTTCGCCTTGGGCAGCGCCATGGTGCACCGGGACGCCAACGAAAAGCGGCGGCTTGATGCCGAATTGCGCACCGCCAGCGAATTCCAGCGCATCCTGCTCCCCGCCAAGGCCCCTGAGTTCTTGGGCTACTCCATCGCCGCCGCGAATTTCCCCGCCATGATCGTCAGCGGCGATTACTACGATTATGTCTCCGTGGATGATCAACACCTCGGCGTCGCCATCGCGGACGTCGCAGGCAAAGGCGTTCCCGCCTCGCTCATCATGGCCACGTGCCGCAGCGTCCTGCGCACCCGAGCCACTGGAGAGCTCTCGCCCGCCCGGGTCCTCTCGGTCGTCAATCGCCAGATTTTCCCGGACATCCGCGAGGACATGTTCATCACCATGACCTATCTCGTGCTCAATGCTGGATCTGGCCGCCTCCTCATGTCGCGCGCCGGTCACCGTCCGGCCTTGATCTACCGGAAAGCCAGCGGCACCGTGGAACCGGTCGCGCCCGTCGGCCTGGCGGTCGGGATTGACAACGGGGAGGTGTTTGAGCGAGTCATTTCAGATCGCGAATGCCATTTGGAGCCGGGCGATGCGATGCTCCTCTACACCGACGGATTGACCGAGGCGATCAACTCTTCCGGGGAGGAATACGGGGGAGAACGCCTCAACCAAATCCTGCATCGGTTCGCCGCCGAGCCCGCTGAAGCGATCATATCGGCGATTTGTGAGGATGTCCGGGGCTTTGCTGGCTCGGAGGCGCAAAGCGACGACATCACCTTGATCGCCATCAAAAAGGGATAATATTCGTTCCCCGCCCAAGTGGAGCGGGAGGCTTACCTTACCATGAACTCCACCATCAGCGAAGAAGAACCCATCGAGAACGCCCCGGCCCCCGAGTCTGAATCCGTCGCGGAAAAGACTGATGCCCCTTCTGATCCGGTGTCCGCTCTCCAGCAGGAAGTGGCGCGTTGGAAGGACTTGGCTCTGCGCGGCCAAGCCGAACTGGACAATTTCCGCAAACGCATGACCCGTGAAAAGGCGGATGCGATCAAGTTTGGCAACGCCGCTCTTCTCGAAGATCTCTTCCCCATCATCGACAACTTCCGGTTCGGTCTCGACGCCGCTCGCCAGGAATCCGAGAGCTCCATCGTGTTCCAAGGGATGTCGATGGTCATGAAGCAACTCACTGACTTCCTCGCCAACCAAGGCGTCACGGAATTTGGTGAACCCGGAGAGGTTTTTGATCCGAATCTCCACGAAGCGGTTCAACTCGAGTTTAGCAATACCCGGGCCGACGGCCAGATCCTTACTACCTTGCGCCGCGGCTATCGTTTGCAAGACCGGGTGCTCCGGGCGGCCAACGTCGTGGTTTCGAAAGGCCCGGCGCCGGCCGCCGAAACCACCGAGGCCCAGGCTCAAGGCTGACACTTCCCTTCACGTCCCGTTCCCCGCCGTCCACCATGGCTCAGGATTATTACGACTTGCTTGGCGTTCCCAAAAACGCTTCCGCCGCCGACATCAAGAAGGCTTACCGCAAATTGGCCATGAAGTATCACCCGGACCAAAACCCGGGAGATGCTACCGCCGAGGCCAAGTTTAAAGAAGTCGGCGAGGCCTATGAAGTCCTTTCCGACGAGCAGAAGCGCGCCGCCTACGACCGCTACGGACACGCCGCCTTCAAACAGGGCGCAGGCGCGGCAGGTCCAGCCGGAGGTCCCTTCCACGATCCCTTTGACGTTTTCCGGGAAGTCTTCGGTGGCGCGGCCGGTGGAGGCGCGGGTGGTTCCATTTTCGATGAAATCTTCGGCAACGCCGGAGCAGCGGGTGGACGCCGGCGCGATGCCAGCGGCCGCCAACGCGGTTCCGACCTCCGCTACGACCTCCCCATCTCCCTGGAAGAGGCCGCGTTTGGCTGCAACAAGCTCATCGAGATCGAGAAATACGACACCTGCGAAACCTGCTCTGGAGCGGGCTCTCCCTCAGGCGGGATGAAAACCTGCACCACGTGCGGCGGCGCCGGCCAAGTCGTTTCCTCGAAAGGCTTCTTCCACGTCCAGCAAACCTGCCCCACGTGCCGCGGCACCGGTGGCGTTCTCAGCGATCCTTGCCGTTCCTGCGCCGGAGACGGACGGACCCTGCAACGCGCCCGGATCAAATTCAAGGTCCCAGCCGGGATTCGCGAGGGGCAGCGCCTCCGCTCTCCCGGGAATGGGGAAGCCGGCTTCCGCGGAGGACCGCACGGAGATCTCCACGTCGTCATCCACATCAAGGAACACGAACTCTTTGAGCGGGACGGCGACGACCTCCACTGCGAGTTCCCGGTTCCATTCGACAAAGCGGCCCTCGGCGGGGAAATCGATGTCCCTACCCTGGACGGGAAAAAAACCATCAAGATTCCCGCCGGCACCCAGGGCGGCACCACCGTCCGGGTCGCCAATGGCGGCATCCTGGGCTATGGCAGCAAGGACAAGGGCAGCCTCTACCTGCACGTTCAGGTCGAAGTGCCCACGAAATTGAATCAAGGCCAGCGCGATAAGCTCCAGGCATTCGTCGATAGCCTAGACGACAAAAATCAGCCCGTGCGCCGTTCCTTCTTGGAGCGCGCCAAGGCGTTTTTTGGGTAATCGCCTCCGCGAAGAGAATTCACTATGGGCGAACGCCCCAGGTTCTTCCTGCCTCGCTCCCAGTGGGGCACAAGCCCCCTCCTGTTGTCTGGCGACGAGGCGAAGCACTGCGCCCGCGTTTTGCGCATGCAACCTGGGGATGAACTGGAGCTTTTCGACGGAGCCGGCCGCTCCTCGCGCGCCTTGGTACAAACCGTCGCAGGCCAACAGGTCGCCCTCGCGCTCACCGGAACGCCCGTCGAGGAACCCGTCCGCATGCCAATCCTTCTTGCGGCGGCGGTCCCCAAAGGACAAACCATGGAGGACATCATCCGCCAAGCCACCGAAATCGGAGTCTCCCGGATCGTCCCACTCCTCACGGAGCGCTGCGTCGTCAAGATCGACGATCCCGCGCGCCGCCAGGAAAAGTGGCAACGGGTCGCTCTCGAAGCCTGCAAACAATGCGGCCGCAACTGGCTTCCTACCGTGGAGCTTCCCTGCCGGCTGGAGACCTTCCTGAAGTCCGGCCTGGACGACTCCCAACTCCGTTGCGTCGCCGCTCTCTCCCCCTTGGCGGCTCCTCTGGCGCGCTGGTGGCCGCAACAAACGCCTCCAGCCTCGGCATCCGTGGTGACCGGCCCGGAAGGCGATTTCAGTCCGCGCGAACTCCAAGGAATTTTGGACAGGGGCTATCACCCGCTCTGGCTGGGGCCTCATGTACTCAGAGCAGACACAGCAAGCGCTTACGCGATGAGTATCTTTTCGCAGGCCTTTTTTGTATCTACAGCCTGACTGCTGTTTTTAATTTTTTGAAACAGTTTGGAATTTTTTGTTGCACTGACGGCGATGGACTCTCTAGTCCGCGCCATGCAGAATCTGAACTTGATTCGAAAGCACGGCCCTTCTGGGATTACCCTCGCCATCAGCCTTTTGTGTGCGCTCAGCGGCACCTCTCAGGCTTCTCTTGGCGATAAGCCGTCCTTCACCCACAGTTCGTCCCACCGTCACGAGCAACCCAAAGAAACCAGAAGCGAAGCTCCCAAGTGCAAAATTTTCGCCGCGATCTTCGGCAAGCGTCGCGCCTCGCACGATCCCCAGAAAACCATCGCGTCAACACATGGCATCCGCACGGTCCGCACCACCGCCTACACCCACGAGGAAGCGGACCACCAACCCTACGGTCGCAGCAACGCCATCGGGACCACGCTCCAATGCTCCCGGAACTACACCTCGGCGGCGGCGGATTGGTCCCGATTCCCCTTGGGCACGAAATTCCAGATTGTCGGCGAGCCCACCGTTTACGTGATCGATGACTGCGGCGGCGCCCTCTACGGAACGAACACGATCGATATCTACCGGCCCAACATGGCCTCGATGAACGCCTGGGGCACCCGCCACGTGCAAATCAAAATCCTGGAGTGGGCCAACCGCCGCTCCCACAACCATCGCTCATAACCCTTACTTCGCGGAGGCGGCGTCGGGGGCCTGATCCGGCTTCTGATCCGCCTCCGTTTTCGCCTCCGGCAGCGGCGCACCGGTTGCCCGGTTGAAGTTGCGAATCCCCTGAGCAATCCCCTTGGCCAAAGCGGCCCGGTATTCCACCGAATCCACCTTCAGTGCATCGGCGGCATTGCTCATAAACCCGCCCTCAACAAGAATCGCCGGCTTGTTGATCCCCCGAAGAACGTTGTAGCGGGCCCGCTTCACCCCCCGGTCCGTCATCCCCGATGCCCCTTGCATGACCATGGCATGCACCGCCGTGGCCAAGGCGATGTTCTCGCCGTCCCGGTTGTTCCCAGAAAACGAAGTGACCGTCACGGAGCCGTCGAAGTCTGAGCTCCCCCCCGCCGGAGCCAGCGCAAAGGTCTCGATCCCATCCGCGTTCTTGTTCGGCCCAGAGTTGAAATGCACGCTCACGAAAATCGCGGCGTCGATTTTGTTCGCGGCGTCGACTCGTTCGCTGAGTCCCACAAAGCTGTCAGCAGAGCGAATCATTCGGACTTTGTAGCCAAGCTGCTGCAGCTCTACGGAAAGCCGCTGCACCGTGTCCAAAGCGTAATCCTTCTCTGAGCCACGGCTGGAACGGGCTCCGGAATCGTGTCCGCCATGCCCCGCGTCCAGAATCACGGTGTCGAACGGCTTGATGTTTTTGATGTAACTCGGCCGCAGCACCGGATCGAGCAGCTTCTGCAAATCGAGCCGGGAAACGAGGACCCGGCCCTGATGTTCGATGACCGGATAGCTCAGGCTGAACTTGATGCTGTTGATGCGGATGGAATCGGAGCCTACCACCCACGTCATCAACATGTTGGTCCCCTGCCGGAAAAAGAGTTGGCTCTCCAGCCGCTCCATCGACTCAAACCGGTAAAAACGCTTCACGCTCTCTGCCGTCACGTGCTCTACCTCCTTGTATTTGATGATTTCCCATTCGGTCGGCTCGGCATGCGCCGGCGAGACAAGCGCGAGCAGCGCGGCGAAGACAAAAAGGCGCCGGATCAGGAACGGAGTCATGGCGGGGGGACGGCGCCCATTCTATCGCGACTCGCCAGGAACGCAATGATGGCGCGAGCGGCAGGCATCTTCCCCTTGGCTCTGCGTGATGCCGTGCTAGATTCCGCCCCCCGGAGATCCCGTCATGGCCGAACTGTCCAAATCCTACCAGCCCCAGGAAGTTGAGCGCAAATGGTACCAACGCTGGTTGGATGCCGATGCCTTTCGTGGCGATGAAACCAGCGAGCGCGAAGCGTATTCCATCGTCATCCCGCCTCCGAACGTTACCGGCATCCTTCACCTCGGCCACGTCCTCAACAACACCATTCAAGACATCCTCGCCCGCCGCGCCCGGCAGCAGGGCAAAGCCGTCCTCTGGCTTCCCGGCACCGACCACGCCGGCATCGCCACCCAATCCCGCGTCGAGGCCAAGCTCCGCAAGGAAGGCACCTCACGACGCGAACTCGGCCGCGAGAAATTCCTCGAAGAAGTCTGGAAATGGAAGGATCAACACGGCGGGATCATCATCAGCCAGCTCAAGCGCCTCGGCTGCTCGTGCGATTGGTCCCGCGAGCGGTTCACCATGGATCCGGCCTACTCGCGTTGGATCTCCCGGATCTTCGTGGATCTCTTCAACGCCGGCCTCATCTACCGCGGCAAGCGCATGGTGAACTGGTGCCCCGTCTCCCTCACCGCCCTAAGCGATGAGGAGGTCATCATGAAGCCGCAACGTGGCAAGCTCTACTACATGCGTTATCAAGTGGTGGGCTCCAAGAACCGCTGGCTCGAAATCGCCACCACCCGTCCGGAAACCCTCATGGGCGATACCGCCGTCGCCGTCCATCCCAAGGACGATCGCTACAAAGACCTCATCGGCAAATTCGTTTGGCGCCCGTTCCCTAAAGCCAAAATCCCGATCATCGCCGAGGATTCGCTCGATCCCGAGTTCGGCACCGGCGTGCTCAAGGTGACGCCGGCGCACGACAAGGCGGACTTCGCCATCGGACAGCGCCACAACCTCCCGATCATCGACATCTTCCACCCGGACGGC
Organism: Akkermansia muciniphila; assembly: GCA_945883495.1. Lineage (GTDB taxonomy): Bacteria > Verrucomicrobiota > Verrucomicrobiia > Verrucomicrobiales > DEV007 > V1-115. The sequence continues at coordinate 33,564 of CAMCXS010000059.1, forward strand.
ACCCTCAATTCCCTGGCCGGACCGGAGTTCGAAGGGATGGATCGCTTCGTCGCCCGCAAAACCGCCGCCAAGAAGCTGGAGGAGATGGGCCAACTCGTAAAAATCGAGGAACACGAAAACGCGGTCGGGTATTCCGAACGCGCCGATGTTCCGATTGAACCGCGCATTTCCATGCAGTGGTTCCTGCGCTATCCCTGCGTGCCGGAAGCCACCTCGGCCGTGGACAAGGACGAAATCACCTTCCGCCCAGAACGCTGGAAGAAGACCTATCTGCACTGGATGGAGAATATCCAGGACTGGTGCATCAGCCGTCAGCTCTGGTGGGGCCACCAAATCCCGGTGTGGTATCGCAAAGACAAAGCCGCGGCGTTGCGGGAAGCCGAGAGCCTCGACCTCTCCGCCGTGGAACAGGGCGATATCTATTGCGGCATCGAACCTCCGTCCGATCCAGAAAACTGGGTGCGCGATGAAGACGTGCTGGATACTTGGTTCAGCTCCTGGCTCTGGCCGTTCGCGACGATGTGCGATAGCGACCAGAAGTCCTCCCCCACCCTGAAGAAATTCTATCCTACCTCCGATCTCGTCACTGGTCCGGACATCCTCTTCTTCTGGGTCGCCCGGATGATCATGGCGGGTTACTACGTAGAGGGGCAGCTGCCGTTCAAGAACGTCTACTATACGTCGATCATCCGCGACCGCTTCGGCCGGAAGTTATCGAAATCCCTCGGGAACAGCCCCGATCCGCTGGATATCATCGAAGCCCTTGGCGCGGATGCCTTGCGCTATTCGCTACTCAAGACGGCGCCGATCGGTTCCGACGTCCGTTTCCACGAAGAACGCGCCGGATTCAACGGTGGCGAAGGCCCGAAAGCGATCAAGCAATTCGACGAGTGCACCAGCGGTGGCGGTTCCTATCCGCAAGTCGAGGAAGGCCGGAACTTCGCCACCAAGATTTGGAACGCCGCGAACTTCCGCCTGATGCAAGGCGCGCCAACCGCGAAGAAGGTGAAGCGTTCCATCGTGGATATCGATATTTTGGCCAAGCTCGACGCCATGGAGCGCGATATCGAGACGGCCTATGCGGACTACCGCTTCAGCACCATCGCCGAACTGCTCTACAGCTTCTTCTGGGGCGATTATTGCGACTGGTATATCGAAGCCGTCAAAGGCGCCTTGCGCGGGGAAGATCAGGCTCGAAAGTCGGCAGTCTTGCAGACCATGGACACCGTGTTCGCCCGGTTCTTGCAGCACCTGCATCCGTTCATGCCGCACCTCACGGAAGAGCTTTGGGAAAGCCTTGGGTTTGCGAAGAAGGGCGAACTGCTCATGCTCACCCCGTTGCCCAAGGATAAGGCCACCAAGGGCATCAAGAACTTGGCCGATGCCCAGGCGCAAGCCGCCGCCCTGTATCAATCCGTGAACCGGGCGCGCAATCTCAAAGCGGAATACAACGTCGCCGCCAAGAAAGTGCGCTTCCTCCTCGAGGCCGATCCCGATCAAACCTGGATCGCGGATGAGCTGGCCACCTTTGCCTTGCTCTCCAACTCCGCCGGTTGCGAAATCCTCACCGCCGCCACCGCCAAGGAAACCGAGAACGCTCCGGCGGCGCTCACGCCGATCGGCAAGCTCTACATGCCCCTCGCCGGCCTGATCGACGTCGCCGCCGAGAAAGCCCGTCTCGACAAAGAGCTGGAGAAGATCGCCAAGGAACTCGCGAAATCCGAAAGCAAACTGGCCAACGAGAGCTTCGTCGCCAACGCCAAACCGGAGGTCGTCCAACTGGAACGCGACCGCCTCGGCGAATGGAAAGACCGCCACGAACAGTTGCTGGAGATGATCCGCAAGCTGGGGTAGCGGGGACGAACCCCTTGCTTGCTATCGCAATCCTAGGGTCCCGTAATCTATCCACATGTCAGTTGCCGTCGCAGCAAACGAACCGCCGGATGAAATGCTCACCTTGGAGCAGTTCGCCGAGATGGATTTCGGGCAAGTGGCGGAATTGATCAAGGGGAAAGTCAAGCTCAGTGGGAATAACAACCCGGATCACTCCGAGGTGCTCGGCAATATCACGCTCCCGCTGAAGTCATTTGTTCGGGAGCGCCGTTTCGGCAAGGTCTTCGTCGGAGACGTTACCGTTCTGGTTCGGCGTGGCCCCGACACCGGACGTGGGATCGACCTCGCCGTCGTCTCCCACGACAGGCTGCGCAATCAGCCGCCTGGTGCGAGCGCCCTACACGTGGCGCCCGAATTGGCAGTGGAAATCATGTCCCCCAGCAACACCTGGGAGGACGTCATGGAGAAAATCACCGAATACTTCGAGATTGGCGTGATAGAGATCTGGGTCATCAGCGTCCGCCTTCGCATGGCGACGGTGTTCCGTTCCGCCACCGACTCCAAAGGCTACACCCTGGCCCGAGCCGATTCCCTCTCCTGTCCGGATCTCCTGCCAGGTTTTGCCTTGGCTCTGAGCGAAGTCTTCGCCGACCTCGAGAGCAACGTCTAGCTGATCCGGGATCACCGGTCACCGCGGCTTTTCGGCATCGAAGAGCAAACAACAATCATCCCGCTGGGATGCTGGGTTTGTCAGCAGCCTTTCGCCCCGTGACGTCGGCCTTTCGACCCGTGACAAGCCCCTTTCCTCCGCGGCGACCGGCCGGAGGAACACGGAGGCGGATCGTCCTCCCACGGAGTGCCGCTTGGGCCGTGCGGTCACCGGACTTTCTTCCTCGGTGACGGCTTTTCTTGAGGTTGCGGTCGATCTTTCCGCCTGGTGCAGGGCCCTGAGTCGCCCTTGCTGCGTCCTTTTTCCCTCTAACCGCAGTCAGTTTCAGACGGAGGAGCGCCCGATCCTTCGTGATTTCGCCGCTAAGGAGTGTGACCGCGTCGCTAAGGAGTGTGACAGCACCGCTAAGGAGTGTGACGCCGCCGCTAAGGAGTGTGACGGCACCGCTAAGGAGTGTGACGGCACCGCTAAGGAGTGTGACGGCACCGCTAAGGAGTGTGACGCCGCCGCTAAGGAGGGTGACGGCACCGCTAAGGAGCGTGACGGCACCGCTAAGGGGTGTGACGGCGCCGCTAAG
>CAMCXS010000060.1 GCA_945883495.1 Akkermansia muciniphila
AACAACCCGCCAATCCAATCCGCAACCCATCCGGCCTACTTCAGGCTCGGAGCGGACGGGCATGGACACCTGCGATGTGTTTTCGCACTTCCCCGGGGAATGGCAACCGCTTACGGCCGATTCGGTTCGGGCTGAGCGTCGCCAACAGGACTTGCTGCGCTCCTTGCCCTCCGCTGCGGAGGTTGCTTCCAACAGTCAAGCGGGATGATTGTTGTTTTGGGGAATGGCAACCGCTTACGGCCGATTCGGTTCGGGCTGAGCGTCGCCAACAGGACTTGTTGCGCTCCTTGCCCTCCGCTGCGGAGGTTGCTTCCAACAGTCAAGCGGGATGATTGTTGTTTTTGCGGAGGTTGCTTCCAACAGTCAAGCGGGATGATTGTTGTTTTTTATCCGTCCCACGGTTCATGGGCAGGAAATCGTCCGCTCTCCGCGGAAACATTTGTCTTTGGGTCCAAGTTTGGTCCGGCGGAGGCTTGGATACATTTCTGGCGGCCGCCGGAGGAGCGGCGGAGCTGAAAACATATGTATTTGCGACGGATCTTATAAGTCTGGAGCCTCTGCAAAATGTTTTTGCCTCCAATCTTGTAAAATTGGTGCCGAAAAAAATGTTTTCGGCTTCAGACTTGTAGAATTCCTGCCGGAAAAAATGTTTTCGGCTTCAGCGCTACAAAGTTGAAGGCGCCGGCATTTGTCTTGGCCCTCAGCCGACGAGAACCAGGGTCCGAGAATGTTGGAGGTGGAGGAGCGGCATGGCGCTGGGGTCTCGTGCGTGGCACTTCGCATCGATCTACCGTCCCGCTCGCTGTCGAACAAACTCCAAAAGCAATGGCAAAGCAGGCTCGGCCATTTTGCCGTGGTCAAAGCCGCCCAATTCTTTGAAGGTGAGGTCGCGGTGACCATTGAGCTTCAGCATCCGCCAGAAATACGCGTTCTCCTCATAGCGGCCCGCCATTTCCAATTCGCGATCCCCCGTGATCAACAAAATGGGCGGCGCATCCCCCCGCACATGATATAAGGGCGCAAACTCGTCCGCCAACGGTTGGTTTTGCCCGATCCCGCGCTCTTTGCGAATGGCGAAATGGGTGATCGATTGCGTGCTCAAGGGAATCAACCCCGCGATCCGGTCCGCATCGATCCCGTGCTTGCCGAGCCACTGCTTGTCCAGGCCGATCATCGCGCTCAAATAGGCACCGGCGGAATGCCCGCTGACGAAGATCTTGCCGGCGGAGCCGCCCAGTTCCTCCATGTGCGCGAACGTCCAGGCCACCGCCGCCGCCGCGTCTTCGAGGAACGCCGGGGATTTGTGATCGGGCGTCAGCCGGTAATTGACCGCCACCACGGCGATGCCTTGACGGCGCAAGGGAAGCGGAATCGATCGATTTCCTTTGCTCAATCCACCGCCGTGAAACCAGATCACCGTGGGGAACGCTTGGCGCCGCGCCGGATAGTAGACATCCAAACGGCAGCGAGCCTCTCCCTCCCGATATGCGATCTCCGTCTTGAGCCGATATTCGGGATCCTTCTCCGCTGGCGCCTCCGCGAACGCGGCCGGGCCGTCCTCAACGTTCGCCCGCACCGCGGCCAGGATGGTTGCGGCATCGGCCGTATTCCCCGCAAAGAGCGATCCCGCCGCACGATCCAGCTCCGCCTTGGAGCCAGCGCGCTTGCGCAGCTCATATAGTTCCTGGGGCAACCGCAGATCCGATGCTGCATAGCGGCCAGCCGGGCGGCTCTTCTGCAACGCTTCTAAGTAGCGATATCCGTTGTTCCAAGCCGGCTCAATCACGGTTCCTTCGCCGTAATCATTCCAGGTCGCGATCTGCACCACCTTTGACTTTCCCTTGAGGGCGCGGTCCAGAGTCTCCGCAAACGTCTTCCCTTCCCTGTCATCAATATACCCGTAGCTGTCATGCAGCTTCGCCTGCTTGTAGATATCGACAAATCCGGGAAACACCGCCGCCACGGCGTCCGGGTGTCCGGCATCGATGAGATCGAGCTCCTTGCGCCAGGCTTCGGGACCGACGGTCTTTCCGCCAGAGACTGGGACCCAGGCGAACACGCCATCCATCGCGGTTTCTTTGGCGAGGTGCGCCAAGCCATGGATTCGCGGCTTGGAGGCGAGAGCTGCGCGGACTTCCGTCCATTGTTCCCGCTTGAGAGATTGCGGACCGAACACGAGAAGCAGCGGACGGCCCTCCACGCTTACATAACTCGGATCGGCGAACCAGTTTTCCTCAGCCCATCGCAGATCCTGAGTCGCCTGCTCAACCGCATCCGCCTCGGCGAGCTTCTTTCCGCGAACCATTTGCCCGAGCGCTTGATCTTCATAGCAAATCGCGAAGCGCAATCCCGCGCGCTTGATTTGCGCGACGATCTTCCGGGTGTTCGCATGGTTTTGGGCATAATCATTGAAGTCCGCGATGCCATACCAATCGATGACGATGCCATCCAAGCCCGCGAACTTCATCTGCAACACCTGACATTCCAAGGCATCCGGATCCCCGGAATCATAGAGACCGATCAATGGATAATCGTGCGACGCCGCCTCCCGCTTTCCCTCCCAGCGGATCCGCTCCGGATCGAAGTGCTCCATGGTCCAATGCCAGCCCCAGCGCCCGCTCACATCCTTCGAGCCATACCACGGCATATAGTGAGCGAGCACCAGCTTTTCCGGCTCGGCGGCCGCCAGGGTTGCGACCAGCCAACCAGCCGCGGCCAGAAAACGAACGAGGGGTTGCATCCCCCTGATTCAATACCGTTTCACCGACGGATCAATCTCCGCCCACGCGAGAATGCCGCCTTTCACGTTGCGCACCCGCGTCCAGCCTGCGTCTTGGAGCATCTTCACGGCCTTCGCACTGCGACCGCCGGATTTGCAATGCACCGCCACGTCGCGATCCCGCGGCACCTCGCTCATCCGCTCGCCAAGCTGGCCCAGCGGAATCAACACGGCTCCCGGAATCCGGCAGATTTCCACTTCGAACGGTTCGCGGACATCGACCAAGTGAATGTCACCCGCCTCGAGCCGGGCTCGCAAATCTTCCACGCTCAGCTCCTCACCCGGAGCCTCCGGTTTGGGCACGCCGCCGCAGAACTGCTCGTAGTCAATCAGCTCGCGCACCGTCGGATCCGCCCCGCACACTGGGCATTCCGGATCCCGTCGCAGCTTGATCTCCCGGAAGCGGAAACCCAGCGCATCGAAATGCACGAGACGGCCTACGAGCGGCTCACCAATCCCCAAGATCAGCTTGATGGCCTCCAGCGCCTGCAATGTGCCGACGATCCCCGGCAATACCCCAAGAACTCCGCCTTCCGCGCAGCTCGGCACCGTCCCCGGCTCCGGCGGCACCGGGAAAAGGCAACGGTAACACGGCCCGCCCAAATAGGGCGCGAAGACCGAACATTGCCCCTCAAAGCGGAAGATGGATCCATACACATTCGGCTTACCCAACAGCACCGCCAAATCGTTGCTTAAATAGCGCGTCGCGAAGTTGTCCGTCCCATCCAAAATCACATCATACGGCCGCGCGATTTCCATCGCATTCGCGCTCGTCAACCGCGTCTCGTGCCGCACGATTTCCACCCCGGGATTGATGTCACGCAACGTCTCCACCGCCGAATCGAGCTTGGGCCGGCCCAGATCGTTTTCCCCGTGGAGAATTTGCCGCTGCAAGTTCGAGCGATCCACTTGGTCAAACTCCACCAAGCCGAGCTTCCCAATCCCCGCCGCCGCCAAATACATCGTCGCCGGACTGCCCAACCCGCCGAGGCCGATGCAAAGCACGGAAGCGGCCCGCAACCTGCGCTGTCCTTCGATGCCGACTTCGGGGATCGTGATGTGGCGGGCGTAGCGTTCCAAATCGGACGATTCAAGGGAAACGCCAGCCTCGCGTGAAGGATCGATGAGCGATGGAAACGGCATGGAACGGTAGCAAACTACCGGAATCCGCCCGGCGCAAGAGGTGGCGGGGCAAAGCCGGGCTTCGGCTACGCCATGATTCTCCCACGCAGCGGCGCGCGCGAGTCTTTGGCCGCCGGATTCATGCCCGTGATGCTGTTGAGAAAGGTCAGCGTCACCGTCTCCCCGGTTTCATCAAATACGCAGGTCACGGTGTCACGATGCGGCGTTTCGTAATATCGCAGACTGATAGTCAACGTCCGTTCGTCCGTCCAGGCCGCCGCGGCGGCGATCTTGGATTTCCCCATCTCGGGTGACCGGCCACCCGAGATGAGCCGCGGAGGAGTGCCCGGAATGGCGGCCTCGCCCCGGAGCCACTTGCCCCACCCGCAGGCGATCGACTCGCCGCCTACGGTAAACAGGCAGCGCTCCGGGGCGAACGCGAAGGAAACGGCGTCCCGTCCGAGATCATTCGGCTCCAGACGATACGTCCGTTGCGACGCCAGCGCGGCCGGCGTGGCGGCCGTTCCGGAGGGCAGCGGAACTTGAAGTTTGGGAATCACGGAAGCCTGCCATTTGGCATCTGACTTCTTGCCGATGGCCGGGAGCAAGTGCCGCCAGACCAAATCGAGCTGGCCCTGCATGTTCTTGTTTTCGCTCGTCATCACGATCACGGCGTCTTCTTTGGGAAGCACGATCGTGAATTGGCCAAAAGCGCCGTCCCCCCGGAAGCCGCCATGCTGGCAACGCCAGAACTGGTAGCCATAACCTTGCAGCCAGTCATTCTGGGCCTTGGGGCGGTCCGGCTTATCCTCGCCTGGCTGCTGAATGTGAAAGCGGGTCGCTTCTTCGATCCAAGATTCCGGGAGAAGTTGCGCGCCGTTCCATTTCCCTTTCTGGAGGAGAAGTTGTCCGAACTTGGCGAGCCCTTCGGTCTTAATGCTCAGGCCCCAACCGCCGGTGTTGATCCCGCGAGGGCAGGTCTCCCATCGCATCCCGCGGATCCCGAGCGGTTCAAAAAGACGCGGGGTGAGGTAATCCAAAACCGTCTGCCCGGTGATCCGCTGCACGATGGCGGAACACAGATAGGTCGCCGCGCTGTTGTAGAGAAATTGCGTCCCGGGCCGGTGCGCGATGGGCTGCGCAAGAAAGGTCCGAACCCAATTCTCCGATTTCACACAGGTCTGCGTCGGCTCCTTTTCATTCCCGGTGGACATTGTGAGCAAGTCCCGCACCCGCATCGCTCCCAGGTTCTCCGTCACTTGCCAAGGCACGTCGTTTGGGAAGAACGAGACCACCCGGTCATCCACCTTGAGCCTCCGCTCACTGACGGCAAAGCCCACCGCCGCGGAGGTGAAGCTCTTGCTCATCGAATACATGGAGTGGACAAAGTCCGGACCATAGGGTTCCCACCAGCCCTCGGCGATGACCCGGCCGTGCCGCAGCATCATGAAGCTGTGCAGCTCAAACTGGGCCTGCTCCACCGCATCGAGAAACGCAACGATGTCTTCCGGGGCGACTCCCTCCGCTTCCGGGGTGCTCCGGGGCAACGCGCCCTCCGGCGCCAAAGCGTGGACGGCGGCAACGCCCGGCAGCCCCAGGGCAAGGGTCGAATAACCGGCGTGTCGAAGAAAAAAGCGGCGTGAAGCGGGCATCGCGAAAAAGGCTACAACGCCACGGAGCCGCTCCGCAACCCGCGAATCCGCCACGATGAACTCGCGGAAATCCCCTTCCCTTCCCCGGCAGGTGGGCGAACTTCCCGCTTCTGCTTCGATCATGTCGCTTCTTGGAACACGCTCGTCCCTCGCCATCGTCCGCCAGTCCACGCCCGGGTCCTACCTCGATGGCGGCAAATTAGGCGAAATTCTGCTGCCAGGACGCCTGGTGCCCGCCGGCGCTCAACCCGGGGACACCGTTGACGTCTTCGTCTACCGCGATTCCGAGGACCGGCTCGTGGCCACCACGCAAACGCCGCTGGCGATGGTGGGAGAGGTCGCCTATCTCCGGGTGCTTTCTCATCACCATTCCATGGGCGCCTTTCTCGACTGGGGATTGGAAAAGGATCTCCTCCTCCCGCGCCGCGAGTACGCCGGTGGGGTTCACCCCGGAGGTTTCGCCTTGGTTTTCGTGACCATCGACGAACGCTCCAACCGCATCGTCGCCACCTGCCGCCTCAACCGCCACCTGAACCTCAGCGCGCCTACCTATGGAAAAGGTCAGGCAGTGCAGTTGATCGTCGAGAGCGAAACTCCGTTGGGCTACCGGGTCGTCGTCAATCACGCCCACCTCGGCCTTCTCTACCACACGGAACTCGCCGGACCGCTCACGATCGGACAATCGCTCGACGGTTTCGTCCGCACGGTGCGCGTGGATGGGAAAATCGACGTCGGTCTCGACCCCGCCGGCCCGGACCGGATCCTCCCGTTCTCCGAGCAGATTCTCCGCGCGTTGGAAAAGGCGGGCGGCCACCTGCCGTATCACGATGGCTCGACGCCAGAGTCGATCCGTAACGCGTTTGGGATGAGCAAAAAGGCGTTCAAGCAAGCCATTGGTGGTCTTTTCCGCCAGCGCCTGATCGTGATCGAGCCCGACGGCATCCGCTTGGTCAACATCCCCTGATCCAGCGCTCGCCGCGACATGACTCTTCAGTCATGACAGCCGCGGATGTGCTGCTGTTCCTGCCAGGCTTCCGGTGCCAGGTTCCTGACGAAACCTGTTGCTTGAAACCGAACCATGAACTTCTCATTCCCTTTATTTTTCCCGGATCACCATCGTACTCCCGCACCGGCTGCCCCGCCGGATCCCGGCCACGAAATGTTCCGCGTCGATGTCCGCGGACTCCGCCGCAAGTTTGCGCATCGGCCCAAGAGTTTCCTCGTTCACGAGCTGTATCAAAACGCTGTCGATGAGGATGTCACGATGGTGCGGATGACCCTGGAACGCATCGCCGCGGAAACCAAAGCGGAGGCGGCCCCGGACGCGCCCGTCTTGGTCCGATTGGTCGTCGAAGACGACAGCCCCGAGGGGTTCAAAGACCTCAGCCACTCCTACACGATGTATGCCGACAGCTCCAAGCTCGACAACCCGGAACAACGCGGGATCTGGAACCTGGGCGAAAAGCTCGTGCTCGCGTTCTGCGAGGAAGCCAGGATTACCACGACGAAGGGAACGGTGCGCTTCCGCGACGGCCGCCGCTTCCATGAAGACGTGCGCAGCGAGCGTGGCACCACGTTTGAAGGGACGTTGTGGATGCGCCCGGCGGAACTCGAGGAATGCGCCAGCGGCGTCGGCCAACTCATTCCTCCGGGGGACATCGCGGTGTTTTTCAACGGCGTCCGCCTCGTCGTGCCGCCATTCCTTCACGAGTTCACCACCACCTTGCCCACCACGTTGGGCGACGGCGAGGGCGCGATCCGCCGCACCCGCCGCAAAACGGCCGTCCGCATCTACGAACCGCTCAACGGAGGACCCGCGATGATCTTCGAAATGGGCATCCCCGTCGTTGAGACCGGGGACAAGTGGCACTACGACGTCCAACAACGCGTCCCGCTCAACATGCAACGCGACAACGTAACCCCAGCGTATCTCCAAGAACTGCGGGTCGCCGTCTTCAATCATTGCCATCACTTGCTCGGTGAAGACGACGTGAAATCCGATTGGTCGCGAGCCGCCAGCAATGACAAGCGCTGCGCCCCGGAAGCAATCACCCGGGCCCTCGACCTCCGCTTCGGCACCAAACGCGTATCCTACGATGTCCGGGATCCCGAGGCCAACAAGAAGGCGATGGCGGAAGGTTACACGGTCGTCCACGGCGGCGCGATGTCGAAGACGGAATGGGCCAACGCCCGCCAGGCCCAAGCCATCCAACCCGCCGGCAAAGTGACCCCGAGCAATTGGCCCGAACCCGCCGCCATGCCCGTGAAGGAAGGGGAAGCGCCGTTCCAAGTCTCTCCGGCGATGCAAGCGGTCGAGGCCTACGTCCACCGGATCGCCGCCGGTCTGATCGATCACGACGTCAACGTCCGCTTCGTCTCGAAGCCCGACTGGCCGGTTCTGGCTACCTTTGGACGAGAGAGCGCGGAGCTCACCTTCAACGCCGGGACCCTCGGGGAGAGATTCTTCGCGGATCGAACTTGGGCAGGTTTTCAGGAGATCAACGAACTGATCCTCCACGAGTTCGCCCACGAATACGCGTCCGACCACTTCACCCGGGAGTTTTATGACAGCGTCGGCCGGATTGGAGCCCGCCTCGTCAATCTAGGCTTGCAAAGCCCTGGGTTGTTCGCCGGGATGGTAACGGCGAGGTGATGAGGCTTCCACGCAATATTCCCGGCCCTGCCCTCATCCTGCGCAAGAATCCTCAAACCGAATCATGAAAATGAAGCCTGTGGTTCTTCTCCTCTTTCTCACCACCGCCGCCGCCCAGTCTCAAAGCGCTCCCCGCCAACCGGATGGCCATGCCATTCTGACGATCACGGGTGAACAAAAGCAATGGCACAAGGTCACGCTCACACTGGATGGTCCCTTTGCCGCGGAGAAGGACACGCAACCGAATCCTTTCACCGACCTCGCCTTCAACGTCACCTTCACCCACGAGAGCGGCAAGCCGAACTACATCGTCCCCGGTTACTTCGCCGCGGATGGCGATGGAGCGAACACCAGCGCCGAGTCCGGCACGAAATGGCGGGCGCACCTCTCTCCCGATAAAACCGGCACCTGGAACTACCGAGTGAGCTTCACGAAAGGCAAAAACGCCGCGCTCCATGGCGGTGGCGAGGCTTTGAAGCCATTCGATGGCGTCAGCGGCTCGTTCCAGATCGTCGCGAATGACAAAACGGGCCGCGATTTCCGCTCGCAGGGCCGCTTGCAGTATGTCGGCAAGCCGTACCTACAGTTCGCTGGCTCAAAGCAATACTTCCTCAAAGCAGGCCCCGACTCGCCGGAGACGCTGCTGGCCTTCGCCGGCTTTGATGGCACCGAAGCCCACAAAGACAACGTCCCGCTTAAGACCTGGGCACCTCACGCAGGCGATTGGAAACCCGGCGATCCCACGTGGAAAGGCGGCAACGGCAAAAACCTGATCGGCGCGCTGAACTACCTCGCTAGCAAAGGCGTAAATGCCTTCTCCTTCCTGACCTACAACGCCGCGGGCGATGGCGACAATGTCTGGCCCTTCATCGAGCGAAATCAGAAGCTACACTACGACTGCTCAAAGCTCGATCAGTGGGGCATCGTCTTCGATCACGCCACCACGCTTGGTCTCTATCTGCACTTCAAACTGCAAGAGAATGAGTCTGACGATGAACGCCTCGGCATGAACCGCAAGCCCGGCAAACGACTCGAGGCTCTCGATGGCGGCAAACTCGGTATCGAACGCAAACTCTACTGCCGCGAACTCATCGCCCGCTTCGCTCATGCGCTCGCCCTGAACTGGAACGTCGGTGAAGAGAACACCCAGAGCACCGAAGAAGTCCGCGACATGGTGAAATACCTCCACGACACGGATCCTTACCAGCACCACATCGTCCTCCACACCTTCCCGCCGCAACTGGACGAGGTATACCGGCCACTACTCGGAAACAAGTCACTGCTCTCCGGCGTATCGATGCAGACGGGCTGGAAGATGTCGCACAAAAAGACTCTCCAGTGGCGCAAAGAGTCCGCAGAAGCAGGCCGCCATTGGGTAGTTGCCCACGACGAGCAGAACTCCGCCAGCCTCGGTGTGCCCCCTGACCCGGGATACAAAGGATTCAGCGGCGCGGCCTCCGAGAAAACCCCACCGAAGGGCAAAGAGGGCGAAGGCTTCATCGCCTCCGATGCCTACACCCTCCATGACGTGCGCAAACAATGTCTCTGGGGACACTTCATGGCCGGAGGCGCTGGTGTGGAATATTACTTCGGCTACAAACTACCGGCGAACGACCTCAATTGCGAAGACTTCCGCAGCCGCGACAACAGCTGGGACTACTGCCGCATCGCCCTCGACTTCTTCCGCGAACAGAACATCCCCATCGCCGAAATGCGGAACGCCAATGCTCTCATCGGCAACACGAAGGACAATAACGACAAATACTGCCTCGCCAAGCCCGGGGAGCTTTATCTGGTCTATCTCCCGGATGGCGGCAGCACCGATCTCGATCTCTCGGACGCGCTAGGCAGCTTCACCGTGAACTGGTTCAATCCTCGTCAAGGCGGCAATCTCAACGTTTCCGTCCAACCCATCGCAGGCGGAGACAAAAGCAAGCTTACCGCCCCTGATGACAATGACTGGTTGGCGGTCATCCGGAAGAATTAGCGGAATCTCACGCCAACTTCATCCGGCCGGCCCCGCTTCCGGCCAGCGCGAGTTGATCCTGCCAAAACGTGTCGCCGTTCGGATAGGCCACAAGGCCGAGATCCGCCTGCCGCTCCGCGACCACTTCCAATAGTCAATCGGGATGATTCCTATTTCCTCCGGGTGTGATGATTGTCATGGACGCTGGAACGGAATTCTTGGGAATTCCGCTACTCAGAATTCATTCTCGTAGCGGAATCGCCCACGCATTCCGCCCTTTCTGACCATCAGTTCCATTCACACCCATTTCCTCCAGTCATCTTGACCTGTGCTTCCGTACGGGTATGCTGAGAGTCTCCCATGAGTCACTCTGCTTCAGCCAGCTCCGCGAGCTTGGGCCGGAGGCTTCGCGCCTCGCTTGGTCCTGAGGTCACCGAAGGCAGCTCCGTCGATCAAGAATCGGAGTTTCGCGCCTTGCTCGAAGCGATCCATCCGCAACGGATGATCGAGATCGGGACCCGCCACGGCGTTTCCGCCGCGCTCTTCGCGGAATACGCGGACGAAGTGACGACGATCGATATCGCCCTCAGTCCGGACAGCTACCGGGAATGGACCGGCAAGGTCTGGGCGGCCTCTGGCACCGCCGCCAAGATCCGTCCGTTTTTGGCCGCCGGCACGAACGGCAAGGAGTGCAACGCCAGCAAAGCCGCGTTTCTCAGGGATCGCGAATTCGATTTCGCCTTCATCGACGGCAGCCACATCACCCGGGAGGTCATCTTTGATTTCCAGTGCCTACGCCGCTGCGGCTGCATCTTGTTTCACGATTACAAGCCAGAAGGCCGCTCGTTCGCCACCTGCACGAACGAACGTTACCCAGGGATCGCCGCCTTCATCGATTCCTTGTCCCCTCGCGCCTATCTCATCGGAAAACATTGCAGCATGATGGCCCTCTGGATCGCGGAAGATCATCCATGCCGGAACCGTCCCGAGACCCAGGCTTTCCTAGAAACTCTGGCCCGGCCCAGCCGCTCTCCCATGGCCGCGCGGGCCGATCTTTTCCGCCTGCAACTGACCGGGGCATGGCGCCGGATTGGCCGGACCATCGGAAAACGATTCGGCAGGAAGTGAGCGGCACGCTCGCTAGCCCGCATCTCACAAGGATCGCGTCGCGAGGCGCCGCCAACGGGCAGTGCCTGCAAGACGCGCGAAGGATTCCAGGGTGAGCGGTATGCCGACATACCGTGAATCCTGAAATGCGAGCGCAACGCAGCAGGAATGCCATTGGGCAAGCCGCAGCAGCGAGAGCTTGAGAAATGCGGGCTGGATACGCCGGGGATGGGAGAGAGTCCCACAATCATCCCGTCGGCCCCGGTCCCGGCCAGCCGGTCAGAACAACCTCTCGTTGCGCAGCAGCTCCGTAAACTCCCGGGCGGCCGCTGAGAGCTCTTCGCCAGCCCGGCGCACCACGCCGAGGGGTCGCACGATTTCCGCCGCCGGCACATCGAGTTTCGCCTCCGCCAAACGGCCGCCACGCACTTCGGCATAAACCGTTCGTTGCGGCACGATCGCGACCGCGTTTTCCACTTCCACCGCCCGCTTGACCAGTTCCACGTTGTCCAAGGCCATCAGTTCATCGACCTTCACGTTCGCCCGGGTCAGCATGGCGTCGATCGCTTTGCGGGTGGGCAAATCCGGCTCAAAGGAAATGAAGCGCACGCCGTCCAACTCCGCCGGACGGACCGCGGGACGTTCCGCCAGCGGATGGCCCGGAGGCAGAATGAGCACGAGTTGATCCTGCCAAAACGTGTCGCACGCCAATGCGGGATGCCCGTCACAGTTGGGATAGGCCACAAAGCCGAGATCCGCCCGCCCCTCCGCGACCTCGCGGTAGACGTGATCGGAGCGATGATACTCCACCCGCACCTCGGCGTTCGGGTAATGGTCACGAAACCACTTCAGATAAGGTGGCAACTCGTGCAGGCCGATCGAATACACCGTGCTGATCCGCAAGGCTCCACTCACTGGCTGGCGCATTTCGCGCAGCCTGCGGCGGCAATCATCGTAGAGAGCCAGGATCCGGTGCGCGTTTTCGAGCAGCAACTTACCCTCCGGCGTCGGCTCGGTGTTGTTCCTCACTCGGACCAAGAGGCGAACGCCCAGCTCCTTTTCCATCGACGCGATCCGTTGACTCACCGCGCTTTGGGTGAGGCGGTGCTTTTCCGCGGCGATCGAGAAGCTGCCCGCCTCCACGAGATCACAAAAGAGCCTGAGGGTTTCGATTTGCATCGAGAGGGGCGGAGATTACTCTGAGTCCCCGGCCGTTCGCAAGGGCGAGCGCCGTGAATCTGGACAGGAAACCTCATGCCCGATCCGGACTCAATCCGCATCAGCGCCAATCTCGAAACGGTTCACGCCCAGATCGCGTCGGCCGCCGCCCGCGCTCACCGCGATCCGAAGGACGTCACCCTCGTGGCGGTTTCGAAAACTTGGCCCGTTGACCTGGTCCGGCTCGCGGTGGAGGCCGGCCAAACCGTCTTCGGAGAGAACAAAGTCCAAGAGGGCGAAGCAAAAGCGCCCCTGCTCCCCTCTCACCTCGATTGGCACCACATCGGCAACCTCCAAAAAAACAAGGTTCGCAAAGCGCTGGCGATCTTTTCCACGATTCATGGGGTCGATAGCCTGGACCTAGCGCGGCAGATGGACCGGATCGCCGCCGAGGAAGGCTTGGAACCGGCCGTTTACCTGCAAGTCAACCTGGCCCGCGAAGCGAGCAAACACGGATTTACCGATGAAGACTTGTGCCGCGACTTCCCCGCGCTGCTCGAATTGGGACGGCTGCGGATCCAGGGCCTCATGATCATCCCGCCCTTCACCGAAGATCCGGAAGCGACCCGGCCGATGTTCGCCGCCTTGCGCGCCTTCCGGGATGACTTAGTGGATCGATTCTCCGTACCGCTGCCCGAATTATCCATGGGCATGAGTCACGATTACACGATCGCCGTCGAAGAAGGAGCCACCCTCGTGCGGGTCGGGTCCGCAATCTTCGGGAGCCGCGGATAGTTTCGAACGCACTTTCCCGCCCTCAACCATCAACTCTCAACCCTCAACCAACCTACACCGCCACCTCGCCATGCTCGTTGGTGCGGATGCGGATGACGTCCTGGACTCCCTGGACCCAAATCGGCGCGGAGGGAGAAATTGTCTCAATCGCTTCCACCGCCGCCTCTTCGCGATGATCCGGGATCACGACCTCCAGTTTGAGACTCGGATCGAAATCCACCCGGATCGGCACACTGCCGAAATATTGCGCCCCCAGCCGTTTGTCCAAATCCCGGAAACGGCGAATTTCGCTGACCGTCATGGCGACAAACCCGTTCCTGGTCAGCGAGTCTCGAACATCTTCGAGAAGATACGGTTTGATGATGGCTTCGACCTTTTTCATGGTGCCTTTGGATGAGCCCGGCTTAGAAGCAGGTTCAATACCAGTCTCCAACCCAGCTTCCCGTACTCTGCATACCCCCTCGGAGGTTTCCCTCTGGACACCGCCCTGAGTTCGGGCAATTTTTGCGCTAGCCAATCGTCCAATCGCTCACATGAACGTCATCTCCATCATTATTGGAATCGTTGCCCTGGTCCTCATGATCGTCGGCCTGGTACCCTTGCTGGGGTGGCTCAACTGGCTCGTCGTCGTCCTCTGCGTGGTCGGCATCGTCTTCGGCGCCGTTTCCAAGCAGAAGTCTGGCATGGGCGTGAACGGCGCGATCCTCGTCATCAGCCTCCTCCGCCTCTTCCTTGGCGGCGGCATCATCTGATTCGGGCCGTTCGGTTTACTCCACGACCCGGTAAACGTGGGTCGTGGTCCGCACGTAGAGCGCTACCCCGTCCGTGGCCGGGCTGGCGAACATCCCGGCGTCGAGTTTGTTTTCGGCCACCTTCTGGAAGGTCGCCCCATCCCGGACAACGATCCCCTTCCCGCCCTCGTCGAAGAGATACACCAAGTCCCCGACCGCGAGAAGCGAAGCGGAGAATGGGATTTCGGAGATCCGCTCCGCCCAAATCTCTTCGCCCGTGACGCGATTCAGGCAGGAAAGCACGCCTTGATCCGAGATCGCGTAAATCCGTTCCCCGATCCGCACCGGCGAACAGCGATTCGGCATCCGCTTTGTGTTCTTCCAAACCACATGAGATTCCGCGAGCTCCCCTTTTGCCTGGGGATCGAGGCGCAAAGCCCACAGCTGGGATTTGCCGTAACCGGTGTTGAGATAGATGCGATCGTCGTCCAAAATCGTCCGGGACGCGGTGGAGTGTTCCTTCCAATGCACGCTCCAAATCTCGTTGCCCGTCAGCGGGTCGTAAGCCCACGCGGCCTTGGCGCCCGGACTGATCATCCAGGTCTGGCCATCTCGTTGGACAAAGATCGGCGTGTTGAACGCTTTGCGCATATCCCCATCCCGCTCCGGCGATCCGTCCGGCGTGAGATCCCCGTAATTCGTGCTCCGGTCCCGATGCCAAACCGTTTTGCCCGTGGCTTTGTCGAGCGCCTCCAAATATTGGCGATCCGCGCCATCGAAGGTCAAAATCAAGAGATCGCCAAAGAGCACCGGCGATGAGGCTGGCCCCCGATAGTGATCACACGGCAGGTCGCGGCGCGTCCAAATCGTGCCAAACGTCTTCGTATCCAGACACGCCGTACCGTAGCTCCCAAAATGCAGGTAGACCCTTCCTTCTTCGATCACCGGGGAGGGCGACGCGTACGTATTGCGATCGTTGCCCAACGGCGCCGGGGTGGCGTTTTCGAAGAGCAGTTGTTGGTGCAACACCTTGCCCGTGAGCCGGTCCAGGCAGTAAACCGATTGTTCCTTCCCGTCTTCCGTGGCTGTGGTCAGCCAAACCTGGTCTCCCCAAATCACCGGAGTGCACCATCCCTTGCCGGGGATCGCCGTTTTCCAAGCGACGTGCTCGGTTTCGCTCCAGATCACCGGTAGCTTCGATCCGGCCGGCGCTTGGCCGTCATGGCTCGGCCCACGAAAATCTGGCCAATTCGCCGCCAAAGCCGAAGACGTCAGCAACGCCGCGAGGAATAGCAGAGGGGATTTCACGGAGAACATACGACCTCAGGACAGCGAATCTTGCAAGCAACGGCGCATGCAAGCCATGCTCTCCTCCAAAATCCGCTCCGGTCCGGGCGCGTAATCGAAGACTTCCACGCTGACCCAACCGTCGTAGCCGATCTCCCGCAACGCCGCGAAAATCGGCGCGCAATCGACCTCGCCCATCCCTGGGCCGAGCAAATTCGGATCGTTCGCGTGAAAGTGCGCTACCCAAGGGGCGCTTTGCCGGATCACCTCGGGGATCGAGATCGTCTCGGTCGACATCGCCTTGATATCGAGGTGCAACTTCACCCGCGGAGAATCGATCATCTTGGCCAGTTCAATCCCCAGCGCTGCGGTGTTGAGAAAGTTCCCCTCCTTGGGACCAAGCGGTTCCAGGGCCAAGGTGATCCCCCGCTCTTCCATCACCGGCACCGCCCGGCGGATCGTGTCCGCGGCGAATTCCATCGCCTGCTCATGCGTCACGCCGGGGAGAAGATTGCGCTGCACCGGCGAGCCCAAGACCATGAGATTTCCGCCCAAATCGGCACAGAGATTCGTCAATTCCGCCAAGTAATCGCCCGTGCGACGGCGCACTTCGGCATCTGGGGTGGTCAAGTAATAGCCCTCGGTCTTCGCAAGTAGCCAGTGCAACCCGACGACCTCCATGCCGAGATCCGCGATCAACTGCTTCACCGACGCCCGTTGCTCTGGCGACACCGCGTAGGCGTCCTTGGCCAGGGTGAACGGGGCGATCTCGATGCCCGTATAGCCCAACGCCCGGGCGGCGCGAAATGCGTCCACGAAGGGCTGGTCCCCAAACATCTCATTGCAGAAGGCGAATTTCATGGTGGCTACGTGTTTTCCGCCCCGACCCTTCCGCGACCCAGCGCCGCTTTCAACTGTTACCTATGTTCTGACTGGGTCCCTCAAACCCTCAATGGGCGCGAACAGGGCCTCTAGGCCCGCGGAACTTCGAAGGCCTTGGCTCTCAAACTGTCCTTGAGTTCGGCGAACACGAGCCGCCCTGCATTGGTTTTGGTGAAGCCGATGACCACGACGTCCTGGCTGGTCCCCATCCGTTTCCGGCCGTCGTTGACCACGATCATCGTGCCGTCAGGCAGATATCCAACCGCTTGATCCGGATCCTTGCCCTCCTTGATGAGGGTGATACTCACTTCATCGCCCACCTTGAGCAAAGGCCGCAATGCCGCCGAAAGCTCTTCTAAATTGAGAGCCACCACTCCCTGCAGCCGGGCGGTGCGTTGCAAGTTAGCGTCGGTGGTAAGGATCCGCGCCGCTAGTCCGCGAGCCAAAGTCACCAGCTTCATTTCCCCCGTCTGCTCCGCTGGACCAATCGGTTCTTGGACCACGAGTTCGGTGCGGTGGGATTGCCGCATCTGCTCCAGACAATCCAACCCACGGCGTCCCCGTTCCGCCTGGACCTCGACTCCAGAATCCAGGAGCTCTTGCAATTCCTCGATCACTTCGCGAGGCACATGGAACGTGCCACCGAGGAATCCGATGGCGCAAATCTTGGGCAGACGGCCATCCAACAGCACATCCAACCCGATGACCGACGGCTGGTCCCGGATCCCATCCTGCCGGAACCGCACGTACGGAATCATCAGGGAAAATTCCTCCCGGTTCGCCCGCAACCCGAGCATCATCCCAAGAAAGCCGAGCCCCATGTAAATGATCAGCTCAAACGTGGAGCGCGCCTCCTGATACTCCTCCAACCCCTTGGTCCGGAAAAAGCCGATGCTCGAAATGAGCCAAGCGCCGGTCAGGCCCACCAAGAGACCCACCGTCGCATGCGAAAATCGTCGGAAGGTCAGGTCCCGCAAACCGAGTTCCAGGCCCACAAAGATGGCCGCGAAAAAGGCGCCCCACAAGGATCCTCCCGGCCACGAGTGCCCATATCCGGCGGAGATTGAGGCCCCCAAGGACATCGAAACCAGCACGAATCCGAGCCGGATCACGTGCATCAAGGCGGGGCGGGCAAGGGTTTTGCGCTCCATAAACGCCCGGATCTTACGCGAGGGATCCCTTGGCGCAAAAGCCAAAGCCTCTTCCGTATCGAGAACGGAAGTTCAATGCCTCCATGGCGCCTTGGGAATTTTGTCCCATCCATTTGCCCGTAGCCAGCCCACCGCCACGGCCATCACGCCCCTTCTCCCACCGAATCAGTTGACAATATAGTGCTCGTTTGTTTAGTGCTCACATGATTGGATCACTGCACGAGTTCGCTCCCCCGCCGGGCCGGGGTACGCCGGGAAATCCAGCCAACCGCTTCGAACGGCTCCGTGTCGAAATCGATGGAGATGCCATCGACGATCTTCTCTCCTCGGCCGACCATGGCGCTCCAGACCGGCCGGTGACGCAATACTTTCGCGACTTCTCCAAGACGATCATCAGCCGCAACGAGAGCCCGGACATCCGCTTCAACGCCAGCCTCAACCCCTACCGCGGCTGCGAGCACGGCTGCGCCTACTGCTACGCCCGCCCCTACCATGAATATCTCGGATTCAGCGCGGGGCTTGACTTTGAAACCCGCATCATGGTGAAGGAGGAAGCCGCATCGCTCCTTCGCCGGGAGTTGTCCGCGCCCTCTTGGATTCCGCAGCCCTTGGCGTGCAGCGGAGTCACGGATTGCTACCAGCCCGTCGAGAAACGGCTCGGGATCACCCGGGCCTGTCTTGAGGTTCTCTTGGATTTCCGCAACCCGGTAACGATCATCACAAAGAACCACCTTGTGACCCGGGATATCGATCTTCTGAGCGGCCTGGCGCGGTTCGACGCCGCCGCGGTGTTCCTCTCCGTCACCAGTCTGGAATCCAGCTTAGCACGCCGGCTGGAACCCCGAGCCAGCTCTCCCTCGTTTCGGCTTCGCGCGATTCGCGAGCTGGCGGATGCCGGAGTGCCCGTTGGCGTTTCCGTGGCTCCGGTGATCCCAGGGCTGAATGATTACGAGATTCCTCGGATCCTGCAGGCCGCCCGGGATCACGGAGCCTCCTTCGCCGCATTCAGCCTGGTTCGGCTGCCCCATGGAGTCGCCAGCCTCTTCCTCGACTGGGTCGGGACGCACTATCCCGGACGGAGGCAGATGGTCGAACACCGGATCCGGGAGATGCGAGATGGAGAGCTGAACCAGAGCCATTTCGGCCAACGGATGCGTGGGACAGGGACGGAAGCGCAACTGCTGACCAGCCTCTTCGCCACCTCTTGCCGCCGGGCAGGCCTAGCCCCGCGCACCCCGGAGCTATCCGTCGCTTCCTTCCGCAAAGCGACTGACAAACAGCTTTGGCTCTTCTGACGCAAACCAACGAGATACCGCCGAATTCTTGGAAGAACTCACGTTGCGGCCTAGTGCTAGCCACTGCCCCTTGAAACCATGAAACAAGCCCTCCGCTTTTTTTCTCTCGTCCTCTGCTTTGCCCAGGCCTCCGCCGCGGACAAGCCCAACTTCATCTTGTTCCTCGCGGACGACCTCGGCTACGGCGACCTCGGCTGCTACGGACATCCAACGATTCAATCCCCCAACCTCGACGCCTTCGCCAAAGAAGGGATGCGGCTAACGCAGTGTTACTCTGCGAGCGCCGTCTGCAGCCCGTCCCGCTCCGCCTTGCTCACCGGCCGCACCCCGCACCGCAACGGAGTGTATACCTGGATCGCGGAGGGTTCGGAGGTCCACCTGCGAACCAGTGAAGTCACATTGCCCAAGTTGCTTAAAGCGAGTGGCTACTCCACCTGCCACGCTGGCAAATGGCACCTTAACGGCCTTTTCAACAACCCCGCCCAACCTCAGCCCGGGGATCACGGATACGACTGGTGGTTGGCCACCCAAAACAATGCGGCCCCAACTCACGAAAACCCCAATAATTTTGCCCGCAACGGCCAAGCCGTGGGACCGATGACCGGCTACTCCGCCCCGCTCGTGGTGGATGAAGCCATCTCCTGGCTCGCTCAAGAGCGCGATCCCGCCAAGCCCTTCTTCCTCGCGGTTTGGACCCACGAGCCACATTACCCCATCAAGTCGGATCCAACGTTCAAAGACCTCTACCCCAACCTGTCCGACGAAATCCAGATCGAGCACCACGCCAACGTCACCCAAATGGACTTCGCGTTCGGCAAGCTCATGAAGGCGCTCGATGCTCAGGGACTGCGCGACCAAACCTTTGTGTTCTTCACTTCCGATAACGGTCCTGAGGGCGACGGAGTCAAAACCCCTGGCCGTGGCTCATCTGGAGGCTTGCGAGGCCGCAAACGTGATCTCCACGAGGGCGGCATCCGCGTCCCGGGCATCGCCCGTTGGCCGGGGAGAATCGCGGCGAACGCCACCTCCAGCACCCCCGTGATCGGAAGTGACATCTTCCCCACCATGCTGAACTTGGCAGGCGTCCCCGTCCCGAAAGAACGGGTGCTTGACGGCATCGACGTAAGTGGCTTGCTCACCGGAACGTCCAGTCAGCTGAATCGCCCCCAACCGCTCTTTTGGCGCCTCCACATGGCCCCGAACGCCCAGTACGCAATGCGCGAGGGAGACCTCAAAATCCTGGCGGACGCCTCGTTAACCCACTTCGAACTCTACAACATCGCCTCAGATCCCGCGGAGACCACCGATCTCCAATCCAGCCAACCCGAACGGTTCGCCGCCCTGCGTGATCAATTTCTGGCCCACAACGCGGCGATCGAGGCCGAGGGCCCCGACTGGTGGAAACGGCTCAGTCCCAGCGGCGGCACTCTGAAGAAACGGCCATAAGCCAAAGCTTGCTCGCACAAAAAAGCACCAGAGCCGGAGCCCTGGTGCCTGGGATGACGCAACCGGTAGGAAAACGCCTTCACTGAACAGCGGCAGCCGGGGGCGCGAACCAGACATTCGCTTGCAGCTCATCGCGAATGCCAGTGTTGCGGCGGATGATCATGCCCAAGGTTTGCTTCTCCACCATGGTCACCCACGGCTTGGGCAGGTAGCTCTGATACCAAAAGCGGTCGCCGTCTCTCAGCCGGGTGAACTGATCCGCGACGATCCGGGAGAAGGTCTCTCCCAGCATCGCCCCTGGTCTGGGAACCTCGGATAAGCCGCCGATCCAGAGATCAATATCCTCGACGGAGGCATACACGGCGGCCAAGCGCTGGACCACGGCAAGGTCGGGATTGAGGTCACTGAACTTGGTGACCGGACGCAGTTTCAGCGCACGGCGCATCGCCGCATAGCTGGGCAGTCCGTGATCGCGCCCGCGTTGCAAGTTGAGGGAGGCCAAGTCCAAACCGCCCGCTCCCGGAGGTCCGAAGAGGAAGTTGCGCACGCCGTCGATGACCATGGGGTCCAGTTCCTGGGCACGCTGCCGGGCCAAACCACGCAGGATCGGCTCAATCCCGTGATCGGTGACTTGGGACGGCGCGAAGAACGATTGCGCCAAACTCAGATTCCCGGCGGGAATGGGACGGTTGCTGGCGTCGAGCCGCAATAGGTTGGAGGAGAGTAGACTATGGCCGAACCGGTAGGCCGCCGTCGCGAACTCATTGGAGATCGTGGGGTTCACCCTCGCCTGATATCCTCGATACGGAGGCAGCGCTCCAGGGCCAAGCAGGATCGGCAGAAACTCGCGATAGGTGATCACCTGAATCTCCGCGCTGACGATCATGCGGCCGAACTGATAAACCTCGTCATCCGTGGCGTTCGGGTTGCTCGCTTTGTAAACGTCTGCCCAATGGTTGTGCTCACGCAGGAAAAGAGTGTGCATCGCAATCAGGCCCACCTGTTCGTTGACCCGGATGTCACCGGCCAGGAAGAAGGAAGGTCCGGGGGGCGCATTATCAACGCCTGCGGTGTTAAAGGGCAGCAAATCCCCGTGCGCGGCATTGGCAGTCACCTTGAGTCGGCCGCTTCCGTCGAGAGCCCGGAGCGCAAACGCCCGGGCGTCGTCCGAGCCGTAGACCATCGAGGCGTCGATATAGGCCGTGATCTCGCTGAACTGTTGGCGGACGCCCTTGATCGTCTGGTAGCCAGAACGGTTCAGCGGGATCGTCGCCGTTCCGGAATTCGATGGATCAAACTGCGGATCCCCAGCGGGCACGGAGATTGGGAAGGCTTCGGACGGATCCGCAGCCGGGGTTTCATCGAGATCGTGGTCCAGGAATTGGCCCCACTGCCAGAGGTAATCGGAGGCACCGCGCCGGTTGGGTTTGGAAGCGGACTGCGCCGCCACCGCGTTGCTGATGGCGCGTGGACTGGGCCGGTTTGCGCCGGCTGGGGTGGACGCGTTGTCGGCGTAGGCCACGGCGCCGAGCCGGAGGAAGGGCTGGCCTGCGGAGCCCCAGAGATTCTGGGTGGGATTGTTTCCGGTGCCGTTAACGGTGCGGAACTCCGCCGGGAGATCAATGATGGTTGGCGTTCCCGGAGGAAGGGGCGGTTGGGGACGGATTTGCGGCTTGGGCGGTTGTGGCCGAGGGATTGGAGGCGCGCCGCCCGGCCGGGGAGGTTGTTGCGCGGAGGCGAGGCTAGCGCCTAGGCCGATGGCCAGGACGGTGGTGGCGTTTCGGAACCAGGTAGTGGATGTGGGTATCATCTTGAAGTGAATTGGTTTTTGTGACCAGGGGGCGCCTGGACCGGTTTGGTCCGGGTTCGCATCCCCTGCTTGCCTCCATCTCGAGCTGGGCGTGTTAAGGTTTGATGTCGCCGATCCCGCAGATTTGTAAGGGAACGGTAAAGAGTCAGCGAGCTTGCGTCGGCTCGGTCGGACCTTTCCCAGGAACCATTTCCTCTAGTTGACACGTCCTAACTCCCGTACGAGAGAGGGAGTGATCCCCACCTCCTCCTCCGATGTCCACTCCGGATCGCTCCTTCTCACGTTACGGGTTCGCCAAGCGCTACCTTCTTCCAGCCTTGATTCTGTTTCTGATTCCGGGATTCTCCTTCTGGTTTTTCGGGCATGTGGAAGCCGACTTTGATGCCAACGTCAGCGACTCCATCATTCGCCAAATCCAATCCGACCCGGAGTTGTCCGGGGAGCGCAAGGAGGAGCTCAGCCAGCTGTATCGCGAGCTTCCGATGTCCCGGATTCTCGCGGGCGAGATCCCAGAGCTTTCGCAAATCGCGGAGGGTATCCCCGAGGATTTGGCGCGGAACTATCTCATCTTCCGCTGGTGCATCCGCATCGCTTTCTACTCGATCGTAACGGGCTTGGCCGTCTTCGTGCTCGCTCTGATCAGCGTCCTCTGCTCGCTAGCATCGCAACAAGCGCAGTTTTTGAGCTTATCAGTCGGCTGGCACCTGCTCCGCCTCTTCGCGTTCGCGCAAGTGGTCGCCCAGGGGGTCTTGGCCGTGGCGCTCTCGTTCTGGGTCACGGCGTTTTGGTTCGAGTCGTACTCCGTCAAGTTGATCGTGGTCGTCGCGGTGCTCGTGCTCTGCGGGGTGATCGCGCTGGTCCGCGCCATTTTCACCAAGCTGAACGGCGAGAATGCGATCGAGGCGCGCTTGATTGAGAGCCATGGCGACGGGCCGATGTTGCGCCATTTGCGCGAGGTGGCTTCAGCCCTGAACACCGAGCCCCCCGCGCAGATCCTGGCGGGGATTGACGACAACTTCTTTGTCACGGAGCACCCGGTTACGGCCGCCGGACGGAAGTTTGAGGGAAGAACGCTCTTCGTCAGCCTGTCGCTCCTGCGCATCCTGACTCGTGGGGAAGCGAACGCGGTGCTGGCGCACGAGATGGCGCACTTCAGCGGGAGCGATACCTACTACGGCCGAAAAATCTCTCCATTGATGAGCCGGTATCTTGCCTACCTGCAGGCGCTGGATCGCGGCCCGGTGTTCTCGTTCATGCTGTTGTTCTGGAGTTTGTATCAATGGTCCCTGAACCGGATCAGCCGGCAACGCGAGTTCCGGGCGGATCAGATCGCCGCGGCCCACACATCGCCCCAGGATTTAGGCGGCGCGCTGCTCAAGATTTCCGCCTACTCTGAATACCAGCGCCAAGTTGAGCAGGAGTTGTTCGCCCGGGACACCGTCCACGAGTCCATCGCCTTGGCGGACCGGGTGGCCAGCGGCTATCCCAGCTTCGCCATGTCCTATCTCCAGAGCGAAACGATCTCGCAGCAGCAGACTGCCCACCCGTTCGACTCGCACCCGCCGACCGGTTCGCGCCTTCAAGCCGTTGGGGTGGACATCGCCGGGCTTACGCAAAATCCGGCTTTGATCGAGTCCGTGCCCGATAGCTGGTATCGCGCGATCGAAGGGGCCGGCAGTTTGGAGCAGGAACTCTGGGCGGCGTATGAAGCGAGGTTTAGCCAAGCTCATGAACGAGACCTCGCGTATCGCTATCTTCCGGAGGACGCGTCACAAGAATCCATTGTGTTAAAATACTTTCCGCCGGTCCGGCTGGAGAACAAAAAGGGAACGGTATTCGCGGTGACCTACCAAGGCCTTGAAGCCACCGAAAAGAGCCTGAACGTGAGCTTTGATCAGATCCTATCAATGCAAACCAAGGAAAGCTTGGGAAAACAATATCTCACGGTGGAATACCGGGACGGAGATCAGAAGGCCAAGCAAACCGTTTGCCTGAGCGGCTTCCCGGCTCCCGTGCCTCAGCTCTTGGGAGTGATCAATCAATATTACGCGCGAAACCAAGTCTCCCGCGAATACAGCCACCAAAAGGCGCAAATGGCAGCGGCCACCCCGGCCTGAACCATCCTTTCGAAACATGAGCCAGTCTCTCCAAACCTTCATTGACCACCTGTCCACCGCCTTTGAAGCAGGTGATCCCGGTGTCGGCGCCAAGACACTGGAAAGCGCCAACGTCCATCGCCTCCAGGAGCTCTACCGAGCCTTCGCCCGCGGGGACTTCGACGCGATTGTGGCCACAACGGCCGATGACATCGAACTCGAGATTGTGGGCCCTCCCGCGGAACTCGGCTTCGTCTGTCAGGCCAAAGGACGCACCGACGTGCTGGCCGCCTTGCAGCAGAACTTCTCCCAGGTCGAGGATCAGCAACCGGAGACGCTTTCCCTCGTCGCGCAGGGGGATTCGGTCGTGGTGATCGCCCGGGAAACAGGCAAGGTGCGGGCCACGGGCAGCTCCTACGAACTCCACTGGGTGCAACTCTTCCAGTTCCGCGACGGCAAGGTGGCCGTCATGCGCGAGTTTACCGGCGCTTGAGGAGACTGAAAGATCTGCCATTCTCTCTCCGTGCCAAAAGGTGTCTCCGACGCCCCGCATCCTCCGTCATGCCCACTAAACTCGACCGCCGCCGTTTCGTTCTTCGCTCCCTGGGCGCTTCTCTGGCCCTCCCGGCCCTGCCCTCGCTTTTCGCGCAATCCGCATCGGCCGCCGTGGAGGCCACAAAGGGAGCCGGTCCTGATGCCCGCCGTTTCGTCGCCATTGGCAACTTGCTTGGGTATCAGCAAAAGCACTTCTTCCCGGAAACGGCTGGGAGCGCCTATGAACTCACCAGACTTCTGGAGCCTTTGGCGCAGAACCGCTCGCAGATGACTGTTTATCGCGGCCTCGACCACGGGGTCAAGGGCGGTCACTTCGCCGTCCATTCGTTCCTTTCTGGCGTGCTCAACTCGGAAGCCCAGAACCGTCCAGACGGAAACGTCTCGCTCGACCAGTTCATCGCGGATGAAGTCGGCGGGCAAACTCGCTTCCCGTCCCTCACCGTCGGCTCCGAAGGCGGGATTCACGGCGGTTGCCAGTTGGCTTGGACCAAGTCCGGCGTCCGCGTCCCTCCGATCACCGGCCCAGCGGAACTCTTCGAAAAGCTTTTCATCAGCGATTCCCCGGAACGACGCGCCCGCCGCGCCCGGGAGAATCAACTGCAAACCTCCATCCTTGATCCCCTGCTCGAAGACGCCAAGCAGCTCGCCAACCGCGTCAACCACGAGGACCGCCAAAAGCTGGACGAATACTTCTCCTCCGTCCGCGATGTGGAGAAGCGCTTGCAAATGCGGCACCGTTGGGTCGATCTCCCGAAACCGGCCGCCCCGTTCGAAAAGCCGGCGAACCGCAACACCGTTGAGGACCTCCCCTTGCTTTACGAATTGATCGCCCTGGCGCTGCAAACCGATTCCACCCGGGTGGCCACGTTGGAAATCGGCGGCTGTTTTCTTCCTCAGCACCTCGGGATCGATCAAGCCTACCACGGGCTTTCGCACCACGGAAACGACGAGACCGCCATCGGCCATCTCCTCACGCTGGAGACTTACCAAATCCAGCACTTCGGCAAGTTCCTCTCCCGCCTTGCGGGGATTAAGGACGGCGGCTCGTCGCTTCTGGACTCCACCGCCGTCCTCTTCGGAAGCGGCATTGGGAACGCGAACAGCCACACCAACAGCGATCTCCCGATTGTCCTCGCTGGCGGTGGTTACCAGCACGGCCAGTTCAAGAAGGTCGAGCCCAAGGGCCAAAGCAAAATCCCGCTCTGCAATCTGTTCCTCGACATCGCGCAGCGCATGGGAGTGGAGGCGGAATCCTTCGGCACCAGCACCGGCACGTTCTGCTAAAGACTGCTGCATTCATGTCATTGCTCCGGCCCCTCATTGGCCTCGTTTTTCTGTCCCTGGCCCTGGCCCTGGCATCGGCGCCGATGGCCGTGGCCGTGACCGCGCCCTCCGCGGTCGATCAGTTCATCGGCAACTATTGCCTAGAGTGCCACGATTCCGATGAGTCCAAGGCCGGCCGGGATTTTGAGGAGTTCGTTCTCCCGCTCGCCTCCACCGAATCCCTCATCACGGCGCAGGAGATCATCGATCAGGTCACCCTGGGTGAAATGCCGCCGCAGGACGCCAAGCACCAGCCGTCCGACGACGAGCGGCTCGCGCTGGTGCGGACGCTGCGTGAGGGAATTGCCACCGCCCGGCAACAGCTTCAGGCCCAAAAGGGCGGTGGTGGCTCCCGGACCGTGCTGCGACGTCTTTCCCACCGGGAATACGAACGCACCCTGGCCGTCCTCTTCGACCGCCGCGTCGATACCTTGGGCCTCACGGCGGATTTTCCCCGGGAGATTGCCGGTCATCAGCCCGACACGATTGGGCAATCCCTCATCACCTCCGGCTTTTTGTTGGATCAATATTTCCAGGCGGCGCATCGCCTCGTCGAAGCTCGGCTCGAAAAACCGCAAACCGCACCGAAAACGTGGCAATTCAACAAGCACTTCGTCCAATACGAGGAGCTGCAAGGCCCGCACGACGCCGTCTTCAAATACCGGTATCTCTGCCTTTACGAGCAACCCAATACCGACACCCGCCAGGGCGGTTACGGACACATCGAAGACTTCCTCAAGGGAGTTCCCGTTTCCGGCCTGTATGACATCGAGGTCCTCGCCCAGGCGCTGCACCGGGACACGCACTACGATCCCGCGATCTTCGGAATCGATTTTTCAGAGCCCTTTCAATTGGGCATTGTCCCGGGAGACGTTACCAAGGGGCACATCCATTACCCGCAAGCGATCGAACCGCTCCTCGCCAGCGCCGTGGTGCCGGACGGGAAACCGGAGTGGCTGCGATTCCAGGTCTGGTTGGAGGGTGGCCAAACCCCGCGCTTCATCTTCCCGAACGGCCCCTATGAATCCCGCGCCTCGGTTCTTCAGATCAACAGCCGCTACAAGGCCGAGTTCCAGGGGGATATCTCCAACTCGGGGGTGAGCCGCGCGCACATTCTTCGACAGGGGAAATTGCCCCACATCCGCATCTCGGAGATCAAGATCCACGGTCCGATTCCCGAGGAGGGCGGCACCCGCGAAGAACGCGCCGTGTTCGGCCCCAGCGGTTTCCTGCCGGACCAAGCAATGCCGCAGTTGCTGCGCTTCGCGGAAAAGGCGTTTCGGCGGCCCTTGCAGGAAGAAGACCGCACCCGCGTGGAGCGGACCTACCAAGCGCAGATCGCGGAGGGCGCCTCCCCACGGGAAGCGGCGCTCGACACCGTAAAAATGATCCTCTGCTCCCCTTCGTTTCTCTACCTGCCCGAGGTGACTCCAGCGAACGAAACTCGTCTGCGCCCCTACGACCTCGCCTCCCGGCTCTCCTATGCGCTTTGGGCGCAACCTCCGGACAGAGTGCTCCTCAAAGCGGCTGCCTCCGGGGCTCTTGCCAAGTCCGGTGCCTTCCGGCAACACGCCGAACGGCTCATCGACAAAGACCGGGTGGAAGGCTTCGTCCACGGATTCCTCGATAGCTGGTTACGCCTCCGCGAACTCGGCGGCATGCCTCCTCCCCGAGAAACGAACCGCGCCTTCTACGCCGAAGACTTGCCAGCCTCCATGAAGGAGGAAGCTCGGAAATTCTTTCTCCACCTGCTCCGGGAGAACCGGCCCGTGACCGACTTCCTAGACGCCGACTACACGTTTGCCGATAAGAAGCTGGCCCGTCTTTACAATTTGCCGGACAAAGACCGGCTCCGGCTCGCGGACGGTTTTCAACGAGTCAGCTTGCAGGGCGCTCCGCAGCGTGGGGGGCTGCTCGGCATGGCCGGAGTCCTGACCGTCAGCGCCAATGGAGTGGAAACCTCTCCCGTCACCCGCGGCGTCTGGCTTTCCGAAAACATCCTCGGCATCGTTCCTCCAAAGCCTCCGGATGTGGTTCCGGCGATTGAACCCGATGTCCGCGGCGCCACCACCATCCGGGATCGGCTCGAAAAACACCGCGCCTTGCAAACCTGTGCCGAGTGCCACCGGAAGATCGATCCCCTCGGGTTCCCCTTGGAGAACTTCGATCCCATCGGCCGTTGGCGCACCCATTACCCGGTGCCCAAGGGCAAAAATCCGCCGCCTGCGCCCAAGATCGACGCCTCGGGATCGTTCTCCTCAGGCGAGTCTTTCACCGGGTTTCAAGACTTCAAACAGACCCTGCTCGCCACTCGCCAAGACGTCTTCACCCGGCACCTGATCTCTGCCTTCCTCAGCTACGCCACCGGCCGCGAAATGACCCCAGCGGACCGCTTCGAAATCGAAGAAATCCTCAACCGCGTGCGGACGAAGGGCTCCGGTCTGCGCTCACTGGTTTTGGAGTGCTTGGCGAGCGATTTGTTTCTCTCCCGCTGAGTCCGGGGTGTCGCTTCGAGTCGTTCGTGGTCGAAGGTGAATTGTCTCCTTGCTCGTGCTCGTGCTCAGCGAAGCGGTGCTCGTAATCGCAATCGAAACCTCGTTGCCCCCATCGGCGCTCGATCGCCAAAAAGCGATCCGATTTAAATCCGATTACGAGCACGAGCACGAGCCTTCCCGCCCGTTGTCTTCCGAGCGCCGGAACGCCAGAAGGGACCGCCTCATGGTGGCTTCCGAGCGTCGAAATGCAAAATGTAACCGCCTCCGAGTGGCTTCCGAGCGCCGGAGCGCCCAAGGCGGACGTCGCATCCCGCTTCCCGAGCGTCGCGATACCCCAAAGGGGCGCCGCTGGGTTTCTCCAGAGCGTCGGAAGCACGGAATCGGCCACTCCAATCCGGAATCCGGACGTCGGCAGGGTCCGCGCGGGAGCGGTTTTGCTCATTCCGAATGTCCGGACGAGAAGTTTCGTCATTTTTCGGTTTGCAAATAATTCAGATTCATTGAGTATTTTCCTGACGGAACAAGAACTCGCCATGCGCATCTCCGAAATCCCCCTGGATCAATTACCGGGCACTGGCCGCAAAGCGTATGCCGGCTTTCTGCTGCACCAAGAAGCGTTGAGTCTGCCGGTGTCCTTGGGAGAGAACCTGCTCGCGGCGGTGAAGGACGCCGATGTGAAGGAAGCGGCGTTCTACAAATCCGCGGGGGAGCTCCGTCAGATCGGGACGCTGGTAGCGAAAGCGGACGAGGGCGGGATCGCGGCGATTCAAGCGGCCAAAAGTTACCTGCGCTACCGCTTGGGAATGCATTGGGGTCCTGGTTGGGCGGAAGCTGGGTACACGCAGAATACGCTGCAGGAACCCAGGTCCATTGAAGGGCGTTGCGAACTACTCGTAAGCCTCAGCAAGTATTTCGCCGCCCGTCCGGATTGGGTGAGCAAGGACCCGGAAATCAATGCGGGGATCCTGGAGATGGCGACGGCGCACCTGAAGGGAGCGCTGGAGAAAGAGGCCCAGCAATCCCGCGCTCACAAGCAAATCATCGCGCAACGCGAGGCCGCCTGCGCGCTGGTCTGTTCCCGTCTCCGCAGTTTGATGGACGAGGCTTCTCTTGGATTAGCGGATGACGATGCGCGCTACGCCGACTTCGGATTCGAGAGCCCGGCCGCCGCCCGCGCCGCCAAGCCCGCCCGGGAACGGAAGAATCAGACCAAAACGGAAAAAGCCGCGGAGAGGCGCCACGACACCGCTGTCCGCCGCGCGGAAGAGGCCAAGGTCCGCGCGGAAAAGATGCGTGTCCGGGCGGACAAAGCGCAACTGGACGCGGATCGTCTCCGTGCCGGTGCGGACCAAGCCCTCGCGCATGCGGAAAGCTTGTTCGCCACGGCGCGTGAACTCGGCGCGGTTCGGACCTCTCAGCGCTCCGCTTCCTTGACGCTTCACGCCAGCGGCGACCCGGAAACCGCGCCCGCCCCGGTCCAGCGTTCCGCCCAACCCGGCCCAACGGAAGCTCCCTCTGGGGCCGAAGTTCCGTTGAGCAGCTGAGGCGGGCGTCCGGACTTAGGCCGTCCGGCTGTAGAGCCCACGCGGGAAAGATGCCCCCGCAATTTCTTGTCAAAACGGCCTCGGGGCGGTAACAATGGTCCCTCTCAGCCAAGCCCGCGCGCACGCCCTCCCCTCTCAACGCTCCCGCATGATTCACGTTCAGGGCCTTACCAAGACCTACCGCGGTAGAGCTGTCGTCGATGGCATTTCCTTCGAGGCCGGTCGCGGGGAAATCGTCGGCTTCCTCGGGCCGAACGGCGCCGGGAAATCGACGACGATGCGGATTCTGTCGGGCTTCTTGCTGCCGACGGCCGGGAAAGTGGAAATCGCGGGGCACGACGTGGTGGAGCAGTCCCTGGCCGCGCGGCGGCACGTGGGCTACATGCCGGAGGATGTGCCGCTCTATCCGGAGATGCGGGTTGAGGAATACCTGCGTTACCGTGCGGGGATCAAAGGCGTGGCCCGGGACCGGCTGACGGCGCAGGTGGAGGCCACCATGGAGCGTTGCGGCGTGGCCCAGGTCCGGCGCAAACTGATCGGCACGCTCTCCAAGGGCTACCGGCAACGGATCGGCTTGGCGGATGCCTTGGTGCACGATCCCAGCATTCTCATTTTGGACGAGCCAACCAACGGCCTGGATCCGAATCAAATCCGCTCGGTGCGGGAGATCATCCGTTCGTTGGCCGGGCAGCACACGGTGTTGCTCTCCACCCACATTTTGGCGGAAGTGGAAGCGGTGTGCGAGCGGGTCATCATCCTGGACGGCGGCCAAATCAGAGCCACCGGAGATCCGGCAACCCTAGCGCGGCGTCTGGAACGAGGGAGCCGGGTCACTCTGGAAGCGCGCGGGGCCACGGAGGCCGTTTTGCGCAAAATCCAAGGCGTGACCAAGATCACCTCCGACGCTCTGGCCGATGACTGGACGCGGTTCCACCTCGACGTCCAAGGAACCGAAGATCCCCGGGAAACCATCTTCCGCACCGCGAGCCGGGAGCAATGGACCCTCCGGCATCTCTCGATGGAACCCGCGACGCTGGAAGAAATCTTCGCCGGTCTGACGGCCCCCCAACCGCAGTGAACATGGAGATGGCGCGTCGATTTCTCATTTTGTTGCAGCGCGAACTGGCGGCGTTCTTCCTCTCGCCCATGGCCTACTTCGTTCTGGCCATGGTGATGGGCTTGAACGGGGTCGCCTTCCGCTTCGCCACCGCCTTGATGGATGGCCGGATCCAGCCGCACAGCTTGGTGTCGCTCACCTTCAATTCGTTCTGGTTCCGGATGATTTTCTTCTTCCTCTTCCCGCTGCTGACGATGCGGCTCTTCGCGGAGGAACGGAAGATGGGAACCTTCGAAACGCTGATGACGGCACCGGTGCGGGTCTCCGAGGTGGTGCTCTCCAAATACCTCGCTTGTCTCATTTTCTACTGCGCGCTCTGGGTGCCGGGCTTGGGGAATTTCCTGCTCTTCCGGATGGTCACCGGGTCGAGCACCGCCTTTCCGGACGGCGCGTTGCTTGCCTCCGCGCTGTTGCTGCTCTTGCTGGGCGCCTTCAACATCGCCCTCGGCACCCTGGCCTCCGCCCTGTCGCGCAACCAGATCGTCGCG
This sequence comes from Akkermansia muciniphila, assembly GCA_945883495.1. Lineage (GTDB taxonomy): Bacteria > Verrucomicrobiota > Verrucomicrobiia > Verrucomicrobiales > DEV007 > V1-115. The sequence continues at coordinate 31,453 of CAMCXS010000060.1, forward strand.
GCGGTGGCAGGCGGGACGTTGGTCCTGATGCACTTCTTCCTCGGATTCCTGGCCGGGTTCGCCAAGGTCTCCGCGAGCGTGTTGGAACGAGTCACTTACTTCTCCAGCCTGGACCACATCAACCTCTTCGCGCAGGGACTGATCGACTCCCGCCCGGTGATCTATTACCTCTCCGCCACGGCCTTCCTGCTGATCCTGACGCATCAGGCCATTGAGCACCGCCGCGGCGGCATTTGACGATGAATCTTCCCCGCCTCAGCCCGGAATTGGCCAAGCTGACCCGGCACCCGTGGATGCGGGAGCTGGCGCAGGCTTGGCATGTCCCGGCCCGGATCGCCGCCGCCTTTCTGCTCCTCGTTTTGGTCAACGTGGTCTCCTTCCGGCACTATCAACGGACCGACCTCAGCGAAAACGGTCGTTTCACGCTCTCCGGCGTCACCAAATCCCTCGTAAAGAGCCTGAAGCAAGAGGTCGATGTCGTTGCCGTAATCCTCCCCAGCTCGGAAATCGCCGACGACGTCCGCACCTTGGTGGATGAATACCGCAAAGCCGCCGGGAAGAAGATCCGGGTGGAATGGATCGATCCCGCCCGGCAGCCAGACCGGACGGAAGCGATCAAGGCGCAGCACAAAGTGACCTTGCGCGGCAGTTCGCTGATCGTGGCCCGGGGTGGGCAACGCCGGGTATTGCGCGAGGAAGACTTGGTGCAACGGGACGGCTCGGGGTTGATCAACAAGTTCAACGGCGAGATCGCCCTTTCCGCCGCCCTCATTGAGGTGCTCGAAGAAACGCCGCGCAAACTCATCCTCGTCACCGGGCACAGCCCCGCGCCAGAGTTGCAGGCCACCGCGGAGGAGCTTCGCGTCCCCGGCTCGCGCCAAAATGTGAAGCTGGAGTTCGCCTCCCTGACCACCGCCGGGATCCCGAGCGATGCCAACGTCGTGGTCATCGCGGCCCCCCAGACCGATTTCTCGCCGGCGGAAATGGCGGAAATTGAGCGTTACTGGTCGGAGGGACGGGGCTCACTCTTCATCACCTTGGATCCGGACCGGGCGACCCCGCGATTGAAGGCCTTTGTCCGGGCTCTCGGGGTCGCGCCCCGAGGCGACCGGCTGGTCTACACCGAGCGGCGCCGAGGCGAGCCCGACGTGAAGATCTTCTCGGTGGCCGCCTCGATCCGTCCGGGCTCGGCGATCACCCGGGATTTTGCCGGGATGGACCTTTCGCTCGGAGGCCGGACGGAATCCCTGGAACTCTTTCCGGACGCGGACATGATCCGGGCGCAGAATATCCACCTCACGCCCTTGTTGGTGGCGGATCCCCGGTACTGGGGCGAAACCGATTTCACGACGGAACTGATCCGGCGGGACCGCTCCGACGACCATGCCGCCCCGCTCTATTTGGCCGCCGCGGTGGAAAAAGGAGCGGTGGACGATCCCAATCTCCGCGTCGACACCCAACGCCTCATCATCGTGAGCAACCCCAGCATTTTCCAAGGAGGGCTGGAACGGGACCAGACCCAATCCGACTTCGTGATGTCCTGCCTGAACTGGCTCATGGATCGCACGCATCTCACCGGAATCGCGCCCAAGGAACCGGCTCGCTACGCCGTGGCGCTTACCGGGAAACAGCGCAACCAGCTGGAACGTTTCATTCTTTGGCTCGGCCCTGGCCTGGCCGCGCTGGCGGGCATCTGGATCGGCTGGTGGCGCCGGAAGTAACGACCAAGCATGCTCCCACGCCGCACCATCGTCACACTTTCCTACCTCGGCTTGGCCCTGGCCGCCACCGTTGCCGTAGTGACCTTGGAGAAAAACGCCCGGTCGCAGTCGACGGTCTTGACGCAGGTTCGCGCGGATGCCCTGGTCCGGGTGGACATCGCGGGACCGGCGGGGAAAACCGCCTTGGAACGAGACTTGGGCCGATGGAACTTCGTCACGCCCGTGGAAGATTGGGCCGACGCCACGGAAATGGGGAAGGCGGTCCAAGAGCTTGCCCGGCTGAACCTGCGGGAAACCATCCCAACCGGAGAAATCAAGGACTCGGTCTTCGGGCTCAGCTCCTCGAAGGCCATCAGCGTCCGGCTCGGATTCGAGCGGGAAAAGGCCAAGCCGGAACGGCTCATGTTCGGCCGCTCGGGCCCGTTTGAGAACACCGTGTATGCCCGAGCCGAAGGACACCCGGAACGCCCAGACGTTTACCTGGTCGAAACTCCTTTACGCCCCATCCTGCTGGCCCCTGGAGAGCACTTGCGTGACCGCCGCCTCTTCGCGTTTCCGGCCGGCGCCATCCGCTCCTACCGGTTCCGGCAAGGCAACCTCGATATCGAGCTGACGCGGGACGAGAAGCAGCCCCGCTGGTTCCTCACCAAACCGATTCAGTGCCGGGCCAACGACGATATCGCCTATTCCATTCTCGACGAACTCGCCTCCCTGCGGGCGGGCAGTTTCGTGGAGGATCGCGCCCTAGCCACCGGAACCCAGGGTGCCGAAAACGCAGCCACTTTCGTCATCCAACCCCGGCAAGGCGAGGCAATCCGGATCCAGCTGGAATCGAAGAACTCTCCAGGCGCGACGCCCGGCTCGATGCTCGCCCACGTCGAGGGCCGCACCACCGTCCTGCAAATCCCGGATGACTTGGTCACTCGCCTCCCCCGCGACGTGGAACAGTTCCGCTTTCCCAATTTGATGGAGTTCGACAAAGACACGGTCGCCCGGGTCACCATCGAGAGCCGGGATGACCCCACGGTGGAATTGAAAAACGATGGCCGCCGTTGGGATCTTCTCAGCAACGGGCAATCCCGCCCCGCGAACGAAGAACGGATCAAACGATTGTTCGAGGCTCTGCTCGCGGAACCGGTGCTGGATTTCCGCTCCAACAGCCTTGCGGACCTGGAGCGCTTTGGGCTTGATCGCCCGGACGTCCGGGTCACCCTGGTCACCAGCAGCGTTGAGGCTGCCGACTACGATGCGTATCAGCGGGACGTCAAGCAGGCGCAGCTGGGAGGGCTCGATCCGGCCAGCGTGCCTGCTCCCCGAGTGGACGTGGAACGGCATGTCCTCGGATTCCGGCTCGGACCCGACGGAATCCTCAACGTCAATCTGGCGGGCACACCTTTTATCTACGGCATCGATCCCGCGCTGATCACCAGCTCGATCCCGACGCACCCTCTCAAATGGCGCGACAGCCAGCTCCTGGGCTTCAGCCTCTTCGAGACCCGCGGCATTGAAATCACGGAGATCGGCGCGCCCGAGGTGAAGTTACACTACGACTACCTGCAAAACACTTGGACGGGGACTTGGGGCGGAACGCCTGTGGATCCCCAAATCGATGTGCGGCGGGCGGAGCGGCTCGTCGCGGCCTTGGGCAATCTCCGCGCCCGGGATTTCCTCACGAGCCGGGCGGAGGCATACCAAGCCCTGCGGAATCCGGCGTGCGTGGTCAAACTCCGCACCGCCGGACGCGGGGGCGAGAGCGACGTGGAACGCACGCTGCGACTGGCGGCGGCGGTGCGTGGCGCGGAGGTGGAATTCTACTTTGGCCAATTCGAAGGAGATCCCGATGTCTTCGTGATCGACGCCGCGACGTATGGCCGGATCGTCAGCCCAGTGATCCGGCCCGCTGAAGCCTGAAGGCTGTTTGCCCGGCACAAACCGGGCCGCCGCCGCGAATTAGCCTCCCGACGAACTCGATCCAGTTTACTGGGCGGGAGCGAGGGGACCGAGCTTGGTGGAGTGGGAGTTTTGATGAACCGATTCAAACTCGATTACGAGCACGAGCACGAGCACGAGATTGAAAACGAACTTCGTCTCCTTCCATCGGCCCTTCGTATCT
>CAMCXS010000061.1 GCA_945883495.1 Akkermansia muciniphila
GCCCCGCGCAGACTGTTGGCGCCCAAATCAGTGACGAAAATGCCCCGCGCAGACTGTTGGCGCCCAAATCAGTGACGAAAATGCCCCGCGCAGACTGTTGGCGCCCAAATCAGTGACGAAAATGCCCCGCGCAGACTGTTGGCGCAGGCCCTCTGAGCCTCCTGAATGGCGACGGCCCATTGATCCGGCGGTTCAGCGCTTCGGCTGATAGCGGTCCAGAGCTGCGTCGATTGCGTCGTGCAACATTCGGGCTTCGGCGTCGGACAACGACCGGCTGACCTCTACGTCCCAGCGCACCCCGCCCTCGGGAGAAATCCGCACCCCGAGGTGACTGATCAACCCTGGAGGTAGCCGATCCAGCACGAATTCACGGATCGCCTGAGCGGTTGCGGGACCGGGACCGACGGTGGGGACTTTGCCGAGCTCGATCAAATCCAAATAGTGGGTGGCTGCCTCGTGATCAGGTCCCGAAGGTGGCTGCATCAGTTCCAGGCTCCGTTCCAGATGCGCGACAGCTTCTGGAAATCTTCCGTGGTGGGCGTAGTACATCCCGAGCGCGGCCCTGGCTTGCGCTTCCAGGGCGATATTGTTGGTTTCCGAAGCCGTCGCGATGGCTCCAACCAGTTGATCCTCGGCACCGGGCTTGGAATGGAGCTCGATGGCCACGCTCCAGGCCTCGGAGTCTTCATGAGAAACCATTGAGAGTTTTTTTATGGTTAATCGGGCCTGAACGCAAGTCCGGAACAGTGAAACGTCAGGGGCACCTGCACCTTCGCTGGACGTTTGGCGCATTGCGCGCATGGTTGGGGGTTGATGGATCCACTGCTCGAAACCGATTTGCGGCGGCTGGACGGCGAGTTGACCAGGGTTCTGGAAGGCGATGCCGCGTTCCTAGAGACATTGCGGCGCCCCGGCGAGGTGCGTATTCTCGATCTTGCCTGCGGCGCTTGCGACGAGGCCGAAGTCTTGGCGAACCGGATCGCACGCTTGCGCGGGGAGCCCCTGGAGGACGGCGGTGCCGGGATTCGCTTCACCGGAATGGACATCCGAGCCCGTGAGCTCGGCTGGGCGCGGGAGCGATTCCGCGGGGACGCGGTGGTGAACTACGAGTTTATCGAGGGGGATGCCCGGAAGCTCGATGGGCACTCACAGCTTCCTGAGCAGTTTGATCTCGTGTTCATGAGGCACCAGAATTTGTGGAATGGGAAGCGGGTCTGGGAGGAAATCTATCACAAGGCCTTGGAGAAACTGTCCCCGGGAGGACGGTTGGTGATCACCTCATATTTTGATCGAGAGCACGAGCAAGCCTTGGCGGCCATCCAAGCGCAAGGAGGAAAACTGCTGCTCACTCGCCGCAACCCACTCTCCCGGGCACTCCAAACCCCTGGCAAATCCGTGGACCGGCATCTCGCGGTGCTGGAAAAGCCCTGATGAGGATCCTTCGTCTCCTTCTCGGATGTCTGTTGGCGGTTGCTTTGAGCGGCTGTGGCCGTCGCGATTTTGCGCACGAGGCGGCCCAGCGAGGGATTTTGCTGCTCGGAAACGGCTCCGATCCGAAAGCGCTCGACCCGCAGCTGGTCGCTTCCGTTGGGGATAGCAACATCATGCGGGCCCTATTTGAGGGATTGGTGACCTACGATCCGGCGGACGATACCAAGCTCGAACCCGGAGTAGCGGAGCGGTGGGAATCGAACGCCGACCACACGGAATGGACGTTTCATCTCCGCCGGAGTGCCAAGTGGTCTAACGGAGATCCGGTCACTGCGCGGGATTTCCTGTATTCCTACCAGCGCATTCTGGAGCCCGGCCTGGCGTCTCCGTATGCCTCCATGTTGTATATCCTCAAAGGCGGCAAGGAATACAACGAAGGGAAGGTCACGGACTTCTCTCAAGTGGGCGTGAAAGCGCCGGATGATTTCACCCTAGTCTGCACGCTATCCCTTCCGGCCGCCTACTTTCCTCAGGTGGTGAAACACACCAGTTGGCTGCCGGTGCATCGCGCCACCATTGAGCGGTTTGGAAAAATGACGGATCGCTTCACGCGGTGGCAGAGGCCGGGAAATCACGTATCCAACGGTGCGTTTCAGCTCAAATCCTGGCGCATTTATCACTCCGTGACCGTGGAAAAGAATCCTCTGTATTGGGATGCGGAAAAGGTCAGCCTCCGGGAAATCCACTTTTTTCCTTACGATACCTATACGGAATCCCGCGCTTTCTTGGGGAACCGCCTTCATTACACGTATACGTTGCCTTCCGAGCTGATTCATCACAGCGGTGGGGGAAAGCCGGAATGGCTGCGGACGGAGCCGTATTACGGGAGCTACTTCTATCGCTTCCATGTCGAGCGTGCTCCGTTTGATAATCCCAAGGTTCGTCTCGCGCTGACCCTCGCCATCGACCGCCAAGCGATTGTGGAGAGTGTCACCCGGGCGAATCAAGAAGCCGCCTACGGCTTTACACCGCCGTCTCAAGGAGGCTATGTGCCTCCCAGGCTCATCAGCTTTGATCCCGAGCGCGCGCGGGCTTTGCTGGCCGAGGCCGGATTCACCGGTGGAAAAGGGTTTCCCGGCTTCGCGTTGCTGATCAACACGTCTGAGGCGCACCGCGCCATTGCGGAAGCGATGCAGGACATGTGGCGCCGCCATCTGGGCATTACCAGCGTGCGGATCGAGAACCGGGAATGGGGGACGTTCCAGAGCCAGGTGATCAAGCAAGATTACGATGCCGCGCGGGCTGGATGGATCGCGGATTACCTGGATCCCTCCACGTTCCTGGACATGTGGCGCAAGGGAGATAGCAATAACAACACGGGTTGGGCCAGCCCGGAGTACGACCGGCTCTTGGCCGAAGCCGCTGTGCAACCCACGGAAGCGGCACGCTTCGCCAAACTTCAGGACGCGGAGCGCATCCTGCTGACGGAGTTGCCAGTGTTACCGTTGTATTGGTACACCCGCACCTACTGGCTGCGGCCCGAGGTCAAGAATTGGAATTCGCTGCTTTTGGATAATCACAACTACAAACACATTCGCTTGGAGCCTTGACGCCGATGCTTCGTTTTGTCCTAGGCCGTTTGGTTCAAAGCTTGGTGGTCCTGGTGGGCATACTTACGCTCACATTCATTCTTCTGCAGTTGGCTCCTGGAAACCCCTTCGCCACGGAGAAGAACATTCCGGAGCATATCGTGGCCAACATGAGGAAGTATTACGGCCTGGACCGGCCTCCGCTTGAACAATGGTTCCGCATGCTCGGAAACTATTTTGTGCGCTTCGATGGCGGGGAGTCGTTCACCAAAGACGGCTTCACCGTAAATGAGATCATTCAGGAGTCGCTCCCGGTCTCGCTCCTTGTCGGAGGAGCGGGGTTGGTTTTTGCCTTGGGACTGGGAGTTCCCCTTGGCGTGATCGCGGCGGCCCGACGCAATCGGGGGGCAGATTATCTGGCCAGCTCCCTTGCGCTCGCGGGGATTTGTCTTCCCACGTTCGTGGTTGCCCCCCTCGCGATCGCGGTCTTTGCCCTGGAGCTCGGGTGGTTCGCCCCGGCGGGCTGGGAAGACCGGCGCCTGGATTGGATTTTACCGGCGATTGTCCTTGGTTTGTTTTACATGGGCTACATTACCCGGATCACCCGCGCCGGTATGTTGGAAGCATTGAGTCAAGACTATGTCCGTACCGCTTTGGCCAAAGGGTTGCCAGAAGGACGGATTTTGGTGATTCATACCCTGCGGCATGGATTGCTTCCCTTGGTGAGCTATCTTGGACCGGCAGTCGCAGGAATTCTGGCCGGTTCATTTGTGGTGGAGACGATCTTTGGGTTGCCGGGCATGGGTTTGCACACAGTGGCGGCCGCCCGGGATCGGGACATGCCTCTTCTGATGGGATCCGTAATGACTTACGGCGCCATGGTGCTCGTCTCGAATTTCCTTTCGGATTTGGCGCAATATTGGATGAATCCCCGGATGCGCGGCGCGGGAGGAGAACTGTCATGAACGAGGTGAATTCCGTCCGCGAACTGCAAATCGTGGAAGCCGTTCCAGGGACTTCCTTGGGCCAAGACGCCTGGCGCCGCCTCAAGCGCAATCGCCTTGCCTATGCTTGTTTGTGGGCACTGGGAGGGATCCTGCTCCTTTGCTCCGGTGGAGCGTTGCTGTCTTGGGCCGGCATTCTTCCGGATCCCAACGCCACGCATCTTGATCGCATCCTCGCCGCACCTGGAGACGGCTATCTGCTGGGTTCGGATGCTCTGGGCCGGGATGTCTTTGCCCGTATCCTCTTTGGCGGTCTGGTTTCCATCGCGGTCGGAGTGGTGGCCACGCTGGTGTCGGTCATCATTGGAGTGACCTACGGGGCGGTCGCCGGTTATGTCGGCGGGCGTTGCGACGCTGTGATGATGCGGTTCGTGGATATTCTGTACGCGATGCCGTTTGTCATTCTAGTCATCGTCCTGATGTCGCTGTTCGGCATGAATCTATTCTGGCTCTTCATTGCCATTGGAGCGGTGGAGTGGCTGACCATGGCGCGGATCGTCCGGGGGCAGGTGATGTCCTTGAAGAAACAAGAATTCATTGAGGCGGCAAGATCTCTTGGGCTTGGGCACGGCAGCATTCTGTTCCGGCATCTCATTCCGAACTGTCTGGGCCCGGTGATTGTTTACACGACGTTGACGGTGCCGTCCGTGATGCGGTTGGAAGCCGTATTAAGCTTTTTGGGCATGGGCGTGCAACCGCCCAACAGCTCCTGGGGAACCTTGATCAAGGAAGGTGCGGACCGCATGACGACGAGTGCCGGTTTGTTGCTGTTTCCGGCGGCGGCGTTTGCGCTGACGCTGTTTTGTCTCAATTTCTTGGGGGACGGTCTGCGCGACGCGCTGGATCCGAAAGGCTCCAAAGATTGAATCGGGATTCCAGAGATTCTATTTCCTGCACTGAGTAGTTGCAACTCAGCGGCTTGCCTCCAAGGTAGCAAGCTTATGCACGACAGCCGCGTTGATGATTTGGCCCGACAACTCGTCCGCTATTCCACCAAGGTAAAGAAAGGCGAGAACGTCCTTGTTGAAATCTTCGATGCTCCGGACAGCATCGCGGTCGCCCTGATCCGCGCCATTCGGGCCGCCGGTGGGACGCCATTTGTCAATCTGCATCGCTCTCGTGTCACTCGGGAGTTGGCGTTGAAAGCCAGCGAGGAGCAGTATGAGGTCGTTGGCCGGCAAACCTTAGCGCAGATGCAAGATATGCAGGTGTATATCGCGGTGCGCGGCAGTGAAAACATCAATGAGCAGGCCGATGTTCCCGAAAAGGCGAAAAAGCTGGTGGCCGCCAAGATGCGCCCCACGCTCAATCACCGGATCAACGAGACGCGTTGGGTCGTGCTGCGCTGGCCGACACCGTCCATGGCGCAACAGGCGATGATGAGCACTGAGGCGTTTGAGGACTTCTATTTCCGTGTTTGCTTGCTGGATTACAAAGCTCTCCTGCCCGGCATGAAGGCTCTCAAAAAGGCAATCGATGATGCCGAGGAAGTCCGGATTACGGCGCCCGGAACCGATTTGCGTTTTAGCCTGAAGGGGATGAAGGGCATCGTTTGTGAAGGCCGGCGCAATATCCCGGATGGCGAGGTCTTTACCGCGCCAGTGCGCGATTCCGTGGAAGGCGTTATCAGCTTCAATGCGCCAACCGTGTATCAGGGAATCGCTTTTGATCAGATCAAGTTGCGGTTCGAGAAAGGTAAGATTGTGGAGGCTACCTCGAACCAAACCAAGAAGCTCAACGAGATCCTCGATTCGGACGAAGGCTCGCGCTATATTGGTGAGTTCGCGATTGCGTTCAACAACGAGATCAAAGAGCCGATGAGGGACATCCTTTTTGACGAAAAGATCGGCGGTTCTTTCCACTTCACGCCTGGGCAAGCATACGAAGGCGTGGCGGATAACGGGAACCGGAGCCAGGTCCATTGGGACATGGTCCTTATTCAACGCAAAGAATGGGGCGGTGGAGAAATCTACTTCGACGGCAAACTGATCCGGAAGGATGGATTGTTTCTTCCCAAGGGACTTGAAGTCCTTAATCCCGCGTGAGGGGGCGATCGAGGATCGCTGACGGTAGCGTTACGGATACGAGAAGTTCGCGGTAATAAAGCGCCCGCCAAATTTGATCAGTGCGCTGAGCAAATCATTCAGCAGCCAGGGATCGGAATTTTCGTGCTCGATGATCCGGGCGTAGGATTGGGTCTGCTCGTAGAGAGTGAGCAGTTCGAAGTCTCTGGAAATCAGTCCAGGACCCTCGTAGGCAGGAGCGGGAGGAATGGGGCAGGGGACAATCCAAGACGGGTGCCCCTGTTCGCTACGGTAGGAAACGCCGGCGAGCGGCGGGACAGGAAGTAGCTGGTAGGGAACGGTGGATCGTCGCGGTGGTGAGGGCTCGTGGTCCGACATCCAACGCTGCAACGCCCCCTTAGACGGAGGGATCGACGCCGCTGCTGGGGTGGAACAAAGTGCGAGGATGACTCCAAAATGAAGCAAGCTAAGCGAAGATGAATTCATGGTGGATTGCTGAAGCATCCTCAGAGAGGTACGGAGCACTCGTCAAATTATAAAACTTTACCGAAAGACAGGATAGCTTGATAATTTAGAGGAAGTGCCCCCAAGGTCATGGCGGCCCACGCTCGACGTGGGGCCAGCGGCCACTTGGTCAATTCAAGCGAGTCGAGGTTGCTCAGCAGCGGGGACAAGCCCAAAGGCGATCCGGTCTGAGACTCGGCAGCAATCTTGGGCTCCGCCAACGGGATCCGACGCAACTGCCCGCGCCCCCAGCCCTCCCGCATCTGTGACAGATTCTCCCGCTCGTCCATTGAGGTGACGCGGCCATCCATTGAGGTGACGCGGCCATCCATTGAGGTGACGCGGCCGTCCATCAACGCGCCAGGCGGCAAATCGCTTTACTCCACCACTCCGCTACTCCACCTCTCCAGTAACGCACGCCACCATGGAGATCCGCCTCATCGACGCCATCGGCCCTTTTTTCCGGGATTACCCGTTGGTGCGGATCAACTGGTCGAAGATTCCGTTTGAGCATTTGGCCACTCAGGGACCGCGACTCCGTGCGCAATGGGACCAGATCCGTGGGGACATGAAGCTCTTCGCGGAGCGCGTCGCGGCCGTGGGCTACAACGCGGTGTCACTCGATGACTTAATCCACCTCGTTGATCACGACCACACCCCGGAGATCCGGGCCCGGATCGCGGTGTTGCAGGAAGAATACCGGGCTCTTTTCGGCATCTTGCGCGAGGCGGGGCTCAAGGTGTTCCTCACCCAAGACGTGCTCTCCTACACGCCGGAGATGTTGCTGCGCATTGGCACGGCCGCCGAGGACGCCAGCGCCTTTCTGCGAGAACTGGTGGAACGCGGCTTTCGCACCTTTCCAGAGGTGGCCGGGCTGATTCTCCGCATCGGGGAAAGCGATGGGCTCGACGTCAAGGGCGACTTCCGGAGCGAGTTGGTGATGCGGACCGCTACCGACGTGCGCCGCATGCTGCGGGAGATCTTGCCGGTCTTTGAGGCGGCGGGGAAGACACTGATTTTCCGGACCTGGACCGTTGGCGCCTACAGTGTCGGCGATCTCATCTGGCACCGGCGCACCCTAGCCCGGGCGTTGAAGGGGATTCGCAGTGATTCCTTGGTCCTCTCCATGAAGTATGGCGAGTCGGATTTCTTCCGGCATCTTCCGCTAAACCGCAACTTTTTCGGCACCGGGCACAAGACGCTGATCGAGCTGCAAGCGCGCCGGGAATACGAGGGGAGTGGAGAGTTTCCCTCCTTTATTGGGCACGACTATGAGCGATATGCGGCGGAATTGCGGGACGCCGGGAATTTAGTTGGCTTTTCCGTTTGGTGCCAGACGGGCGGCTGGGTGCCTTTCCGGAGATTGGCTTACTTGGACGGCTCGGCGATTTGGACGGAAATCAACGCCTTTGTCAGCCTCCGGCTCTTCGAATACGAGGAATCCGTGGAAGTCGCCGTGCAAGAATGCGTCCGCTTTATGGGGCTCGCTGATGCCGACGCGGTGCTGGAGCTACTGCGGCTTTCCGAAGAGGTGGTCAAAGAGCTGCTGTATTTTGAAGATTATGCCCGGGAGAAACTCTATTTTCGCCGTGTCCGGATTCCGCCTCTGATTGAAGTATATTGGCACACCATCTTTATTCATCAATCGATCCGCAAACTGCTCGGCCACTTTGCGCGCGACCGAGAGGCTGCGGTGCGGACGGCGCGCCAAGCCATGCGCAAGATCGAGCGGATGCAAGAACTGGCGCAACGCAGTGGCTTGCCGGTGGAAGATATCGAATTCATGCACGACACCTTTGAAATTCTCGCCCTGGCTCGCGAGTTTTTCATGGGGCTCGATCACGACGATATTCGGAGACGCATCCAACGCGCCAAATCTGCATACCGGAAAAAGTATACGCACCGCCCGCGGTATCGCATCAGCGTGAGTTTCCGGCGTTTCGAGGACCCGGGCCGGTTCACGCGTTGGCTTCTCAAGACCATGTTCCGGACTCACCCGGGATATCGCATCGTGGACCGCGTCTTCGTCCTCCACCTGCTCTCGCTATTTTATCGGCTCGTGAAGCGGCGGCGCCCAGGCTGGATTCCCGAATTCGCCCGGGATAGCGCGATGGGAATTGACGTCATTTTCCGCTGAGCCTGTAGCCCGGGTCACTGGGTGGGCACGTGGCGGAGCTTTTCTGCAGGAAGCGTTGCATCCAGTCCATGAGTTCCGCTGGGGAACGGGTTTGCATCAACTCATTCCGCGCCGTTTCGGAACTGGCGAGCCTCGCCACTTGCCGGAGCAGCGCGAGCTGAACGCCCGGCCGGTCCGCCGGCGTGATCAGCAAAAACACCACCATACCCGAGAATGGTTCGCCATGGAAAACGCTGAGGGCAATGGTGATGATGGCGGAAGTCACCAGCACATGGTGAGCGGCTTCGGGGAGCAACCCGTGTTTGCGCGCCAGTTCGGACAGGATGAACGAAAACTCTCCAATCTGCGCCAAGCCAATGCCCACGGTCAATCCGGTTCGCGCCCAATGCCCCAGTAACGCGACGATCCCGAGCGCCGCCAGCGGTTTGACGACGAGGATAACGCCCAGCGCGGCCAACACCAGCAGTGGTTCGTCGAGCAAAAAGCCGGGGTCACATAGCATTCCGACGGACACGAAAAAGAGCACCGCAAACGCATCCCGCAAGGGCAGCGCGTCGGCTGCGGCTTGGTGACTCACCGGGGACTGCGAGACCACCATGCCCGCCAAAAACGCCCCGAGCGCCATGGACGCGCCGAAGAAATAGTAAGCGGCCGTGGCGATGGCCACGGAGAAAACCAGGATGGTCAGGGTAAACAGATCCCGGGACCGCAGCCGTGCCACATGCAATAAGAGCCGAGGCAAGACCCGGGCGCCCGCGATGAGCACGATGGCCACTAAGACCGCCAGTTTCCCCAACGCGAGACCAATCGCCTGCCACCAGGGCAATCCGCCCGCGGAGTGCGTGTCCGCCCCGCTCCCCACTGCGAGGGCCGGGATCAAGACCAGTAGGAGGACGGTGAAGATGTCCTCGACGATCAACCAGCCCACGGCGGCATGCCCCTGCGCGCTGTTCAATACTTTGGCATCTTGCAGGACCCGCATCAGCACGACTGTGCTCGCCACCGCCATGGCCATGCCCAGCACCGCGCCGGTGAGAAGCTACCATCCCTGGCCCGCGGTGAGCAGCGTCGCTGCCGGGGTGGCAATCGCGCTTTGTCCCAACGCTCCCGGCACGGCAATCCGTCGCACGGCGACGAGATCGTTTACGTGGAAGTGGAGCCCGACCCCAAACATGAGGAGCGCCACTCCGACCTCCGCCAGTTGCTGCGCCAGCGCCACATCACCAACAAAGTCCGGCGTGTAGGGGCCAATCACGATGCCGGCCAACAGCTACCCGACGATCGGCGAAAGGCTGAGGCGCTGAGTCAACAACCCCAGCAACCACGCCGCGGTGAACGCCGCCGCCACCGTCGCGACCAGAGTCGTTTCCTGGTGCATGGAGAACAGTGCACTCGAAGTCTGACGCTCGCACCCGTAGTGAAATACGAGCAATCAGTCGATGTAGGATCCGGACAGGGGGGGATTCGAACCCCCGGTACTGTTGCCAGCACACTCGCGTTCCAGGCGAGCCCATTCAACCGCTCTGGCACCTGCCCTTTGATCTTGGCCCCGTGCTGCGGTTGTCGAAGACCGCCGACGGGAGGGCATAGCTAATTCCAACCTCGGCCGGATGCAAGAACCTTTCGGTGCAGAATCAGGAAAGCGTTGCCAGCCTGGACAGAATGGCTGTGCCAAAGTGGCGCGCTTGGCGCATCGGCGTGCCATTGCGTCCCTTCGCCGCCGGTCCCCACGGACGCAACAAAGGATGGGTTCGTCATCGTAACTCCCTGAAAAACAGCGATTTAGGAGAAAATGAATCCTGATGGCACGCTTCGTGCCCTGTAAAAGTCCTGAGGGAGCGCGCTGTGAGCGTCCTGACGTCCGGCCCCTCCAGTCCCCCTCCCTCATATTCACAATTCAACCCCACAGGAACGAATCTCATGAGCAAGATCCTAGGAATCGATCTGGGAACCACCAACTCCTGCATGGCCATCATGGAGGCCGGCGAACCGACCGTTCTGGAGAATTCCGAAGGACAGCGGACCACTCCGTCAGTCGTCGCCTTCTCGAAGACCGGCGAGCGCCTTGTGGGCCAAGCGGCCAAGCGGCAGGCGGTGACCAACCCCCGCAACACCATCTTCTCCGCCAAGCGTTTGATCGGGCGGAAGTTCGCCGAACTCTCGGAAGACGACAAAAAGCTGCCCTACCGCATCGTGGAAGCGTCCAACGGCGACGCTCATATCGAGGTGGAAGTCGGGGGCCAGAAGAAGGTCTACAGCCCTCAGGAGATCTCCGCGATGGTCCTGAGCAAGCTCAAGGCCGATGCCGAAGCAAAGCTAGGCGAAACCATTACCCGCGCCGTGATCACGGTTCCGGCCTACTTCAATGATTCCCAGCGCAATGCCACCAAAGCGGCGGGCGAGATCGCCGGACTCAAGGTGGAGCGGATTATCAACGAGCCGACGGCCGCGTCTTTGGCTTACGGTCTCGAGCGCAAGTCCGACGAGAAGATTGCGGTTTACGACTTGGGCGGTGGCACCTTCGACATCTCCGTCCTGGAAATCGGCGATGGGGTTTTCGAAGTGCTGGCGACGAACGGTGACACGCACTTGGGCGGTGACGACTGGGACAACGCGATCATTCGTTGGATTGTCGAGGAATTTCAAAAGTCCAGCGGCATGGACATCAGCAGTCAGCCGGACGCGTTGCAACGGATCAAGGAGGAAGCGGAAAAGGCCAAGATCGCCCTTTCCTCTTCCCAGACCTATGAGATTAACCTGCCGTTCATCACGGCGGATCAGACCGGGCCAAAGCACATCCAGCAGCAATTGACCCGCGCCAAGCTGGAGCAGCTTACCGATTCTCTCTTCGAGCGCACCAAGGGGCCAGTCCGGGAGTGTTTGAAGGCGGCCGAGCTCAGCGCCTCTGAGGTGGACGAACTCGTTCTTGTCGGTGGCATGACCCGGATGCCCAAGGTCCAGGCGATTGCTCGCGAATTGGCCGGCAAAGAGCCTCACAAGGGCGTCAATCCGGACGAAGTCGTCGCCATCGGCGCCGCAATCCAGGGCGGAGTGTTGCAAGGCGATGTCAAGGACGTCCTCCTGCTCGACGTGACTCCGCTGACGCTGGCGATCGAAACCATGGGCGGGATTGCGACACCGATGATCGAGCGCAACACGACGATTCCGGTGAAGAAGGCCAATATCTTCTCCACGGCCGCCGACAATCAGCCTTCGGTGGATATCGTGATTACCCAAGGCGAGCGGAAGTTCAGCCGGGATAACAAGAAGCTGGGCGACTTCCGTTTGGAAGGAATCGAGCCTTCGCCGCGCGGTTTGCCGCAGATCGAGGTGACCTTTGACATCGATGCCAACGGCATTCTCCATGTCAGCGCCAAGGACAAAAAGACTGGCAAAGAAAAGAAGATTTCTATCGAGGGATCGAGCGGATTGACCGACGCTGAAATCGAGCGCGCCAAACGCGAAGCCGAGGAACACGCCGAGGAAGACCGTCAACGCAAGGAATCGGTCGAAGTTCGCAACAACGCGGATTCGCTGGTCTACCAAATTGAGAAGCAACTCGCCGAGTTGGGCGACAAAGTGACGGAAGACCAGAAGCGTCCGATCACCGAGGCGGTCGAAAAGGTGAAGAAAGCGATCGAGACCAACGACTTGGCGCAAATCAAGGCGGCCACCAGCGAGCTGGAAGGCATGTTCGCCCAGGCGATGGCCGCTGCTCAAGCAGCCGGAGTGAATCCAGAGGATTTCGCGGCCAAGCAAGGTCCGGCGCCGGAAGGTGACGAGGCGGCTTCCAAGGGGCCGAAGAAGGCCAAGGGCCAAGTCATCGACGCCGACGCCGAAGTGGTCGATTGATCGCGGAGAAAGCGACATCGGCATAGCAATTCTCTAGTGGCATCGCCGGGTTTGCCTCCCCAGTTTCCGGCGGTTCCGAAATCAACAAAACCACTGAACTAACACCACATAACATGGCAGCAAACATCACGCCCCTGGGACAGCGTGTCCTGGTCAAGCGCATCACCGACGCGGAAGAGAAGACGCAAGGTGGGATCATCATTCCAGACGCTCACAAAGAGAAGCCGCAAGAGGCGCTCGTAGTGGCTCTGGGCATTGGCAAAGATGAGGACGGCAAGGACCTCACCTTTACCGTCAAGGCTGGCGACAAGGTCCTCATCAGCAAATACGGCGGGACTGAAGTCAAGTTGAACGGGGAAGAGCACCTCATCCTCAACGAGAACGACATCCTCGGCATCCTCGCCTGAGGTTTGTCCCCTGCATCTCAGTAAAACAATCTAACGACTAAACACAATATGGCTAAGCAACTGCAATTCGACGAAACCGCGCGCAAGTCTCTGCTCGCGGGTGTCACCAAACTCGCCGCTGCCGTCAAGGCCACCCTGGGCCCTGCCGGACGCAACGTGATCCTTGAGAAAAAGTTCGGCAGTCCCACGATCACCAAGGATGGCGTTACCGTCGCCAAGGAGATCGAGCTGGACAATCCCTATGAAAACATGGGCGCCCAGCTGATCAAGGAAGTCTCCTCGAAGACCTCTGATGTGGCCGGGGACGGCACCACGACCGCCACGGTGTTGGCCGAGGCGATCTATAAGGAAGGTCTGCGCAACGTCACCGCCGGTGCCAATCCGATTTCCCTGCAACGTGGAATCATGAAGGCTACCGAAGCGATCGTGGCTCAGCTCAAGGTTCTTTCCCAAGAGGTCAAGGACACCAAGGAGATCGCTCAGGTCGCCACGGTTTCCGCCAACTGGGACACCGAGATCGGCAACATCATCGCCGATGCCATGGACAAGGTCGGCAAGGACGGCACCATCACGGTGGAAGAAGCCAAGTCCATCGACACCACCCTCGACGTGGTCGAGGGGATGCAGTTCGACAAGGGCTATCTGTCTCCCTATTTCGCGACCAACGCGGAAAGCATGGAAGCGGTGCTCGAGAACGCCTTCATCCTCATCAACGAGAAGAAGATCTCCAGCCTGAAGGACATCATTCCTCTTCTGGAGAAGGTCGCCAAGAGCGGACGTCCGCTCCTAATCATCGCTGAAGACGTGGAAGGCGAGGCTCTGGCTACGCTTGTGGTGAACAAGATCCGTGGCACTCTGAACGTCTGCGCCGTCAAGGCTCCCGGCTTCGGCGACCGCCGCAAGGCCATGCTCGAAGACATCGCCGTCCTCACCGGTGGCCGGGTCATCACTGAAGACCTCGGCATCAAGCTGGAGAACGTCGACGTTGCCGACCTTGGCACCGCCAAGAGCATCCGCATCGACAAAGAAAGCACCACGGTCATTGAAGGCGCTGGCACCAGCGACGCCATCAGCGGCCGGGTGAACCAAATCCGCCGTCAGATCGACGAAACCACCTCCGACTACGACCGTGAGAAGCTCCAGGAGCGTCTTGCCAAGTTGGCCGGCGGCGTGGCCGTCATCAACGTCGGCGCGGCTACCGAGACCGAGATGAAGGAGAAGAAGGCTCGCGTTGAGGACGCCCTGCACGCGACCCGCGCTGCCGTGGAAGAAGGCATCGTGGCTGGCGGTGGCACCGCGCTGATCCGCGCGCAAGCCATGGCCGGTGATCTTAAGCTCACTGGTGATGAGGCGACTGGCGCCCAAATCGTGGCCCGAGCCATTGAGGCTCCTCTTCGTCAGCTGGCCGCGAACGCCGGTGTCGAAGGCGCTCTCATCGTGGAAGAAGTGAAGCAGAAGTCCGGCGCCCACGGCTACAACGTGGCCACCGGGAAGTACGAAGACCTGATCAAGGCGGGTGTCGTCGACCCCACCAAGGTGACTCGTTCGGCTCTGCAAAACGCCGCTTCCATCTCCGGTCTGCTTCTGACCACCGAATGTCTTATCAGCGACATTCCGGAGCCGCCAGCAGCGGAACCAGCCGGTGGTCACGACCACGGCATGGGCGGAATGATGTAATCTCGCACTCGCCAGCGTTTCGTTCTGGTGACTTTGAAACCGGGTGGGCCGTGAGGTCCATCCGGTTCTTTTGTTTTGAGGATCGACGAGCGGATCGGCGGAAATCCCCTGCGCACCTCGGCGGTGATTGTGCTATCGTCAGGGATTGGCATGAGCGCAGCGAATCGACGGTTTTGGGGAATTCTGGCCGCGGGGATCTTCGTGGGAGTTCTTTTAATCCAGCTTGTGTCCAGGCCGGATGCGACGGGAGGAGGTGCTCGGTTCCTAAACCGGACGGAGCTCAAACCAGGACCAGGCATTGTGGTGCAGCAAGGCGGCCATGGGGTCTCGTTGCAGGCATCGTTACCGGCGGCAAGTGCGCCACTTCGGATTCTTGAGCTGAGTTTGCCGGAAGGGTTCGCCTCGAACTTCCGGAGTTATGCGTTGGCTGGAGAGGTGAGTTACCGGACGCCAGAAGAGAGCCAAGGGTATTTGGAGGCCGTGAGCGTTTCGTCGCCCGGGGCGGCATTTCCCGTCAATTCGCGGACCCAGGGGACGGGGTTGCAAGCTCCACTGAGTGGACATTCACTGCGGCGTTCCTTTGCGTTGCCTTTCTCACTGCCGGAGTCAGACGCTGTTCCTGTGAGCTTGGAGCTGAACCTGGTCCTGCCAGCCGGTGGGGCGGTGGAGCTGAGCAGCTTGCAATTGGTGGAGGGCTGGGGAAGCCGACCTGGCGCCTGGTGTTCCATGGAAGAGAATTCCCGTTTCGGGGCAATCCTCGGAGCCTTGATCGGGCTGTGGGGCACGCTGCTGGGAATCGGCCGCGTTATTTGGCGGGAAAGAGCCAACGGGCCGGTCCTGGCATCGTGCGTTCTTTGGACGTTGGGCGGAGCGCTTTGCTTGCTGGCCTTGAGCTGGGCGTGCGCGGCTGGACAACCCTGGTGGATTCGGCAGCAATTCGCGCTTTGTGGCGTCTTGCTGGTGGCGCTGGCGGGTGCGTTCTTGGGCTGGGCTCAACTGCGGCTTTTTCCGGGTGAGATCCGCGAGCCCTCCGCATCATCCCCCGTTCCCTCATAGTTGCCATCTTGCAATCGACGGAACTCGGCCCAGGTTCTTCCTGATGATCACGGCGGAATCAACCATGCGGCAGGTGCTAGAAGCTTACCCGGGTGCGCAGCGGGCGTTGTTTGCCCGCTACCACATCGGCGGTTGCAGCAGTTGCGCGTTCTCCCCGGAGGAAACCTTGCAGTCGCTTTGCCGTCGCAACGAAGACATCCCAGTTGAGGAATTGATCGCCCACCTGGAAGCCACCCATGATGCCGACCGCAAGATCTTCCTCGAACCTCAAGAACTCGCGGCGCTGCTGTCCGCCGGGAGTCCGTCGCGGTTGCTCGATGTCCGGACGCAGGAAGAACACGAGGCCGTGGTCATCCCGGGGAGCCTTCGCTTTACTCAAGACCTCATCCGAGAAATCTTCGGGACTTGGGACAAAGAAACCGTGATCGTCGTCTACGATCACACCGGCGAACGGGTTCTCGATGCCGCTGCTTACCTCATCGGCCATGGTTTTGCGAACACCCGAGCCCTCCGCGGCGGGATCGACGCCTATAGCTCCGAAGCCGACGCGTCGGTTCCGCGATACCGGGTGGAACTGGAGTGAAGTTGGCGTAGCGAAGGGCCTGCGCCCTTCGGCATGATTGTCGATGAAGGGGGGGGCGGAACGGGCAGTCATTCCGCAACAGGCTACCCAACTCGAGTCTCCAGCCAGCGCACGATCGCCTTGGCCGTCGCCAAGTTCGTGGCCAGGGGAATCTGGTGCACATCGCAAATCCGCAACAGGGCGGAGACGTCCGGCTCGTGCGGCTGGGCGGTCAGGGGATCACGAAAGAAAATCACTGCTTCCACCCCGCCTTCCACAATTCGCGAGCCCACCTGCAGATCGCCGCCATGGGGACCTGAGGCGAGGCACTCAACACGCAAATTCGTCTTCTCGTTGAGGACCGTGCCGGTGGTCCGCGTCGCCAACAATGGGAAACAGGCGAGCAGGGCCTCATGATCCTTGGCGAACATCGCCAGGTCGAGTTTCCGTTGGTCGTGGGCGATCAGGGCGATGGCTTTGCGTTCCATATTGTCGTGGCTGGGCTTGTCGAAGGTTCCTCCAGATGCTAGGGGGCAGTCCTCGCTTTGTCGAATCCCTTTCCCCCATTCCCAAACCCCATGAAACGCTACGCCATCGGCCTTGACTACGGCACGAACTCTTGCCGTTCCCTGCTCGTTGATCTCGATACCGGGAGAGAACTCGGGTCGACCGTGTTCCCGTATCCTTCTGGCGAGATGGGCATTCTCCTGGATTCCGCGGATCCGCACGTGGCGCGGCAGAATCCGCGGGATTACCTCGATGGCCTCGTCGCGATCGTCACCGGCGCATTGGCCCAGGCGCGGGCGGCGGACCCGAACTTTGATCCGGCGGACGTCATCGGAATTGGAATCGATACGACCGGCAGTACGCCCATTCCCGTCGATGCGGAAGGGACTCCGCTGGGGCTGAAGCCGGAGTTTGGGGACGAATTGGCGGCCATGGTGTGGCTTTGGAAAGATCACACCGCCTACGCGGAGGCGGCCAAAATTACCGAAACGGCGTCCAAAATGCGGCCGCAATATCTCGCCAAGTGCGGCGGCATTTATTCTTCCGAATGGTGGTGGAGCAAGATCTGGCGTTGTCTCAACGTCGCTCCCCACGTCTTCGCGGCGGCGCACAGCTGGGTGGAGCATTGTGATTGGCTGCCAGCTGTGCTGACTGGAAACACCAAGCCGGAAACGATGGCTCGCGGTGTCTGCTCCGCCGGACACAAGGCGATGTATGCGGACGAGTGGGGGGGCTTGCCGGACGAAGAGTTTCTCGCGGCGCTGGATCCCGCTCTGGCGGCCCTGCGTTCCCGGTTGTACACCAAAGCGGTCACGTCGGATGTCGCCGCCGGTGGGTTGACGGCGGAGTGGGCCGCCAAGTTGGGCTTGCGCGAGGGCACGTCCGTGGCCGTCGGTGCGTTTGACGCCCACATGGGAGCCGTGGGGGCCGGAGTGAAGGAAGGCACGTTCGTCAAAATTCTCGGCACGAGCACTTGTGATATCACCGTGGCCCCAGTGGCCAGAGGCGTCGCGGATATTCCCGGCGTTTGCGGCGTGGTCGACGGCTCGGTGCTCCCGGGATACTACGGCATCGAGGCTGGCCAATCGGCGGTGGGCGATATCTTCTTGTGGTTCGTGAATCAGCTGGTGCCAGATCGTTACGGCGCCAGCATGGACGAGAAATTCATCGAAATGGAAAAGCGCTTGGCCACGCTCGCACCGGGACAGACGGGTTTGCTCGCGCTGGATTGGAACAACGGGAACCGCACCATTCTGGTTGATGTCCGGCTCACCGGCTTGATTCTGGGGCAAACGCTCTATACCCAAGCGCACGAGATTTACCGCGCCCTCATCGAGGCCACGGCGTTCGGCGCGCGCGCCATTATCGAGCGTGTGGAGGAATATGGAATGCCCATCGATACCGTGGTGAATATCGGTGGCTTGGCCGTGAAGAATGCCACCCTGATGCAGATTTACGCGGATATCCTCGGCAAGTATCTCAAGGTCGCCGCCAGTGACCAAACCTGCGCCTTGGGAGCCGCCATATTCGGCGCGGCATCGAGTGGCCAAATCACGATCGAAGCCGCTCAGGCGAAGCTCTGTTCCTACCGCGACCGGGTCTACGAACCCATTCCGGCGAACCAAGCGGTCTACAACGAGCTCTACGCCTTATATAAGACATTGCACGACGCCTTTGGGACTGCCGATTGGCAGGGATCGCTCGGCCACCTGATGAAGCGTTTGCTCGAGATCCGGGGGCGGCTTCATTCGTAGGACGAGCCCGAGCGGCTGGCAGTGATGGACCACCCGCCGCGGCAGCGGCAGATATGGACTGCCGAAGGGTGACTCGGGGAGCCTGCGGTAGCGGGCCGTGATGGAGTGATGGAGTGATGGAGTGATGGAGTAGCCACCGTCTATCCGTAGGACAGGCATTCCTGCCTGTCCCGAGCGGCCCGCGGCGATGTTTGGGCAGACAGGCATGTCCGCCCTATCATAGGTCCTCGGCGTTTCCTCCGCGTCTCGCTCTCGGAAAGGTGGCCCTCCCGCCGCGCGTGTTCCCTGCCATGCGCTCCCATCCTCGAATCCCCGGATTGATCGGCCTGCTCTTCATTCCGCTATGCGCGTGGCTCTTCGCCGAGCCTCCCCCGGGAGCGACTCCGCTTTCTCCTCCGAAACCTCCGGCCTCGGTGGCGCCCCACGTTCCCGCGAACTGGAAGGCGGGAACGGCCCTCGCGGTGATTACGCCGCCCAAAATGCTGTGGATGGCCGGCTACGCGGCTCGCAAGAAACCGGCGGAAGGCAAGGTCCAGGAACTCTTTGCCAAAGCCCTGGCCCTGGAAGACGAATCAGGAAACCGCCTGGTTGTGGTCACCCTGGATCTCATCGGCGTGCCTCAGGAGTTGCGCCAAGATGTCGCGGACCATGTGCAGCAAACCTATGGCCTGCCTCCAGCGAATTTGGTCTTGAACGCTTCGCATACGCACTCCGGTCCGCAACTGCGCACCCGTCCCGTGACCGGCGAAGACCTGAAAAATCCGAAGCTCACCGACGCCTTTGCCTATACCGAAAAGCTCAAGACAGATATTTGCACGGTGGTTGGTCAAGCCCTCGGAAATTTGGCTCCAGCCCGGCTGACTTGGAACAAAGCGCGGTGCGGTTTCGCCATGAACCGGCGTCGAGATTACACGCTGCCCCCAGAGCATCCGAACGCGAACAAAGCCCCGAACCCGGATGGGCCCGTGGATCACGAAGTGCCTGCTCTTCGAGTTGAGGCGCCCGATGGCACGCCGCGGGCCGTGCTGTTCGGCTATGCGTGTCACAATACGGCCCTCGGCTTCTACAATTACTGCGGAGATTATGCAGGATTCGCGCAGCAGTATTTGGAGGAGCATCGCCCAGGGTTCACGGCTCTTTTCATCACCGGTTGCGGCGCCGATCAGAATCCGTATCCGCGGCGGTCCGATGTCGTTCCGGGTATCACCGACTTGGAATTGGCGATGCAGCATGGCCGGTCGTTGTCGAACGCGGTGGAAGTCGCGCTCATCGCTAATCCTCGCCCGGTCGGTGGACCGATTCGGGCCGCGTATGAAGAGATCCAGCTCGACTATGCGAAAGCGGAGCGGTCGCCGCATGCGTATCCGGTCCAAGTGATTCGCTTCGGTTCCGATCTGGTTTTGATCACCCTGGGGAGCGAGGTGGTGGTGGATTACTCCCTCCGCTTCAAGAAAGAGTTCGCTGGTCCGGCCGGGGTTTGGGTCGCGGGATATACCAATGATTACAACGGATATATTCCAAGTTTGCGAGTGCTCAAGGAAGGCGGATACGAAGCCGCTGCTGGCTGGGCGGAATCCGTGGAAGACCGGATTGTGGAAGCGGTGCATCGGCTCTACCGGCAGGTGTCTGGGCCGCGGGAGCAGGCCTGGGATACCACGAAGGACGCGAAGAGCACGAAGGGATAAACCGAGCAAACAGAACCGGATCATGCTATGATCTGACTCCGATTTTCCGCGAGAAAAGGAGCCAGCGAAAATGCAGGGCACCCGATCATCGCCGGAGCCATTCAGTCCGCCATTGAGACGTTGCTCCACAGGCTTTAGGATCACCCATGCGCGCCGTGCAAGATCGCCTCATCCTCATTCTCTGCAGTTTGGCTTGGATACTGTCCTTCTCTCTGCTTCGCGCCGAAGATCTCCGGCTCACCTTGCCGCCCGTCCTTTATGCGGTGAGCGGGCTGCCGATGAGCATTTACTTCGACAACATCGTTCTCACTGAGGATCCAGAGGCTTACCAGTTCGAAGCCGAGTGCGGCTTGGGCACCTCGGACGTCCGGCGTTGGACGCTGACGGCCATGGACCAAGATGTGGGCGATCATCCCCTGGCGATCAGGGTGAAGGATGCGCAAGGCCAAGTCGTGGCCCATGGAAGCGTCACTGTGCGCGTCACCCGGCACGATGCCGGGGACAGTCGAGCTTTCAACATCCTGATGGTGGGAGACAGCCTGACCAACGCATCTTATTATCCAAACGAATTAGCGGGCCTCTGCGCCGCGCCGGGCAATCCCGCCTTGACCTTCCTGGGGACTCACAAACCCGCCGGTGCCGCCCCGTCCGTCGCGCATGAGGGATACGGGGGGTGGAAGTGGGCCGCCTTCCTCACCAAGTTCGATGCCAAAACTCAGGGAGTCACTGCTGGTCCTCTAGCGCCCAAAACGAGCAGCCCCTTCATCTTTCCCGGCGCACAGGGAAAACCCGCCTTCAATCTGGATCGGTACTTCCAAGAATCGTGCGGCGGCAAACGTCCAGAGGTGGTGACGTTTCTCCTTGGAATCAACGACTGTTTCGGCGCCAGCCCCGACTACGCCGAAGCGCAGCTGACCCAGATTGACACCGTGCTCGACAGCGCGGACCAGCTGCTCGCGAAGTTTCACCAGGCCGTCCCAGGCGCGGCCTTGGCGGTTGGTCTCACCACTCCGCCCAACTCCAGGGAATCCGGGTTTGAAGCCAATTATCACGGCAAATACCATCGATGGGGGTGGAAGCGGATTCAGCACCGGCTGGTCGAGCGCATGATCGAACGCCTGTCCGGTCGCGAGGCGGAACAAATCTACATCGTGCCGACGGAACTAAACCTGGATCCAGCGGGTGGATATCCGGAAAACAACGGCGTTCATCCCAATCCAGAGGGATACGCCCAGATCGGAGCGAGCTTTTACGCTTGGCTGAAGGCCTGGGCGGCAACGCAGCCTTGAAGCGATCCCACAAATCAGTCGGTTAAGGCTGCGCGGTTCGACGGGCCTCTCTCCGCCTTGGCCCGCGCCATGTCCGCATGAAACTTTGCTTTGTTTTTGGCCATGTCCGAGCGGAACTTTTCTTTCACGCGAGTCATGTCTGATTGGTAGGTTGAAATCGCGTTGTCGATGTCGGACTTAAATTCTTTTTTCGCCTGTGCCATCCCGGCGGCGTATTCCTTATTGGCCCGTTCAATGGTTTCGCGGATGGTTTCTTGGGACGCTTCGGAGGAAAGTCCAGGCCGGGCCAGTTTGGTGGCGATCAGAACCTCCTTGACCGCCTCGCCGGTGGCCTTGGTGACAACTGCCTCGGGAGTCATCGATTTGTCCTCAAGGAGGTGAGAGCCGACGGCATACATGAGGCGGCGGCCGGTGGCGCCCTCAAAAACCTCGCAGTCGAAGAGCACGTCCGCGTGGGCAAGCCACGTCTTCTTCAGCAGTGCCGCCTCTCGAAACATAATGCTGGCTCGCTTCTCGACGATGGGAACGTAAACGCCCGAGACCGGATCGTAAAATCCCGAAGTCATGGTTTCCCTGGCCGTAAAGCAGCAGATCAAATCAAGCCCCGGGTCGGGCGTGACTTGATGCCGCTTCGGTTCCGAGTAAGGGAGTGGCACGAGAGTTAAGCTGGGGTTGGCCGATGCCCGGATGAAGCTTTCAAAGTTCCATCCCGGCACATGCAGATCAGAGGTTTTCTCGCGAAACTTGGTGAGGCCGCCAACGGTATGCTCCAGATTCGAGATCCGGGGATCGATCATCAGACCGACTCGCTTGGCATTAGTGAGCTGACTGGGAGTCGCGGTGGTGCAGCTAGAAAACAAAGAGAGCACGACGGAAAATCCCAAAACCAGGGCGAGTCGAAGAACGGGCGGGCGATCCGGCGGAGGCAACTTCATCTCGGGAGGGCGCGAATGCCCTAACCGCTAAAGCACCGTCGGTTTTCGCAGTCAAGAAAAGTTACTCCATTTGCCCTCCGTGCCGGAAAACTCCGTCTGGGGTCCGGCTCGATGTGCATGGATCGTCTCCCGGAGAGACATCAAGGCGGATGTAGAGCGGAGGAACAGCGCATCATTTGCTCGGAGATGGAATCGCTGTCCAGCTCCCCCCAGTTCCCCAGATGCAGGCGGCGTATTGAAATTCGTTGGATTCGTCAGTGGTGTGGTGCCAGGCATCCTGCGAGCCCTCTCGCCATCACGGCGCGAGGTTGAGCTCGATGGTGAAGAATCTTGCCTGCGCGCCACCGCTGAGCAGCGGATCTATGGTGAAGGTGCGCACCACGGCGCTGCCAGCGACGGCGGTGTTGCCGAAGTTGGTGTGATTCGTGGCGCTCGTGCCGGGAATATGAAGGCGATCATCGGGAGGCGCAGGCAGAAGGTGAGTTTCTCACCGCACGCCGCGATGACCGATGCGGGATGGGGCTCGGATCCCCGGACGACAGAATGTGCGGCGGGTATCATAGAGAGAGTTGGGTCAGAGATAACCCTTTGCCGCCATCGCGACAAGTCAGAAAGCTTACTGCGGGTGTGAATGGAACTGATGGTCAGAAAGGGCGGAATGCGTGGGCGATTCCGCTACGAGAATGAATTCTGAGTAGCGGAATTCCCAAGAATTCCGTTCCAGCGTCCATCACAATCATTCACATGGCGCTTACTGGTGAGGATTTGCTGTTTTGGAACCCTGCGGCTACCGCATCGCCGTTGGCCCCGGGTGAAGGGGGGCAGGGGAGCACGCGTAAAATGCCTGCCACGATACACATGAGAGAAACAGCTCAGACCACCGGGGGACGAGAAGGATCAAATAGATCGGAGTAACCAGCCGCCGCGAGTCGCTCAAACAACGCGTCACTGCCGTGCTCCACTTTGAACGCCATTTCTGAGGGATACACGGGGATTAGTGACCAGAAGGAGACGGGAGTTCCATCTGGCAGAACCAACGTTGTAAACTCCGGTCCCCCATACCAAGGCGGACTGAGC
This sequence comes from Akkermansia muciniphila, assembly GCA_945883495.1. Lineage (GTDB taxonomy): Bacteria > Verrucomicrobiota > Verrucomicrobiia > Verrucomicrobiales > DEV007 > V1-115. The sequence continues at coordinate 23,491 of CAMCXS010000061.1, forward strand.
ACCACGCCCACAAAGGGGATGTTGCTCGCGTAGGGCTCCGCCGGATCGCCATTGGGAATACTATGACCGTAACATAACCAGGTCTCGTACTCGTGAACGAAACGGGCCAGAAACTTCAGACAGCGGATCGGCCAATAATTTGCCTCATCGCTCAATGATTCATTCTCAAAATTCCAATCGGAAGGCAGACGGATCATGAGTTCAGCAAATCGCCAGGCTTCAGCGCCCTCGGGCGGATGCATGGGGATGTCGCTCATTCCACTCGTCACCAGGGAGATCCACGGGCGGGCAAGAGTCGCCCGGACAATGTGGACGTCAATGTGAACCGTGGTGGAGACGAGCTCATGATATACCGTGCTGGGCTCCCCAAGATGACGGCTGATATGGGCTTCAATTGCCTCCAGATTCTCGGAGATGGGAGCGACCAAGGGCGGCGCTTCCGCTTTCGCCTGGTGAGCGATGATGTTGGGATTCTTCTTCGGTGGCAGGAACACCGCCAGGTCACTTGGAATCTGCCAGATCGGGCCCTGGCCCGGAGAGACTAAGCAGGGAATGAACGGGCTGTCGATCGTCCCAGAGTCGAAATTGTCACCCTGGAGCAGGGTATCAAAGAGCCAGAGCTTCCGGTTGGGCGAAAGGTGCGCCGGAACCGCTCGTCGACGCCCGGATTGAAACTCATCGTCGTTCACCAAGGCGCACGCCTCGCGATGCTCCGGAGCCACTTTGGCTGGATTTCTCCCATACAAGCTCGCGAACACGGCCGCCACTTTTAGGGCATCTTCCGCCGTGGAGTGATCCTGAGACCCAAAACCGCCGACGAGCAAAGCAGGTGCCAAGGATCCCTTATCCCGGAAGAGCGCGCGATTTCCAATCACCAAGACGCACAGAATCGGTTCCTTCTCGGCATAGACCAAGTGCGCTTCTCGCCTCGCCGCTTTGCGTGCTGCTTCTCGCCGGAACCCATAGATCAGGAACCCAATTCCGGGGAGGATTCCGATCATGGAAACGATGAGAATACCCCCTACTACAAACGGCCAAATGGCTCGCTTCGCAGCGGCATTGAATTCGTCATCGAACTCCGGTGATTGAACCCAGGCAACAACCCTTCGGCGAGTTGCATCGACGTCTAGCATCGGCTGACTCTGGTAAACGATGCCCAGGCTTGTCAATGCGATTAACTGCCTCCGGCGTCATCCAAAACCACCAGCTGCACAACTCCCGTGGTGATATCTTGTTCGGGAAAGGCAATCCTCCTAATGGGTTTTGCGCTGGCCTGGTAAGCCTGGATAATTGCCTTCTGCATCGCATCCAACGAAGCCAGAGTGACCGGCTGGTTGAGGAATGGATCGATGGCATCCCGGACCTCCGCGGGGACCGGCTCCAAATCGGCGCTCAGAAAGATGCCATGCAACCCAATGACGCCCGTGTCTCTCACGTGCTCCGGCGTCGGCACCAGGACGACGCCCCAGAGGCGATCGACCAATAATTTCCTTCCGTCCACCTCCACATCCTGCGCCATCCCCAAAGCCCCCACCAGCCCGCCCGCCGCCAGGAGAAATGGAATCCAGGTCCATCTTGCTTTCATCCGTCCCACAGCTCCCATGAGCCATGCTCAAAGAGACTCGTCCCCAGGTCAAGCTGAAAACCGGTTGCTGATCGGAATGTGCTCTTCGTGAGGGACTTATTGAAGCTTTGTGTTGTATTGCACCTCGCCAGAATTATCACCGAGGATATTATCCGCGCTCATGAGAAACAGTTGGTCATAGTCGGCCGCTAGAACGTAGGTGAATGGCTCGGCTTTGGTCTCGCCAGGAATAAGAGCGAGCCGCTCTCGACGTCCATTGATCATCCCGGCCAGTGCGACTTGATACCCGACGTGCAGAGGTTGGTCCGGGGAGCCCTCCACGGATGATGGCGTGAGCTTCCAAGTCCCTTTCACGTATTGCACGGTTAACTTCTGACCCTTCTTTCCGTCGCCAAGTGACGTCCCTTGCTCATCGGCTGCGGAGATGGTTACAGCCGAGCTTGGCGGTGTTGCCGTGATCACAATCCCGGCTTCGACCCGTGCTATTTCCTGCTCGACGGCAAGAGCGGCTTCAGGACGCCGTTCCCGGATCAATGTCCGCCGTAACGCATCCAGGCGGCGAATGTAGTCCGTCCGGAGTGGTGCAATGACACGCTCGGTGTTACGGGCGAATTCTCCCTGCATGGTAGCAAGTTCGGCACATACAGCTGATGAATCCTCTTCCGGGAATCCCCGGGAAAGTAGCGCGATGGAGACTGCGATCACAATCGCAAAGGCACTGAACGAGGCGCGGTTTGGCGCGTGTGTGAGTTGACGGATGAGATCTGGCTCCATGGCAGGGATGTTCAACGCTGGTCAGGGTATCACGGCGCGATCGAGTTTGCAAGGCGCCTTTAGCTGTTATCCGGCCGTGGCGCCGGCCAGCTTGCGAGGGACTAGTGCTTTCGGCCCAAGCGATAGTGACACCACGCTTGATACCGTTGATAAGGAACTATCAAGCAGGTTGACTGCAAGGTTGTTTCCGGCGCACTTCCATCCGGTCCGCACTGGTCAACTTCGGCAACTCTTCAATGATTTGGGCGAGCCCCATCCCTGCAGATTGCTTCGGACAGCATCGGTTGTCAACCACGCCACGACCAACGCCGGTCTGGCTTCGTCGCCCCCGTTCAAGCATCAAACACTCTAGGCATCGTAGGTTGGATCTGTGATCCGACCGAATCTCTTCGGTCCGGAACGAAGCCCCCGCCGGGACGTTCAGCCGGAGCGTTCTCAAGAAGGCAACGGCATGATCGGCGCAAGCCAGGGCGTGAATGCGCGGCGACTTCGCTTGAACGAGGGGGGCATCGAGACTGGTCCCGGAAGCCACCTTGAACCAGGCAACATCCCCGGGCCGATGGATGTGGTTGGCCGTGTGTTCCGGGGCTCGGCGGGATTCCTTTGGGATGTGGATGGTTGTGGATGGTACTAGGCTTCTGATCGCTCCAGGGTGACGCTGATGTAGGATGGGCATTCTTGCCCGTCCGTAGCGATCATAGACACGGGGTAGGCGGACAAAATGTCCACCTTACGGTGGTTAATCCCGCGCCATTCGTGCCAGGCGAACTTCGCAGATTCCTGTTCCGGTGATTCGATCCAGGTCTCCCCAGCTGGATTTCCTCCGTCGCCATACTGCTGGGATTGGCATCTCTTCGGAGATGGTGATGGTTCATGCACATGGTACCAGCCTTCCAAGCTGCTTCCTGAAGCCGCCGAGGAGGCTTTCGCGGTCATCACCGAAGCCCCGGCTTGACATGCCCTGCCCATCAAGCCAATTTTGGTCTTTATGCCGGGAACCATTCCAGCCCCATCGGATTGGATTGAGTCGGTCAGCGAACTCCGGTTTCCTCCGTCCACCAATCAGCGCCTTCAGCTTCTGATGGACCGGAACACCGAAGGACTCTTGACGAGCGAGGAGAGCCAGGAGTTAGCATCGCTGTCTGATCTCAGCGAGGAGCTCTCGTTGATCCGAGCCCAGGCTCTGCAGCTGCTGAATCGTGATCCCAGATGAGCATTCCCGCCGCCTTGGAGCGAGAAGTTCGATCCAGGGCTGGGCAAAGGTGCAATTACTGCCGGATGCACCAGTCGCTCCAGGGCGCTACGTTTCACATTGAACATGTGATCCCAGTCTGCCGGGGCGGACGCACCGAGAGCGCCAATCTCGTTCTTGCTTGCCCGGGTTGTAATCTCCACAAGAGCAACCGCATCGATGGTTTCGATCCAGACACAGGCATACCCAGTAGACTTTTCCACCCCCTGTTGGATCGATGGGAGGATCACTTCCGGTTCGACGGATTTTGGATCGTGGGACAGACTCCGGTAGGCCGGGCGACAATCGATGCCTTGCAGATGAACACACCACGGCGGATCAAAATTCGAACAACTGAGCCATCCTTCGAGGATGCTAGTAGAGATAGCGAAGGTCAACCGATTCTCCTTTCCGTGTCTTCGGGAACGGGATTGCGGGAGAGGCGGCCGCGGCTTTAAAACTGAGATCCCTATCCTGCTCTCGCCGAACGCCATGCTGCCGCGATCGCCGTCGCTTGGGACAGGTTGACGGTTCATGCGCATCGTGCCAGGCTTCGGCACCGCTCCCTGATCCCGGCACTGGCGCCTACTCTTCCAACGGTCAAGCGCGATGATTGTTGTTGTGTCTCTGGATCATGTTTCCGCAATACCGCTTTGCAGATCCCAACGTAATGTCAGGGTGCTCACAAGTCCATTCGAGTAATCAATGTTGTAGTCGCGACATGGAGAATATGCGAGCGCACTGTTTGGCATTTCCCGATGTAACCGGTATAAAGCAACAGCCGATGTCTTTGGTCCAAGCGATGCTAAGATTAGATTGGCGTCCTGACCGAAACTCCCCAATTCTCGCCTCAGAAACGAATAGCCCCAGTCCGGCTCGTAGGAATTCATATAATCAATGCGTAATCCAGACCGTCCGCTGAACTTCTTAAGATGCGGATTAGAATTGCGTAGAGGGTCCTCGGCTGTATCCCCAGACTGCAATAAGAGCATTGTCTCGCTAGGTTCAAACGACTCAATAAAATGCTCAGAACGATCCAAATCGTAACCCGTAAGAATCACCAACTTTGTTGGCCAATCAAGCCTACTAATACCTCCTAGCTTTGGAACGATATGCGGCAGTTCGGGCTCTGCCGCGCACCAATCGCCGTGCTTCGATGCACGATGATAAATGATCTGCCCTGGGATACTCGCCTCAGTCAACAAGTCTAGTATAATCCACAGCAACTCTCTAGGTGTCGTCGAAACGTCAAAGATAAACTCGTCTACACCGATGATTTCCCTTGAAAATGCGTCGAAAACGGTTTTCCAAAGTTGTACTTGGGATCCAGTCGGCCATTCATAATGCACCGGCGCGAGTCGGAAAGGCGTAAATACGCAGTGTATTGCGCCGCATGCCTTTTGAAGCTCTTTTCGAGGAATTTCCGTTCGCGAGCCGTAATCTTCTGACCAAAAGCAGAGCACCCGATCACATTTGCTCTTAGGGAGGATTCGGTGCGCACCCTCCACAAATCTTTGCTCCCAACTTGCCGTAGTGATGTAGAGTCTACTCATATACTTCCGGGTCGAATAGCTCCACCTGCGCTGCATCTTTGCGCTTGCGCTTGCTCTTCTCAAACACCGCACCAGGAAAAGCACGATTTTCGAACGCGGCTTCCCACAGGGATCGCGCCTCAATAGAAATGCTCGCATTCTGCCCTACAGGATCCAGTCCTCGATCTATCCATAGAAGCCGATCGAAGATATAGTAATCTTCTCTCTTGCCGAAATCCTTTCCGCTGCCGGGGCGTTTGAATAATATTTGCGCTCGCCGTGCTATTTCGAGCAGATCAAGCAGCTCCTGCGTCCTTTCGAAGGACTCCTTAGCGGAGACAAAGAAAGTGATTGCACGTGGCTCTGACCGATGATGATGTAGGCGATGGGTCAGCAGTAGGGCAAAGTTTTCCACAAGATTGGCAATCCGAATCGAATCTGATCGATTGCACCCCCGAACACTGTTATTGAATCCTTCGCGTATCCAGGCCCAACGCCGTTTGCTTAGATCCGCCAGGATTTCAGTTTGTATGGAAGGCGGGATAACGGCAACCTGAACATTGTCTTTGGGTAAGCGCGATTGTGCAGCGTCATACATTTCGTAGCATGGTTCCAACAAGTAGCGTAGGACACCAGTCGACACATGGACAATAAGGTCGAACCCCGAGTAAGGCGGTCGATTAGCTTTAGGGCTTCTGTCGCGAAAGTAGTAGGCTCGCTTGTACTTGTAAACATAGTCCCGTATTTGCTTCTCAGTTCCATCAGCGTAAACCGTCCCCGCGATAGTTCTGGTCTTGGCTTCAGCAGCGTCAAGATCGTGTTGCATCGCCGTGTTTATAGGAAAGAAGGCCGAAGCCGAAACTCCTAGAAGTCCGGCCTTTTCCAAACGGCGTTCGACAATGTCGGTTGCGAGTTTGTGGAAGGTGGTGTCTGAACTCTGGAAGTCAGCCTCCATATCCACGCGAATAAAATCGTGCCTTTCCAGCAGACTGCCACCGCCAGCCGTCGTCAAGGGCTTCTGATCAACCAAACTCGTCGCCACTTTAAAACTGATCTTCGGAGAGTTGCGAGACGCTATCCATGAGTTCAAGATCTCGTTCTGAAGGTTCGAAAGCGCATCGGCGTCATCGAACATCAGACTAAAGTGCGCATTTCGCAGCCGGTCCACATTGTTGGTGACTAGGTCCAAAAACGGGATGATTGCATTTGAAAAGGTCACTGCGTTTTCATAGTAGACATCCAGAAAGCGCCTATTTAGTTCGCGTTGTATTGCGACCGACTCTCGTGTAGCGGCCGAGCGCAAGGCTTCGAATAAAGGAAGTGTGTCTGCAATCTCCCACTGGAAAAGATATTTAATTTCATCTCTTACGATGCGCTCTTCAGATGATGAGAGGAGATTCCCGACCGAAGCAAGCGACTCGGCGATCGCGTAAATGACCGCGGTGACCAGGAAGTGCTCACTCATTAATAGAGCGTTCTGGCGCGCTTCCATCAACTCCGGCTCACGCTTGGTTACAGCCGGGTTGCGGCAAGGAATGTATATTCCAAGATGCTGCAACTCCGGGCGACTAGCAGCCGACTCCGAATCGCGAGCATTTTTCCAAGCTTGCACTGGTAAAGAGTAGTAGCGAAGCATCATTGTCTTCCCTGTGCCGCGATCGCCTAGAAGAAAGACATTCCGTTGAGAATTGATAAATCGCGCGAAGTTGTTGTTGTCGATGAAGTAGTCGACCATCTCCGCAGGAGTAAACCTAAGTGCTGCTTCAAATTCAAAGGGATTAGTTTGCATGGTTCTTTACGGAATCAGGCTATTCGTGCAATGGCTTCTCTTATGCTCGGAAGGAGTAAAGATAATTGAAGAGAGCGCTCGCGATCAACCAATGAAACATTGGATTGATCTGAGGGCAGTACTAGATCGTCAAGAGTTATCATCGGAATTGCAATCTTAAGATCTTGGCCCTGGTAGCAAAAGTGGAAGCTGATCTCAGTCCGCTTAAACGGACGCAAGAGCGAACAGTAATGACGGTTGTATTTTCTTTCTAAATCCAGTTTGACCGCTCTTCTGTAACAAAGATTAAGTAGCGACCTCATTTTTGATTCGTCGTATTTTTCTCCTCGGTATGCCGGAGCAACCTCGATATCGTAGGTGAGGATGATGCGTTCATTGTCCCCATCAATGTGTATCGCGGTGGCTGCAGCATAGTCATGATATACCTCACTCTCCGGGTCCACGGGAAAATGGGTCCTCATGAATGCAGATGTGCGTTGTGGGCCCTCTGCAAGCTCGTCTGCCAACCGAAGTATAGAGGCGACACGCTGACAATCTACCCGTTGCTGCTTAAAGTGTTGCTTCGAGTCGAGCTTGCCAATTGTATCCTTGGAGCCGTCAAAGGTTTGGCCGCAATGTGCTTCGACTACTGCAAATAGAATTCGCTTTTCCTGCATCATCGACACATCGTTTCCACGTGCGTAGCTGTACGCTCGCTCGATGGCTCGATTGTGGTCTTTGCGGCCGTGAATGTTTCCTAGATCATGAAACAGAATGCTTAGCACAAGAAAGTAGAGCTCGGTTGCATTAAGGGAAGTCTGAGAGTCCGTTCCGGTGCACTTTGTTTCACCGAGGAGAGCGTAGGCGTTGTCTAAAACATTTTCTATGTGTCGAGGGCCGTGATCACTGAGGTGAGGTTCCGTTTGGCTAATGAACGAAGCCACATCGAAAAGCGCTTTTTGCCGCGCTAGCAAAAACCCGGCCCAGATTTCCCCGCCCTGCACGGGGCCAAAGTCATGCTTGAGCCGACCTTCGGTTATTAATTCGAGTTGGGTGAGGGCCACGGGTTTGTTTTGGTTTAGCAGTGGGAAAGGATGGTTGCGAATACGGCCTTCGCCAAAAGTGGTGGAACTGCGTTGCTAACTTGTTGTTGACGGAAACCGATGGACCCCAGAAAATCGTAATTGTCCGGAAATGACTGAATTCGGGCGGCCTCTCTGACTGATAGCCCTCTGTCTTGTTCTGGATGAATGATCATGTTTTTGCGATAGTTTGCAATGACTGTTGACGGTGCTTCCCATGATAATCGCCTATAGATACCGGTGTGTCGGCTACGGGAGTTGACGAGATTGGAGTAGTTCTGCATTAGGCTCTGAGGTATGGATGTCCAGTTGTGACCGGGCAGTATATGTTTGTACCTTTCGACGACCAAGGAGTTGTTGGCTGTGACCAGGTGCCCTGTGCACGACTTTAGTGTGCTGCGGAGTAGCTTGGCGTAAGCTGAGGTTGCTGACTCGCTGTAGGCCAAGCGATCTTGATCGGCTCCGTTTTTGAGTTCTGGCAGATCGTAAATTGCGTCTCTCACGGTCACAGGTGGTAGGCCGCTAGCGGGTGGTGGCGCCGGGGCGAAGCCGTCCCGCCGCCCAACAAAGAATAATCGATGTCTCTTCTGGGGCACACCGAAGTTTGAGGCGCAAAGAGACCAAAGCGAACACCCATAGCCTACGGATTGAAAGCGCTCTCGAATTAGGGACTCGAAGGCGCCGCCTTCGGTTTGCCGTAGACCATGGACGTTCTCGAGTAGTAGCCATTCTGGCTTTGCAGCCTGTGTCATTCGAAAGAACTCTTCGAATAGCCAATTGTTTGGATTCAGGGAGTGGCGGGTGCGCTGGTTCGAGGTTGAAAAGCCCTGACACGGAGGCCCGCCGAACAGAATCGAGCGTGGTCCTAATGGCCCTGGTGCTGGGAGAGATCTAATGTCCTCTTCGATCACCTTAGTTCCCCGGTGGTTGTGGCGATACGTTTTGGCAGCCCAAATATTGTTCTCGATCGCGTGGGTCACCTTTACCCCAGCGAGGCGTGCACCAAGTGACAGTCCGCCAGCGCCAGCGAAGAGGTCGACTGCCCGTAACTCGAATGCTTTTTGAAACTTCACAGCGTGGTTCGAGTGGACTCTTCCGATCGTCGTTGGTGAAATTGAGTTGTGCATTGATGATCGTCGCCGGTTGCTGCCCTGAGGCCGTGCAAAAAGTTTTTGGCAGAGCACATCAAAATCTCGATCATTGTCCCTTGATTTGGGCGGGAGGATGCTTTCGTCAACACGAATCGGTCATTCGCGCCCAATCACGGTGACTTCCGCGTGGAATGGGATTGAACGAACCTCATCGTGGCCCGTTCTACCCTCGGACTGCGTGACGGTCTCGCAGCATATTCAGTCGATGTGTGTGGCCAGACACGAGTGGTCCGCCTCCAGATGAACGGTGATTGAGTCCGATCTACAGCGCCCGGAACGAGGAGCCGCCGCAGGAGCAGTCAACTACACGTATCGCGACCGTTTGGTCTTCCGGCGAAAGCAGGGCATCGTGCGGGGCCTGCGGAGTTGCTCTGGACACCGACCGGAGTCCCTCCTTCAGCCGGAGCAGCCGCGTTTTGCGCTCCGCCTTCTTCTCCGCGGCCTGGGCGTCGCGTTGCTCTTTGGCGCCGGCTTGACGGTGTTCGAGGTTGGCCAGTTCTTCGTCGCGCCGGGATCAGGTGGCAGCGGTGTTCACGATGCGGCGGCTGTTGCGGTAGCCGCGGACGAAACCGGTCTGGGTCTCCGCCAGGATCGGTTCCTCCAAGCCCTCGTAGAAGCGAATGATGCTCGGATCGACTGGTCTTTCCCCGGAATCCTCGCCCCGGGTGAACATGGGGACTTGGTTGATCTGGCGCCTGTCCATGTGGAGAGGACTATAGGGGAGTATGGGTGATCAGCAAGGGGAAAGCGGGGGGAGGGTGGAGTGGTGGAGTGGTGGAGTGGTGGAGTGGTGGACCACCCGCCGCGGCAGCGGCAAACATGGACTGCCGAAGGGTGACTCGGGGAGCCTGCGGTAGCGGGCAGTGGTGGACCACCCGCCGCGGCAGCGGCAAACATGGACTGCCGAAGGGTGACTCGGGGAGCCCGCGGTAGCGGGCAGTGGGGGACCACCCGCCGCGGCAGCGGCAAACATGGACTGCCGAAGGGTGACTCGGGGAGCCCGCGGTAGCGGGCCGTGATGGAGGGATGGAGGGATGGAGGGATGGAGGGATGGAGGGATGGAGGGATGGAGGGATGGAGGGATGGTCGTTTTGTCTCACGCCCGATTCGCTCAAGACGCAGAGCTCGCGGAGGATGTTTGGGATGGGCGACGACACAGCGTCGCGATCCGGATTGGGGGCCATCCTTTGCGTTTTCGCGCCTTTGCGTGAGGCTAAGACAAACGTAGAGGATGTTGGTTTTGCCTCGCGACCGATTCGCTCAAGACGCAGAGACGCAAAGGATGTATGGGATGGGCGACGACACAGCGTCGCGCTCCGGATTGGGGTCCATCCTTTGCGGTTTGGCGGCTTGGCGTGAGGCTAAGACAAACGTAGACGAAATGTCGCCTGTCACCAGATCACCTGGATTCCCGCGTATTGGCGAATCTTGTCATCGGGCGTAACGACGGGAATTCCGCATTCCAGAGCGGTGGCGATGATGAACCGGTCGGCGGGATCGTTGTGGATGCGGGGTAGTTCGGCGGCGCGCAGGGCGATGGACGCGGTAATGGGAAATTCCCGAACCTGTTGCACATCCCGAGCCAGGTCGAACCAAGCTCGCGGCGGCATCCCCAGGTCCAGATGGCCTTTGGAGTGTTTCCAGGCAATTTCCCATGCAGTAATCGCTGAGACATCGACAAACTCCCCGGATGCTCGAATGCTTTCTTCCGCCGCACGGCTCAGTTTGGACTTGTCGGACGCCAGCCAAAGGAACGTGCAGGTGTCCAGTAAGATCATCGAAATTCCTCTGGCCAAGCTTCCTCGGGTGTCGGCAAGGTGGCGTCCTGATGGAAGACCACCCGGAGACGGGGATCTTCCCGAAAATGATCGACGAACAGCGGCGACGCGGAAACAAGACGGGCCGCAGGCTTGCCATCGCGTAGAATCACGACGGTTTCCCCGCGCTCTTCCACGGCCGCGACCAGGCTCGCCAAGTCCAGGCCGGCGTCATCGAGAGTGGTGGTGATCATGGTGAGATGGGCAAGATCCATTCGCTCCGGCCCTCCCAGAGAATAGCTCGAACCGCACTTGATGTCGCGTCAAAGTTATGTTCGCGGATTGGGCTCTGGGTCGATGCTCGATTTTTGTCGATGGTGGTCTCGACTCCGACACCGAACCCGATGGCGCTAGCGATTTGGATTCGTTCATGGCCGGCTGAAGAGCGGTCCACCCGGATTTAGGTCCCATCCTCCGTGCCCTGGTGCCTTGGTGAGAGGAACAGTGGAACGAAACATCGTGATCGTCCGGCTCCATCCTCTGCGAGCCCTGCGGCTCTGCGTGAGGCTCTTAGCCTAAATCCAGGGATGGTATGGGCTCGCACGAAGACGCAAAGGCACAAAGGATCAGGCGAGACAGGAGTTTTGGACATTTCCGGTCATTCGCCTGGAGGATGGCGCGTCCGTCCTACCCGCAACATATGTGAACCCGCATTCTCTTTGTGTCTTCGTGGCTTTGTGCGAAGCATCCATTTCCGCTTTTAGG
>CAMCXS010000062.1 GCA_945883495.1 Akkermansia muciniphila
CTCTCACGCTCTCACGCTCTCACGCTCTCACGCTCTCACGCTCTCACGCTCTCACGCTCTCACGCTCTCACGCTCTCACGCTCTCACGCTCTCACGCTCTCACTCTCCCACGCTCTCACGCTCTTATCCAAGAAACCCATCCAGCGCCAGCTCCGGCACTTCGGAGCCGATGTAGGCGATGGCGGTTGCTTCGGGGCGGAAGACTTCGGCGGCGACTTCGCGCACGGACTCCGGCGTGACCTCGCTCAACCGCGCGAAGGAATCCCGGGGATCGATGATCCGTTGGTAGGAAATGATGCTTTCCCCGATCCACATCATCTGACTCAGGCTGCTTTCCAAAGACATCCGGCTCTGTCCCACGGAGTAGGCCAGCGCTTGGCGGATCAAGTCTGGCGTGGCCTGCTTGCGGCTGAAATCCCGCAGACATCCGGCGGTTAATTCCAAGGCGCGCGGCACGTTGTCCACATCGAGACCGGCGTAAATACTGATCAACCCGCAGTCTTCCAAAGTCACTGCGTCGCTCGAAACGCTGTAACAGAGCCCGCTTTCCTCGCGCAGCAATTGGAAGAGCCGGCTGCTCATGTTCTCTCCCAAGAGCACGTTGAGAATCTTCAGGGCATAGCGGCGGCTGTCATGCCGGCCGAAGGTGTGGAATCCGATGCAAAGGTGCGCCTGCTCCACGTCCCGGGTCTCGTCCATCCTCCGGGGACCACTCTGGCGCATGTGCGGGGGCACGGTGGAAAAGGGGATGGTCTCGCCCGGATCCATCGACTCCAGCTTGGGCGCGATCAGATCCACCACGGCATTGTGCTCCACCCGGCCAGAAACCGTCACCACGGTGTTCACGCCGGAGTAGCGTTGCCGGTGGTAAGAAAAGATATCGCCCCGCTTGATGCGTTTCACGGACGCCTCGGAACCGGTGATCGGCAACCCGAGCGGATGGCCCGGCCAAGCGGCGGCCGCGAGCAAGTCCTCCACGTGCTGGGACGGATTGTCCCGATACATTGAGATCTCCTCAATCACCACTTCCCGCTCGCGCTCGATCTCCTGGGGATCGAAACTGGCGTTGCAGTAAATATCAATAAGCACGTCCGCCATGGCCGCCAGCGTCTCGGCGGGACCGCGGCTGTAATAGCAGGTGTGATCCTCCGTCGTGAAGGCGTCCAGGCTGGCGCCAATTCCCTCGATTTGGCGGCTGATTTCGTAGGCGTTCCGGGTCGGGGTTCCTTTGAAAAGCAGATGCTCGACGAAATGAGCGATCCCGTTGCGCTTGACCTCCTCATGACGGCTGCCGGTGAGGGCCCAAAGCCCCACGCAGGCGCTTTCCATGTGGGGCATTTCAGCGGTGGCGATCGTGACGCCGTTGGCCAGGCGAGTGATTTGGTAACGAGGGGTATTCATGGCATGCCGCGCAACAGAGCCTGGGCGATGCCGAGGTCGGGCGGGAAAGTAATCTTCAGGTTCGGGAACCGGTTTTCCACAAGATAAATGGATTCTCCAAGCGCCTCGACCGCGGAGACCTCGTCCGTGACGATTTCGTTGCGGTCGAGAACACGTTGATACGCGCGCCGCAGAAGGTCGAGCGCAAAACACTGGGGCGTTTCCATGGCCCACAGGCCTTCGCGATCCACCGCACCGGTGACGCGGCCGGAGTCGTCGGCTCGTTTGACCGTTTCCGTAATCCGCCGGGCGCAAGCCGCGGCGCCGCGTTCCCGGGCTCCGGCGAGGCAGGCGGAAATGGCGGACGCCGCGATCAGGGGCCGGGCCCCGTCGTGCACCGCCACGATCTCCGTCCCCGGCGCCACCGCGTCCAAGCCTGCTTGCACGGAGAGATGCCGGAACGCGCCCCCGAGCACGACCTGATGAGCCAAGCCAAGCGCGGTGATCCGCTCCAGATTTTCCGGAGACGTCACCGCAATGACTTGCCCAATCTCCGGATGATGGCGAAACGCCGCCAAGCTCCGCGCCACCACGGGCAGCCCGTCCAAGTCCGCAAAGAGCTTGTCAAAACCCATCCGCCGGCTGCCGCCAGCCGCCACCACGATCGCCGCGATCATCCAGATCCGCCGGGATGTTCCCTTACTTGAGGCGTTCCCCGACCAAGCCGGAGACGATCTTGTTATCCGCCCGTCCCGCGATGCGTTCTTGCAGAACCTTCATCACGCCGCCCATGTCCTTGCGGGTGGTGGCGCCCAGTTCCGCGATCGCGTCGTCCACCATCTTCTGGATTTCCGCTTCGCTCAAAGCGGCGGGCAAGTAGCGTTCCAAGATCGCGATTTCCGCTTTTTCATTCTCCGCCAGCTCCGGACGTCCGCCGGCTTCAAAGCTGGCCACGGAATCTTGGCGCTGCTTGATCGCTTTGCGGATGACGGCCACCGATTCGGCTTCGTCGAGTTCGCCCGCCGCGCCGTATTTCTCAATGGTGGCCATCTGGATGGCGGATTTCAGGGAACGAACGGCATTCAAGGCGGCTTGGTCCTTGTTCTTCATCGCCTCTTTGATATCCGTGGTGATCCGCTGGGTCAGACTGCTCATGGCACCATTCTAGCCGATGCCCGAAACAGCACAAACTCCGATTCTCATGGCCGCTCCCCTCTCCGCCCGCCTCTGGAAGATTTTCCTGGGCTCGGCGCTCGTCGCTTCAGGATCGTTTTTCTGTTGGTGGCTCTTCGCGACTTGGCAAAAGGCCGCTCAAATGGACGCCTGGACGCCCGTGCAGGCGCTGATCCTCTCCTCGGAGGTGGTTCCCTGGCAGTTCAACGAATTCAGCCAGACCCATTACCAACCGAGGATTCGCTACCGCTACCATTCCGCCGGCACCGCCCGGGAATCCGAACGCATCCGGCGGGTCACGATTCGCAGCGCCCACCCCGAAAAGGCGTCGGCCTGGGTCGATAAGTTCCCCGCCGGAGCCTTGGTCACGGCCTGGGTGAATCCGGCGAACCCGGATTTTGCGGTGCTGAAGCGGGATTCCAAAGCCGCGCTCTACTCGATCTGGTTCCCCGCCCTCTTCGTCGCCGGAGGATTCGGGATCATTTGGACCGCGCTCCGCCCTTCCCGCCCTTGAAGCTCACCGCTTGGGCGACGGCCTCCTCTTTCAACAGCTCAAACTTGGTCAACTGGACGCGGATGCTCCCCACGAAAATCTCCGCCCTGATCTCCAATGGCAGTCGCAGTTCGTCATCGCTGATCCAGAAATGGGCGGATTTCATCTGCTTGCTGATCGGTTCCAAGGTTCCGTTTTTGCGGATCTTGGAAATCGCCAGATCGAACTTCATGGCATCGATCTTCTTCCCCGCATGGTTGCGCTCCTCGCGCCCCAGCAACCGCGCCGTGACCAGGTAAGGATCCCGGAAGGGAAAGACCACGATCGATACCGGCTCCGCCCCTTTTTCCCAGGGAAAGCTGCGGAGGTAGAGCACGCCGGAAATAAGATCATGCACTGGCTGCTGATCGAAGACCCGCTCGCGTTCCTCGCACGGTTTGCCCGCTTTTTTGGGTTTGGTGGCCCAGTAACTGCGCACCTCAGCCCCCTCGAAGACGGTGCGGTAGACGTTTTCTTCCTCGCGATCCGCTTCCCATTGATTCACCTCGACGGGCAGGAGACGGCCCGCATGGACCTGAGATTCCACGGTGGCGTCATACGGCCATAGAACCCGTGCCGGTCCGGCGCTCCGGGTGGTGCCGCGCGTCTCGATCTGCCCATTGCGCCCCGAGGCGAAGACGATATCCGCCTGTCCCGCCTTGAGCACGCCGTTCCAGCTCACGTTGTAGGTGAACGTGGCGGGCCCCAGCATCGGAAATTCACCCGGCGGCGCCACCGTGAGATTGGACTTCCACTCGGGCTCCTCTTTTCCCTTCGCCTGAGCGCTGCTCCAACCCAAAACCAGGAGCATCGCCAACACACGGCTTATCCAAAGTGTCGCCATCGCCCTCACCCTAGCGCCGCAACCATCGGTCCGTCTAGCGCGGAATCCGCGAATCCACACATTGCCAAATCCTTCAATCTCCGCCATTGAATCCGGGTCAAGCTTCGCCCCATGCACCGCGTTCACTACCTTTTCTTCGTCGTTTGCCACCTGACTTTATTCGGCTCCCCGCTCGCCGCGCAAAACGCAGCCGGGCCGGCCGCGGAGAAGCTCGCGCAAATCCCCACCGCCATGGAGGCAGAGATCGCCGCGCATCACGCCGCGGGCGTTGTCACGTTGGTGCTGCACGATGGCAAGATCGTCCACCAGAGCGCCACCGGCCTCGCCGACCGGGAACGCAACCGCCCAATGGCCGCCGATTCCGTGTTCTGGATCGCCTCGATGACGAAATCGATCAGCGCGGCCACGATCCTCTCCCTCGTCGATGAAGGAAAATTGACGCTCGATGAACCAGCCTATCGCTGGATTCCCGAGCTCGAAAAAGCCGCGCTAGCGGACGGCACGGCCTTGGAACGCCCCGTCACGCTCCGCGATCTCCTCTCCCACTCCTCGGGACTCGCCTTTCCTCCCCGCAAAGCCTCAAATGGCGCGCAGTCGCTCAAAGGGTATGTGGCGGAACTCGTGAAAGCTCCCTGGACGTTTCAACCCGGCGCGGAATACGAATACGGCTTCGGGATCACGGTGGCCGGTCGATGCGCGGAGATCGCCAGCGGTCAGTCGTTCGAAGCCCTGGTCCAGTCCCGGATGTTGGATCCGCTGGGGATGAAGGACACCAGTTTTCATCCGGATGAGCGCCTCCGCGAGCGATTCGCCAAAACCTACAAAACCGCGGAAGACGGCCCCGGCTTGGTGCCTGGTTACAATCCGTTCGTCACCCCGGACCCGACCGTACGCCACATGACGGAGCCTTCGGGCGGTCTGTTTTCCACCGCGGCGGATCTCGCGTCGTTTTACCAGATGATCCTGGATGGCGGGATGCACCAGGGGAAACGAATTCTCTCGAAGGAAGCCATCGCCGAAATGACCAAACCACATGAGGCTGGGGATCAGCCGGTAAACTACGGGCTCGGCTGGCAATGCAACCTCCCGGACAAACCGGTGGTCAAGGGATTCCCGGCGAACTCCTTCGGGCACGGCGGCGCGTTCGGCACGCACGGCTGGATCGATCCGGACCGGCGCTTGATTGCAATTTACCTGGTGCAAAACGTGCTCGTCACCGGGGGCGGCAAAACGCGGGACTTGTTCCACGGTTTGGTGAACGGCCAACCATGAAGCCGCTCTCCCCGCTGACCGCCACCTGCATCGTGATCGCCGACATGATCGGCACCGGGATCTTTACGAGCCTTGGCTTTCAGGTCGGGGACTTGCGTTCTGGTTTCTCGATTCTGGCGCTGTGGACGGTGGGTGGGATCTGCGCGCTGTGCGGCGCCCTTTCCTACGCGGAACTCGGTGCGGCTCTGCCTCGGTCCGGGGGCGAGTATCACTTTCTGAGCCGGATTTATCACCCGTCGGTTGGTTTTCTGGCCGGCTGGGTTTCCGCCACCGTCGGGTTCGCCGCGCCGGTGGCTCTGGCGGCGATGGCGTTTGGGCGCTATCTCAGCGGGGTCATCCCTGGGCTGCCCAGCTTGGGGGATGCGTTGCCACCACAAACCTGGCTGGCGCTGCTCATCACGGCGTTCGTCACCGGGATTCTCCTCGGCGGAGTACGACCCGGAAGCTTTTTTCAAGACGGGGCCACGTTCCTCAAGCTTGGGATCATGCTCCTGATCGCCGGAGCTGGATTCCTGCTTTCCCGGGTGCAGCCGGTTTCGTTCCTGCCAGCGCCGGGAGATGGCCAGCTGCTCACAAGCGCTCCGTTCGCGGTGAGTTTGGTCTACGTGATGTATGCCTATGCGGGTTGGAATGCTTCGACGTATCTCGCCGGAGAAATCCGCGATCCGGCCCGCTCGATTCCTCTTTCCGTTGGGGTGGGAACGCTGGTGGTGATGCTGCTCTATCTGGCCGTCAACGCCGTCTTCCTCCGTTCCACGCCCATGCCGGAGTTGGCCGGCAAAGTCGAGGTGGGATTGATCGCCGGAGCGCACCTCTTTGGGCCACACGGCGCCAGGGTGATGGCGGGTCTGATTTGCGCGGGGCTGATCTCGTCCATTAGCGCCATGATGTGGATCGGCCCCCGGGTGACGATGGCCATGGGCGAGGATTTTCCCGCCTTGCGCTGGCTCGGGCGCAAGACCGAACAAGGAATTCCGCGAATTGCCACGGTGACGCAAGGCGTGATCGTCGTGCTCCTGATTTTGACCTCCACGTTCGATGAAGTCCTTACCTATGTGCAGTTCGCGCTGCAAGTCTGCTCGTTCCTGACTGTACTGGGCGTGCTCGTGCTGCGCCGAACCGAGCCGGATTTGCCACGGCCCTACAAGACCTGGGGCTATCCGTTGACGCCGCTTCTTTTCCTGACGATCAGCACTTGGATGCTGATTCATATCTGGCGATCTCACCCCAAAGAAACTCTGTTTGGGTTGGGCACCCTGGCACTGGGATTGCTCGTCTTCTTCCTCTTTCCGGCTCGAACCTCCACTCCAGCAAAATGAACCTTTACATTCTCCTCGCCAGCCTCCTGGCCTTTGCCGCGATGACCTCCGCCGCGCCGTCTCCGGACGAACAGGCGAAATTCCTCGCCGGGCTCAAGACCAAAAACCCCGGTTTGGCGAGCCTGAGCAAGGGGCCAGTCTGGGGAAGTCACGCGGCCTCTTTGGAGAAGAAATGGAACAGCATGGAGAGCCGCCAGCTCGCGGCTGCCCGCAAATGGGCCGGTGGAAACATGGCGCTCAATCGCGGTTCCGGAGCCGTCTTTTATCCGTTCAGCGGACCGGATTTCGTTTACGCCTACACCTTATTTCCCAAAGCCTCGACCTACCTTCTCTGCGGCACGGAACCAGCCGGCTCCGTCCCCGATATTTCGCGGATGCAGCCAGATCACGTGACCGCGGATTTGGGCAATCTCCGCACCGCGTTGGATACCATGCTGACGACCCACTATTTCATCACCAAGGACATGCGCGGGGATTTATCCAGGGGCACGATCCATGGCACGCTGCCGCTCCTCTATGTCTTCCTGGCCCGCACCGGCTGTACCATTCGCAATGTGGAGGTGACTCCCACCCACGCCAAGATTCAATTCAGCGGGCGCGGCGGAAAGAACCAGGCGCTGCACTACTTTAAGACGGATCTCTCCAATGGCGGCGGCCATGCTTCGTATCTCTCCTTCTGCAAACAACATGCCCCCGGCGCCACACTGGTGAAAAGCGCGAGTTATCTCCTGCACACCGATGGCTTCTCCTCGATCCGGAGTTTCCTACTCGCGAATAGCGCCGTGATCGTCCAGGATGACAGCGGCATCCCGTACCGGTTCTTCGATTCCGCGCATTGGAACGTGAAGCTTCACGGCACCTACCGCGGACCAACCGAGATGTTCCACAAGTATCATCAGACCGATCTCGCCTCCGCCTATGCCAACGGCGGCGGAGCGCCCCTCGGGTTTGCGTTCGGCTACTCTTGGCAGGTCTCCAAGGGAGTGCTGATTCAGGCGACTCGCAAGTAGGGCGAGTCATTCCAAGAAGATCTGAGGCCCCGATTCCAGCGACGAGGTCCGGCGACGCTTCTCGGCTGAGGCAAGCGTCACGCCAAGTTTGCCGGCTCCATTTTGGGGCCAGCGTTTCCCCGCATCGACATCGTTCAGTCCCCCACCAAGGCCGCTTCCTGCGCCCCGGACTCCACCGTGGATTCTAGTTTGTTGAAGGCCCGGGAGCGATGCGCATAAAATGGATAGCGCTCCGCCTCGGCATCATTTGCCGGACGGAACCGGAAATGTTTGTACATCCAGAGCCAATGTTCCGGATGCGCCGCGATTTTCGGCTCTACCGCATCCCAGCAAGCCTGAGCAATTTCCTGCGCCGTCGCTTCTTCGGAGAAACGCAGGGCGGGCAGACCCTCGACAAAATACGTCCCGTCGTGACAAGGAAAACAAAGCCCCGTCAACACGGGAACGCCGGTCCGTTTCACCAAGAACGCCCCCAGAATCGTGACCGACGCCTTCAGCCCAAAGACCTTGATGATCGTCGCCGCCTGACTGGGCCGCACCGTGAGGTCGGGCAGGAACGCGGCGTTCCCTCCCCGTCGCAACACCCGGAGGAGCTTTAGCATCGCTTTCTCCTGCGGGATGAGCTGATGCCCATGAAACTCGCGATTCTGGCGGAAGATATCCGTGAGCCGCTCGTTTTTGAAGTCTTGCGCGATGGCGGTGTAGTGGAAACCCAGAAAGGCGACGTTGTTCGCTCCCCACTCGAAATTTCCGTAGTGCGGCATCATCCAGATGGCACCGGTCTTGCGGGCCTCTTCAAGGCCTTGAGAATCGGGAAGGTGATACGTCGTGTACTCGCGATAGTTCTCCTCCGTAATCCGACGCGTCCAGAATTGATCCAGATACGTCCGCGCCCAACTCCGGTAACAGGCCCGCACCGTGCGCTCCAATTCCACCTGATCAAAGCGCCCCGGAAAGGCCGCCGCCAAATTCGCAAACGCCGTCCTCCGTCCATCTCCATGCACGTAATACGCAATGGTTCCGAGCCAGGGAGCGATCCCCAGCAAGACCCACCGAGGCAAGGTCGGCACGATCTGGAAGGCGAACGCGAGGGCCCCCCATTCAATCAAGTAGCGAATCCGTTTGGCGGCTCCGGGCATGGTGCGAGAATGAATACCCTGAAAGGCTCCATGAACCACCAGAAACTCGTTTCCATCTTCAGGCGCATCCTCTCTGCCCCGACCGCGCCGTTCCACGAGTACCACGTCCGCCGGACCATCCGCGATCTTCTGACGGGCCTTCCCCATGTCTCCACTCAAGGAGATGCCTTCGGCAATCTCATCGCCACCTACAAAGCAGGCGATACCCCCGCCCGTTTCTGCTTCGGCGCCCACATGGATCACCCCGGCTTTGTCCGCTCTCCCCGCAACGGAAAATGGGATTTCCTCGGCGGGATGCCACCGGCGTATCTGGATTCTGGCGCGCCGATCGAGGAGTTCGGCGATTTCGCGATGTGGCGGCTCCCCGCCTTTGAACTTGATGGCACCCGCATGACCGCGCGCGCCTGCGACGACTTGATCGGCTGCGCCAGCCTCGTCTGTTTGTTTCACGAATTGGCCCGCCTCGGGGTCGCCACCACATGCCACGCGGTCTTCACCCGGGCGGAAGAAGTCGGGTTCATCGGCGCCATCCGGCTGGCGGAGTCTTGGCCGTTTTCCAAATCCGTCCGGTTTATCTCCCTAGAGACCAGCCTCCCCATGCCCGGGGCCATGCTCGGTCAAGGTCCGGTCATCCGGGTCGGCGACGGCCAGTCCGTGTTCGATCACGTGGTCACCGGTGACATGGCCACGGTGGCCCGGGAATCCGGCATCTGCCACCAACGGGCCTTGCTCGACCGCGGCAGTTGCGAGGCGACGGCCACCCAATTCTACGGCATCCCCTCCGCCGGCATTTCCGTGCTCATGGGGAATTACCACAACTGCGGCCCCAACGGGCGCATCGAAGCCGAGTTCGTTGATCTTTCCGACGTCAAAGGGATGGTCAATCTCATCACCCAACTTGTGGTTCGCTCCGGCAGCGAATCCATCTCCCAACTCCGGCTTGCCGCCAGGTTCGAAGAGCGGATCAACCAGCATCGCGTCTACGAACGAGCCACCGCCGCTCGGTTTTTGTAGGGCGCTGGAAACCGCTTGCTCAGGCCTGTTGCGCGCAAGAGTTGCGGAGAAAAAGGCGCTGCACTGCATCCTTACGGCTTCGGCAGCTCACTCCTCGTCCGCCCGCTCCGCCAAAGCCAATGCCCCACGCACCCCAGCCCAATCTCCCAATCCCGGCGCAACGATGTAGTTCCCCACATCATCAGTGATTTGCGGGACCCGGAGGTAGTTGTTGAGGAGCCGTTGGAAATGCCGACGGGCCGTATCCAGCAAACCGGGCCCCTTGAGCACCCCTCCACCCACGATAATCCGCCTCGGCGATAGCGTCACTGTGATGTTGACCAATCCGTGCGCTAGAGTTTCTCCCACTTCCTCCCAAGCCGGGGCTCCCGCTGGCAACGCCGCCGCTTTGGCCACGCCCCAACGTTTCGCGATCGCCGGTCCGCATACGAACCCTTCCAAACACGATTCGTGGAATGGACATTGGCATCTCGGATCCACCACCCCGGGTGTTTGCGGCGCCGGCACCAGAAGGTGACCCATTTCCGGGTGCAGCAACCCATGCAGCGGCCCGCCATTCACGATGACGCCGCCGCCCACGCCGGTGCCCACCGTCAGGTAGACCAACGGATCGATTCCCTGCCCGGCGCCATACAGATGTTCGCCCAACGCGGCGGCATTTACATCCGTATCGAATCCCACCGGCAACCCAAACCGCTCCTCGAACACCTGCACCAACGGCACGTTTTGCCAGCCCGGCTTCGGCGTTGTCGTGATGCTCCCGTAACTCGCCGATTCCCGGTCAAGGTCCACGGGACCAAACGATCCAATCCCGATCGCCTCAAACCGTCCATGCTCCCGCGAGGCCGCGTCGAGCCAATCGATCACGTTATCGAGCGTTTCCGCCGGCGTCGTGGTGTCGATCGTTTCACAGTCGCGAATGCCCTCGGAGTTGCCCAGGGCGACGACAAACTTGGTTCCACCGGCCTCAATTCCGGCATAGAGAAGATCGCTCATTTGGCTGGGGCGGGTACGGTGGTGGCGTCCTTCGGCGGATTGCGGCCGATGAATGGATGTTGCTCCAGATCGACGACTTGTCCGCTGATCGGACCGCTCTCGTCGGCCAGCCAGTAAATGGCGGCGGCGGCAATTTCCTCGGGCCAGAGAATCCGTCCCGCCGGGGCGTAGACGCGGGGCACGTCTTTGTACCAGTCCTCCGCCAACCCGTGTTCGCGCTTGCGGGCCGCCTCGTTCTCCGTTAGGACCCAGCCGGGGTTGATCTGATTCACTCGCACCCCATCCTCGCGGTGCAGGGTGTCGCCCAGATTGCGAGTCAAAGTCATGAGGGCGCCCTTGGAAACGCTATAGGGCATCAGGTTCGGCTCCCCGCTGTGCGCATTCACGGAGCCGATGTTAAGGACGCATCCCCGACTCTTGCGCAGCTCCGGCAAGGCGGCTTGCATCAGGAGATACGGAGCGATCAGATTGATTTCCATCATCTTCCGGAAATACGCCCCATCCGTCGTCTGGATGTTCCCGGTCGCCACCAAAGCCGCATTGTTAACCACGGCATCGATCCGCCCAAACGCATTTATTGCCGTCTCCACGAGCCGCGCTGGGGCACCGGGATCCGTCAAATCCATGATCAGCAACGCTGCTTTCCCGGGTCCAAGTTCAGCGACTACCTGCTCCCCAAGCTCCCGCTCCAGGCCGTGAATCACCACCCGCGCTCCCTCCGCCACGCACCTCCGGGCGATCGCTCGTCCGATCCCAGTACAACTCCCTGTTACGATCACCACTTTATGCTCAAGCCGCATGCCCCGGAATCTTGAATGCGAATTCGACAATGTCGATGAACGATTCACTCTTGAGACCGTGCACCCCGCGCTCTCCCGAGTCGATCATCGGCCTTGGCCAATCCCCAGCCGCCCCTGGATTGGGCGTCAGCGTTGGTGCGACCTGCTCTTCGCGCATTGGCCGGTCCCGGCCTCGACCTTGCGGCACCTCGTTCCGGAATCGCTGACCATTCAGGAATTCGAGGGAACCTCGTGGGTTGGCGTGGTGCCGTTCCGGATGGAGGGCGTCAGCTTCCGCGGCCTCCCCGATGTCCCGGGCCTCTCCTCGTTCCTCGAACTCAATCTCCGGCTCTACGTGGAATACCAGGGCAAACCCGGCGTCTGGTTCGTCAGTCTCGATTGCTCGAATCCCCCCGCCGTCTGGGCCGCCCGGACCTTTTTCCACCTCCCCTACTTCCGCGCCCACATGAGCATGGATGAGTTCGCCGGAGATCTCACGTATTACAGTGAACGCGTCGCCGGAGGCATCGCCATGGAAGCCGTTTATGGCCCCACCGGAGAAGGCTATCAAGCCCCGCCGGGGAGCTTGGATCACTGGCTCACCGAGCGTTACTGCCTCTACGCTCAATCCCGCTCCGGCCAACTCTTCCGCGGCCACATCCATCACCACCCCTGGCCCCTCCAACCCGCCAAGGCCGAGTTCCTCTACAATGACCTCACCAAGCCCCACGGATTCGCCCTCGAAGGGCCTCCGGCGACGCTCCATTTTTCGAGGAAGATTGACGTGGTGATTTGGGGGCTGGAGCGTGTGGCGGGATAGAACGCTCGTCGCCGCGCTTTGCCTCCCCGCTTTACCTCCTAAACATCGGAGAAATGCGCGAATCCATCGTTGAGGGAATGAGCACTCCGATCGGGGATTGATCCAAGTCGATCCACCTGTGAGTTCTCTGACTGCGTCCGCTGCCCCCCTTGCGTTCCAGCCATTCCAGGGGCAATGTGGATGCCGCTGGATCGATCCTTGCCAGTCCCTCTCTCACCCCCGCATGCCCCGCAAAATCACCCGCGAAGCCCTCGGCTGGAACGACCAGTTCGCCGCCGCCTTCGCGGCCTACGCCAAGCAAGGCTGGAAACCCGCCCGCCTGCTGCGCGACAACAAAATCAGCTACGGCTGCCTCGTCTTCGACGACCGCGACTTCGATGAACTCGACTGCATCCTCAGCGGGAAGGTTTACCACGACGCCGCGACCGATGCCGAGCTGCCCGCCGTGGGCGATTGGGTCGCGCTCGATGTGACCGACGGGGAAGCGGTGATCCGAGCCCGCCTGCCGCGCCAAACCTGCTTCTCCCGCAAGGCCCCCGGAGAAAGCGTCCAGGAGCAAGTCCTCGTCGCCAATGTCGATGTGGTCATGGTCATCACCGAACCGGGCGAGGACTTCAGTTTGCGGCGCCTGGAACGGTATTTCGCCCTGATCCGCCGCAGCGGCGCCCAGCCGGTGGTCGTGCTGAACAAAGCGGATCTCTATTCCAAACCCGATTGCACCCAAGCCGCCGAGGAGATCCGTGCCCTGAACGCCGACGCCACCGTCCACATCACCAGCGCCCTCGAAGGTCAGGGGATGAAGGCATTGCGCGGCTACTTCAAAAAGGGTGTCACCGTCGCCCTGATCGGCTCCAGCGGGGTCGGCAAGTCCGCCATTGTCAACGAGATCCTCGGCGAGGAATGGCAGGATGTCGGTGAGATTAATGAGATCACCGGCAAAGGCCGCCACACCACCACCGCCCGCGAACTCATCCTCCTGCCCAAGGGCGGCATTCTCGTCGACAATCCGGGCATCAAAGAGGTCCAGATGTGGACCAACGAAACCATCTTGCGCGAGTCCTTCGCCGATATCGCCGAGCTGGCCGCTCAATGCCGGTTTCACGACTGCAAACACGGCACCGACACCGGTTGTGCCTTGCGCGAAGCACTCGCCGAGGAGCGCCTCGGCCCCGCGCGTCTCGAAGGGTTCCTCCGCCTGGAAGAGGAGATCGCCAAACTCAAGCAGCGCCAGAAGAAGCGCCAAATGACGGTAGAACGCATCCGCAAACGCGACCACAAAATCAAGGCCCGCAACCGCGAAGACCGGCTCGACGTCGAACGCGACCGCCTCAATCCGCATTTCGCCCGAGGCTATGGCCACATCGACGCGGACGGCGATCGCGAAGATTGATCTTCCACCCTCCTTCGTAGTCCGCCCGCAAGGGCGGGACCGACAGGGCGAAGCGATTTCTTCACCTCACCCTTCAACTAACCCGCGCAGCATCCGCTGCATCCAAACCACATCGAGCCACCGGCCGAACTTAAACCCGACCTCGCGAAGGTGGGACACTTTTGTAAAACCTAGCTTTGCATGAAGGGCGATGCTGGCTTCCTGATCCGCACTGATCCCGCCCAACACCGTGTGGTGCCCAAACTCGCCCGCCAACCGCACCACCTCCGCGAGCATCGCCGCCCCCACCCCCTTTCGCTGCACATCGTGCCGCACGTAAACCGAATCCTCCACTGTGTGCCGATATGCCTCTCGCGGATGAAACCGGCTCAACGAAGCCCAACCGATCACCTCGGCGCCCTGTTCCGCGACAATGACCGGGTGCTCCGGACCGTGCTGGGCAAACCAATCCTCTCGTTCAGCGAGGGTTGACGGCACGGTCTGATACGTACAGGTGGAGTGGAGCACGTAATGGTTGTAAATGCCATTGATCGCCACCAAATCGTCGGCCGCAGCGGGACGAAGCTGAAATCGAACGTTGCCCGATATGGCCATGACCTCCCTACGAAAAAGCCAACTCCGCTACCGGGGACAGGACTCGAACCTGCACGGTTGCCCACTTGATCCTAAGTCAAGCGCGTCTACCAATTTCGCCACCCCGGCCTTGCGGATGTTCACCTCAACCCGCGGATACTAGCGCAGCCTGCCCCGAAGCTCAACCGGAGATGCATTGAATTGAATCATGCGACTGACCCGCTTTGACACCATGGACCCCTACCTCGTGCTGGGACTTGCCAACACCGCCCTCCGCAACGATGCCGACGATCTCGATGACCTCGCGGCCACCCACGATTTCGATCCATCCGCGCTTGAAGCCAAGCTGCTAAAGATTGGCTACCGCTACGATCCCACGCTCCGGCAGTTCCGGGCAGCCGACTTGCCGTAGCCGAGTAGGACAGGGTGTCCTCAACCAGCCGCGAGCCCGAACGCTCCACGAACGAACACCTGCTCCCGGCCCAGAAAACGGCAGTGCGATTACCCGATCTTTCGATGCTCCAGGATCACCTCCAGAAACTGCGGCAAATATCTCTCCGCTTTGGCCGCGCCCACGCCACGGACGGAAATCCCCGCCTCCATCGTGGTCGGCTGCAACCGGGTGAGCAGTTCCAAGGTCTGATTTCCAAACACGGTGTACGCGGGTTTTCCGCCCTCGGCAGCAGCGATCTCTGCCCGCTTGCTCTTCAACTTCTCGAACAAAACGGGATCAAAGCCTAAGTCCTTCAACCCGGACACAGGCAAAGTCGAAGCTCTCCCGCCCCCCCCAGTGGATTTTTCTCCAGCCGCAACCGCCGGCCAAGCCAATCGATAACTCCCCGCGCCTTTCATCGCCTCCACGCCCAGGTTGGTCAAAGTCACCAAACGATACTCCCCGGGTTCCGTCCGGATCAAGCCCGCCTGCTCCAACTCCTTGAACAATGCATACAAATACGCCTGCCCCGCCTCCTTGAGTATGCCGTAGGTAGACAGCTCATGGAGCCCTTTCTCCAGAATTTCCGCAGATCGGCTGCCGATCAACATCTGAATGATCTTGCCCTTCCCGAAACGCCCCTCCCAACCATACGCTGACCTTCGCGACATCCGCGCCACTCCGGAGAGCAATTTGCGCACAATGACCGCTTCCTCGTCCGTCGGCCCCCGCTGGGAGGACGACGACTCAGCCGAACACATGTCGCAGTTCCCGCAAACCTCGGGCGCCGGCTCGCCGAAGTAGCGCAAGATCCATTGCTGCCGGCATCGGTCGTCGTAACAAAAGCGGATGATCGCTTCCAGCTTGTTGCGATCCGCCTTCTCCTTGGCCATCAGCCCCGCTTCATCCAGATCCAGCTCGAACGCACTGACTTCAGGACGCACCAGCTTCGTACCCCTGATTCGTTGACCAGGCACATCGAATCGCTCCAGATATCGGGCCCGGGTCAGAGTCGAAATCGCGCTCCCCACCGCCATGCTATTGCGTGCCCCCGCCCAGTCCGCCAAGTCTTGAATCGATGACATCACCACGTGGTTGTCGTCCGCATGACTCAGCAAGGCGCTGTAGACATTCCGAATGAGGACCGGCCCAGGATTGTTCCCTTCGATGAAAAACTCCTGCGTCGATGTGTCAGCGAAGTTAAAGAGCAACTCACACACCGCCGGCTCCCGGTCCCGCCCGGCGCGCCCCGCCTCTTGGTAATAGGCCTCCATGCTCCCCGGCACCTCGAAGTGGACCACGAATCGCACGTCGGAACGGTCAATCCCCATTCCAAACGCATTCGTCGCCACGACGATGTCCGAGGCCCGGCTTAGGAATTCATTTTGCGCCTGCTCGCGGGCCCGGTCATCCATCCCTCCGTGGTAGGCCGTCACCGATAACCCGAATTCGTTGAGCCGCTCCGCCACTTCCTCCACCCGCTTCCGCGTCGCGCAGTAAACGATCCCCGTCTTCCACTCCTTCACCACACGGATCAGGCGCTCATATTTCTCCTTCTGCGACTCTACCTGCCTCACCCGCAAACTGAGGTTCGGACGCTCAAACCCGGTGATGGAGACAAACGGATCCCGCAGCTTGAGCGTTTTCAGAATGTCTGACCGGACATGCGGCGTCGCCGTCGCCGTAAACGCCGCCGTCTGCGGATGCCCCAACTCCTCCAGGGTTTGCTCCAGGCGCAAATAGTCCGGCCGGAAATCATGTCCCCATTGAGAGAGACAGTGCGCCTCATCCACCGCGAACAACGAAATCTCCACGTCCCGGAGCGCCGCGCGAAAGCCTTCCGCCCGGAAACGTTCTGGCGCCACGTAAACCAGCTTCAACTCCCCCGCCCGCAACTGCCTCAAACGCTCCCGCTGCTCCTCCAGCGATTGCGTGCTGTTAATCACCGCAGCCGCGATTCCCTTCGCCTGCAACGCATCCACCTGATCCTTCATCAACGCGATCAGCGGACTCACCACCAATGTCACCCCCTCCATCACCAGCGCCGGGAGCTGGTAGCAGAGCGACTTCCCTCCTCCAGTGGGCATGACCACCAACGCATCCCGCCCCGAGAGAAGCGCGGAAACCACCGGCTCCTGCCCATCCCGGAACTCCTGGAAACCGAAATATCGGTCGAGTGCTGCCAGGGGATCTCGAATCATCGTAGGTAAGAAAGCGCGCCAAAAAGATTGTTCAAACGCATACCTATCGTTCCCCAAAAAGGCAAACAACTTTGCGACTTTCCCTACGTCCCACCAAAGCCCCCACCAAGCGCCAGATGCAAATCCACTCGATTCTCCAGCCGCTGCCGCCTGATGTCGATCAACGAGGACCGCCCGTTGATGAGCCGTTGTTGCGCATTTAAAACCGAAACCACGTCTCCCAATCCTTCCGCGTATGCACTCCGCGTGCGCCGCATCGCTTCTTCAGCCAGCCGCACCGCCTCCGCCGTCGCTCGTTGCTGCTCGGCGAGGAACCGCTCCCGGGACAGCGCATCTTCAACCTCCTGAAAGGCGTTGAGCACCGCTTGCTCATACTCCGCGATGGCAAAGTCCACGTCCGCTTGGCGCGCTTTCACCGTCTGCCGGAGCCGGCGCCCATCTAACAGCGGCTGTGTGAGATTGCTCGCCAAGTTCCAAACGACGAAATTCCCATTCAAAATCTCGGAGAGTTCTGGGCTCGACGTGCCGTAGGAACTCGTCAACGAAATCGCCGGCAGCAAACTCCGCTTCGCCTCCATCACACGGTTGTCCGCAGCCGCGAGCCGCCGCTCCGCCGCCAGCAGATCCGGACGCCGGTCCAAAAGTTCCGCCGGAATCCCCGCTGCCGGAAGACTCGGAACCTCCGGCAAACGGCTCGCCGCCGCCAGAGCCCCTTGCGGATACTGGCCCATCAGCACTTCGATCCGCCGGCGCAACCGAGGAAGCTCCGTATCCCTCGCCGCCAGCGCCACCCGCGCATTCGCCACGTCCACCCGCGCCAAACTCAACTCCGATCCGGCGTCACGGCCCGGCCGGTTGATCCCCTCCCGGAAGTCGCTTTCCACCGCTCTCTCGGTCTCCTGGAAAACCTGCAACGCCTCCTTCGCCAAACGAATCTGTTCCGAAGCCGCCGCCAATTGAAACCAGGTGCGCGCCGTCTGCCCCGCCAAGGAGAGCCGGGCCGCTTCGTAGTCGCTGCGGGAGGCGTGCAGTTGCGCCAGCGTCGCCGCCTGACCAGCTCGGACACGCCCCCAAATGTCGAGTTCCCAACGGAGATTCAGCGTGAGATCAAACTGATTGAACAACGATGAAAACACCACGCCCTCCTGCCCGGTCAGTCCTTCAAACAGATTCGTCCCAGGCAAGCCGATGAAATTGCTCTGATTCCGGTTCGTATTGAAATTTCCACTCACCTGAGGACGAGCCGCCGCGCCCGCGATCACCACTTCTGCCTCCGCCGACTGAATCCGCGCCGCCAAGCGTCCGAGATCGCGGTTCTCCTCAAGGGCGATCGACACCAACTCCTCCAGTGTCGGCTCCCCAAACGAACGGACCCAATTCGCGTCCGCCACCGGCTTAGAAGCGGCATACTCCGCCCAGCCTTCTGGCACCGGCAAACAGGCCAGAGACGGCTCTCCGTCCGGCGTCGTGACGCAACCGGAGAGCACGAGCACTCCAGCCAAGGCGCCCAGGCACCATCTGACAGTTACCCGCGATGAATTCATTAGGAACTGTGAAATACTTACCTAGCAAAACCACTTTCGCGACTAGAAACTCCGTATTTCTCGCCCCCCGGTAAACCGGTGCTTGCCTCCCCGGAGCGTCCAGCCCACTGTGCCTGACATGACCACCACCGCCACGTCGTTCGAGTTGCATCTGGGAGATTGCCTCACAGGGATGAAGCAGTTGCCGACGTCCTCGGTCGATCTGGTCGTCACCTCCCCTCCATACAATCTCGGCACTTCCTATTCCACCTACATCGACACCCTCGACCGCGCGGATTACCTGGAATGGACCCGGTGCTGGGCGGCCGAGATCCGGCGGGTCCTCAAGCCTGAGGGCTCTTTCTTTCTCAACGTGGGGGCCGCTCCATCGAACCCGTTGATGCCGCATCAAATCCTCCTCGCCCTCGTCCCCGACCTTTTTCACCTCCAGAACACCTTCCACTGGATCAAATCCATCACGGTCGATACCCGGGATGGCGACGAAATCTCGGTCGGTCACTTCAAGCCGATCAATTCGCAGCGCTTCGTGAACGACTGCCACGAGTTCATCTACCACCTCACCCCGGACGGACGGGTGCCGCTGGACCGGCGCGCCGTCGGCGTCGCCTACGTGCACAAAAGCAACATCACCCGCTGGGGGCATACCGGGGGTCAGGACAAGCGCTGCCGGGGAAACAACTGGTTCATTCCCTACGAAACCATCCAGCGGCGCTCCGCGGAACGCCCCCACCCCGCCACTTTCCCAGTCTCGCTCGCGGCACGCTGCATCGGCATCACTGGCCTTCCGCCTTCGGAGATGACCATGCTTGAACCCTTTCTTGGAATCGGTCACGCCGCCTTGGCAGCTCGCCAGACGGGCGTTGCCAAGTTCATCGGCTTTGAAATTGATGAGCAATACTTCGCCGAAGCCGAGGCCAGACTGAACCGTACAAACGATTCATAAAATCACTGTTCAAAAATAAAGTCATTTGACTGTATGAACACAATATGTTCATATGTCTGCATGCAAACCGCAGACTACTTCCAAGTGATTCACGACAAAGACCGCAACGAGTGGCGCATCCATGTTTCCGACGCAGCGAAGCCCCCTCAACTCACGTCGGCCCGCCGCTTCCATGAAGGACGAGGGTCCAACGGCCTCAAAACCGCTGTCCGCTGCTACCAAGCAGTTGCCACCACCATCGGCGCAGGCTTCAAAGTGGTCCATCACCTCCCAAACGGCAATCTAATCACCGAAGTCTTCGATGATCGACTCCTTGACTCTTCCAGTGTCCAAGACCCCACCACCGAACACGACCTCAATTTTTTGGCAAACTAACCAACAATCAGCCCGCGCAATCAATCCTTTGCTTTCTTAGTCTGCGCCCCAAGCAGATCTTATCAAGGCAAGTCAACCGACTCCCCGCCGCATCGCCGCCTGGCATCCGCAGAGTTTCACCCGAAAAACTAGATGGAGAACTCTAGCTCGTCCTAAAGTCAGGAATGGGATCCTTTCACAGAAATGCGCGGTGCCTCCTGAACGCATCCCGATGTATTCAACTGAATTCCACCCCTTGGGGCCCAAGCGAGCTACATGAATGGCAGCATTCGACCGCGAAATCACGCAGACTTTCGCGACTCCACGCGGAGGTGTCCACCGGCCAGCACATCTCCCGATTTGTTCGGATTTGTTAACGTTCCTCGTCCACGGTCTCGTCCCGCTGGTAAATGGGAAGTTGCCGGTAAGGCACCGCCAGGGAGAGAATTACCATCGCGGTCCCGTAGACTGTCCCACCATCTCGCCCCTGCCACGAGCCGTCCGCCTTCTGCCGGGGCAGGTAATATCCATACATCCACTCCGCATATTTGCGCCAATACTTGCCTCCGAGTTGGAACATGCCCTGCGCATTATAATAGTTCCCGTAGAGCTCGTGCGAGCTTTGCGGCAATTTGGTGTGCGTATTGAGAATGAATTCTCCCGCTTTGTAAGTGGATTCGTGCCCGTGATAACCACACAGTTCCAGACAGAGCAAGCCGCAGCCCGTGAGGGTCTCCGCGTGGGATTCCGTGTTCGTATAGCCGAAACGGCCCATCCGGGTATCATGCTTGCTGAACACATATTTCACCGCTTTGGCGATCGCCTCATCCGGCACCGGGGCGCCGTTGAGCTTGGCGGAACGCAACGCCATTAAAGCCCAGCCGCTGCAGGACAAGTCGCTGTCGTTCGACTCTGGTTTGTAGCGCCAGCCGCCCGCGTGATTTTCGTCCTTGGGCACTGCCTGAGCCCGCAGCAGAAGTTGCGTGGCACGCGCCAAAGCATCTTCGATCCGGTCCTGACGGTCTGGATCCACCATCCCGGAACACTCAGACAGGAAAAGCGTGCCGATGTTGTGCGAATACATCGGACCGTGGCCAGAGTCGTTCCGGTCGAGCAGCCCGTTCTTCTGCTGGGAGGTGAGCACGTAATCGACGCAGCGGTTCAAGGTCTCGCCATACTGCCCCGTTCCGGGCAAATGCCCTTTGGAGAGAAAAGCCATGCCGACCAACCCGGAAATCCCGCTCGATTTCCCGTATTGATCGTTGAAATGCCCCTCCGGCTGCTGGCGGCTCGCGAGAAACTCCAAACCGCGCTCTATCGCCTTATCGACCTCAGAACGGTACTGAGCGAAGACGTCGTCCTTGATCTGAGCTTCGCTCAGGCTGGGAAGAACCAACAGAGCGAATCCCGCCATCCAAAGTAACTTCGGGAACGGATGAATCATTTCTTGGCCTCCGTGGCAATGATGCGGAAGTAGTCGCTCACTAGATCGCGATATTCCTTGGGCGCGCCGGAGGCGGCTTGACTGGTCGTTTCCGATCCCAGCGAACTCTTGATCCGGGCCCAATCCGCCATGCTAATGCCCAGTTTGGCGAGTTCCGGCGGGACGCCATCGCCGGCCACGTTTTCGCTCTTGCGCATCTCCGCCCCCCGGCTCGCTGGCGTGTTCGCGGCTTCATCGTTGGGTCGGCCATCGTCGGGGGACTGCTGGTTCGCGGAAGCGACATCACTCATCCCGCCCATACTTTGCGCCGCCTCCCGCGCCATCTGGGAGAGAGACTGGGCTGCCTGACGGGCCTGCGCCGCCGCTTGCGACGGATCGGCTGCCCGGGCTGCCTGGGAGGCTTGGTCGAAACTTTGGGCCAAGCTCTTCGATTCCACCGGAGCGGCGGGCGCCGCGGACTTGGCATTCGGCTTGGCTTGCTGGGCATTCTTGGCCGCTTGCGCCATGGCCTGGCCCGTCTCGGACAGGCGTTGCGACGCCATGGTCAATGCCTCTTGCGCCCGCTGCTGGGCTTGCCGCGCCTGTTCGACTCGTTGTTGTTCCGCCGGACTGGCAGGCGATGCCGGCAGCTGACCCGACTGTGCTTTGGCCATCGCCTCATCGGAGGGCATCGATGGATTGGCGGCCCGCGCCGCCGTGGCTTGCGCCTGATCCTGCATCATCTGCGCCTGTTCCAAAAGCTGCCCCGCGGTTTTCGACTGCGAGAACGCCTGCTGAAATTGCCTTCCCGCCTGGTCCGCAAAGCTCTGCGCCTGCTGTTGCCGGGTCAACGACGCACTGCGCTCCATCGATTCCGCCTGCGCCAGCAACTGCATGGCATCGTCCGTGATCGCTTCCTGCAAGGTCGCCATCGCTTCCTCCGCCTGTCCCCGGTTCAGGGCGTCGAGCGCCTCGGCGACTTTTTCCTGCCTCTCGGAAAGGTCCGACAGCTTCGCGGCCGTCGCCGGATTCGCCGGTGCTTCAGGGATGGCAGCCGATTGGGCGTTGGCTTGCCCGGGCGGTTGCATCGCTTGAAGCATTTCCGCAGCTTGACGCCCGGCTTCGGCGATCGATTCCGGGTTCGCTTTGGCCGGGTCCGCCAACGGGCTGGCCGCTTGCTGGGCAGCTTGCCGGACCTTGTCGAGGGACATCGCTCCGGGAGGAGCCTGCATCGCCTCCTTCGCTACCGCCTCCGAAGCCTTGCGCAACGCCGCCCGCAATTCGGGCGTGGACTCGGTTTGGGCGGGTAGCGCCTTTTCCAACGCAGCCTCAGCTTCCTGCCGCATCGACTCCGCGGCCGAAGCCCGCGAGGAAGCCTCCGACGCCTGTTTCAAGTCATTCATCGCCTTGGCCGCCGCGTTGCTGGCCGGGTTGAGACTCGCCTTCTGCATTTGCTTGGCGGCCTCGGCGGCGCTCTTTGTGGCTTCGGCGAGCAGCTGATCGAACTTCGGAGCGGCCTTGGCCTCATCCTTGGACATCTCCTTGCGCAGCTCGCCGGACTCCTCGGCGATGGCTTCTTGCACCGATTGCAACTGCTTCATCACCTCGCCCTTCAACGCCTGCGCGGCCTTCGGATCGGTCATCTTGGCCGCCGCATCCTTGAGCTGGGCCTGCTGTTTGGCGAGTTCCTGCGATTTCTCGGCGATCTTCGCGGCCTCTTTCTGCTGTTCCTGCAGGGCTTCGGCGAGGGCTTCGGGCGACTGCTTGAGCATCTCCGCCAGTTTTGCCTCGACCTGCTGCTGCTGCCGTTGCCACTCGCGCATGTCGCGCTCGGCCTGCTGTTCGGCTTGGGCGGCGGCTTGCGGGTTGTCCGGTGTCATCGCCTCCCGGGCGGTGTTCTTCTCCACTTGCTCGGCGGCGGCATGAGCCAATTCATCTTGGCGCTTGGCCAAGTCGTTCAGTTGAACCATTTGCCCCGCCACTTTGGCCGCTTGGCCCAACTCGCCGTAGATCTTGTCCACGGACTTGAGCGCCTCGTCGATCTTCTTCGACACTTCGTTCGAGCTGGCCAAGCGATCCTGTTTGGAGTCGGACAACGGAATCATCTCCAGTTTCTCCATCGCTGGCTGGATCTGTTCGTTGGCGATCTCGGCCATTTTCCGGGCGGACTCTTGGAACAAGGTTGGCTCCATCTTGGCCGCCAGTTCGGATAGCGCTTCTTCCGCAGCCGCCATGTCCTTGCGGGTTTGATCGAGCCGTTCCAGCGCGCGAGGCGTCAATCCCTGCGGTTGTTGCATCTCACGTCGCAATTGCTCATTGAGCGCCTTGGCTTCCCGAAGGTCTTGGCGGACTTCGTTGAGCTCCCGTTGAATCTCCTGCTGCTGGCTTTGGACCACCTGTTCCACCATCGCCCGGGCTCCATTGTCCAACCGGATGACCAGCTTTTCGCTCTCGCCGATCTGCGGTCCTTGAAGATGTTCCGGCAAGCTGTCGGCCACCCGCACGCGCACCCGGAGCACTTGGCCACTCACCACGCCGAGGTTCGCCAATTCCAAAGTCGCTACCCCGCGCCAACCTTCTCCGGCCCGCCCCGGAAGCGAAAGCGGCAGGATCACAGGCTCCGGCTTGCCATCGATCTCCACCACCAGTTCGGAACGCACGAACCCGAAATCCTCGGTCACGCCATAGACCAACGGTAGAATCTCATCGGGCCGCAGCCGCATCTCCTCCGTTTCCGGTGTCGTGATCTGCACCGTAGGAGCCTGGTCTGGCGTGGCCCGGATCGCCCCACGGGTCGGGTCGTTTCCAAATCCCTCGGCGTCCTTCAGCTCGATCCGCCAATCCGCCTTGAGCCCCTTCACCGCGGAGACAATCCAGGAGCGCATGGTCGCATCGGCCGGGTCTTCCATCGGCACCATCTTCTCCGCCAACAGAAACTTCGCCTCCCCGGCATCGCGGTTCAATTTCGCCTGAAAGGTGACGTTGGCATACTCCGGGACGACGACTTCTTCCCCTTTCCACTCGATCGTGGATGCCGCCAGCCCCGTATACACCGGCGGCTCGATCTTCACCGAAATCCCCTCCACCCGGGGAGGTTCCACCGCCGTCACTTGATAAAAGCGGCTCAACGCATTGCCCGCATGGACCCGGTAGGTGAAGTCTCCGGTCACGTTCGGAAACGTCAGAACGAACTCGCGTCGTTCCCCTTGCCCCGGCCGGAAGGTCATCCGCTCCACGCCCTCCACCTTCGACCCCGCCTCCACCCGCCGCACCGTGGCGCGATTCAATCGCGGATGCTTGACGCTCGCGGTGATGTTCAGGTCCGCCCCTTTGGCCACCCGGACATCGCCCGGCTCCACCGTCAGAGTGTCCGCATAGGCGTTCCCGATCTCCAAAAACGGTGCCACCGCCCGGATCATGAGCCGACGGGCCGGGCTCGGCCAAAACGTGAAGACGAGCGCCAGCAGCCCCGCCAACGTCAAGGCCGCCATCGCGCTCTTGCGCATCGCCGCCGTATCCACCTCGCGCGCCGGAGAAACCCGGGACGCCTGCTGCTCCGCCACTTTGACAACCTCGCCGATCAACTCCCGCGATCCCCGGATTTCGTCCGGATCGTCGCTGGTGAGCAGTTCGATCGCGCTCGACAAGGTTTCCTGGAGTTCCGGGTGCCGTTGCTCCACAAATCGGGCGATGCTCGCCAGGGTAATCCGTTGCGTCGCCGGGCGGAACACCCACCACCAAGCCGCCGCCGCCGTGATCGCCAACCCGCTCAAACTCAACGCCCAGCGCAACGCGGGCGAGAAAATCGTCACCGCGGCATCGACCGCCATGATCGCCAGCAAACAGACCAAGCCCGTCGCGGCCACCGCGAGCACGCCTTTGCAAATCGCGACCCGCCGCACTTGGCGGATCAAGCCATGCATTTTGTGGAGAATGGGCTTCGGCAAACGCCGCAACGCGTCTCCTTCCCATGCCTGGCTCGCCGTGCTCATGTGACCGAACGTTCGACAACCCAGATTCCAGAATGTTGCAAAGTGAACATTTTCTCTTCCATGGCAACCAAAGCCCTGCCAGATGACCCCCGCCATCAACCGCCATGACCTTCTCCCCGGGACCATTCCCGTGCTGCTCCTGGCCTCGGTGGCTCTGGGCATCCTCTTTGTTTGGTGGTTGGCCTATCGAATTACGGGAGAACGCACCCAGGGCATCCCTGGCCTGATTTTCCGCGCCGTCCGCGTCGCGCTGGGCTCGGCGGCCATCTGGCTGGCGTGGCAAGTCCTCGGCCGGTTCTTCCTCTTGGAAACGAGTTGGCCCCTTTGGCTCTGCGCCCTTCTCGGCGGACTCTCGTTTGAGGTCATCCAGTGGCTCTACCGGTTCGAGCGAGCCTTCGTCACTCCCGGTCGCGGCCGCACCCTGCTCGCCCTTCGCCTAGGCGCCCTCGCCACACTCCTCGTCATCCTGGTGCAACCCGTCCTCTCCCGGATGACCGAACGCGAGATCAGCCGCGAGGTCGTCGTCGTGGTCGATGACTCGGAATCGATGCAGCTCGTCGATCAGCAAAACACGTTGAGCGGCCAACTCGCCGTCGCCAAACTCTTCGCCCCGGAAGCTCTCGCAAATCGCCCCGATCTCCAGCCGCTCCTGCGCTCCGTCCGCGCCTGGCAAGCCGAACTCGCCGGCCAACGCCAAGCCCTGGCCGCCCCCTCTGGCGCCGATCCCGGCCTCCTCGAACAACTCGTCCAAAGCCACGCCACCAATCTTTCCAGCTCCTTGGATTCGATCCGCCCCAAGCTCGGGGAATCGATCAATGTCCTCAAAACCGCCGCCGCCGCCGCGCACGGAGACGGCAACCTGCTCCGCCAAGTCGAGGACCTCCAACGCCCCTTCCAAGAGCAACTCCCCCGCGCCCTCGACGAAGCCCGCCGCCAGGTCGACGCCAAAAACCACCTCGCTGTCACCGGCCAACTCCAAGCCGCCGAAGACCAACTCTCCATGGTACTCCGCCAGCTGCCCCTCCTCATCGGCCAACTCGACGAAGCCTTTTACCGCAATCTCCCCACCGATCAACGCGACCGCATCGACAAAGCCGCCGCCCAACCCCGGGCGGAAATCGCGCGCCGCTCCCTGCTCCAGCCCGATGCCGCCGGACGGTCGGTGCTCGATGCCCTCAAGGAACGCTACTCCGTCCGCTTCGTCCGCTTCGGCCACGACGTCGCGGATTTCGACGGCGAATCCTGGCTCACCGGAGGAACCCCGCTCACGCCCGAAGCCGATGTCACCCACTTCCGCCAGACCACCGATCTCACCGCCGCGCTCGAGGACGCGATCGCCAAAGTCCCCTCGGAAGCCCTGGGGGGCGTGCTTCTCCTCACCGACGGCCGCCACAACGCCGAAATCCCCGCCGAAGACGCCGCCCGCCAACTCGGCGCCCAAGGTTCCCCGCTTTGCGCGGTGACGATCGGCAGCTCGATCGGCCCCCGCGATGCCTCGGTCCTCCGCGTCACCGCCCCGCAATCCATCTACCTCGGCGACCGCGTCGGCGTCCGGGCGGAGGTGAAACTCGACGGCCTCCAAGGGCAGAAAGTCCGCGCCCAACTCTTCGCCGGGGACAAGGCCGTGGCCGAGGAATTCGTCTCCGTCCCGGAATCCCAATACCGCACCGAACTCCGCTTTTCCCACGCCCCGCCGGAAAAAGGCATCCTCGATTACCGGGTCGAGTTGGAACCGATCCAGGGCGAGCTCTTCTCCAACAACAATCGTTGGGATTTCAAATGCGCCGTCACCGACGACCGGACCAACGTCCTCCTCGTCGATAACTTCCCGCGTTGGGAGTTCCGCTACCTGCGCAACCTCTTCTACGGCCGGGACAAATCCGTGCACCTCCAATACGTCCTCCTCAACCCGGACAAAATCACCGGACAGGACGATCGCCCCTCGATCCCCGCCTCCGCCGCTCGCCCCTTCGGCGCCGCCGAGGCCACCCGGCTCCCCGAGAACGCCGCCGAGTGGCGCAAGTTCGACGCCATCATCATCGGGGATGTCCCGCCCGCCGCCATCGACGACGCCACCTGGCGCGCCATCCGCCAAGCGGTCGCGGAACGCGGCAGCCTCCTCGTCTTCGTCGCTGGTCCGCGTTACCTCCCCAATCAGCAGCAAAACGCCACCTTTGCCGATCTCCTTCCCGTTGCCCGTCCGGACGCGACCTCAGAAGTCGCCTCCGAAGCGTTCCGAGTCGAATTGACTCAAGCCGGCCACACCAGCCCCATCCTTCAGCAGTCCCTGAGCGGCTCCAGCAACCGGCAAATCTGGGCCAGCATGCCTTCCCTCCCCTGGCGTTCCACGCCCGGCGCCATCAAAGAGGGGGCGGAAGTCTTGGCCTACGCCGTCCCCGAGTCCGCCCCATCGCTCGACGCCACCAATTCCTTCTCCGGAGCCCCCGGGGACGTCGAAGCCGCCCTCGAACAACTCGCCCGCCAGAAGGAATTCGAAAAGAAGAACGCCCTCCTCGTCACCCATCGCTTCGGCTTGGGCCGGGTTGTCCTCCTCAACTTCGACAGCACTTGGCGCTTCCGTTACGGGATTGGCGATACCTACCACCACAAATTCTGGGGCCAACTCCTCCGTTGGGGCACCGGGGAAAACCTCCGCTCCGGCGGCGAATTCGTCCGCCTGGGCACGGATCAACTCTCCTACACGCCCAACTCCCCGATTCAAGTCAGCGCCCGCGTCCTCGATCGCAACCTCCAACCCGTGACCGGCGGCGGCATCTACGTCAGCCTCTTCCGCGGCACCCAGCGCCTGCAACGCCAGCAGATGACCTATCGCGAGGGCTCCAACGGCATGTTCGACTGCTCCCTCGACCCGATCGCCACGGAAGGGGATTACAAACTCGTCCTCGAAGGTGGCCCCGTGGAGCGCGCCCGGCAAGAGTCCGGCCTCAGCTCCATCGAAACGCCCCTGATCATCTCCCGCACCCGCAGCCCGGTCGAATTCGCCGAACTCACGGCCGATCACGATTCCCTGGCCCAACTCACCCAACTAGCCGGCGGCAGCTTGGCCTCGCTCACCGACGTCCACGGCCTGATCGACCGCTTCGGCGCACCCAAAGAAATCCTGCAGGAACGTCAGGATCTCAAGCTCTGGGACAAATGGCCCCTGCTCGTCCTCTTCCTGGCCTTCATCGGCCTCGAGTGGATCCTGCGTCGCAACGCTGGGCTGAGCTGAGCCGGTTGATTGACGAGAGACGAATGACGATTTTTGGTTTCCGATCCGATCCAACCTCAACAATCGTCAACCGGACCTCGTCCCTCCGTCCCTCGTAGCCACGCCGCTTCCGGCGTAGTCTTCCTTCGGCACCGAGCCGCGTCCGTAATCGGAGCTTAGGTCCAACTTACTGAAGAGCGTAAGTTGGATCTGTGATCTGACCGTTCTGGTATCGATCCCGATCCCGATTTCAGCGAGCATGCCCCCCCCCGCTCCTTTCACAAGACTCGCTCAATCATCCGTGAGCTCATGTCTACCAACCTGTGCCATCACTCGAGTCTCCGCATTCCAGCGCTTTTTCAGCTGAGTCTGCCGGTTCTGATAGCCCGTCCTTTCCTTCGGAACTTGCGGGTACTTGGAGCAAACGATGAAGCACCAGATCTGCGGTCGAAGGTGGGGTGCTGTTTCCACCAACTGTGGAATGCTCGCCTCCAACTGATCAAATGCCGCCATCACCTTCCTGCCCTTCAATTCCACGAAGTGATGACGGTTCTTCCAATCACGCACGAGGTAGTCGCATCGCTTCCCTTGCATCGGAACACATTTATCGATCTGAATCTTCTCGGCAATCCGCTCCGCCGATTTGTGAAAGATCATTTTGCGGTGATTCTCCTCACAGACCAACTCCGCCCCTTGATGCTCTTCGATGCACTTTCGCGGAATATCGATCATATGACGGCGGCTGGAAGCAAGGACAAGAGATCGTTAAACTGATCCGCAATCGTATCCGAGGTTTGGTCAATCGCATCTGCTTGGATCAAACCCGTCTCCTCATCAATGATCGACCGGCAACCGGAACGATCCATGTAAAAGACACCCACATCTTTGGGATCGAGCGCCCGGTCTTCTGGCACGAATGAGGCCAGTCTGCCGCGGTCAACCCCGGGCTCCTGATACAACTGGCCGGCCAGCAATAGATTGTTTAGCGCCGTCAGGAGATAAGGGCTGTGGCTCGTGATGAACATGCGGGTCTCACCACGCGACGCACGGAAGGCCAAGCTGATCAATTCCGTCATCAAGCGCTGAGACTCGGGAAATAAATGCGCTTCCGGCTCTTCAATGAAAAGAGTGTCCGCGCGAACTCGTCCCTCGCAACAACGTTCCAAGTACAGAGATAGCGGATGCGCCTCTTGCTGGCCAGAGCTCCAAAAGCGAGCTGCTACTCTCCGCCCATCTCTGGTGACGATTGCGTCCTCATGATTCTCCCGGACATAGTCGCCATCCAAAATGGCACGCACCAGATGCGCTGCTTCCAACGCCTCAAATGAATTTGGCCTCGGCAGCTTCGGCCGTTTTTTGAGTAGACCTAAGGCAAACCCAAATCGGGAGACAAATGGGTCGAAGCTCTCGCTCTTGAAGAAGGTAGCGGCATTCTGTTCGATGAGAGAGTAAACCGCCCGGGCCGCAGGGATGAATTGGGATCCACTCGGGAGACTGGGAATGCACCGTGAAAGCCGACGTATCGCCATGCCCAGAGATTCCTCCGAGGGTTCACCAAGACCAGCTCCCGGCCCATTCGATAACAAGCCGACCACATCGCGGTACGGCTTCTGAACCTCCGGAGGAAGATGCACCGCCCAAAGGTCAGAAGGCTCGGCAGCTAGGCTAATTGAAAGGTTCTCTACAGAATCATATTGAATCGCAGCTTTACCGGCCGCCCCCAGATATTCGTACGCGTATGAAGCAAGAGAACGCTGCAAATCTCCCTCGCCGTCGGCCTCCTGCTCTGCCAGCCAGACCAACTCTTTGGGGATCGACTTCAGCGTGAACAAAACCTTGGCCACCAGACTCTTCCCAACGCTATTCGGACCGATCAGCACGGTGAACGGCTTAACCTCCAGCTCAAGCCGCTCAATCCCGGCAAACCGGTTGATGATCACCCGTTCGCTCTGGTTCCTCTCCGTCATCAGAAACCCTTCGCTGATTCACCCTCTGACGTCCAGAGCGGACCGCCCAAAGAAACTACAGGAAAGGGGCGTTAAGCTCTGGGACCCATGGCCCCTGCTCGTCCTCTTCCTGGCCTTCATCGGCCTCGAGTGGATCCTGCGTCGCAACGCTGGGCTCAGCTGAACCGCGCCGGGGTCAGCGTTCGCAGGGCCACGTCTCGTGCTCGTGCTCGTGCTCGTGCTCGTGCTCGTAATCGAAACCATCGTTCTACCATCGATCGCGATGCGAATTCGATTACGATTACGATCACCGCTTCGCTGAGCACGAGCACGACGTCGGCTTCCCCCCGAACCGCGCCCTGATTTCCGAGAGACGAATGACGATCTTTGATCTCCGATCCGAGCCTGGCTTGGGAAGCCTGGGAGAAGGCGATTGTGGATTGAAGGTCGTGCGCTACAATGGACCGGTGAGCACGATCGCGGAAATCGAAGCGGCCATCGGGAAACTGGCACCAGCGGAGCAGATGCAATTGCTCCGTGACTTGCCCACGCTCTTGTCTCCAGAGTTGCAAGACCTGGAGTGGTTGCAGGCGGCGGAGCCATCGTTTGCGTTTTGGGAAAACGAGGAGGATGCCGTTTACGATGAGCTTTGATCAGGGAGGGGTCGTCCTGGTTCCGTTTCCCTTCACGGATCTTACCTCCAGCAAACAACGACCGGGGCTGATCCTCCGGAGCGATCGCCTGGAACCGGATTTGGTGGTTTGCGCCATTACTTCCCAGATCAGCTTGCCTTTGTCTGCGGCGGAGTTCGTGGTCCCAAACCAGGAGTTGGCGTATTGGAGGTTGCCCAAACCGTCCAAGGTGAAGCTGGCCAAACTGTTCACCGTTCACCCTTCCCTCATCCGCAAGAAGATCGGCTACGTTCCGGTCCGCACGCTCGAACGTGTTCTGGAACAAGTCCGGGCTTTGTTCGAGCTGGAATCGAGCGGGCAATTCTAACGGCGGATGACTCAGGCCGGTTCCGGCTGGAACCGATCGGTCTGTGGCGCGGATTTGATTTTTTGAAGGTTGGCGCGTTTTCGAGCGACCGCCTTTTTCTCCGTCGGTGGTATGATCATCGCATGGCGGCAAGGTTCCGCGGCCGGTCACGGCTCCAAGATGGAACGCTTCCGCGTCCCGGCTCGTGCTCGTGCTCGTCGCGCGGGTTGATCGTTGATGGTTGATGGGCGGAGATCGCTTCAAACTGGCCACTGTGTCCTTGTCCGATGCATGAAGTGCTGAGACTTGTCCTGACCTTTACCTAAAAGTTGGTAACCATGGTGAGGGCGGATAATCATGACTCCAATAGGCCCGACGGGCCGGGACATGATAGCCCAGGGCTAAGCGAGGAACGAGCGGCGCCCTGGGTTTGCACCCGATCTGAACAAAGCCCTGCAAGGGCGAGACAACGCTTGTCCCGCACTTGCAGCGCGGTTGCAAAATTCAACGTCCACCCAGGCCTGCGGTCGCCTTCGGCTCCCTTCGACCTGGGCTATCTTATCCCGGCCCTCTGGGCCTAAAAAACAAGCAAAACTTGTGGGTAAAGCTCAGGACTCGTCTCAGCCTTCCCGCCCGAAGCTTGCTGAGGTGCGTCAACCGTTCCAAACCGTCGGCAAGCCTCCTCTGGAAAGCGGCGACAGTCGCGCGCAGTCCACGCCGAATCGGCATCGTGCTCGTGCTCGTGCTCGTGCTCGTGCTCGTGCTCGTGCTCGTGCTCGATTCCGATTCCGATTCCGATTCCGATTCCGGCCAGGACGCATCGTCCGGTAGGGCGCTTGGTCCCACTTACCATTCTGTGTCATTCCGAAGCCTTCTGCTCCACGGGCTCGATTTCAAATCCAATCGAGGGTGTCATGCATTGTCTCGAAGCCTCGCGCACCCAATTTGTCACGTTC
Source organism: Akkermansia muciniphila (assembly GCA_945883495.1). Classification (GTDB taxonomy): domain Bacteria; phylum Verrucomicrobiota; class Verrucomicrobiia; order Verrucomicrobiales; family DEV007; genus V1-115. The sequence goes on from CAMCXS010000062.1 coordinate 32,223, forward strand.
TGTCATGCGCGGGGCGAGGGTTCGCGGGGGCGGGTCCTGCTCGTCGATCAGATCAAAGTCCTCGTCCGGGAACATTTCGTTTCGGTGCTCGTAGTTGTCGCCTGGTCAGACCAACGACAAGCAATGAATTACGGAGCGGCGCGGATGGTGAGGTAGAGGCGCCATGCACCCGCCGCGAACTGAAATGGCAACGGAGCAGATCGCCCACCAAGTCTCTCACGAAACGCCCTTCCGAGCGGCGGACAGGCGCGGATGAGGCGAGCCGCGAAGTCGGCAAACGCGGGTTCATTTGGATTCCCAGCTCTGGGCGACTTGAGCCAATGAGCAGCTTCGACGAGCCTCCAGGCGGTCTGTTCGAAGACTGCTTCACACTTGAGGTCGCCGAGTTTGCGTTCATGCGCACGACACGCACACGCGGCACACGCGAGTAGCTGCTCCTCAAGCCTTGAATGTAACCTCTCGTCAGAGAAGTGGCGGGCTTGAGCACATGCGAAGTTGAGCCCGATAGCTGCCTCACTTGGCTCGCGGCGAAGAAGCGGTATAAAATCCACGTCCATGAGCAACGCCAGCAGGCGCTGGCGCACGGCTGGCCAGATAGGCGCGTCGCCGACGATGCCCCAAAGGACGACCCAACCAGCTGCAGCGAAGGGGGCGTTTTCTAGCTTTGCAATCTGCGCGAGAGCCAAGGTCTCCGGGGTGGTCGCCATCCAATCCTCGAATAGAAGATCGCCGAGCAGTGCACGGAGCGGCGTCTCCCAAGTCCCCCCCAGAAAACTGCCTAACGCATTCGGACGAGTGTGTGTTTCCGCTACGAGCGGCAGCGAAGCGGTGTTCTGTTCCTGCTCCTCACTTGCAAAGGCGCTTTTCAAGGTGCTTCCCTCGACCCTCAGTGCCTGAAGGTGTTCTGGCGAAGTAGAGGAAAGAACGCTTCCTAGACCGCGGCAAAGGAAGACAGACCAACGGACATGAAGGTAGAACGCAGCATCATCGAGCACGCCGGCAGGGTTTGGGCGGACAAGCCGCGGCAGTTGACGTACTTCGCGACGAAAATTGTCGCAAATGAGTTGGCGCGGCACGCCGGAGACGAGGAGAAGATTGTGCAAACGGGCTGCGTGTGCCCAGGCAACGGCAAGAAATACGGATGGGTGCCACGCCGCAGTCTCCGCGTTCAGTCGGAGGCTCTCGAAGGACCAGCGCAAAATGGCCACGAAGGCGCTGAACTCCTGGCGTCCGGAGGTGGGAGCGAGTAGTTCATCGCGCAGCTTTTGCGACTCCACGATGAAGCTAGCGTCCTGAACTGCACGAACGGTTGCTACGTGAAGAAGCTGAAGCTTCGAAACCGGTGTGCAGCAAATCCCGCGTAGGCTCGCAAAAAGGTTGCCGAATGCTTCGGGATCGAGTGTGCGCACCGCCGCCATCAGTGGCTCCGGCATCATCGTGGGCAGGCCTGAAAGCCGGAGTATCGCGGATTCCAATCCGACTTCGCGCAGCAGCGCCTCGGAAGCACGATTCAAGTCCGCAGATTTATCCGCTAGCAAGCGAAGATGGAGAGGTAGGGCGGCAATATGCGGCGGAACGAAGTCTTCAGGCTCCAGCTCTTCTCGAGAGTCCAAGCGTGCTTCGAGCCGTTGGTAGAAACCCTCGCCTGAGAGCTCTCGATAAAGCTCGGCGCGCCTGATGCGCTCCTCGCCCACGCTGCCGTCGAGGATGTCCTCGATAGCTTTGGCTCTTTCCTCGGCCGGCAGATCGAGCAACTCTGCCGACCCTTCGAGGAAGACACGGCGCCGTGTGCTGTCTTCCAGCAAGAGAGGCAACAACGGTCCCACGAGAGTATGAGTCTGCTCTTGGCCATCGCGCGCGAGAAGGACTGCGTGCCCAAAACATCCCGCATCGCCGGGGCGAAAATTGATCTTCTCTCCATCGAGTGCGGCAACGGTTTCTGCTCCCCCGTTGATCGCGGCCGTGATCGCACGCCAGAAGTCGGACGGCACAAACTCATGCCCGTCGGCCTGCATCAACACGCGCCCTGTTTTAAGACCAAGGACGCGCGAAAGGGTCGGCGGCGGTGGGATTTGCTGCATCTCTTCCGGAAGATCACGGATCGCCGCCAATACCGTTCGCGCGGCGGCGCGTTCATTTACACCTTCCTTAATGAGTGACAGAGCCAACTCCTCAGCATGTGCCGAGAGTTCGACTGATAGCGGGGCGCGAACGTCAGGATTGGATGTAAGCGTCGGTTGAATCAGCCGGCCTGACAGCCA
>CAMCXS010000063.1 GCA_945883495.1 Akkermansia muciniphila
CTTGGGATCCTTCACGATTCCGGCACGCACCGCGTTGAGGTCGATGTAGGCGGTGGTTTTCCGCAGAGCCTCTCCAGAAGGTTCGACCAAGGTACTGCCAAAACGCCCTTGCCAGAGCGTGCCGCGCCGACCGTGACGCTCGTTGAACCAGGCGCTGAAGCGCCGCTGCACGATGTGCATGTACTTCGAAATGTCATACATCTGAGCCCGGAGCCGCCGTATGATGGACTCGGCCAAGGCTTCCTTGCCTGGGGTGGAGCGGAACTTCTTGAGCCGTTGCTTCGTTTCTTTTAGATAAGCCTGCGAATAGCACTTCTTCATCCGCTCGAAGATCTCCTCCTCGGAAACCTCCGCCCGCAGCCGCGCTCCTTCGGCCTCGCTGGGAACGTTGAGGACGAGGTGAAAGTGGTTGTCCAAGCAAGTCCAGGTCAAGACCTCCAAGCCACAAAAGTGAGCCGCCCCAAAGACCAAGGAGCGAAAGTGCTCCTTCTCATCCGGCCCGAACAAAAACAGCCCGCCCGCCGTGCGGTTGAAGGCATGCATGACACCCCACGACGAAGTGCCACCTGGCAAAAAGCGCTTGTACTGGGGAAACGGTCGGTCGGCGGTCTCGTTCATAATAACTGTCACGATGAACACGCTATTCCTGAACAGTCAAGCGGGATGATTGTTCTCCTCCTGAACAGTCAAGCGGGATGATTGTTCTCCTCTTGATCTTCTCATTTCTTCACGCACCGATGCTTGATTCCGGAGAGGCTTCTCTGATCCTGAATCCCTCCATGCTGCGGAATTTCTGGTCTTTCCCTTTCCTCGTCGCCCTGCTGACGGCGTCAATCGCCTCGGCCACTCCGGTGAACGTGGCGCTGAATCGACCCGCCCGGGCCGACTCTTTCTTCGGCAGCGCGCTGCCCGAATACGCGGTGGACGGGGAAGCGACTTCGACCGCTTCCCGCTGGCTCTCGGCCGATACCCCGGCACCGCACTGGTTGGAACTCGACCTGGGCCAAAGCTACCAGGTGAGCCGCCTCTGGTTCAAAACCGGGAACACCAACGGGCCTTTCCCCCTGGACGATTTCGCCCTCCAACAATGGACCGGCAGCGGCTGGTCGGACGTCCTAAGCGTGACCGATAGTCCCGTCACGGGCGATACCGTGGATCTCTCCTTCGATCCGTTGCTGGTATCCAATCGGGTGCGCCTGTGGGTCGCGGGGCTCAAGGTGGACAATACCGTCCGGTTGTATGAGCTGCAGCTGGATGGCGAACCCCATGGCCTCACGGTGGAGTCTCTCGGTGCTTCGGACACCGCCCCGGCACTGGACCCGGCCGCGCCCATCACCGTGACCTTCAGCGCGCCGGTGCAATTGGGCGTGACCACCGGCGTGCGCATTGAAGATTTGGCCGCTGGCACCGACCTCACCGGGGTGAGCACCACTGTGAGCGGCGCGGTGCTCAGCTTGACTCATCCGGAGTTGGTGCCAGGCCAGTCCTATGCAGTCCATCTCCCGCAAGGCACGGTCGTGCTCGCGGCCGATGGCACCACGCCCAACGGGGCCTTTTCGTGGGCGTTTCCGGTCGCTCCGGTCTTGCCTCAGTTCCTCGGGTTGAACTCCTCCTTGCCGGATCTGAACGCGCCGATCGAGCTGACTTTCGACCGCCCCCTGACCTTGCTCAACCCGGCCGCCATCTCGGTGGAACGAGTCAGCGATGGCGCGCCGCTCGCCGGGATCGTGCCCACGGTCAGCGGCCCGACCCTCTCCTTGGCCCACGCTCCCTTGGTGGCTGAGGAACTCTACCTCGTGCGGCTTGCGGCGGGAGCCGTCGCTGGCCAGAACAACGGGTTGACGCAGCAGGCGCTGAGGGCGGTCGTCTTTGCGGGCTCGGTTACGCTTGTCCAAACCGACTTCGACACCGGACTGGAAGGCTTCCAACTCGCCAGGGACATTCCGGGAACGGTCCCGTCCAGCGCCACCAACTGGGCGTGGACCACGACCCAGACGGCCATTCCGGGCGACGATCTCCGGTTCCTGACGCAGCAGACGCTGCATGCTGGCGACTTCGCGGCTTCACCCGCCATTGGCTTCTTGGCGGGTGCCGGCTACTTGCTTGAGGGGCAGGTCCTGCTCAACACGGACCTCACCGTGGAACTCGGCACCAGCCCCGCTCTCGCCGGCGCATCTCCGTTGCTGACGGTGGCGGCGACCGGTGGCTTCAAGAATACCATTCGCCATCAGTTCACGGCAGAGGCCAGTGGCACGCGTCACCTGCTGTTCTCCAGCGGCGTCAGTGGCGTCTACCACCGGCAGTGCCTGGACCAGGTCACCCTCCGACGAGCCCTGCCGCCGTTGGTTCGTTTCCTCAACCCCGCCCCCGGCGCGACCCTGCGCGAGAGCGATGCCGTCACCGTCTCGATCGAGGCCGTCGCGGTGGATGCGGAGGTCGCGTCCATCGCCTTCTACGACAACGGCTTCCTGCTGGGCTCGCCGGCGGGAACCGGCGGACTCTACACCTTCGATTGGAGCTACCATCCCCCTGGCCATCATACGTTGCGCGTGGAGGTCACCGATTCCTGGGGCTTGGTCACCGTGCGGGAGATGGCGGCCGTCGTGACGTTTGATGATGGGACTCCGCCGCCCGGGCTGATCTACACCTTTGATCAGGGCACCGATGGCTGGACCCGCACCGATGGCACGCCCATCAGCCGGTTCGGCGATTCCGCCGGCAGACCCGGATCATCGCTGCGCTACAGCACCCAGGCGAGCCAGAAAATCGCCGCTTCCTCCCCCTTGCTCTATCTTTCCGCTGGGCAGACTTACACTTTGACGCTGAAAGCCTTCACCACCAGCGGCGGAGGCCCCTTTACCTTCGGCTTCCTGCCCACGGCCACGCCAGGATATCCCAGCAACACCACGGAGATGCAGACCTTCGTTGTGTCGCGGGGGCCGACGGACTGGAGTGAATTCAACCTTCCGTTCACCGTCCCGGCGAATGGGGCTTACCACCTGACGATTTTCTATCCGAAGCTCACCGGCTTTATTACCATTCAATTGGACGACATTGGCCTGAGCGGCCCGGTCAATCTGGCACCCACGGTCACCCTCACCGCGCCCGCCACGGACATCACCACGATTGCAGGGGCCACCGTGCAACTGGCCGCCTCCGCCACCGACAGCGATGGCTCGGTTTCGGAGGTCTCGTTCCGCACCGCCGCCGGAACCCTGGTGGCCCCGGATGCCACTGACACCACCGAGCCCTTCAGCTACGCGTGGACGGGCCTTCCCGAAGGCCAATTCGACGTCCTCGCCCGGGCAGTGGACGACTTCGGCGCGTTCGGCCAGAGTTCCGTGCGCCAAGTCACCGCCGTCGCCAACCATCTGGACATTTCCACCTATTTGGGCGGGCCCTCGGACGAAAACTTCACCGCCGCCTGCTACCTCACCGACGGCACCCTGGTGCTTGGCGGGATCGCCGACCCGGCGCTATTTCCCGGAGTGACGCCAGCTTATGTCAATGGCGCCACGGCCGGGGATCGCGGCATCATCGTTCGCCTGTCCGGGGATGGACGAACCGTGCTGAGCGTGACGGTAGTCGGTGCCGAGGTGTCGGACTTGGACACCGATGGCGTCGGCCGCATCTACGTCGCGGCCATGGCCGACGGGGCGCTCGCCATCGACGCTTCTGGCCAAACCGTCCTGTGGTCCCAAACCTACGCGGGACGCTATGCCCACCGGGTGGACGCGGGCGACGGCGGCACCTTCGCCGTGCTCACCTCCAGCAACAGCGATTTCCGCGACCGGCAGCTGGGCAACGGGGTCGCCCAAACCTATGCGCCCGGCTTTGCCTTTCTCGGGGCGTGGGGGGGCGCCGGCCACTACACGAACGACCTCGCGGTCGATGAAACATCCGGCAATGTCATCGTGGCCGGTTGGCGCAACTACACCAGCATGCCGGATGATTCCTCACTCGGCACCAATCCGGTGGATATCCCCATCCTGATTTGCCGCCGCCTGACCGACGGGGCTGAACAGTGGCGCGCTTACGACTGGGGCCTGCCAAACGACCCGGTGACCGGAAATGACCGCTTCCTGAACCGGGTGGCCAACAACATGGCTGACACCCGAATCCACCGCGTGGTGCTGCATGAAGACAAGCTTTACGTCGCCTTCGAATACCAAGGCGGGAACACCCCCTTGCGCTACGACCCCTTTGATTTGGATACCTTGGTGAACGTCGTGGGCGGTGACCAATATCATGCCAACTTTAACTCCAACACCGAGCCGAAGACCTTCATCGGCCGCTACTCCGCGGCTACGGGGGCCTTCGAGACGGGACAATGGTTGGTCAACCGCCTCAGCAGCGGGGCGGCCAACACCATCCGAATCGAGAACGGAGGGCTGGCGGTGGATTCCTTCGGCCGGGTCCACCTCGTTGGAGAGTGCGCTTCCGGGCTTCCCCTGACGCATGACCCGCTCCCCGGCGGTTACAACGGCGGCGGCTGGCACATGGTGCTCAGCCCGGACCTGGGCACCCGCGAGTTCGTCACGCGCCTGTCCTCTGGGGGCGATTGCGCCGCGGTGGCCATCAGCCCCTCGGGCCAAGTCGCCATCGTCGGCCGCACCGATGGGCCCCTTTTCCCCAGTAACGCTGTCCAGACGGCTCTCGGCGGGGGCTTCGACGCCTTCTATGCGGTGGCCGACTATGCTCCCTACTACCAATACCAACCCGGCGAGCACCCCCGGCTTTTCTTCTCCGCCGCCGACTTGCCGGCGATCCGGGCCAAGCTCGGGCGGGAGCCCTTTGCCAGCATGTTGGCGGAACTCATCGCCCAGCGCGACTTCGCCGACAATTACCGTCCTTATGATCCCAACAACGGCAAGAGCCTCCTCCTCCGCGTGCAGGCATCCGCCTTCCTCTATGCCGTGACCGGTTTGGAAAGCTATGCCCTTGATGCCCGGAACGATCTGGAAGCCGCGTGGGAGATTCTGGGCGACACCTGGGACTCGCCCTCGACCCGGGCTCTCGACCTCTACACGAACGCCGCCCGCGTGGCGATCGCCTACGACCTTTGCGCGAACTCGCCCCACTGGACTGGGGAACTCAATTACCGGACCTCCATCAAATTGCGCGATCTTGCGGCCGTCATCGTCGATGGGGGAGGGAGCGAGTTGAACTCGGAACTGGCCAGCAATTTCACCGCCGCCCGCGGGGCTTCCGCCGGGTTGGCCCTGCTCGCCACCGACCATGACTACCAGCCCGACTGGCTGACCAGCACGCACGCGTTGACCGTCAATTACCTCAACACCAACCAGGGCGGCTCTTCCCCCCGAGGTTGGAACCCCGAGGGCTTCGGTTACACCGCCTATCCGCTGGGGAACTTCTTGGGTCCGTATGCCCTTGCAGCCAAACGCAACGGGGCCGGAGACCTGACCACCCACGCGGGGCTGCAATGGATGCCCTGGACGGGCTTCGCCGGCGCCACCACGGCTCTCGACGTTTATGGTTTGGGCGGCGTCAAAACCGATTGGTCGGACGACAACGCCCACATTGGTGGCGAGGGGACCTACGGCTTGGCCTTTGCTTTCGCCCCAGCTTCCCTCCAGCCTGGCCTCAAACACGCCTACGATCGCCTCATGGGGCATCTCGCGCCCAACCCCACCTGGGATGTCACGCGGGGCGGTAGTTTCTGGTCCATTCTCTACTACCCGGAGTCCATCCTTTCGCAGAATCCCAACGAGATTTGGGACTGGCACCGCGCCTCGAATGACTCCGGCGGCCTTGGCCTCTTCACCTTCCGCGACGCCTACGCAGGGGCGAACGACATCCTGGTGCAATTCAAGGCCAAGCTGCGCAACACCACCCAATCGCACGACGGCCCCGATGGTCTTGGGTTCCGTCTCATCGGGCTCGGCAACCCCTTCGTGGTCGGTGGGGGCCGCAACGCACCGGGGCGTGACCTCAATCAAGCCACCGTCTATCCGGTGAACCCGGACGGCACCGTGACGACGAACCGCAACACAGGCACGATCGTCGGCACCCCGCTCATCAAGCCTGACGGCGGCGGCCATGTGATTGCCTCCATGGCCACCAGCAATGTCGGGACCACCTCCCACAAGCGCTGGCTCGTGACCGACTTCGATGTCTCGAACACCGGCGCGGCGGCGGTCGTCGTGGTGGCGGACACGACCGCCAACGGCACGCACTGGCAGCTTCCCACCTTTCTGAACAACACGATCACGACAGACGGCAGCACCTTCACCATCTCCGGGGCAAACGGAGCCTCGCTGCGCGGCACCATCCTTCACCCGGGCGGCACGCCGGTCATCACCGTGGGCACCAAGGCACGGGGGGAAGGCTACACCTTGGCTCAGGGCGGCACCCTGGCCGCCGAAGACCCGGTCACCAACCCCCGCATCTCGGAGAATCGTTACCTGCATCTTCAGCACGGTGGAGACGGGGACTTTCTGGTGGTGATGACCCTGAGCTCTACCGGCACCCACCCAACCGTGGCGCGCCTTTCCGGCGCGGTGGCCGATGCCGTGGTCCAAGTCGGCGGCAAGCGCTACGCCCTGCAACCCAGCGATGTGCTCTACGGGCTGGGCGAAGAACCCCCGGCGGCCTACCTCCCGCCCGCAGTTACCGTGACGTTTGGAGCCGACGGCAAGGGAACGCTGAACGGCATGGCACCGGTCCAAGTCATCCCCTACGGAGGCACCGCCGTGGCTCCCACGGTCACTCCCAAACTGGGCTACGCATTCGCCGGCTGGGACAAGTCCCTCGGTCCGGTGGTGCAGTCCATGGAGATCACGGCTCGCTTTGATCCTGTGCCGCTGAGCTTCGACGATTGGATTAACGATCCCGCGTACGAACTCGGCCCGGAGGAACGAGTTGCCGACTTCGATGCCGATGGCGACGGTTGGTCGAATTTGCTCGAATACGTCTTGGCCTTGAACCCCGCCCTGCGGGATGGAACGGAGGAGATTTCGCTTCATCTCGATGGCGAGGAAGTGGCGTTCCAGTATCGCCTGCGCAACGATCTGGTTGGCGTCACCGTGGCGCCGCAACATGCAGCGGAGCTGGCCCCGGAAGCCTGGTCAGATATCCCAGCGGCCAAGGTGCGCTTGGTGGAATCAGGTCCGGCCTTTGCCCGCTATGAAGTGAGATGGCCAGTGACCGTGAATTCTAGCTTTTTCCGCCTCGAAATTGTTGAGCCCCCACCATTCCACGCAGACCGGTGACTCGTGAGAGTCCCTCCAGTCGATCGATTCGTAGGGTCTGCTCCGTATAGCCACTCTGATGCCATCAAAACACAGCACGCTCCTCCTTGTTTGTCTCGCCGTTCTACTTCCCGGTAGGCTTCCGGCCGCACTCGTCTCATCGACCGCTTCCCTGAGCGAGTATGCAAGTGGCACCGATCAACTAGTCGTCTACACCGACGTGCCAGGTCACGGCACCTCCGTGATCAACGGATACCAAGCCCGCGCCAAATCGGATATCTATGAGATCTGGGTAAGGTCTCCCGCGACCGACAACATATGGGTTCAGTGTTTTGCCAACATGACCTACAATCGCGGCGCGGAGATGCCGACCTTGGCCGGTTTTAATACCGCGACCGCCTCGCACGCTTATCAAAAGTTTACTGCCGGTTGGACTCATTCCTACGCGAATATTGAGATGAGCGACCTATCTCCCGTTGAGGTCGAGGTCCGGAAAATTGGCGACACCTTGTTGGACGGCTCGTCCGTGATTGTAAAATCAGCCGTCCATCCCGAGCATAAGATCATTCCCGGGAGCAAATTCGACGAGAACGGTCGGGTCTATTTCAAGATCAATCACCCGTGCCAGATCGTCATCGATATCAACGGGCAAATGGACGACCACAATGCCGCTTACTCATCGACCACCCCGGGTGGGCGCATGCCCGGGACCAATATGTATGTCCACTCCGTGGCTTTCTATGCCAATCCCATCCTGGCCAGGCCGGTCGCCAGCCCGGCCCATCGGGTCGTCACGGTCCAAGCAAGCGAGAGCCAGCCGACTTCCCTCCTCACCGCGCCCGATCCCGCCACCTATGAGACCCTGGCCTTTGGCCCCGGCGTTCATTTTATCGGACCCGGCTTCAAGGTCCATCCGGGCAGAAGTTACTACATCCCCGGAGACGCGATTCTTTACGGAAACCTGACCAACTACGGGGTGGACGACGACGGCTACCGAAGCAACGGAGACCGCATTCAAATCTTTGGCTATGGAACGATTTGCGGCATCCAGATACCCCATTATCAGAATAATACTGGTAACCCCGAATACCCCGAATGGAACGCGTTGACCGGCGACAAAAGCGGGGATGTCGGCATCGCGATCCAAAACGCTTGGGACACCACGATCACGGGCGTTACCTCAGTGGATCCGGCGAATTTCAATACCAAGTTCGACGGTCAACACAACCGCACCAATGACCAGTGTTTAGTGAGCTGGGTGAAGCTGCATTCCTGGCGGGTAAACGGCGACGGTTTCGGGGGGTATTCCAAGGTCGAGGACTCCTTTTTTCGCACCAGCGACGATTCCACCTACGTGCGTGACTGGCGAAGGCGGTGCACCTTTTGGAAGGACACCAATGCGAATATCTTTCGCTTTGTGAACCATGTCTCGGGTGGAGTTGATGACTGCGACATCCTCTACAGCCGCTGGCGCGATCCCCGGGGAGTGGGCAGTGTCTTTGAGTTTGCGAGCAACGATGGTGCCACGCCCCAGGTGATTGAGCGCAATCTGACGCTGCGAAACATTCGATTCCACGACAAACTCTCCAATCCCCGACACCTCTTTGATATGGCCACGGCGGAAAGTTTCACCGGCCAGACTTTCGAGAATATCTCCTTTTATCTACCCAAGAACGGCACCAAATCCCGCCTCTTGGGGAGCGCCTCGGCTCCATGGTATGAGCGTGTGGTATTCAAAAACATCACCTACAAAACCAGCGAACAAGAAGCCTACGACACAGGAACCCTGCTGACGGCGGACAATTTTACTGACTATTTTGATACCAACGAGTTTGTCAAATACACCCTCTTCGACGATCCGCGCGCGCTGACCGCAAACGGAGTTTCCGAGCCGGTCCAGGGCTTCGTCACCAAAACTCCCGCCCAAGCCACGCACTTGGAAACAACGTTGGTCACCCTGAACGCGACGGCGGAGCCGGGGTATCGCTTCGCCAGCTGGACGGGCCTGAACGGGGACGATCCTTCCAACGATAGCACCGCCAATCCGATCACCATCAGAATGTTGGAAAACCGGGTGCTCACCGCGGTTTTTGCCCTGGCCGACATCACGGCACCGGTGGACATCCGCGGCCCGAAAACCGGATCTTGGACCGTGCCGCTGGGTGTTTACAGCGCCACCGTTCAGGTTTGGGGGGGCGGCGGGGCCGGTGGATCGGCCGAACATACGCCCGGCTCCACCAGTGTCAGCGTCCGGGGGGGCGGGGGAACGGGCGGTGGCTTCGCCAGTCGGTCTCTCAAGGTGCGGCCCGGCCAGATGATCCGCTACACCGTGGGGGCGGGCGGGGTGGGTTCCACTTTGGCCGCCGGAGAGGTTTTTCCCAGCGATTCCAATGGCGGCGACGGCGGTGCTTCGTTCGCCTCGGTGAATGATCAGCCCGTGGTCTCCGCCATCGGTGGGCTGGGCGGCAAGAACAAATCCGGATCCACCGTCTCGACAGGGGGAAGCTCCCGGACGGCTCCGGCCACCGGAAATTTGGGCGAGGTCGTCTACTATGGAGGCAATGGCGGGGGCAGCGCCTCCACGGGCACCGGCGGAGGGGGGGGCGGCGGCGGCTCCCAGGGGAACGGCGGGAACGCGGTCAGCCAGAACGCGGGCGCGGCAGGGCTGGGAGAAGGAGCGGCAGGCGCGGCCGGACACAATGGGACAAATCATGGCAATATCGGCGGCTTTCCCGGAGGCGGCGGCTCCGGGGCTGGGGTGCGCCTCAATTCAACCGGCGCTTCGATGGCGCGCATTGGCGGCCGAGGCGGCGATGGGCGGATGCTCGTGACCTACAATACGCTGCCCCGTTCGCAGTTCGAACTCTGGCATGAAGCTGCCTTTGCCTCCGCCGCTGCGGATCCGGCGATCGCCGGGGACCTCGCCGACCCGGACGAGGACGGCCTTGCCAACATCCAGGAATTTGTCTTCGGCGGGGATCCTCTGTTCCGCGACGACCAGGATCGCCTGCCTCGGGTGAGTGTGAGTGGTCCCGAATTTGAATTCCGCTACCTTCGGCACCCGGATGCCGCCGACGTCGTGCTTGTTCCCGAAGCCAGCTTCGACCTGATGACCTGGCGCCCGCTGGTTCCCGGAAGCGAGGGTGTTACGCTCACCATCCAGACGCCTGCCCCCGCGGACGGCATTGACCAGATCACGATCCGAACGCCCATGCCCGCGTCCGGCCAGTATTTTCTGCGCCTGACTGCATCCTCGACCTACTAGGCCAGCTGGAAGCACATTTTCCTTTCAAGGATAAAAGGACTCTGAAAAGTTCAGGCACAATCAAGCTGATTGCTTGACGGTTCTTTCTGGTTTTTCCCGCCTGGATGTTACCCCATCAGAGTTGGCGTGATCGCCTCGTGAGGCAGAGCGCGCCTCTCCTCACTGCACGATCCGCCTTTTCCCAGTCCCGATCCGCTACCCAAAGCGCATGAAAACCCTCATCCTCTTCACCCTCTGTCTCCTCGCCCAAGTCTTGCAGGCGGCGGACGCGCCGCGCGTGCTGATCGTCGTCGGTCCCAGCAATCACCCGCCCGGTTCGCATGAGGTCGCCGCGGGCGGACGCCTCATCAAACACTGCGTCGAAACCATGTCCAACCTGCCCGGCGTGGAGGCGGATGTCGTGGAGATTTGGCCGGACCAAGCGCTGCGCGATGCCGCGAGCACCGTGGTTTTCATCGGCGACTTCTTCCCGCCCAATCGTCTGCCCAACGCCGCGCAAAACCTTGCCGATCTCGATGCCATGATGCGGCGCGGTTGCGGCATCGTCTGCGTGCATTACGCCACCGGCGTGCATGGCGATGACGTGACGCCCGAGGGCGACCACCCGTTGCTGCGCTGGATGGGCGGCTATTTTGCGAACCGCACCTGCAAGCATCACGAATCCTTTGCCAAGATCTTCCCCGCCGCCACCATCACATTCGCCGCGCCGAACCATGCAACCACGCGCGGATGGAAGGAGTTCACCCTGCACGACGAGCCTTACACGAACAACTACTTCGGGCCCGGCAACGTCATGGCCCCAAACGTCACCGTGCTGGCCACCTCCATGCTGCCGCCGGAAAACCCCAAGCGTGAGACGGTGGCTTGGTGCATCGAGCGCCCCGACGGCGGACGCGGCTTCGGCATCGTGATGCCGCACTTCTACAAAAACTGGCGCCACGACGATCTCCGCCGCTTCATCCTCAACGGCATCGTCTGGACGGCGAAGCTGGAAGTGCCCGATGAAGGCATCCAGAGTGCCGCGCCCGATCTCGCGAGTTTTCGTCCGGCTTCCGTTGAGTATGTGCCACCACCGCCAAAGGTGAAGCAGGCAGCCCCACCGGCCAAACCATGAGTGCGGGAGTGGTGCCGCGCAGCTTTCTCGTGCGCATCCACACCGAAGGCCACCAATCTTTGGTCCTCTGAACCCACGTCAGGGAAAGGGTTCGATGAAATCCTGCGGCAAGACACGATCCCAACCAGCCAATCGCCGGAATCGCTCGCCCCGTGTCCTATTTCTCCCCACCTCTTCCATGACCTCCGCGGCGTTCAGATCCATTTTCTGCCTCCTCTGCCTTCCCTTGATTCAATCTCACGCCGCCGCGAAGGCGGAGAGGCCCAACATTCTCCTCATCCTTGTCGATGACATGGGCTACGGCGATCCCCATTGCTTCCATGCGGAGTCCAAGATTGCCACGCCTCACCTTGACCAGCTCGCGGCGGCGGGAATGCGTTTTACGGATGCCCATGCGGGGGCGTCCATTTGTGTGCCGAGCCGTTACAGCTTGTTGAGCGGCCGGATGCCGTATCGCAACTGGAATACGGCGGAAGCGAAGCGGCCCCGGAAAGGCGATTTGAGCGCGCTGGAAAAAAAGCACTTTCCCCAGCCGCAACTGCAACACGAGCCAGGCCGGCTCCATCTCGCGACGCTCTTGCAGCAACAGGGCTATGCGACCGCTTGCGTGGGCAAGTGGCATCAGGGCATGTCGTCCAAAGCCGAGGCGGATGGCACCCTGAAGATGACCCCGGTGGACTTCGGCTTTGATGCCTACTTCGGCTTTGATGCGCCGGAACAAGGGCCGTACGCGTGGATCGAAAACAAACGCTTCGTCGTTGCTCCGTCGGAGAGCATCGAGGACCATCCCGGCGAAGGCGTAACCAATCCTCAAACGCAAGGCGCGCATTGGCGCAAAGGTTTGGCGGCGTCGGACTGGAAGTTCGAGGGCTATCTTTCGACCCTCGCCGGCAAGGCGGACGAGTGGATCGAGAAGCAAGCCGGGAACAGCGAGCCCTTCTTCCTCTACTACGCCATCCCCGCGCCCCATGCGCCCTGGGCGACCGCCAGCGAGTTCAAAGGCAAGAGCGCCGTGGGGCAGTATGGCGATTTTGTGATGGAGGTGGACGCAAGGATCGGCCAGGTGCTGGCGACGTTGCACAAGCTGAAGCTCAATGACAACACGCTCGTGATTTTCTCCAGCGACAACGGCCCGGTCTGGTATGCAAAGGACATCGAGACGTTCGGCCACAGCGCCGCTGGTCCGTGGAACGGCATGAAAGGTGCACTCACCGAGGCGGGACACCACATGCCCTTCATCGCGAGTTGGCCCGGCAAGATCAAGGCGGGCAGTTCCTGCGGGGAGCTCATTTGTTTTGCCGACTTGCTTGCCACTGTGGCTTCGCTGATCGGCGCAAAACTTCCCAACGATGCCGGGGAGGACAGTTTGGATGTGTCCCCGCTGTTCCGCGGCGAAAAACCATCGAGGCCCATCCGCAACGGCATGGTCCATGTGAACTACGGCTCCTACACAATGGCCATCCGGGAGGGCGATTGGAAACTCATCCTGCCGGCGGGCATCTACGCGGTGCAAGATGGAACCATCACACCGGACCACCTCGTCGATCCCGAAGGGAACCAGAAATTCCTGCTCCACAACCTCCGCACCGATCCCGGCGAGGTGAAAAATCTCTTTGCGCAAGAGCCGGACAAAGCGAGGAAACTCTTCGCTTCGCTGAAGGCTGATCTCGCTCGAGGAAGAAGCCGGCCGTAAAGCGGTCAAGCTTGGCCATTGCTCCGCCCTCCAACCGCTGCTGCGAGGGCGATGGACAGTGAAATCCTGCATGGTTGTCAGAATGCGGGTTCCACCCCGCCTGAAACCTCGTGCCATCTTGCCGGGGAGGGAGGCCCGTCCGCCCCCGGTTCGCCGAATCCATTCAGTTTCTTGCGGTTGCAGCCGTAACCGCGGCAGCGGATCGACGTCGTCAAGAGCAGCGAACTGCTGGGCGACGCCGGGCATTTTGCATTACCAAATTATTAACATTCATCGGAACGGTCGTGACTTTACGAAGGCTTAACAATTCTCCCCATGACATCCCTAGGTTGCGCGCTACGATCGACGCCACCCTGATGACCCTCGCCGCGCGCTTTCACCTTCTGTTTGTGTGGCTGCTGCTAGCCCCGGCCTTGCACGCCGAAGTTCCGGGTTTGTTGAACTATCAAGGCCGGGTTCTCGTCGCTGACGCCCCTTTCACGGGGACCGGTCTGTTCAAGTTTGCCCTGGTCGATTCAACGGGGGCAACGACGTATTGGAGCAACGATGGGAGCGGCAGCGGAGGCAGCGAGCCTTTGGCCGCCGTTTCTCTGGCGGTGACCAAAGGGGTTTACTCCGTCCTCCTGGGGGACACGAACCTGGCGAATATGACGGCGGTGCCCGCGAGCGTCTTTGCTCACAGCGATGTGCGGCTTCGTGTCTGGTTCAATGACGGGAGCAACGGCTCGCAGTTGCTTCTTCCCGATCAACGGATCGCGGCCGTCGGCTATGCGCTGATGGCGAAGTCGGTGGAAGATGGCGCGATTACGCAGGACAAGTTGGCCGCAGGCGCGGTGGGGAGCTCTCACCTGGCCACCGGCGCCGTTGGGGCATCGCAACTGGCCTCCGGAGCGGCAGCCGCCAATCTCGCATCCGGCGGGCAAAGTGCGGTGGGCAGCGGCGGCTTGATCCTCTCCCCGGCTAAAGTGCGGCTCTGACGGCGGCCGGCTTTGTCAAGATCGGCACCACCAACGTCGCCGAGGGCTGGGAACTGCGCTCTAATGGCTCTCCGGCGAGCCGGGGAGGGCACACCGTCGTCTGGACCGGCTCGGAAATGATTGCCTGGGGCGGCTACCATACGAACTATGGCTACTTTGCGGACGGCGCGCGCTACGACCCGGCGACGAATCGGTGGACCCCTCTGAACTCCTCGGGGGCGCCCACGGCCCGCTCGAATCACACGGCGATTTGGGACGGCACGGAAATGATTGTCTTTGGGGGATACGACGGGAGCAATTACCTCGGCGACGGCGGACGCTACGATCCCGCAACCGACAGCTGGACGGCCTTGGCCACGACGAATGCTCCCGCTCCGCGGTCCAACCACTCGGCGGTCTGGACGGGCACGGAAATGATCGTTTGATCGTTTGGGGCGGAACCAATGGCACCGCTCTGAGCGACGGGGCGAGCTACCGGCCTTCCACGAATACATGGACCCTGTTGCCCACGAGCGGCGCGCCTTCCGCCAGATATTCGCACAGCGCTGTGTGGAGCGGCACCGAGATGATCGTCTATGGCGGTTTCAACGGAACCTCCTATCTGGCCGACGGAGCCCGTTACCATCCGGCACTCAATACCTGGACGGCTTTGCCGGCCAGCGGCGCTCCGTCTGCCCGCTACCTGCACACGGCGGTCTGGAGCGGCACGGAAATGATCATTTGGGGCGGCTACAGCGGGACGGCTTATCTCAACACCGGCGCCCGGTATAGTCCCGCAGCAAATACTTGGACAGCGGTCAGCACCACGAGCGCTCCGGCGGTCCGCTCCGACCACACCGCGGTCTGGACCGGAACCCAGATGATTGTCTTCGGCGGCTACAATGGCACGTCCGTGGTGAACACCGGGGGGCGTTACAATCCATCGACGAATAGTTGGAGCGCGATTTCCACCACGAACGTCCCGGCGGCACGATCCAATCACACGGCGACGTGGACCGGCGCGGAGATGGTGGTGTGGGGCGGTTTTGGCGGAACCACCAATTTGAGCGACGGCGCGCACTACAATCCCGCGGCGGATACCTGGACCGCCACCGTGACCGCCGGTGCTCCGGTGGCGCGAAGCTACCAAACGGCGGTCTGGACTGGCAACGAGGTGCTCGTCTGGGGAGGCTACAACGCGGCTTACTTAGGACTGGGAGGCCGCTACAACACCCTCACCGGGCTCTGGACCACGACCTCGGCCACCGGTTCGCCTCCAGTCCGCGCCGCGCACAGCGCTATTTGGACGGGAACGGAGATGATCGTGTTTGGCGGATACAATGGAGGCTATCTCAACGACACGATTGTCTATAGCATTGGCAAGAATCTTTACCTCTATCTGAAGCCGTGACCGTGCGGGACTCCATCGTTTGTCTCGGGCTGATTCTCTTGCCGCCGGTGCTGGCCGGGCCGCGATCGAGCAGCAGCTATTCGGTATCGGCTGAGAGCATCGATGCCGGAGGTGCCGATGGAACGAGCGCGGCTTACAACTCCGCGGGGACCTTGGGTGGAATCACGGGTGTTTCCGCCGTGGCCGCGCCCGCGCAAACCATCCGCCACGGCTTCATGGCACAGCGCTTTGAGCCCGCCATGCTGACCCTCTCCGCCGCCGTAGTCGCGGTCCCCGAAACGGAAGGGCTTCAGCTTTCCGCCACCTACCGGGGCGAGGACGAAGGGATCGATGCATCGGTATCGCCCGGCATGGTCGCCTGGATCATCGTCTCCGGGCCGCTGAGTTCGATCAGCGCAACCGGGCTGGTCAGCACAAGCGCAATTCCGTCCGAGGGACAAGCCGTGGTATCCGGCGGCTATTTGGATGCGGCGGGGCGGTTCCTCTTCACGGTCCTCAACACTCAACCGGATAACTTTGGCCTCTACGCGGGCGATGGATTGGCGGATGATTGGCAAGAGACCCATTTCGGCTTGGAGAATCCTTCTGCCGCCCCGGGTTTCGATGCGGACGGGGATGGTCAGGACAATGAATTTGAGTTCCATGCCGGCTTGATCCCCACGGATGCCGCATCGGTGTTTACCATCCAGATGCAAATGGTCCCTGGGGAGCCAGCGCAAAGGAAGATCGTCTTCTGGCCACGCTGGAAGGAACGCACCTACGTCGTCCAGACGAGCCTGGATCTCGCGGTTTGGGATCCGCTGACGGAGATTTCCACCGTGGACGACGGGACAATGCGCTCCGTTACGGATCTGTTTGGAACCGGACGCAAGTTCTATCGGATCTTGATCGGCCTTCCCTAAGCCCCTCTCGCTAACTCTTCAAATTGCCATGCACAGACTGCTCGCTCTTCTGCTTCCGATCCTGGTGCTTGCCACGAGCGCCCCTCGCGCCGAAACCGCGGACACCCGCGCGCCGCTCGCGCTTGGCCAACTCTGGGGTGCTTCCGTGAAGGCTGAAGAGAATAAGGATTATCAGGCTGCGATTGCGGCCATGAAGTCCTTCCACGAGAAGGGAGGAGATGCCTTTCTCGCCACTCTCCGGGCAGGTTGGCTCCACTACCAGGCGGGGCAGTATGCGGATGCCTACAAGACCTACGAGAAGGCCGCCCGTCTGAGCCCCACCTCACTCAATGCCCGGCTGGGCGCGCTCAACGCGGCGCAGGCGTTGCTGGACATCCGCGGCACCGTCACGGCGGCGGAGAACGTCCTCAAGGTGGAGCCGACGAACTACCGGGCCTTGATGGCCGTCGCGGGCGTCTACTATGCCCAGAAGGACTACCGCCAAGCCGCGGCGGGCTATGGACGGGTTCTCATTACTTACCCGGATGATCTCGATGCGCGCAGCGGTGCGGCTTGGTCCGCCTTCAATATGGGTGACAAGCGCGCTGCGGAAAGCTCCTTTCGTCTCCTTCTCAGCATGTCTCCGGATTACCCCCAAGCCCGGGAAGGATACGATTTAGCGATTGGCGCAAAGAAATAATCCAGCATCCACTCCATCACCATGGCTTCAACCCTTTCCGATCTGATGCTCAACGACCGCGGGTTCGCCTTCGACCCAGCCAGCGGGGAAACCTTTCAACTCAGCACGACAGGATTGCGACTTGTTCGCCTGCTGCAACAGGGAATGAAACCAGAAGAGGCTGTCGGCTATCTTGTCGGGGAATTTGAGGTCGATGAGAACACCGCGTGGCGGGATGCGACCGAATTTTTGCGCGCGTTGGAACAACTTGGATGGATTTCCGCATGAACCCCGGCCAACTCCGAATCATGGTCACCGGCCTGCACCGCGGAGAGAATCCGCAGCCGGGAGCCGGAATTGTCCGCAGCATCCGGCGCGCTCTGCCGGACGCCTTTATCGTGGCGTTGGTCTATGATGCGCTGGAGAGCGGCATCTATATTGAGGGCGGCCCCGACGCCGTTCACGCGATGGTTTACCCGACCAGCGGGGCTGACGCCTACCTGGACCGGCTTGATGCGATCCTCCATCAATCGCCAGCCGACCTGTTCATTCCCACCCTTGACGCGGAGATCGAGTTGCTCGCCCATCTTCCCGGTGAGCTCGAGGCCCGCGGGCTTCGCTTCGTCTTGCCGGACAAAGCAACGCTCCAGCGCCGCTCCAAACAGCATCTCCCGGAACTCGCCGAGGCGTGCGGAGTCCCCGTGCCGCGGACGATCGCGGTGTTTGATCTCGCTGGTGCTCGACAGGCGGCTAGCGAGTTGGCGTTTCCGCTTTTTGTCAAAGGACAGTACTACGACGCCACGAAGGTGGAGAACGAGCTGCAACTGGCGGGGGCGGTGTCGCGCCTGCTGGCGGAGTGGGGGGCTCCAGCGATTCTTCAGCAACGGGTCCACGGGCCCGAGTTCGACGTTTTGGGGCTCGGCGATGGTCAGGGGGGCACGATCGGAATGTGTGCCATCCGCAAAACGGCCCTGAGCGACAAGGGCAAAGGGCTCGGGGGAATGACGGTGAGCGACAAGCGTCTGCTCCAGATCTGCGAGCGCCTGATTGGTGAGCTAAAGTGGTGCGGGCCGTTCGAAGCGGAGTTCATGCTCGACGAGTCTACGGGGGCATATTGCCTCATTGAAATCAACCCCAGGTTCCCGGCATGGATTGATTTCCCGTCGATGTGCGGGGCGAATTTCGCGGCGGCACTGGTCGATCGCCTCGCCACCGGCGCTTGGCCGGAGCCGCTCCCGGTTTGTCCGGCGGGCCATTTCTATCTTCGGCATCAAATTGAAGTCCACGGGCGGGTGGATCAACTCGCCCTGCTCACGACGGGGACAGGTTTCGGACAAGGACAATGACATCGATGCACACGCGCGCCCCCTACACACGCCCCACCGTTCAACGGCTCAGCCAGGGACCGGTCAACCCCTTCCGTCACGGTGCCTCTCCCGCCTGCTCGGAAATCGACGGAGTCACCGTGGCTGATCTAGTCAAGCAGCACGGAAGCCCGCTGTTTGTCTATTCAGAGAACACCCTCAGATCTCTCTATCGCAACGCGCACCGGGCGTTCACGCGCCGTTATGAGGATGTGCAGTTTGCCTGGTCCTACAAGACCAATCATCTCAACGCCATCTGCCGCGTCTTCCACCAGGAAGGATCGATCGCGGAGGTTGTCTCCGGCTTTGAATACGAAAAGGCCCGGCACAATGGCATTCCGGGAAATCAGATCATCTTCAACGGCCCCCATAAGGAAAAGGCCGACCTTGAGCGCGCCATCTCAGAGGGGGCCATGATCCAGGTCGATAACATGGACGAGTTGCTCGTCCTCGCCGACATGGCCAAGGGCCGCAGGGAAGCTCTCCCCATCGCGCTGCGCGTGCATATCAGCACGGGAGGCCATGTTGTCTGGTCCAAGTTTGGATTCAACGGGGATGACGGGGAAGTGCAGCAGATCATCCGCCGCATCATTGCGATTCCGCAGCTCCGTCTCATTGGTCTGCATACCCATATCGGAACCTTCATCCTGGACCCGGAATGGTATCAGATCGCCACCCGCAAATTGGTCGGGCTGGCCTTGGAAGCAGAAGCGATGGGCGCCGGACCGATCACCTATCTGAATTTGGGAGGAGGCTTCGCCTCGATGGCCCGGCTCCATTACCAATACCTTCCCCCGGAGCAAGTCACACCGGCCGTGGACCGTTACGCGGAAGCGATTTGTGATACCATCACCGGGATGTGGCCGGCGAATCGGCCGCTGCCCCGTCTCTATTTGGAGACAGGCCGCGCATTGGTTGACGATGCCGGTTATCTCATCGCATCCGTGGTCGCGGTGAAGCGAAAGTCGATTCATGATCCGCTCCAGGCCGCACTCGTGGCCTACGGAAAGAATTCGGCGCCGCTGGTCGCACATGGCTCCCAGAATGCGTTGGTGCTCGATGCCGGGATCAATCTGCTCTATACCACGACTTGGTACCAGCCCCGGATTTTTCCGGTCAAGCCCTGCCTCGACGCGCCCGTTCCGACCACGGTCTATGGTTGTCTCTGCATGAACATTGACGTCATTC
The DNA here is from genome assembly GCA_945883495.1 of Akkermansia muciniphila. Classification (GTDB taxonomy): domain Bacteria; phylum Verrucomicrobiota; class Verrucomicrobiia; order Verrucomicrobiales; family DEV007; genus V1-115. The sequence continues at coordinate 19,763 of CAMCXS010000063.1, forward strand.
GGGAGGAGGCGCCGCTGCCGAATCTGAACACGGGAGATCAGGTAGTGATCCATCCGGTGGGCGCATACAATCAGACGCAGTCGATGCAGTTCATCACCTACCGCCCCGCAGCCGTTTTGGTCGGTCAAGACAAACGGGTGCATCTGATCCGGAAGCGGGAGAATCTGGAATATGTGCAGGGCATGGAAGTTCTGCCCGCTCACTTGTCCGGCTCATGATCTTCATCCCGGAGAGGGAAGCGCCACTCACCGCGCTCACGTTTGCTCAATCTCTCTGGCGGGGATTGCCGCGTGCCTATGCCATCTTGTTTTTCTCAAGCAACGTGCGTTTTGGGTGGTGGCTGTTGTCCGTGGGGTTGATCCAGCCGGTCCTGGGTCTGTGTGGTTTGTTTGGAGTGGTCTCCTCCGCCGCGCTGGCTTGGTGTCTCGGTTTTGACCGGGTGCTCTTGCGCACCGGTTTTTCCCTGTTCAACCCGATGCTCACCTGCTTGACCGTGGGATGGTTGCATCATTGCCATCACTTTGAATGGCCGGTGCTCGCGCTGCTGTTGGCGACTGCGGCGGCCGCGGGCTTCTTCCTCTCCGCGGGAATGAATGCTTGGTCGGGCATTCACTTCGGTATCTCCGCGCACAGTTTGCCGGCGGTGTTGGGTGCCTATCTGCTCTACTTGGTTTCGCACGCCCTCTACGGCCCCGCGATTCCACCTCCCCAAGAGGCATCGGTTTGGATGGACATGCCGTTTCTTCCCCCCTTGTGGCAGGGGCTGTTTCAAGCATTTGGAAGCATGGCCTTTCAAGCACGGGCTCTCCCTGGACTCCTCGTGTTCATCGGTCTGGCATGCACCTCCCCTTTGGCGACGCTGGTAGGGACAGCCGCCTACGCTACGGGACTGGCGGTCTTGGTCCAACTGGGCGTGGCCGCGGAATCGGCCGGCCTTCTGGTGGGGGGCTACAATTTCGTGCTATGCGGGATTGCTCTAGGTACGGCTTATTATATTGCCTCTGGCGCCACGATTCTCCTGGCGCTTTTCGGCACGGTGATCTGCGCGATCAGCGGCGTGGCGCTCTCTGCGGCACTGCAATATTTCTCCATGCCGCCGAGCGCTTTGCCTTACAATTTGGTGCTTCTGGCGCTGCTCTATCCGTTGCGGCAACGGTTTAGCGCCGGCGCCTTAGTTCCCTCTCCCGCCCCGGGGGCCATGCCTGAGGAAGCTGCACGGATTGTCCTCGTTCAGGCGCGGCGATTTCCGGATCTCCACAAGCCCGCGCTCGCTTTACCCTTCGATGGGCCTCGTTTGGTGACCCAAGGATTCACCGGTCCGCTCACCCACAGGGGCAGGTGGCAGCACGCCCTTGATTTTGAGATGGAGGAACGCGGCTCCCGCCATTCAGGGAGTGGAGACTCTCTGGTGGATTATCACATCTTCGATACGCCGGTGCTGGCCCCGGTGCCCGGATATGTGGTCCATATCGCGGACGACGTTCCGGACAATTTCCCAGGACAAAACAACCCTGACCGCAATTGGGGCAACTGTATTATTCTTTACGCCGATGCAGGTTATTACGTCATGGCCGCTCACCTCAAAGCTGGCTCCGTGACGGTGAGAGCGGGCCAACGAGTGGCCGCGGGAGAGGAGCTGGCCCGGTGCGGAAACAGCGGCCGTTCTCCCGTGCCGCATTTGCATTTGCAGATCCAGGGAAATGGATACTACGGCGCATCCACGCTCCCGTTTTGCCTGAAGAACTATATTGAAACTGGAACCGACTCAGGCCCGGTGTTTCAGACGTCCGGGGTGCCCCTGGCCGGGTTCACGATCCGGCCTGCCCCGCGGCATGCTGCCTTGGCCGAAATGCTCGGCGGACTCCTTCCTGGAGAATATCGCTATCGCGTCACCGATCATCGGGACCGTTCCCGGGAAGAGACGGTGATCCTGGACTTTGACGAATGGGGACGCTACCGCTTCCGCTCCAGGCGTTACGGAGCGCAGGTGACCGCCTTCATCAACGATGGGGTGTTCTATATGGGAGATTACACCGGTCCGGGACAGAGTGTCCTCGCCCTCATCGCCGCTGGGATGGCGCGGATCCCGTGCATTGACGTTCCGGAAGTCACCTGGATCGACCGGGTGAGCAGTGCGCCATTCCGCTCTCCAAGCCTGGCCTGGGGGCTCGACCTGATCGAGCCGTTTTTCGGGCCATTCCTGATGTCCTTGCGATACCGGATGGAGGCGGAGCATGGTGGGGGCGTGGCCATTCATTCGACTCTGATCGGACCTAGCGACGGGTCAACGCCTGCGGCGATCACTTGCGGGCTTCAATCGCGACGTGGCGTCGTCCGGGTGGAAGCACGGTTTCACAACGATCATACGCTCAAAGCCGTCCAGACGGATTTCAAATGACAGCGTTCATCAGACTTCACCCTTTGCTCCTGACACTCGGTGCGATCGGAACTCTGTTGGCGGGGGAAGGACCTCCGCCGGTTCCAGGCAGCCCCTTCGCCGAAGAGGCCTACTGGGCCACCGTGATGAATTACCCGAGGCCCGGGAACCTGCACGGGATCGTCAATTTCAACGCAACGGACGACTATGTGACGGGGAATGGATTGCTCCTGGAGAACCAGGGGGTGATGCTGCAGCCGCTGGTGCGAGTCACCACCCCTCTGTCTGCCAATCCCACGAAGTGGCTCAGCACGGTGAGCCTCACCTTAGGTGGCTGGGCGACTTGGCATAGCAATGAGGACGCTGCCGATCCCCGTGAGTGGCAAGAAGTCGATGTCTTCGGTGGAATCTCTGCCCAATTCGCGCGCGATTGGACCTTGAGCACCTTTTACTCAGCGTATCTCAGTCAAACAGGCGCGTTTCCGACAGCATGGGATCTCGTGGTGGCCTTGTCCTATGATGACAGGCGACTGTTCGGCGCATTGGCATTGCACCCGTTTGTGGAGTTCAAACGCCAAACAGAGGGCAGTGTAACCGTCTCATTTGTTCCGGAAAATCGCGACGAAAGTTATTCGTTCCGTCTGGGCGTGGCCCCGTCCCGGCAGTTCAAGCATTTCCGCATCGAGTTGCCGGCATTTGTGACGCTTGTGCCGGAGGGATTTTATCAGCGGTCCTCCACCAAAACGGAAACCGGGCTCTTCTACGCGTATGATCCTTACTATCTAGTCTATTATCCAGTGCCGTATACTTATGAGGTCCACGACGGCCAACCTGCCCAGGGCGGGATCGGGTTTCTCAGCGCGGCCATGAAAGCCACCGTGCCAGTTGAGGTCCTCTCCTCGCAGCAAGTCCATACGGCGGTGTATGGGGCGGTCCAATTTTATCATTTCGTCAATGAAGGGCTTATTGAAGGGAACCAAGCTCTTGCCGGCACGAGCAGCCGCGAAGAAGATCTCGTGCAATTTCACGTAGGTGTGACGGTGTCGTTCTAGAGCTCGTCCAGCGGATGGCCACTTCAAAGACGGCACCGGCAGCACCGCACGCCAACCGGAGACGGGTGGGCAGGCTAGCCATGAGAGCTCCCACGGGAGAATATCCGGATTCAGGGGAGAATTTCCGGTCCAAAAGAATTCCCAGCGATCGCCAACTTCCTTGTCCACGTTCGCCCGTTCGAGGGGACAACCTCTTGATCGTCCATGCCTCCAAAACTTCACTCCGCTCGCTCTTGCGCTCGTTGGGGTCCTTTGCGGCCAAGTCCACGCGCAAACACCCGGTGAGGCCGCTTTTCAGCGACTCGACAAGGACTAGGGCGGCAAGATCACCCTCGACGAATCACCGGGCCACTGCGGAGGAAATCGCCGGGTTGCTCGCCGGGTCCAGTGCCATGCGCTTCCTCGTCGCTTTGGAGAAAGCGCAGACCGGCCCGCTGAAATTCCGCGTGCAGGACTCGCTCGATTTCGCCGCCCGCATCGGCGGCCAACGCCCCGAGAGCGAAACGGACGAACGCGCCCAAAACACCTCCGCCATCCAAGGCTGGCTCGGTAAACCGGGCGGCTCCCGTCGCCATCGGCTTCGAGATTCTGTATGCGAAGGTCGGCGACGCCGAAATAGATCCGGATTCCGCCCGTGCTCTAGGCCAAGACATCGCCAATGCTCTGGTGGCATACTTGCAGACCACGCCGAAGCCATGAAACAATCTCAAGCCCTCGTCCTTGCCCTTTTGTTCGGCTGCCTGGCTTCACCGGCCCGAGCGCATACCGTAATCACTTTTGGCGATTCCGTCACCGCGCCTCGGGGCAACTCGGAGGACTACGCCGGCATCCTTGCCTCGGATTTGTTGTTCGATGGCAAAGCAATCGAGGTCAGCAACGCGGGCGTGGGCGGGAACACGACGGCGATGGCGCTGAAGCGCTTCGATGCCGATGTCCTCCAAAAGCAGCCAGATACCGTGGTGCTGATGTTTGGCATCAATGACTCGGCGGTGGATGTCTGGAAAAAACCGCCCGCCACTCAGCCGCGCGTGGCACTGGATCCGTTCAAGAGCAACCTCGCTTCCATGGTGAAGGCACTCAAGGAACGAGGCACCCGCGTGGTGCTCCTGACGCCCAACCCGCTCAAGTGGACCGACACCCTGCGCCAGCTCTACGGCCAGCCGCCTTACCTGCCCGATGACCCCGACGGCATGAACGTCCTGCTGCGCGATTATGCGCAAGTCGTGCGCGACCTCGCGAAACAGGAGGGCGTGGGCCTGGTTGATGTGTATGCTCTTTTCAAAGCCTACGAGGCCACGCCTGCCGCCAAACATCGCCCGCTCTCACGGGATGGCATGCATCCCGATTCCGAAGGGCAGCACCTCATCGCCACCGCGCTCATCAAGGAACTGAGCGCGCTTGATGCCCGCTATGCGCGCAAGCCGGGCACCGTGTGGACGCCCAGCGGCGAGGTGAATGAGGTTCACCCCCTGGCCACCGACATCACCCACGACGCGCCGGGCCCGGCCGTGCTCGGCCCCGCGCTGGTGAAGCTCGGCGACGGCTCGGTAATGTCCATTTTCTCCACGCCCACCAGCTACGGAGGAAAACCAGGCGAATGCTTCATCGCCGGCCGCATCACACGCGACGGAGGCAAGACCTGGGAGCCGGTGCGCGAGTTGACCCGCCTTCCGAAAGGGCGTGCAGCCCATCCCACCGCGCACCGCAGCCGCGATGGCACGCTGCATCTCTTCTTCCTCGGCTACATCAAGTTCGAGTGGGACAAGGAGCACATCAACCCAACCGAGCAATGCCGCAGCGACCTATGGACCGCGCGCAGCACCGACGACGGCAAGACGTGGAGCGAACCGCAAATGATTTTCCAAGGCTACACCGGCAGCACCAACGGCGCGGAGGAAACCCGCAATGGCCGCCTCGTCGTGCCGTTCTCCCACTACGTCTCCGGCCCGGGCCGCCTCGTCGCCAAGACCGTGAGCAGCGTGGACGGAGGGCGAACATGGGAACCCAGCAACGCGCTAGACATCGGCGGTGCGGGCGATCACGAGGGCGCGCTTGAGCCCTGCGTCATCGAGTTGCAGGATGGCCGCCTGTGGATGCTCATCCGCACCACGCGCAAGGTCTTCTGGGAAAGCTTCTCCACGGACGGCGGACGCACCTGGTCCCCCGCGAAGGCAACCACCATCGACAGCGCCAGCGCCCCAGCCCACGTCATCCGCCTGACGGACGGCCGCCTCGCCATGGCCTGGAACCGAGCGCAAGGTGGACGCACCAGGTTGCACCTCGCGCTCTCCGCGGACGATGGGAAAACCTGGACGCCCTCCTTCATCGCAGTGCGCGGCAGCGCGACCTATCCCTTCGTGCTCGAAGCCAACCCCGGAGAACTCTGGGTCGGTTACATGGACGCCCACGCGGGCTGGGGCACCACCCCGCGGGCTAGGCATTTCAAAGTTTCCGTATCACATCTCCAGCCATGAAGCACCGGATCACGCTGCTCGCCATCCTGCTGCTCGCGACGCTTGCTTCGCTCCACGCCGGGCCCCGCATCGCGCTGAAGTCCGACAGCCAGGACGGCACTTGGCGATTTTACCCGGCGGAGCCTGACTTGCGCCTGCGCCGCGTGCTGCTGATTGGCGACTCCATCATGAACGGGTATCGCAACGGCGTGGCCGCCAATCTGAAGGGCCGCGCCACCGTGGATGCCTGGCTTACGCCCATCACCATCAAGACGCCCGAGGTTCACGAGGATCTGCGCACCGTGCTCCAGCAAGGGCCGTACGATGTGGTTCATTTCAACATCGGCCTGCATGAATGGGAAAAGGGCTTTATCCCCGAAGGCCAATACGAGCCACTCCTCCGTGCCTATGTGAAGACGATCCGCGACCAAGCCGGGAATGCCACGCTCATCTGGGCCAGCACCACGCAAATGACCGTGAAGGACAACCCCACGGAACTCGACCCGGAGAACAATTCCACCATCGTCGAGCGCAACGCCATCGCCGCCCGCGTGATGAAGGAACACGGCATCGCCATGGACGATCTCTACGACCTCATGAGCGGCAAACTCGCGCTGGCGAAGGGGGACCGCTTTCATTGGACCAAGGACGGAGCCGCCGTTCAGGCCGCCGCGGTCAGTAACGTCATCGGCACGATTTTGGAGCAGAAGAAGCGCATCGTGATCGAGGGCAGGGTGAATTACGACGAGGCGAAGGTCGGCAATTTGCCGCTGCCGCCCCTGCTCACTTCCGCCGATGGCTCCACGGTGGCGACGCGCCAGGATTGGGAAACGAAGCGCCGGGCCGAGGTGCTCGAACTCTTCCGCGAGCACGTCTATGGCCGCACTCCGGCGATCGATGCCGAGCCGAAGTTCGCGGTCACCGCCATCAAGCCCGACGCTCTCGGCGGTCTCGCCATCCGCAAGTTCATTCACATCTCCATTCCACAGCATCCCGATTGGCCCGGCATGGAGTTGATGCTCCACCTCCCAAACTCCGCCCTCGGTCCGGTGCCCGTTTTTTGTGGGTTGAACTTCGACGGCAACCACGCCGTGACCACGGAGTCCGATTTTCCGTTATCCACCCAATGGATGCGCGAAGCACGGGAGAAAGGCATCGTGGATCACCGTGCCACCGAGGCCAGCCGTGGCATCGAAAGCACCCACTGGCAACTGGAGCGCGTCCTGCGGCGGGGATTCGCCGTCGCCACCATCTACTACGGCGACATTGAGCCCGATCACCCCGATGGTTGGCGCAATGGCATCCGCGCCGCCCTCAGCCCGCACGGGGCCAACACCTTCTGGAAAAGTGGTGACTGGGGCGCGATCGGTGCCTGGGCCTGGGGCCTCAGCCGTGCGCTCGACTACCTGGAGACCGACCCCGCCGTAAATGCACGCCAGGCCGCCGTCATCGGCCATTCCCGTCTTGGCAAGACCGCCCTCTGGGCCGGTGCCACGGATCCTCGCTGGGCGCTCGTCATTTCCAACAACTCCGGCGAAGGCGGCGCCGCCCTCATGCGGCGGAACTTTGGGGAAACGACCTGGGTCATCACGCGCTCTTTTCCGCACTGGTTCACCCCCAACTACACCGCTTACGTGGACAACGCGGCCGCCTGCCCCGTCGATCAGCACATGCTCATCGCCCTCATGGCTCCGCGTCCGGTTTCCATCGCCAGCGCTGCCGAGGACGAATGGGCCGACCCAAAAGGCGAGTTCCTTTCCGGTCACCATGCCGGCTCCGTCTATGAACTTTTCGGCAAAGCCGGCCTCGGCACCGCCACGCCACCTCCCATCGACCAGCCCGTGGGCGACTTCATCCGCTACCACAAGCGCACCGGCAAACACGCCGTCACCGACTACGACTGGGAGCAATACCTCGCCTTCGCCCAGAGGCATTTCGGCCTCCAACCGTGACCACCACCAACCTCGCAATACAACCAATCCCGCAATGAAACACGCCCTCCCACTCCTCGTCTCCCTGCTGCTCCTACCCCTCGCTGTCGGCGCCGCCTCCCCCCAAACCAAGCCGAACGTCCTGCTCATCATGGCGGACGATCTCCGGGACTTCGGCGGGGCGTTCACCAAAGAGGCCGTCAAGACACCCAACCTCGACCGCCTGCGCGCTCGGGGTACGACCTTTGAGCGGGCGTATGTGCAGTATCCCGTGTGCAATCCGAGCCGCAATAGCCTGATGACCGGGCTGCGGGCGGAGCAGACGGGGATTGTCGGCAATGACATCCCGTTGCGGCAGAAGATGCCGGACATTGTCACGCTGCCCCAACTTTGCAAAGACGCGGGGTGGCAATCGCACGCGTTCGGGAAGCTCTTCCACCTCGGCGGCGGTAGGGACGCCGAAGCCCGGCAGCGCTGGATGGACGAGGGACGCTCGTGGCACACGGCGCAGGCGTTTGAAGCCACGAAGACGGGCCTCAAGCTCCTCGAAGGCCGCAACTTGACCGGCGGGGCCATCAAATGGTGCCAGTGGGGCGCGGCGGACGGTACGGATGACGATCAACCGGATGGCCAAATCGCCGCCGCCACCGTGGCGATGATCGAGAAGCTCGGCGACACGCCTTGGTTCATCGGTTGCGGTTTCATGAAGCCGCATGATCCCTTCATCGCGCCCAAGAAATATTTCGATCTCTACCCCCCGGACTCGCTGAAGATCTGGCGCGATCCCGCTGGCACGACGCCAGTTCGCACCCAATCGATTGGCTCCGGCGCCTATGGCGAGGTGTTTGCGAAATTCTCCGAGGAGCAGTGGCGCGAACTGTTCCGCGCCTACCTCGCGGGGACGAGCTTCATGGATGCACAGCTCGGACGGGTGCTCGATGCGTTGGATCGGCACCAGCTTTGGGACAAAACGCTCGTCATCTTCGTCGGAGATCATGGCTATCACACGGGTGAGCGGCAGTGGTGGAACAAGAACAACCTCTTTGAGCGCTGTTGCCGCGCGCCCCTCCTCATCGCGGCGCCCGGGATCAAAGGTGGTCAGACGACCCGCTCGCTCGTCGAGTTCGTCGATTTATATCCCACTGTCGTGGACCTCTGTGGCTTGACCATGCCCCACGCCGCCGCCGGAACCAGTTTGCGGCCCATTCTGAGCGACCCCAACGCCCGCACCAAGGACGCCGCCTTCACTCTCGTCACCCGCGGGGACAAGCTGCACGGCCAAAGCATCCGCACCGCCCGATGGCGTTTTACCCGCTGGAGCGATGGCGTCGCGGAGCTTTACGATCACGACGCCGATCCCGAGGAGCTGCACAACGTAACGGCACGGCACGCCGACATCGTCACGGACCTCACCGCCCAGCTCCGGAGCCTCCCTCCGCTCTCCGCTAAACCGTGAAAGCGCCACGGGCTCGTCCCTAGGGTGAGATATTCATCCCGGGACGCCAGGAGTACTGATCGAGGGACGCTCGCGTTATCTCCGGCCCCTAGATGGGCAGGCAACCACAGAACGCCCACCGCCAAGCGGGTTCACCGGTAACCGCAGCTCACAGCCCGGCCTCGACAACCTTTTGGATGGCTTCGGCGCGCCGCTTGAGGTCGTCCTCGTTCGACCAAGGCGTGAAGTTCATCGTCAACACACCGTCGGTCAGTTTCAATCCGGTCTCGTAATTGCTGGCGGGTGCGGTGGATTCGTCAAACGTGATCACCACTTTCTTCAACCCAGCCTTCAACGCTTCTTTTCCAATGTCATCCGCCGTGATTGCCTTCAACGCGTCCACCATCGCTCCTGAAATGCTATGGATTGGCATCGATGGACGAGGCGTTAAACCCCACCCCTGAACTGCAGCGCCTCTACGCCGAGGCTGCCGCCATCACGCACCTGACGCGCGACGATCCGCCGCTCTACATGATGTACAACGAACCCGACATCGTTCCGCCAGCGGATTCGAAGCCGGGTCAATTCATTCATCACCCCAACTTTGGGCGCCAGATCAAGGCCAGGATGGATGAGCTCGGGATCGAGAATGTGTTTGTCAATTCCGGCGCAAACCCGCCCACGCCACAACCGCCCGGCGGTTTGCTCGAGTTTCTGAAGAAGCGCCTCCTGGTCGAGTGAACGCGCCTCCCGTCTGGAAGGAAGGATCTGTCACGGAGCCAGACTCCACGGACGGAGGCGTTTGGCGATGGATTCCCGGAACGCGGCGCGTTTTTCTTCGGGGAGATCCGCCGCCACGCGCTCGATCGTGTCAGCGATGACGACCCGGCCATCCGCATACATGTCGCTGCGCATGGCTTGGAGCCGCTCCACCGTGAGAGTGAGTTCGTGGTGAGCCCGGGCGGCCTCGCTTGGGCTAAAATCCAGTTCCGCCGCGATATCGCGCTCCCACCGGGCACTGACGCGCACCAAGGGATCGTAAGGTCCCAGGTTTCCGGCCAGTCCGCGCTGGGCGAGATGACGCATCGCCAAGAGGCTTCCGCCGATTCCGGTCGCCGCTCCGATCACAAAGACGATGAGGAGAAGCAGCACCGCGCGCAAACGGTGTGAGTCGAGAAATCTGGGCAGGTTCATGAAAGGTCGGTTTTGGAGTGGGGATGAGGGATCAGGGATAGACCGCGTAGTAGACCGCCAGTTCATCGAGTTCGGCCAAGCCCCGCCAACAGCAAACCGTGGCCACGAGCGCAAGACAGGTGAGGGCAGTCTGCATCCACCGGTTTCCACACAGGACGAACAGTTCCTCCAGGATGCCGGATGACCTCGCGTCCGGCAAAGGTGCCGCCTGGGACAGTTCCGCGAGGATGGCGGGGCGGACGTCCAGATCTGGCGGAGCGGAGGCTTGCCGCGCCCTGGCGACTAGATCTCGCCAGGACCGGGGATCAGAAGGGGGTATAGCCATGGCGGATGAGGATTGTTTTGAGACGTTGACGAGCCCGGAAGGCCCGGACCTTGGCATTGACACGGCTCCAGCCAAAGTGTTCGGCGATTTCTGCCAAGGGCATTTGTTCCAGGTGCAAGAGCGTCAGCAAGGCCCGGTCCTCGGGCGGGAGATGGGAGAGCAGAAAAGCGGCTTCGCCCAAGGCATCGCGCTCCGGATCCTTTGGAAGGTCGTCCGAGGGAAGGGAATCCACCGGATTGCGCCCCTCATCATCCGGCCCCAAGGCCAGGGCCAGGGGAGAGGTCTTGCGCCGCCGGTAGTGATCCAAACCGCAGCGCACCGCGATCCGTTTGAGCCAGTGGAGGAAGGGCTTTTCCGCCCGCCAAGTGGCCAGAGCATGCCAGGCCTTGACAAACGTCTCCTGGACCAAATCTTCGAGGTCAGCCCGGGACGGAGCAAAGCGGAAAAGCAGCGCACTCACGGTAGATTGATGGCGGCGGATGACTTGGTCAAAGGCTTCCAAATCCCCCGCCTGCGCCTGCCGGACAAGGTCCAAATCCGGGTCGATGGTCACAGCGCGAGACGGGGGCAGGGAGGTCCGTGAAATCAGTTCTTCGTCTTGGACGTCGTGGTGGTGTATCCCTTCGTTTGTCCATTCGGACCGGTGACGCTGCGCGCTGCGGTGCGGGTTGCCTCGCTAAAGGTCACCGAACCGTTGGTGGTCGCCGTCTTGCCTCCTGGCCCGCTGTAAGTGCCCGCGCTGGCCCGGCCTTGTCCGGTGCGCACGACCTGTTGGGAAGCTTGGGCGGAGCGGCCAGCGGGACCGGTGGTGGTGGCGGAGCGGTTCACCGCGCCCGGGGCGACGGTCCCGGAAATTTGGCGCGTGGCGCTGCCATTCGCGGATTGGACCGTGGTCTTGCGGCCAAAGTCACGGGCCGAAGCGCCCAGGGTGGTGATGAGGCCGAGGGCGACGATCAGTGCGGTTGTTTTCATTTCGATGAGTTGTGTCTTGGTTGAAGGTTGATTCTTGGGAGCGGCATGGTGCCGTCCGTTGGGTCAAACGCGCCCTCGACGCGAACGGTTACAGTTTCTTCTGCCCTTCGTGTCTGCCAAACCTTAGGCGGTCCGCCGTGCCCGGGACAAGATTTCGTAACCGCTCCGAATGCCGCCGCGTTCGGAAGTGTATGGAGCATCCTGTTTGGAATCATCCTTCCCTCGTGACCGCCCTCGCCCTGTGCGCTCCGGTCTGTCTCCTGCTTTTGCCAGTGGAATCGGGTCCGTGCCGGAGGGAACCCGGGTGATCCGGTCCATCGACTACGCGGGGGGAGGCGGCAACCGCCTGACCCTGGACCTCTATCTCCCTCCGAAGACGGCGGCGGGGACCAAGCTTCCGCTCATCGTCTACATTCATGGCGGCGGATGGATGGTTGGGGACAAGAATCAAGCGAAATGGCGGATGCAGGGGTTCATGGAATCCGGCGAATACGCCGTGGCCAGTGTGAACTATTGTCTCAGCGGAGACGCCGTTTGGCCCGCCCAAATACATGATTGCAAGTCGGCGCTTCGCTGGCTCAAAGCGCATGCGCCGGAATACGGGTTTGATCGCGATCGTTTCATTCCGGTCGGTGTCTCCGCCGGTGGGCATCTTGCCGGGATGCTCGGCCACCACGGAGGGGCGCGCCGCGATGGCGGGGGACGTGGGAAACCACCGGGACCAAGCCGATGACGTCACGGCCGCCGTGATCATCTGCGGACCCACGACGTTTGTCAGATCGGTGGTGGCCCCGCCCGCGGGTGAACAGAAAGGAGGCTACCTTGCCACCCGGCTCCTCGGTGCCGCTGCCAGCGATGAACCGGAGTTGGCTCGGACGGCTTCCTCTTTGACCTACGCCTCCGCCTCCGCCTATGTTGCTCATCTATGGCGCGGAGGATCCCTTGGTGCCGGCCACTCACAGGGCGACAGTCAACCTGCTTGACTGTTCTTTCTCCGCCGATTGTTGCTTGCGCTGGCGCGTCCGGATTGTAGCTAGAGAGAACCACGATGAGGCAGGGGGTATTCATTTCCTATCGCCGTATGGATTCGCAGGCGGAGGCGGGCCGGTTGTTTGACCGGTTGGAGGAAGCTCTCGGCCGCGACCGGGTCTTCAAAGACGTCGATTCCATCCGTCCGGGCGAGAACTTCCCGGAGGTGATCGCCCGCAGCCTCCGGGAGACGGAGGTCGTTCTGGTGCTGATCGGCCCCCGGTGGCTGCTCGTGCGCGGGGACGATGGACAGCGCCGGTTGGATGACCCGGAAGATTTCGTCCGGCTGGAGGTGGAAGCGGCCTTGGCTTCGCCGAAACGGGTCATTCCCGTCCTGGTGGGAGGAGCCGCGATGCCAAGTCCGGACGAGCTGCCGGAGACGTTGCGCCCGCTGGTGCAGCGCAACGCCATGCATCTGCGGCCGGATCCGGATTTCCGGCCCGATGCGGAACGCATTTTGACGGCGGTCACCGGTCGCAAGCGGTCGGGAGGGCGCCGCCCTTCGCCGTGGATCGCGGTGCTTCTGATCTTGGCCCTGCTCGCCTTGGCGGCCGCGGGTTACCTTTGGTTCCAACCCGTGCCTCTTCAGAAAGGAGCCGCCATGCCTTCCGGGGGACTGCCAGCCGAACTTCGCGGCTTGGATCGCAACGACCCAGAGAGCGCCGCGTTCCTGGCGGCGGTGAGAGACGCCTCCCGGTCGCGAAAATCGTTGACCCTTCGCTCCGAGCCCTCGGGTGCCTACGTCACCATCGACGATTTGTTCCGGGCCAATCCCGTCACCCCGGTCGCGGTGGTTTTTGGCGACGCCTCCTTCGTCGGTCCGGGGACTCCGGCCGTGTCCACCCACGTCTGGGTGGTGAAACCCGGATTCCGACCCGTCCGCTTCGAGCCCGGGACCGAGCCGGACGGGGCGACCCCGTTGATCCGTCTCGAACCGCGCCCCCAGGAGGCGATCCCCGGCCAGCCCCTGACGAAGCGGCACCAGCTCCTCGATCTCTCGTGGATTGACTTCGTCGATGTCCCGTTCCAGGTGCGCGGGAAACTGGAACGCGGCTCACCCTACGTGAACTGCAAGTGGAGCCAGGACGCCACGCAGTACCGTTCCTTCCAGCTGACCCTGCAGGGAGCTGACTCCATCCACGTCCAGGTACCCGTCGCCAAGGTGGCGGCGTTGCAAGCGGCACTCGACGGCAGCGGATCGGAGGAGGTCGAAGGCATCTTCACCCTGGTCTTGCCGGGACGATTCTTGGTGCCGGAACAGGCGGACGTCGACCAGTGGGAACTGACGGATTGGAAGGTCGAAGCGGCTGGCGCCACGGCAGGGAATCAACCGATCTGGGGCACGTCCACCTTGGCCGCCCCGGGCTACGGTGCCCAGCAAATGCGTTCGTTCGCTTGGAAGGATGACGGCAAGTCAATCGTCGCCGCCGGATTCGGCGGGCTTTTTCTTTCCGAGGACCGCGGGGAGACTTGGGAGCCGGTGCCCGTCACGACTTCCGATCCTTGGAAGCAAGTC
>CAMCXS010000064.1 GCA_945883495.1 Akkermansia muciniphila
TGACTCATGGGCGGGCGGGGCGGAAAAGCAAATTCCTGTCAGTCAAATTCCTGTCAGTTCAGTTGACTCATGGGCGGGCGGGGCGGAAAAGCAAATTCCTGTCAGTCGCCCGCCCCTCACTCCTTGGAGGGCCTCAGCCTGAAGCCCCAGCTGACCGACCCCGCAGCCCCGCGCGACCGCCCCGCCATCACCTCCCACAACCAAGGGAACTACAGCATCGTCACCGAATCCTGGCGCTACATCCGTTATGTCAATGGCGGCGAAGAACTCTACGACCTGGGGACAGACCCCAAAGAGTGGAACAACCTCGCCGCCGAAAAACCCGACGTCTGCAAACAACTCCGCGCCTGGATCCCCAAAATCGACAACGGCCCCGCCCCCGGCAGCAGCGCCCGCATCCTCACGCACTACGACAAAACCGCAGTCTGGGAAGGGGAAGTGATTGGCCTCCGCGATCCGATTCCCCAGGACAACTGACCTGCCCGGGTTCAGAGTTGAGGGTGGAAAGCGGAAGGATCAGATTCAGCCTACTGCGGCGCTTCTCTTCTGGCCCAACGGGCCGGGACGCTGCGCGAGTTGAAAGTGGAAAGTTGAAGTTTAAGAGGAAGAAAAGTCAACCTGCTTGATCGTCGCTTCGCCGAGAAGAAGTTGAAAACCAATGCCCACGCAGGTATTATGAACTCGGATGGACGCCGGCGAGCTTGTCGAACTGCCAAGGGAAGCACTGAGGCATAGCCTCAAGGCTTTGCGACGAATGGCCGATTACGAGTTGGAGCCCCCGATCCAGCGCCGCATGCTCGACCTTGGCGAGCGCAAGGAGTTCCTTGCAGATGACGAGCGGGCCGAGTTGCTCTCCTTGCTTGAGTTCACCGAACACCGGATGATCGAGCGATTGGAAGCTCGCTTGGCCCTTTGGGAACTGGAGCAGGCCGTCTCGGTTCTTCCAAAGGTGTCTTGAGCGTCGTCGGTCAGGATCTCAGGAATAAGGTCGTGGCCCGGGCCAACGGACGGTGCGAGTATTGTCAAGTCTCGGCGGAGGGGCAGATTGGCGCCTTTCCGATCGACCACATCACGCCCCGGAACAAGGCAGGAACCACTGTGTTCGGCAACCTTGCCCTGTCTTGCCCCCGGTGCAACGCACACAAGTGGGCGTTCGACAGCGGCTTCGATCCGCTCACTCGGGCTGAAGTGCGGCTCTTCCATCCGAGGGAAGATGCCTGGAGTGATCACTTTGAATGGTGCCTCGGTGAAGGCAGAGCGACCATCAACGGCAATACCCCGATCGGGCGCGCCACGGTGGAGAGATTGAAGATGAACGCCGAGGAGGTCTTGGAGATTCGCCACCTGTTGTGGAAACTGAACCCGTTTTTGGTCAAGCCGTAGCTGGCCCAGCTTCCTAGGGGTTGCAGGGAATCAATCCCGACCTCCAGCGTCCTCCGCCTCGCTTATCCTAGAAACGGTGATGGTCTACCTCACGCAAAGAGGCAAAGGCGCAAAGAAGAAGGTGGAGGGGAGGACGTGATGAGCTCCGGTCATGGAACCTTCGGTTCACCTCGCGAGTGCCTTTGCGACTCCACCCAATTCCACAGTCCCACCCGATCCTTGGCGTCTTTGCGCCTTTGCGTGAGCCGTTTCCACTTCGGATTATAGGCTTATGGATTGATTCAACGAAGAGTCGACCGAATCATCGCCGTTTGATCTCGGAACCGTAATTCCATTTCCCCAGGTGGGTCCGGCGCCAAGATCACAAGCTTCGCCGAAGCCGGCAAACGGCCTGCACAGTCAACCTGCTTAATAGTCACCTGGCGTGATTGAACCGGGAAAAATACCACAAGCCCTTTATGCAGCTGATTGATTGCATTACATGATCGAACGATGTCGCGAAGCCCCCTACCGGGTCCGGAAGGTGCCAAATCTATCGAAAGTCCCGCCCTTAGGAAACGTCGACGATAAAGAAACCCCTTTTCCCTAAGCCAAATAGACTGACGAGGCCTAGGGTTGACTTCTGCCATATTTTACGAAGACCGCCTGCAATGCCCCTCCGATTCCCATCACCACGGAAACAGCTCCGGCAATTGCCCAGTAGTCTTTAACCATGAAGGCGGGGAACGCAAGAAAACCAGCGATCAGCAGTCCGAGCCCCGCCAGCACCAAGCCCACAGTCGTTTGATGACCAGGAGCAGCTTCCGTGCCGAAATAGACAAAGGCCACGCCAGCTGCGATGTGAGTAAAACACACCCTAAATGCCTTTACAAGGAATCCATCTGGATCAAATCCCACTTGAGCCCACCCTATACCGCTCAGAATTGATGCGATGAACCATGTAACGATTGTTCCGATGACTACAGCAGGAATCAACCCCAGCCAGCGCAGAATACCTGAAGAAGTTTGCACAGTTTCCGATTGCACAACCCTGACTGACATGCAAACGCCAATCCTTGAGAGTATTCTTCACGCTCGCGCCATCGTTGAAAGATCCGCTCCTGCCGTTGCAGCAATTTCCGTTACCCAAACAGTCGCAGCCTTCGCGGGCTTAGACCTCAGTGGACACCCTTGAACTGCAAGGGAATAAGAACAGTCAACCTGCTTGATAGTCACTTTCTATAGGCCCAACGGGCCGGGATAAGATAGCCCAGGGCAAAAGCGAGGAACGAGCGAAGCCCTGGAATCCAAACCGATGTAGCCCAAGCCCTGAAAGGGCGAGACTTCGGTTATCCCGCACCTACAGCGAGGACGCCAGGGGCTTCGGTTTCCCAGCCCTGCAGTCGCCTGAGGCTCCCTTCGGCCTGGGCTATCGTGTCCTGGCCCGTTGGGCCTGAGGGCGCACAGTCAACCTGCTTGATCGTCCCTTTCTGGCTCAAGTCTCGGGTGAGTTCTACGCCGCGGATCCCGTCGAATTTGTCCTCGCGCCAAAGGAGTCGGCCCTCGCCCCCGGGGCGCGCCACGATCCCCTCGGCATCCCGTTCGGGGCTCGCCAGTATTACCCGGATCGGAGTGAACCACGTTGCCCCGGCCTCGCCGAGACGATCCACACGGGCCAGTCACGCCGTTTCACCGAGGTCGCTGAACCCCCTCCATCCCCGGGCCGACGGTGACGCGCTAGCCACAGGGTTCAGCAAGCGATTTCCTGTCAGTTTAACGTTTAAGGGCGCGGGTTGCATAACCGCTCACAGGATGGCATAATCCGCCCATGAGCATTGAGGCCATGGAGCGCGAAATCGCCGAGTTGAAGCTGCGCGTCGAGAAACTTGAGGCGAAGACAAAGCCGGTTGCGAAAGAGACTTGGCGGGAAGCCATCGGAACCGCAAGAGGGGACGTGATCGACCGCGAAGCCGCGCGGCTTGGGGCTGAGTATCGGGCTGAACAAAACAAGCGGGACTAGCCCGATGGTCGTTATTCTGGACACCAACCACTTTCAGGAGCTCCGGGAAAATTCGGTGTATGGCCAACGGTTGGTGAAGCGTATCTCTGATCTCGATGCCGAGGTCTTTTGCTGTATCGTCGCCGCAGAGGAATCCTTGAAGGGCTGGCTTGCCTTCATCCACAGCCGCAAGAACGGTGCAGAGCAGCTCGAACCGTACGCCCGCCTTCTCGATTGCATTGTGACGCTGAACAAGTTCACCATTCTGCCGTTTGATCGCGATGCCGCCGCAGAATTTCATCTCCTCCAACAGAATCTCCCGCGCATCGGAAGAATGGACCTGAAGATCGCCGCCATCGCGCTCGCCCATGACGCCACCCTGTTGAGCCGCAATTTGCGCGACTTCGATCAGATCCCTGGCCTTCGAGTCGAGAACTGGTTGGACTGATCCCGAGAGGCTTATCCAGTGGTGGGCGATCAATCCGGGATGGCTGGGCGTCTCGTCAAGCGTCCGTTAACTGGGACAAGATCGACGGATCCTTGATGGTCCGATCGTCCGCCAGGAGAAAGACCTTGCTTAGGATCAGGCTCAAGGTGGTATCACTCTCGAATGGCAGGAAGATACTTTCGGTCGTACCGTTCCCGCGCGCCGCGACGATGCAAAGGTATGGGCCGTTGGGCTCCATCAGCACATTCCCTCTGCCAAGATGAATCTTGTGGATTCGCCGATCGCCCCGGACGACAAGGAAACGATCTTGGATGGAACAGCGATCCGCGATTTTGAACCGGAGGTGATCGGATCGTGCCAGGCAAAATGCGCGTTACCTACTTGGATCGGCTGATCGTCAATGCACATCGAACCTGGCACCAAGAATTGAACCCCCACCATCCCACGCCGAACGGTGACTCATGGGCGGGGCGGAAAAGCAAATTCCTGTCAGTCAGTTCAGTAATCCCACGGAAGAAGAGCGACCTCTCCCTCACGGCCTCGCAGGCACTATGCACAGCAGCGGCGAGAGATTCCGTCCGGACTGGTTGCGGGATGCCGGTGCTGTTGAATCCGTTAGTTCACAGCCAGTTCCCGCAAACGGCTCTCTTCCACCCGGAAAACTCATCTTCACCCATTCGCAATAACCGACTCAAACATGCCAGGATCCAATCCATGACACCCACCCTCACTATCTTCGCCGCCCTGCTCCTGATCGCCAGCACCGCCCACAGCCATGAACCCGTGGCGCCAGCGCCCAGAGACAATGGATTGAAGGTGCTAGTGTATTCCAATACAGAATTCTTCGTGCCAGGTTTTTGTTGCGTCGCAATCCGCATCGATCGCGCGACGCGGGCCGATCCCGTTGTTCGCGTGTGACGCGTGGTTGCTGCGGGCCCGGTTGGCCGAGGCGAAGAGGTTCCGCGACGAGGCGGCGGCGTTGATCGCGAAACACCACTACGGCCGACGCGAACCCGACCTGGCCGTCCTCGACGCCGAGATCTCGCCCACCCTGGACACCTTCCGCACCGCCTGCGCCCAGGTCGGCGCGGAAGGCTGGTGGCACCTCATGCCCCGCCTCGAATCCCTCGTCGCCGCCCAGCCCAAGGGCAGCTGGTTCCGCCCGGACCGCCACAAACCGTGGGACCAACTCCTCGCCCCTTTCGCGCGGCGGAGAAGGCGTATCACGAGGAACGGGACGCGTATCTGCGGCAAGAGGCGGAAGGGTGATCCTCGTAGCGACAAGTGGGGCTTCTGGCCTGAAAGGCCAAGATAAGATAGCCCAGGCCGACGGGAGCCCAAAGCGACCGCAGGCCTGGGTCGCACATCGATCATCATCCCGTCCTGAAAGGGCGGGACAACCGTTGTCACGCCCTTTCAGGGCTTGGGTCAGGTGGGGCAAGACCCAGGGCGTCGTTCGTTCCTCACTTGCCCTGGGCTATCATGTCCCGGCCCGTGGGCCTGAAAGGAGTTGAGAGTGTTTGATGAATAGTTGCTGGAAGGAATCGCGACGATGAACGTGGCGAAGAGATCTGTCGCATTCACCCGCGCAGATCCGGCGTCGGACCCAATCTCGTGATTACCGCTGGTGACCGTTCTTCAGGTGAGCTGCCAAACGGTCCTGCAGTGAGACGACGCATGCGGTCGGCAAGCGTCCGAGTCGGCTCTTCATGCGGCTCCGTGGCAGGGCCGAAGCGTACGAAAGGCGGACGATCGAGGATGTTTTGAGCCCGCTCATTTCAAACTCCGGGGTTCCCTCAGGGACGGGCAAGTCCCAGCCATCGATTGCTTGCTGCAGTTGGCTGCTGATTCCACACACGAGGAAGTCTCCAAATCCCGGAAGCTCCTTGAGCAAGAGGACGGGTCGAGATTTCGCGCCTCCGTCCGCCTGGGGCAATTGAGCCACGATGACGTCTCCCTCTGTGACCATGGACTCCTCGAATCTAGGGTTGGGTCAGGTCCTCGCCGGCTTCGGAGTAGTCCGGCTCGTTCTCTCCGTAAGCGCGTTCCAGAAGAGAGGAGGAGGAATCCAAGAACTCCTCATGCTCAGCGGACTCTTCTCGAATTTCCACAATCAGCCGACTTCCCGATGGCAGTGGAATGGGGCTCTGGAGAGTCAGATGGGTGGAATCTGTGACTTCCGCGTGAAGGATCATTGGCTGGGAATCTCCTCTCACCTAGCCGAAAAGCAAGTCCACGGCAGGTCATAGGTTCAGGCAAAATGCCCTTGGGTGGTCGTTCGATCCGCATCGATCGCGCGACGCGGGCCGATCCCGTTGTTCGCGTGTGACGCGTGGCTGCTGCGTGGCCGGTTGGCCGTCGTCAGTGGGCAGTTGGCCGAGGCGGTGCTTGGAGAGCGGAAGTGGCTTCCGTTTCGGGGCATGCCGAAGCTTCCCGCCTGCGGCAGGGCGAATTCCCCGATACCCGGAGCCGTCACGTTGAGTTCCTGAGGAGTGCCTGATCGCGTGTCGGTAAAATGGCGAATCCCACAGCTCGCCAGAATGGGATGGCTCAGAGCTATCGCCCGCGGAAAGACCGAGGATGGCTCATCCTGGGTCTAACACCACACGGAAGCCGCTGTCAATGGTCGAATACGCTGGCGAGTATAGGTAATTGCGATCCGACGACCATAGGTTTGCATCGTTGGTTCGCCAACACCCACCGCGCAAAACCCGCCCATCGGAGCCGTCATCGGAGTATCGATCCTGACACCACTCCGAAACATTGCCGCTGAGATCGTAAAGCCCGAAAGCGTTGGCCGCGAAGCTTCCGACCGGTGCCGTACGTTCGAATCCATCGTCGTAACCAGGGATGGGGGCGTACGGGCGATCGGTTTGCGCATTGTCTCAGTCCCACAATAATTCCCCGCTCCTTTCGGCGGCGGGAATGTTGGCCCCCACGGGAATTCCTTCAGCACGGCCTTGCGTACCGGTGCCACCGCCGCATCCTCTAGGGTGCCGATGCCCACGGCACAACTCCACTCGTGGTCCGTGGGTATGCGATAAGCGTCTTGCGGGCCGATCATCCGAGTGGTCTGCTCGCGCTTGGTCAGCCAGGCACAGAAAGTCGTGGCGTCGATCCAACTGATGGCCACCACAGGATGATCCTCCGTCTGCGCGAAATCCGGTTTGGGCCATTCTCTCTTCGTGTCTTCTACGAACGCCGCGTAATCCTTTAGCCGAGTCTCCCAAATGCTGAACAGGATCTTCCTCCCCGAAGTGGGCCCTCCAAAGATCGGCACCGGCACAAACCGCATTCCGAGGCTGTTCGTAAACGCAATCTCGGGACCCACCGTCGCGGACGCGTTCTGGGCGGGCGCCTTCCCAATCAGTTTTTCCTCAAGGTTGGCTAACTGATAATCCCGCACGAGATCGGCCTCGTGCAGCTTGCCAGACTCGATCAATTCCTCCCGGTGCGCGTCGAGGGCCGCCCCAAACTGGACCACCATCGGCGCGGCGGCCTTCCGGCGGGCCTCAATGAGATGGGCCATTTGGGCACGGTAAGTCTTGCGGAACTTTTCCAGGGTCGGGTCCGCGCCATCGTCCTTTTCCTGGAGCGCGGCCTTTTCTTTTATCCGCTGAATCTCATTCCAGAAGGCCAAAGCCTCGTCACGGCGTTGGCCCTGGGTCGCCGACACCATCGCCCGTTTTAAAGCCTCAAGGTAATTTGCATCCAGCGCCGCCACGTCGGCAGTGTAATTCGTGCCCAGGTGGACCTCGTAGGCGGCTCGAAACAGCTTTTCGATTGAATCGAGGTCCGCCCATAGGGGGCATGCGACGGATTGGAACAGCAGACTGGCGAGAAGGAGCTTCATAGCGGCGCAACGTGAGTGTTTCGAGTGACCAGCTACTGAACTGAAAGGAAAACCGATAGATGGCCTGTGGGTGTCAGCCGGAGCGGAACCCGCTATCCTGACACCAATGCAAAATCAATCCGACACCAACTGTAACGAACCCAACACCACGATCAAGCTCGGAATCGACCCCCGGGCGGAGTGGTACTACGTCGCCCGGCTGAACACCCACCATCCCACGCCGACCGGTGACTCGTTGGCGGGCGGGGCGAAAAAGCACATTCTTTGCAATCGAATGCCTGGTGGAGCTAGGCGCCCCGGTCACCGACGAGAACGGTGAGTTGGTGCGGCGCGGCTTTGCGGCGGCTAATGCCGACGGCCAAAGCGGTACAGAACTCAGCCAAGCCGCACAGCTGGGCACCCGGATTGGCTATTCCACCGCCGGCTTGGTCATTGGCTCCCGGACCTTCTGCGAAGAGCAGTTTCAACGCTACCGCCACGCCTTCGGTCCGAAACGCCGAACCGACGCCCGACCCTTGCGAGATGGAAACTGGGGCGGCCTCTGCGCCGCCAACAGGCATGGTAGCGTTCTTCGCCTTCCGCTCCCGCGCGGGACAGCTTCTGCTTCCAACAGTCAAGCGGGATGATTGTTGTTGTTTTCTGGCGGCTCATTTTCCAACAGTTGAGCGGGATGCTTCGTGTTCTCAGTGGCACTCAGATCAATCCCTTCAAGCGATCCGCGAGGCGGAAGGCGAGGGCGGCGAGGGTGAGGGTGGGATTCGCGGCTGGGGAGGTGGGAAAGACGGATAGATCGCAGACGTGGAGGTTATCGTAGCCGATGTATTGGAGATTGGCATCTACCACGCTGGAGTTGGCGGTGGCGCCATCGCCCATGCGAAGGGTGCCGACCTCGTGAGCAACGCCGCCGAGGCCGCCGGGCTTGAGCGAGATGCCTTCATTGGCGATGGCGATGCCGCCGAACTCGGCGATGATCTCGTTCTTGAGATCGTTCGCCTCATTCCAGAAAGCATCCGCAGCGGGGCTCTTGGCCATGGTGGTCTTCGCCTTCACGAAGGACGGACCGGCGTGATCCACGCGGTTGCCATTCATGAGCGGCGCATTGAAGAGGAAGACGACCTCGCAGAACATGGCCTCGCCCTTAAGGCGGCGATGCGCGGCGAGAGTTTCGGGATCGAGATAGCGTCCGTGGTTCAGGTCCGCGCCGAGCTCCAGCAGGATATTGTAGGAATGGGCCGTGGCGCTGGCTTGCTTGTGGCGGGACATGGTCTTGCTGCACGAGTCGAAGCGATGCCATGGCTGCCCGGCGGGGATGGCGAAGTGGGTGAAGAGCACGGGATGATCCGTGAAGCCCGTGCCCACGAGTCCGGCCGGATCCTTCAGCGCGCTGAGCTTCGCGAGCTTGGCACTCTCCACGGTGCCGGCGGCGAGCACCACTTGCTTCGCTTTGTAGGTCCGCGCTTTCCCCGCGAGGAGATCCTGTGCGGTCACGCCGGTGACCGTATGCCCCGCAGTTTCGATCTTCACCACGGCGTGATTGAGATTGACGGTGAGCTTGCCCGCCGCGGGATCGGGAGAGAGGCGGCCTTCTGTTAGAAGGTCCGCAGTGGAGAAGAGGCCGGCAGAAATATTGCCGAAGGCGGGGTTCACTTGGCGCACGGCCATCGGCGCATCGTAGTGGTCATGAGCGGCCCAGCGGGTTGTGAGCTTGTTTTTCACCTGCTGCTGATAGAGCGTCGGCGGCGCGGGCCAGTACATCAGGTCCTCGGCGCGCTGGTAGCCGGAGTTTTCCAGATCCCAGCGTACCGGCTGCGGCCAGGCATCCAGCTCCCACCACGTCATGCGCGCCCCAGAAGATCGAGCGCCCGCCGAGATTGAAGGCCTGTCCGCCGACGTAGTTGGAGTTGGGGGTGTTCTCGTAGTTCGTCACCTTGTACTCGTCGAAGAGTGCCCACAGGTGCTTGTCGAATTTCCCGAGTTGAACCCCCACCATCCCACGTCGACCGGTGACTCGTTGGCGGGCGGGCGCCAAAAGCAAATTACTAGCAGTTTACTAGCA
Source organism: Akkermansia muciniphila (assembly GCA_945883495.1). Taxonomy (GTDB): domain Bacteria; phylum Verrucomicrobiota; class Verrucomicrobiia; order Verrucomicrobiales; family DEV007; genus V1-115. The sequence goes on from CAMCXS010000064.1 coordinate 9,719, forward strand.
GTTAGTTTACTAGCAGTAGTTTGACAAATCCTTCATGTGGACACAAGATGTCCACATGAAAGTCGTGACCGTCCGCGATCTCCGGAACAACTTCTCCAAAGTCGAAGCCTGGCTCGGCGAGGGAGAGGAAATCCGCATCGAGAAGCGGGGGAAACCCATCGGCTTCCTTTCGGCGACTTCAGCTTCCGCCAAGGCTGGGATTCAAAAGCCGGATTGGGAAGCCCGTCGGAAGGCGATCTGGGGAGATCGGGTGTTCACCGAAGATGAGGTCCGGGCGATGCGGGAAGCGGAACTTGAGGGTGACTTGGGATGAATATTTATCCGGACACTTCCTTCCTGTGCGCGATGTATCGCGAACAAGACAATTCGAAACGAGCGGATGCTTTCAACGATCAGCTTCCCGGAGCCCTTCCCGTTTCCTCGTTCCTGCTGCTGGAGTTCCGGCAGTCCGTTCGGTTTCAAGCCCGCCTCTTCGAAAAGGATCGGAGCAAGGGTTTTTCCAAAGCCGAAGGCGCGGCCATGTTGCGCGCGCTGCAATCCGACCTCTCCGCCGGTGTCTTGGAAATGATCGCGCCGGACTGGGCGGACGTGCACCGGATCGCTGAGGAACTGAGTTCGAAACACACGGAGTCCGGCGGCCACCGTCTCTCCGACATCCTGCACGTCGCCACCGCCATTCATCTCGGAGCGGCACAGTTGCTAACCTTCGACGCGAACCAGAAGAAACTCGCCGAGGCCGAAGCCATGGTGGTGCCGCTCTAATCGCGCACAACTTCGTCACCGTCTCCGCCGAGGAAAAGTTCCCTTGGTGTCAGGCGCGAATACCAGGGTGACGCTGATGTAGGATGGTCCTTATTGCCCGTCCGTAGCGATCATAAACACGGGGTAGGCGGACAAAATGTCCACCTTACGGAGGTTAATCCCGCGCCATTCGTGTCAGGCGCCATGCGCACCATCCCCAGGTCTACGGTGAATCGGTGGGGGCAGGGTTCAAAAGCAAATTCATACCATTACTTCTGTTCGAGCTTGGGAACTGAGTGGTGCCAGGCTCGGTGCGCATTGACCATCAGCGGTTCACAAACGTTTGGCCTGATTTTGCCTGGCACCGCCCGATAACGCCCGGGACCGGCTCGAAATCGAGCTCATGGGAATTCGAGACGCGGTGAATGGCGATGCATGGGCATGGACATTCCCTTCCTGCCCTCGATTCCAGCGGAACTTACATAGGACCGTACGTCGGACTTGTGATTCAAGCGCACGCCTTGGCACCTAGGAAAAAACAGTATTTATACTGGCTGAAAAATCATTTGCCATTGTTGATATTACAGATATTTACAATCCGTACAGAATCCGCCAATCAGTCAGATCCGCCTCGTTAGATATCAAACAGTAAAACCACACAACGCACATGAAGAAACTGCAAACATCGCAGCACGATATGTTGCTGCGGGTCATCGCCGTTATCCTCCGCTCCAAGGGAGCTTGGAAGGACATTCGCGGATTCGCGAATCAGGTCAGTCAACTCAAAGAATCCTTGGCACGGATCAAGTCGCTGGCCAAGGATCAAGAATTGTTGCGCACCGGCGTCAGGCCGGAGCGGGATCAGTATCTATCCCTATTGGTTGATGCCGTGCTCGTCACCGCAGGTCAGATTCAGGCCTGGGCGACGGTGAACAAGGATGTCAAACTCGCCACCCGGTTCGCGCTATCCAGAACGAAGTTGAGCACGGCGAAACTCGAGCTGGGCGGCATTGCTCAGGAGGTTCATACCATCGCCACCGAGAACTTCGAAGCATTGGAGGACCTCGGCACGACCAAGGCGGCGCTCGATAACCTGAGTGACCTGATCACCACCTACGACGCTCTGGCGGGTGCGCCGCGGGACGCGATCAAGAACCGGGCCACCGTGACTCGGATTTTGGATCGGGAACTGCGCAGCGCCATGGACCTCGCGAGGAACTTCTTTGATCCGATGATGCGGCAGTTCGAGAGCAGCACGCCCGAGTTCTTCGAGGCCTATCAGTCCGCCCGTGGCGCCTTCAAACCTGGAGCTCGCGCCAAGCTGGACGAAAACGGCCAGCCTGTCGCCAAATGGAGGCAGGCCCTGGCGGCCAAGAAGGAAGCGAAACCCGTCTCCCGGTCCAAGGCCAAGTCGGCCAATGCCGCATCGACACCGGCGAACACCGTGCCGCTGGCGAGTTGATTCAACTCCACCCTCCCACGCCGGCCGGTCACACGTGGGAGGGCGGGGATCTTGCGATGCCGCGTTGCATTCGAATTCGTGCACTTGCAAGGCGGCTCCGGAACCGCGAGAATCCTTTATGGCACCGGCCAAACCCGTCCTCACCAGTTTCCAACCGGGTGACCTGGAAACGCTCCTCACGGAATGGGGCGAGCCAAAGTTTCGCGCCCAACAAATCCTCGAGTGGGTCTATCGCAAAAGGGCCACCGCCTTTGAGGAGATGTCCAACCTGGGCCGGCCGCTTCGCGAACGCTTGGCCGCGCACTTCGATCTCCGCTCCCTCACTCTGGCCCGCCAGCAAGGTTCCGCCGATACTACCCGCAAGCTTCTCTTCCGGCTCCACGATGGCCGCTTCGTCGAATCCGTCGTCATCCCCGCGAATCCCGCGCTCTACGGCAGCCGCGCGGACCGCCGCACCATTTGCGTCTCCAGCCAAGTCGGTTGCGCCTACGACTGCAAGTTCTGCGCCTCGGGCTTGGCCGGCTTCACCCGGAACCTCACGCCGGATGAAATCGTCGAGCAAGTGCTCCAAGCCGAAAGCCTTGATGGAGAACGGATCGACAACATCGTCTTCATGGGCATGGGCGAACCGCTGGCGAATCTCCGCAACCTCCTTTCCGCCATCGCCATCCTCAACGCCGAGTGGGGCGTGGGCATCGGCGCCCGGCACATGACCATCTCTACCAGCGGTTTGGCGCCGCAAATCGAACGGCTCGCCGAACAGCCGCTGCAAGTCCGGCTCGCCATCAGTCTCCACGGCGCCACCGACGAAGTCCGCGACCGGATCATGCCGGTAAACAAAAAGTATCCGCTGAACCGGCTCTTCGATGCTCTCCGGCATTACCAAGAGCTTAAAAAGCAAAAGGTCACCTTCGAGTATATCTTGATTGAGGACGTCAACGACGCCCTTGATCAAGCCACCATCTTGGCGACACGCGCCCGCTCGCTCAACGCCAAGGTCAATCTCATCCCCTACAACACCGTCGAAGGGCTTCCCTGGAAACGCCCTTCCGAAGCTCGACAGGAGCAATTCCTCAAGCTCCTCCGCGCCGGCGGTGTCCAAGCCACGCTGCGCCGCGAAAAAGGGCACGACATCGACGCCGCTTGCGGTCAGCTCCGGTTAAAAGAGGAGAAAGGCGGCATGATTACGGAAGCCGTTTGAGCATAGAAAGAACTCATGAACTCTCGTCCCCCAATCCATTTGCTCATCGCGGCCGCGACCGTCCTCGCCGGTTGCTCTGGAGTCGAATCCAGCGCCCCCGTCGCCACGGCCACGCCGCCAGAAGTGCTCACCCCCGTGGAGGCACAGTCCGCCGCGCTCCCGCCGACAGGGCCCAGCACCCCGGCGCTCCCGAAGCCAAGCCTCTCCAAGTTGACAAACCGGGATCGTCCCAAACTCGAATTCTTCGGAGCCACGATTTACGCGGACTCCATCATTGGCCTGGAGGCCAAGGGCAACGTCTTCATCGACGGGACGACTCTACATCGCGTGCAACGCGCTTTTCCCATCGCCGTGTACGCGGATCAGGTGAGTTTCGATCCCGAGAAAGGCGAAGCCACCATTACCGGCTGGCCGATCGTGCAAACCGACAGCGCCTACGTGCAGGGCCAATCCGCTGGGACAGTGATCCATTTGAGCCAAGACCGGATGTCCGGCATTGATGGACCAGCCAAATACGTGGTTGGTGACAAGGGCGCTGACCTCTTTCTACCGTGAGGCACTGAACCACGCACCGGAAAACCGTTAAGAATATGGAGATTATGCTTGTTTATTAATATTTGTTTACTATTATGGGAGCAATAGTAACTATCTCCCATGCGCCCAGCCCTCGCTTCCCTTCTCGGACTCGCCGTCCTGGCAGCCTTCACCGGCACTTTGCCGGGTCAAACCAACCTTGAAGGCCAACTCTTTCCGCAGCAAGCTCTTCCCAAATCCGTGCAGGGCGCGGAAATCCCTTCAGCTCTCGGCGCGAAACTGCCTCAAATCGCTGCCTGGTACGGACAATCCGAAGCAGAGTTGCGCGCAAGCTGCTGCAACGACAAGTCTCTCATCGTGGATCGTTCTGGCCGACTCCTTTACGCTTGCCGTGGCCACCTTCCCTCTGGTCCAGCTCCCTCTAGACCGGGTCCGTCCCCCCGGCCCTCCTCATTACGGACATTTTTGCTCCACAGTCGCCCCGGGTCTAAGCGGGTGATCTACCTCGACTTTGATGGTCACAAGACCACCGGAACGGTGTGGAACAAGTACGTGAAGAAGTCCATGATGACTCCACCGTATACGAGTGATGATGGCGCCGAGTTTAGCGAATCTGATCTGGCGAACATTGAGCTCATTTGGAGCATCGTGGCTGAGGACTTCGCCCCTTTTAACGTCGATGTCACCACGCAGAACCCAGGAATTGAAGCCCTCCGCAAAAAAGGATCTTCGGATGGAGCTTACGGCATCCGCGTTTGCATCGGTGGGAGCAGCATGGATTGGCTTGAGTTCCCAGCTGGGGGAGTCGCCCTGCTAAATTCATTCGCATGGGATTCCGATACCCCAGCGTTCGTCTTCCCGGCAGAGCTCGGCGGGGGAAATCCGAAGTATGTAGGAGACACCATCAGCCACGAAGTTGGACACACCCTCAACCTGATGCATGACGGGCAAGGCACCACTGAATACTACGAGGGCCATGGCGATTGGGCTCCCATCATGGGCGCAAGCTTTGACAAGAGCGTGGCCCAATGGAGCAAAGGCGAATACGAAAATGCAAGCAACAAGCAGAACGATATCGCTCTCATCTCGCGCTACTGCCCTGTAGTGCCTGATCAACACGTGAGCAACGTATTCGGAGCCACCAACCTGGCCGGAGACGAAGTTCGCGGACTCATTGAGACCCGATCCGATGCCGACATGTTCCGCATCTTCGCCGGAGCTGGCTCACTTTCACTCACCGCTCTCCCGGCCACGATCGCCCCCAATCTCGATATTGTCATGTCGCTGTATGACGGGTTTGGCGACTTGGTGACCACGGTGGCCGGTGCTGGAATGGACTCAAGCCTGAGCGAAGTGATCCAGCAGGGCACCTATTACGTCGCCATTGAAGGAGGCGGCAATGGCACCCCATCCACCGGCTACAGCGAATATGCCAGCATCGGACAATACTCATTGAAAGCGCTTTTTTCGCCTCCCACCTCCCGGCCTCCCGTTGCCGTGGCTGAGAGTTCTAGGCGACTCGTGGGTCTCGCACCTCTTACCGTCACCTTCTCCGGTACCAGAAGTTCGGATCCGGATGGATTCATTGCTTCTTACAACTGGGATTTCGACGCTGGCGATCGCTCTGATTTGGCCAGCCCAACTTTCACCTATACAACTCCCGGAATCTATACGGCATCCCTCGTCGTTACGGACGACGGCGGCCTGTCGTCCGCGCCAGCCACTATCCGCGTGGTGGTGAAACATGTGCCGCGGGTCATCGTCGGCGAAATCGAGATGAAGAGAGTCATGACGCCCCGCGGCGTGCAGGCGACAGCGAACGTGATCATCAAAGATCTCGATGGCACTCCCAAGCAAGGAGCACGGGTCAGCGGCCGATGGTCTGGTCTTACCAAAGGCACCGGATCGGCATTGACCGGAAAATCTGGGATCGCAACTTTCTCAAGCTCACCGAGCAGGCTTCACGGTGCATTTACCTTCACCGTGTCACTCGTGTCATTGCCCGGATTCCCCTACTTGCCGGAGAAGAACAATGAGACAAGCGATACGCTTTCCTCTCGCTAAAAGGGCACTCACCTCAGAGGTTGGAAGTCACCTGATCGAGCTCGGCACGGGAGTACGGATTGTTCCGTGGCCCATGCTTGTCCCGAGCCGCTTTGATCATGTCTGGCGTGATCGCCGGCGCGGAGTTGCCAAAATTTGACCGGACGTAGGACAAAACTGCGGCAATGTCCTCATCACTGAGTTGCGCTTTCCACGAAATCATCTGGCCCAGGTATGTTCCCGGGAACTGAATGCCGTTAAGCACAATCATCGCCAAACGCTCGGAGGGCCCGTTCACATAAGCGGAGCCCGCTAGGTTGGGGGCCATATTGGGAACAACCGCTTTGCCCTCAGGCCCGTGACACGCAGCGCAGAGCATGTAAGTTTGCTTTCCCTTCTCCAACAGCGCGGCCACGGCCGGATCGGCGTTTGGCGCGGCCCCGGCCGTCGCCGGAGTAGCCGGAGCAGCTCCCGGCGATTGAGCGGCCGCATCCACAGAACCGGCCGGTGAGGTCGGGGTCGCCGTGGCCACGGGCTCGGGTCGCTGCGGCTTTGTGGCCATGGATCCGAGGAGACTCACCCCAAAGACTCCCAAACCCACGAGAAGGGCAATACTGGTGATAATGACGAGAACCAAGCCCAGGGTCGCGGGCCACGTTGCTTTGGAGGCGTTAGAGGACATGTCCTAATTTCCGATGAGCTTACGCGCCCGACGGAAGCATGGGCGCACTCGATGTCAAGGAGCGGTGCCATGGATGCGCGGGGTCGCTGACACTTCCGTCATGTAGGTCTCCCGGGGTGAGCCCCTCTCCGCCCAGTGCAGCGATGTGGCAACGACCTCGGCGCCGCAAAACTCCACCCCGCGCACTTCAGGCTGGAGAAGCACGTTTTTTTTCTTCGGATCGCGTCGCCCTCATCACAACAAGCTTCTTGTCAATCCTCCTCAGCAGGCCCATTCTCCCTGGCATGGAGTCGCACGAGGTCATCAAGGAAGCGTTCAACCGCACGAGCCCCAAAGCCGTGGCCGCCGACCTGCAGGTCTCCCTATCCCTGGTTTACAAATGGGCGCAACCTTGCACCGATCTCGGGTCCGGCAGCCGCAACCCGCTGGATCGCGTCAAGCGGCTTATGGAACTCACTGAGGAACCCAAAATCATCGAATGGCTCTGCCAACAAGCTGGCGGGCACTTCGTCCCCAACCCCGAACCCACCGGCTCCGTCGCCTTTGAGATCGAGACCGGCACCAACGCCATCGTCAACCAATTCGCCCAACTCCTCGGCGTCATCACCCACGCCGCTGCGGATCGCTCGATTGGCGCCGATGAATCCGAGCGCATCCGCGAAGTATGGGATCACCTCAAATCCGTGACCGAAGGGTTCGTCCGCAGCTGCGAGGAGGGCGACTTTGAACATGCCGCCTCCCTGGCCCGCTCCGCACGTCCCCTCCCCCGTTGATCTTCTTCAGGCGGCCACGTCGCGGATGACGTTCTCATGGAAGTCGGGTCAACCGCACCTCCCAGCCCATGGAGCGATTCACAAGATCCTCGTGATTTACGCCGACTTGGTGCCCAGAGGGCAGGCCCAAGCCTGGCAACAACCTTGCAAACAAGCTGGCATCCGGATACCAGGTTGGATGAAGCGGAGAGGGCCACCGGCCCTTGCGGCGGTCCATCGCAAGCTGCCTTCTCCAGCCGCTAATCTCGGGGACATTGTCGACAGCGTCGGCTTTTCTTGGACTGCGAGTCACTCGTCGCCGCGTTTCTGAGGAAACTCGCTGACGATTTTGTCCAGGTGCGAACCCGCATCCAGAGCTAGACCAGTCGAGTCGCTGCCCCGAGCACCTCTCCGCTTCGGCTTCCTGATAGCCCCCAAAGCGGTGGGAGGGCAGGTTCCGCCGATGCCGCACGTCCACGATTCACTTGGCGCAGGATGGTTCACTACCTGCCCTCCGCCCAGTTCACTTGGGTCAAGAAGGAGCGCTCCGCGGGTGCCGCCTATCCGGCCCGAAGGGCAGTAGTCTAGTGAATGTGTGAGGATCATTCCTTGACAAGACTATCAAGCAATTCTTGAATTCTGTCTGGATTGGAAATTTTTCTCAATCGCAGTCCTCACCGCGCGCCGTCGTTTAGGCACTGTGTGACGATTTAGGTTGGAAGTTTGAATCAGCTAGTCGCCATGATCCGCTCACTTGACAACGCTTCCTACAAGCCCAGATCCTCCGAGGCTTTAACGGACGAACGTGAGCATTTTGCCCGCCTGCGAAGCGACTACAAAGAGCAATTGGCCGCGCAATCCGCCGAGTTGGCAGTGCTACGGAAGGCGGTCGCGTCCGCGGAAGAATGGCAGCAGCAAACCTTTCATGGAGGGTGTCCAACCGAACAAGGGCCCGGCTTGGTGGATCAGAACCGCGAACGAGGAAACGGGGTTGCCCTGCCCCAGAAGGATGACGTTTCAGCCGTCAAGAGCCACGCCCTCGATGCCGCTCAGCCGCAGCGCTTTGGGGAACGCCTGCGGGTCAACTTGCACAGCCGCCGGACCTCGGCCGGCGAGAGCTTGGTGCGCTTGGGTGCAAAGATGGGTCTCACTAGCCGCCTTCGCCGTCTTGGCAGCGAAGCCCGATTCCTAGCCAAAGAGGGGCTCGTGAATGCGCCGTGGTATTGCCGCTCGCATCCGGAAGCGGGGCTTCGGCCCAGGGATGCGGTGATGCACTACCTACGGATCGGCGCGGCCCTTGGTTGGGATCCAAATCCATTCTTCGACACCTCTTGGTACCTCGAACGGTATCCGGACGTAGCTGCCGCTGGATTCAACCCGCTGGTGCACTTCGCCCAGCAAGGCTGGAAGGAGGGTCGTGATCCAAGCGCCCGATTCGAAACGGAGTGGTATCTCGATCAATGCCCGAAGGTCCGGAAGTCCCGAGTGAACCCGCTCAGCCACTTTTTGAGATCAGGCCGGGCCGCTGGACTCAGTCCAGTTCGCGCGTCCTGGTTTGCGCCGCGGCGCGCCACGGGGACGCATGGAGAGGCTTTCACCCCCCAGGTAACGGTGATCGTTCCCAACTACAACCATGCCCTCTTCCTCCGGCAACGTCTCGATTCGATCTACGGGCAGAGCTACCGCAACTTCCGGGTGATTTTGTTGGACGATTGCTCCAATGACGAAAGCCGGACGATCCTTGAGGAATATGCCCGGAAGTATCCAGAGCAAACGAAGTTGATCGTCAACACGGTCAATGGAGGATCCGTCTTCGCCCAATGGCGCAAAGGAATTCAGTCCGCTCAATCGGGGTTTATCTGGATTGCTGAGAGTGACGACTTTGCCGAGCCAGAGTTTCTCGAAACCGTGATCCCATTCTTTCAGGATGAAGCGGTAATGATCGCCTACAGCCGGACCGTGTTTGTCGGCCCACATGGGTCGCCCATCGATTTTACATTCGACGGATATGTCTCCAGCGTGGGCAACGGTGCAAAGTGGAAGGGGGACTATGTCGAAACTTCGCATCGCGAGGTTGCCACGGCGTTCGGAACACAATTCCCAATGCAAGTTCGGCCGTGTTCCGAAACCCGGGAGACCTTGCCTTGTTGGACGATCCCGAGTGGCTAACAATGCGCGCTTGCGGGGATTGGGTCTTTTACCTTCATGTGGCCCGGGGCGGAAAGATCGCCTACACCAACCAGACAAAGTCGTATTACCGCTTCCACCAAGCGAATGCGTCGCGGGGGAGCTATCTGACACCGGAATACTACCACGAGCATGAGATCGTGGCCCGCACGGTGGCCCGACTCTATCAGGTGGAACCGCAGGTATTTGAAAGGCAATTCCACTTCCTGCGCGAGCATTGGGAATCTGTTTTCAAAGATCAACCGCAACCGTCCTGGAAGCTAGAGGATTGTTATGATGTGGCTCGCATCCGCGAGGCCGCAGCGTCTCGGCTCCCGAACCTCCTCATTGTCACCCACGATCTTTCGACCGGAGGAGGCGAAATCTTTCCAATCCGGCTGGCCGAAGCACTGGCGAAGCAGGGTTACGGAGTCACCTTCTTCAATCTTGATGGATCGACTGCGCCCCCCATCTTCCGGGACCTTCTTCCGGCGGCGATACCCGTGATTCACTACGAGCGCTCCAGCTTGGATCTCAAGCGCATGCTGCTGCACTTGGGAATTGACATCGTCCACACGCATCACGCCGGGAGCGACGATCGTTTCGCGAGGCTCTTTTCTCCTGGCGAACCCCGGCCTCGGCATGTCGTCACGATGCACGGAATGTATGAAGTGCTGGATGTTGCGGATCTAGAGCGTCGGCAGGACATGCTCCAGGCTGCGGTGGATCATTGGGTCTACACTGCCGACAAGAATCTTGATCCCTTCGTCATCAACCGATTGTGTGGGAATGCCCGTTTCACCAAAATCCCGCTAGGCATGAGTCTACCACGATTGTCCCCAATCAATCGCGCGGAAATTGGAATCCCGCCCGATGCCTTCGTGGTTTGCCTCGCCAGCCGGGCCTTGTTTGAAAAAGGCTGGCTCGAAGCAGTCTTGGCCATCGGGATGGTGCGGGAGCAAACAGGGCGAGATGTCCATCTGGTCCTCGTGGGCGAGGGCCCGGCCGCCGAGCAGCTGCGCGAGGCCGCGATCCCTTCCTTTGTCCACCTCGTTGGGTTTCAGCGGAGTCCAGTGGATTATTTCGCGATGGCTGACTTGGGATTGCTGCCGACTCGATATCGCTCCGAGAGTTGTCCCCTGGTCATCATCGAGTGCATGATGGCAGGACGCCCCGTCGTGTCTTGCGACGTCGGGGAGATCGCGAGCATGCTCACCGCTCCCAATGGGAAAATGGCTGGAACGGTGATCCGGCTCAAAGATTGGATGATTCCGATCCATGACCTTGCGGCGGCGATCCGCCGGTTTGTCGTGGATGATCGAGCATACCTTGAGGCCACGGGCGCGGTGGCGGCGGCCAGGGAACGGTTTGACATTCGCGCCATCGCTCAAGCATATAGAAAGATTTACGCGGAGTCCTCTTTGCCGGATCCGCGGAACTCTTCCGGTGGCGGCGCCCCCAGAGCTGGCCTAAGCCAGGAGCGTCTACTTAGACCGTTGCTCGACCAGATCGACCATTCAGTCGACGTCGAACTGCCTGCGTAGTGCGGCAGCTGAGGGAAGCGGCGAGGGAGCCGCGAAGCCCCCCCCCCCGGATGTTCGGACCTGTTAGACAGTCGTTCTCCCAGCTCACGTTCACGGCGGGGTGATCCTCTGTTTGGGGGAAATCCGGCTTCGGCCAGCTCCGCTCCTCGTCCTTGGCGAAAGGCGCATAGTCCACCCCCGCGTTCGCCGGGGACCGGATCCTCATCCGCACGGACCAGCGGATTTGGTGTCTTCGAAGGCTGATCCCGGAGTGAGCGCAGGTTATGGATTGCAAGCTATCTGGATCACTTCCTTGTCCGTCCTGCTGAACTCCACCTGGCAGAGGACCCGGTTTCCGCCAAACGCCTGGGCCCAACCGGCTGCCAAGGCTCCGGTGCGATCCACCGGCGTCAGGAAATTGATGCTCCGGATCCGGTCCGGCCCAATGCGGTTGAACCTTTGCCCCTTGCTCAAGATCGGGAAGGCCGGGGTAAGGGCGGCGCCAGTCGAGCCGAAGTATCCCGTCAGGAGCATTTGATTGCTCCCGGCATCAATGCCGCCGCGCTCAGAGGTCAAGCCGCACAAAACCGTGTAGGTGCGGGTGACTGGCTCGAGGTCGAGACGTTGGATCGTCCCGATTTTGCCGCGGGCATTCCCCGGGGCGTAATCCCCCTCCCGTAGCAATTGGACGAGCGAAAAGCCGTCATGAACCCAGAGGCTGAGATCGTTGCTGGAGTTCACCCCAGGCCCTTGCAGTTGCGCCAGAAAGAGGAGACGCGGCTGGACACTGGAATCGATGCCGAAATGGAGGAACCGCTTGAACTTCACCAGCGGAAGCGAGGGATGGCTATCTCCTTTGCGCACGCAAAGCTGCAACGCGCCGCCGACCGCGTTGTTGGCCCACAAGCCTTCGTTGTCCGCCACGGTCACGCTCGGTGCGCCCAGGGCCATGGTCGCCCGGAAGGCATACCCCCCGGCCGCATTCATGACCTCCCCGAGAAACGTTTGATACGGGGTCAGGACCCCGCCGCCACCCGGCGAGGGGGCGGGAGTTCCTTTCCGCGTGATCATCGTGCGACCTCCGCCCAGGATCGGCTGGCTCTCCAAGATCACGTTGTCCGCCGGTCCGGATTGCAAGGCGCAGGGGTAGATGACCTGCCCAGCCATGGAGAGCCGGGAAAACTGGCCGTAGAGAGGGCCGGCGCTGGAGACGCCCACCCCTTCCCGGAGAAGATCTCCGCCGGACCGGCGGAGCGCGGAATCTGAGGACGCCGTCACCGCTGCGTTGGGTTTCAGGGCAAGAGTCATCGCCGCCCGGTATCCATGGCTTGCCCGCACCTGGAGGAACTTGGTCACCGTGGAAGGGCCGGCCGTGTCACCTTCCACCACGATCGGGGTCAACGTGGTTCCGTCGTGACTGAACACGCCGAGATCGTTCGCGCTGGTGACCCCGGGGCCCGTGAAGCGGACCATGCCCTGGACCCTGGAGCCCCCATCCCCGGGAAGCAGTCCGTAGATGTCTTTGACGGCGAAGGGGAAGTTGGGACCGGTGCGGAAGTGGCGGCTGGTTTGCGAGCTGCTGTCGAGAAATACCGCTTTTCCGTTGGCGGCCGTCACCCCGGGGCCGGCGAGCTTGGTAAGGACAAAGGCCTCGGAAGAACTGAGCATCGCTTCGGAAAAGCTGGCGAAGACGGCTCCACCAGTGCCAGACGCGGAAGACCCCATTCTCTGCCCCCGGCTGTACGACTTGTCGGACAAGGTCGGCCGCAAGGGCCCCCCTTGATGGACCGCCCCCGCCCCGGTGAAACCGTGGCTGCTATCGCCGCGAGCCCCGATCACCACCCGATTGCCATACGCGGCCACGGCCGATCCGTAACTCTGGGAGTCTGCTAGGTCTGCCGCGTAGGTCAGAATCCCGGATTCTCCGTCGGCATTGAATCCCCTTGGATAGTAACCATAAACTTCCAAATATCCGTTGCCCACCGCGCCGACGCTCGCGGCTGGCGCCCCGGCGGCCACCAAGAGCCCGCTGATCGCGACGGAAGAACCCAGAAATTGTCCACTGGCATATCCGCTGCGCAAATCATAGGCATCGGTGAATAGACCCGTCATATCCCGGGCCACGTTGGGATGAACCCTGACCCGGCCGCCGTTGACGGCACCGAACGCCGTGCGGAACGGAGCTCCCACTACCAGGGAATTCCCGTACATCGCCACTGCCCAGCCGTAGCCGTCTTCGGCCGTGGCGTCCGGTGCGGCGATTCGGGTCGCCTCTGTCGCCACCCCCGTGACCGGATGGATGGTGAAGAGATAAACCGATCCCGTCTGCACCATTCCGCTCAGCGTCTGGTTCGGCACGCCCACGGCGATCGTGAAGTTGTCGATAGCCACGGATGTCCCGAAGCTGGAGCCGCCAGCGATGACGTCTCCGGTCTCCAATCGCGCCGGGGGGAGGGAGTTGTCCAGGGTGCAGAGGTAGGCATCCCCCGCATCCACTTCCACCCCGCCGTCCTGATCCGCCCCGGGCGCGCCCACCACGATGTATTTGCCCCAAATGGCCACCGAGGAGCCAAAGACATCCCCGGCGACGCCTCCGCCATCGATGCGGCGAACAAACGCTCCCGTCGAAAGCCGGAAGATGTAGACCGCCCCGCCATCGACCACCGAGGGGTCTTTCTTGGGCGCCCCGACCACCAGATAATCCCCGGAAGCGGCCACGGCGGTGCCAAACTCATCCCCTGGTGCGCCATCTGGAGCCACCAACCGCCGGTGCAACCGTCCCGTGGCGGCGTCGAAGACGGAGACCGATCCCGCATCGACGCCGAACGTTACATCATCTCCGGGAGCCCCGGCGATGGTGTAAAGCGAAGTGGCGGTCACCGCCGAGCCCAAGCGGTCGTCGTTGGCGGCGTCCGGCGCCACAAACTCGCGCCGGGTGATTTGAGCAAAACTGGAGGACGAAGCCGCGAGAAGCGAAATCACCCCCAAAAAGGTCAACACGAAGTGCTTGCGATTGTCCATGTTAGCATCCGAGCAGGTGTCTCGGGGAGTGACAAGTGATTTCGTGCAAACTGACGCAAATGCCACACTCTCCGAAAGTGCCAACCGATCTGATCTGATCCGCATAGGCAGGCTGAAATCAGGCAAGGCAAGACCCATTGGCGCCTTGACTACGATTGGCGCAAGCACGAGCGGGAGCTAAACGCGTTGCTCTTATGAAAATGCTCCCGCAGGTCGGATTTTCAGGGATGTCTTTCCCCGGCTTTCCGGGAGGGGAGCTGCGGAATCTCGTCCGCTTCAGAAGACCGGACCCAGTTTCGCGGGAGCAGTCGGCGCCACCTTTGCTGCCGCTGAAAGAATCTACTTCTGAGCCGTCAGAGGCCGTACCCAGATGTTCCGAAAGCGAACGGGGCAGTAGTGGGCGGGTAGGCTGATGGGACCGGTAGCGGTGGTGTCGTTGTAGTGGGGCACTTTGAGGTGGCCGGTGGTTCCGTAGATTTCTTGGTCGTTGTGAACCAGGACGCCGTTGTGCAGCAGGGTGAGGCGGGCGGGCTTGATGAGCTTCCCTTCGGCGAAGACTGGGGCGGTGAAGAAGATGTCAAAAGTCTGCCACTCGCCTGCTGGACGGCAGGCATTCACCAAAGGCGGCGCAATGGCCGTCGGCGTAAAGTTTGATCTTGTAGTCGTAGGAGTCGAAGGTCTGAATCTCGAAGCGATTCATGAGCGCCACTCCATTGTTGCCGTGCGCATACCAGGGGCCTTCAAACTTGACGGGAAGGAACCATTCAGCGTGGACCTGGACATCGCCGAAGGATGCTTTGGAGACGAGTTTGCCCTCTCCGGCGACGATCTGTCCGTCCTCCAGTTTCCAGGTCGGGGCTGGCTCCCAGGCAGATAGGTCTCTGCCATCAAAGAGCACCACCGCATCCGACGGTGCGGGCACGGGCGGACCTGCGGGACCGACTTTGACTATGGGCGGCAGCGGGCGATCAGGATCGTGCATGACCCACTTCCCACCGGGCAACTGATGCGTGCCTTTGTAGCCGAAGACGCCGGAGCCATCGGCTGCTTTGACCATATCCGCTGCGGAGACGGGCAGCGCTGCGAGGAGGACCAAACCGAGGCATTGAATGAGGTAAATGTGGGACAAAGAGTGAATCATCGGCGTCATGGATTAGCGTTTAGGAATGGAAGCAGGCTTACTCCTCGATGATGGCGATGTTCTTCACCATGTCTTGATGAAGCTGCGGGGTGTCGTGCTCAAAGTCGATGGTGACGAGGGCACGGTAGCCGAGGCGGTGGATTTCCTTGAGACAGTTGGCGCAGACTGCCGCACCTTCGCCGATGACGGTGTTGCGGCAGTCTAGGTCGCCCATGGAGAGCACGTCTTTGAGGTGAAAGCTGATCATGCGGTCCAGGCCGATCTTGCGCAGACAATCGCCGGGCTTGAGGTCGGAGCGTGTCCATTGGCCAACATCGCAGCAGGCTCCGATCTGCTTGCCGCGCTTCTTGGAGTGATCGAGCACGATGTCAGGGTGCCAGTAGTCGGACTTGCCGCGCTGGTGATTGTGGAGGGCGAGCGTCATACCGTATTTGATAGAAAGCGATTCAAGCATCTCGAACCACCTCGTCTGCGCTTCGGTGACGACGACGCTTGCGCCCAGGCTCTTCGATGGATCGCTTAGTTCGGCCTATTTTTGATTTTAGATACCTCTGGTGATCACTGACGCTTCTTCGTGAACCGGAATCGCAGTAATCGTCAGATCCGATAGGAATGGTTCAGCAGCAACCTTGGCGATAGCGGGTGAGGCCATAAATGCATCCATTGATGCCTTATCTTGCCAAATATACACGCTGGCAAAAAGACCAGCATCAAAATCAGCCATCCACGTCTTCCTGATAAGACCCGGAACATTAGCAATATCTTTGGCGTAAGGCTCTTGCCACTTGGCTTTGTAGTCTTCAGGAGAGAGTGAAAGCTTGTATTGGAATATTTGTGCGTATTTCATGATTGATGACGAGTGCTAATGTTTGGCGGTGAGTTCGAGGGTGGTGGCGTTGAAGAACTCGATGCACTGGGCGAGCTTGGGCATGGATTCGAGCCATTCGCGGGCGTATTCGATGCCAATCATGGTGGGCTTGATGCCGAGGCGATGGAGCTCCTGGAAGAACTCGCGTGCTTTTCCGTTACCGGTGCCCCAGGGGACGTCATGGCCATTTTTACCCGGCTCGTGGAGGTCGTGCATTTGGACGGTGAGGACCCGGTTGTTAAGCAGGCGGATGGCTTCGATGGGGTCGATGCCTTGGCGCAGCCAGTAGCCGAGATCGGGCGCTGCGCCGATGCGTTTGCTGCGGCCTTCGCACAGCGCGAGGACCATCTCGGGACGCCAGGCGTGCGGGGAGATGTCGGGGCCGTGGTTGTGGATGCCGATGTTGATTCCGTATTCGTTGGCGAGTTTGTCGAGCAAGTCGAGCTGCTCGGCCTTGGGTTCGCAGATGAAGGTTTCGATGCCCATTTTGTTTCCAAACTCAAACAGCTTGCGGCAGGCGCCTTCGTCTGAGGGGATGTTTTGGGCATAATAAACGGGCATGCGGACAGCGGCGGATTCCAGTTTCATGCGGATCTGGAACAGCTCGTCGTCGCTGAGGTTTTGATCGAAGTTTTTCGGGATGTCGTTGCTGACGCGCTGCATGAAACTGAGCCCGCCAATATAGGGCAGGCCGAGTTCAGCGGTCTTCTCGATGGCTTCGAAGAAGGTGTATTTGTGAAAGGTGTAGGCCTCGATGCCGAGGCGCCAGCCGAGTTTTTCCTGGGCGCGGACAGCGGGTGTGAGAAAGGCGCTGGGCGTGGTGTCGGCAGGCAGATCGCCGAGGACGAACTGCACGGCATCGAGGTAAAAGCGGAGCATTTTCGCGTCCTCGAAGACGTGTGGACTGTGAGCGAGGGCGGAGTAGAAGACGCGACCTTTGCCGTAGTTGCGGACCCAGGCGAGGGCGTAGTCGTTATCGGCGCGGAGGCAGGAGTCGCCGGGCTTGTAGGTGGAGAGGTCGGTTTTTCCGGTGTCGATCGTCAACAGAACGCGGACGGTTTTCCGGGAGTAGGGAGCATGGAAGCGGAAGATCTCATCCGTCCAAGGGTAGGCCTTGCCAACGAAGGCGTTGAGCAGCGGGTGGGTGGCATCGTCGAGAGCCATGACGATGGGTTCCTGGATATATCCGCCGCGATGGTTTGCGCCGCGTGCTCCAATCATGTGACCGAACTCGGGCCAGTCCTCTAGGGGCGGCCACTGCCATTTGGTAAAAGCGACGGATGTCCCATGGACGCCCATCAGGCCGGCGCCAGCGGTGACGAACTCCAGGAGGTTCTTCCGGCGTTCAGGCTCGGCCACGCAGGAGCCGATGGAATTGTTGAGAAAAACGGCGTCAAACTTCGCCAGCGATTCTTTGTCAAACAGCGCCGGGTCTTCGCTGATGGTGACTTCAAAGGCTCCGGTGCGCTTGCCAAACTGTTTGAAGGCCTCGCTGGCGGCGAGGATAGAGGCGCGGTGGCCGTTGTATTCGATGTTGCGATTGAAGATCAGAAGACGGCGAGCTTTCAGCGGCTTGGCCGTAGCCTGAGCGGGCAGGGCTTTCTCGATGCGTGCCCACTGAGCGGCATCTGGGACCAGTGAGTCCTCTGCACCCGAAGCTAGGCCACACGGGAGCATTGTCACAGCTGCCAATACGGCGGAACTGGAGGTGATGAGGAGATGGCGACGGTTCATGCTGGCCGTATTCTTTTCGGGGTTAACTGAAAGGGCTACTAAACTGAAAGGGTTTTCCTTTTACTGAAAGGGTTTTCCGTTTGGAGCCCGGCCGCACACGAGTCACCGGTCGGCGTGAGATGGTGGGGTTCAGGGGGCGGAAGGGAGTTTTCCCATTCATCTTGGGGTGAGTTGAACCCCCGTTGATGGTCTCGTCAAGGTTTTCGGTATCCCGGTGGTGGATCTGCGGTCGTTTCAGGGGGTTTGGGCCCGAATTTGGGCACGACCGCATGGATGGACAAGAGGCCATGGCCCCCGCCAAGCGAGGGTCATCGATCCGGCACAAATTCGCGCGGATGAGAGACCGGTCGCGCGCGTGCGAGCCCCTGACGCGCGGACGGCGCACCAAACCACGCGGAGGGGACACGAAGTTGCGCGGTTGAGAACGCGAGAAATATCCGCCTCCCAACCGCATCCGTGCCATCCTGCCTATCCGCGCCTCATCCGTGCCCAACACAATCCTCCCGCCTCCCCCGCCCCGAGCGCCGCCGGCCTTTCTGGCCTTTCCCATCCACCCGATGGTTTCCACGGCGCGCGGGGCGGTTCATGCGGATTTGCCAATCGGGTGCCCGGTTGGTCGGGAGACGGTCCTGGTCCCCGGATCTGAGATCTCGGAGTGCTCAGGGCGGAAACCCAGGTTGTTGTTCCGGTTCGTGGGCTGGTTCGCGTTGCGGTAGCCTGATCGGCAGTTCGCGGACGTGTTGTTGAACCCGCCACCCCGGTTCACCCGGTGCGCGCCTACGGACCGTCCCCAATGGACGATTGCTCCAACACCCTTCCCGTCAAGGCCGGTTCCGTAAACGCCAAGGCCGCCGTAACCCGGTCTTGCAACTCCCTGCCGCTCAAACTGCCTCGTGCCCAGGCTCGTTCCAAACCGCGCACCTTCTCCCTCAGTCTCCGGCGGCTCCGCCGATTCAGGCCCACCCAGCCTGGGTGGAAGCGGAACCCCACAAAATCCAATCCCCCACTCATCCGGTTCAACACCGGCGGTTTTATTTCCAGCCCCAACTCGTCCGTCGTAAACGCCACGACCCGGTTCCGCGCCGCTTTCAGCACGTCCTTGTCATCATGCCACAGGATCAGGTTGTCCATGTACCGTGTGTAAGCTTTGATGCGCAGTTCCTCCTTCACCACACGGTCGAGAAATCCTAGATAGAAGTTCGCGAGGTGTTGGCTGGTCAGTGCGCCGATTGGCATCCCTCGCTCTGCTGGTTGGCCCGGCGGTTGAATCACGTCCGCCCACCAACTGATGAGCTCCCGTTCCCCGAAGAGGCGCTCCACTTTGGACAGGAGCCGGTCCCGGGGCACCGTTTCAAAGTAGTGGCGCACGTCCATTTTCAAATACCACCGGCAACGCGCCGACCAGCACCTCGCCTCCGCGATCGCCGCCCGCAGGCCGAGTCCCTGACGGCACGCAAAGGTCTGCCGCACCAGCCACCGTTCAAACACCGGCTCGCAAACGTTGATCACCGCGTGGTGCATCACCCGGTCCGGGAAACAGGGTGCTGAGATGAGCCGCTCCTTTGGATCGTGGATAGTAAACGTCCGGAACTCGCCGATCGGTCCCCGCCCGTCCACAAGGCGCCGTTGTAACTCCTCCAAACTCTCGGGCAGCCGTCGCAAGAATGCCTGCACGTCCCCGCGCGTCCTCTTTCCCCGGAGCGCTTGCGCCAGAGCGGTCTCCAGATTGGTCCACGTCCCGATCCGCGGCCACAGCTCAATTTCCCGCCTCATGATCCGCGATGCCCTTCAAAACCACTTTCCCGCCATCCTTGCACCGGCCTTCCCCGTTCAGGTCCTTTTCGCACCTGGTCGTTGAACCGCAATTTCCCGCAGCTTGCGATTCAGGGCGCGAGCGATAAGTTTGGATTCATGACGACAACCCTGAGGATTCCTAAGGGGCCGATTGATGGTCTCGGTTTGCATGTCGGTGATACCCTGCAAGTACTAGCGGTGGAGGATGGCTCGATTCTGTTCAGCATCAGCCACAATGACCCCGCCGCTCCGTCCGGAAGTGCCAGTGAGTGGTTGAAGTCGGCCAAGGGCAGCGTGCATCTGGCCAACGGCGAATCACCGGATGCCCTGCGCCTGGAATACTACGCCGGCAAGTACGGGATCGGAGAATGAGCCGGGATGCGGGTTTTTCTCGACACGAACATCCTCTTGGATGTGCTCCTGAATCGTCCGGCTTTCGTGGCTGACAGCGAGGCCGTCATCCTCCGCTGTGAGGCTGTGGGAGCTGAAATGTACGTAGCTTGGCATGGGCTCGCCACCGCATACTACCTCCTCAAGCGCGGACGAACGGAACAGCAGGCCCTTTCCGAAGTGGACAAGATTCTTGCCTGGGCACGGGTAGCCGGAGGAACCGACCAGGATGCAAGACGGGCGCGCCATCTTGGTTTCGACGATTTCGAGGATTCCCTGCAAGCCGTGTCCGCCGAATCTTGCGGGGCGGCCTGGATTGTCACCCGCAACACCGCCGACTTCTCCAAAAGCAACGTCCCGGCGCTGACTCCCGCGGGATTCCTCAAACAAGTGCCCGCGCCGTGACCACGAATCGCCCCTGCGAACACGTTCCATGATTTCGATCCGAGCCCACAGATCAATCTCTCGCCTCATGCTCCGCGATGACTTTCAAGACCTCTTCCCCGTAATCCTTGCACCGCCCTTCACCCACGCCTTCGATCGCCTTCAACTCTTCCACCGTCCCGCAGCGCTGCTCCGCGATGTCCGCCAACTGCGCGTTGGAGAAGATCTTAAACAGCCGAGGCACCTTGTCCCGTTCCCCGCGTTCCTTGCGCCAGTCCTTAAGCTTCAAATACAGCCGGAACCCATCGGGTCCGAGCCGTTCCTCGTAGCCGTCATCCGGTTTTTTGTCATTTTTGCGGAACGGCGGCTTTTCCTGAGGAGTTTTGCTTTCCCCATACTCCAGACAATAGGCCCAACCGCCATCCACCTGACGGCGGTCGATCTGCAAAATCCGGTGAGTGCCCAGGAATCGGTTCAACTCATCCTGGACCGGACCACCGGAAAACGGTACGAGAAAATGTTCAAATGGCACAACTGAGTCAGGTTTCCTCGCACGAAGACGCAAAGGCACGAAGAAGGAAAAGAAATTTCTTTGTGTCTTTGTGCCTTCGTGCGAGCACCCATCCTTCGTGCGAGCATGGACCACATGGAACGTTTGGAACAGATCGCCACCGATGTCGTGGATGCCGCCGTCAAAAAATCCGGTGAGTGCCCAGGAATCGGTTCAACTCATCCTGGACCGAACCACCGGAGAACGGTACGAGAAAATGTTCAAATGGCACAACTGACGCAGGTTTCCTCGCACGAAGACGCAAAGGCACGAAGAAGGAAAAGAAAATTCTTTGTGGCTTTGTGCCTTTGTGCGAGCCCCCATCATTCGTGCGAGCATGGACCACATGGAACGTTTGGAACAGATCGCCACCGATGTCGTCGATGCCGCCGTCAAATTGCACATGGCGCTGGGACCCGGCCTGTTGGAATCGGTCTACACCATTCTCCTGGCCAAGAAGCTTGAGGAACGCGGTTACCAGGTGGAACGCGAAGTCGCCATCCCGTTGGTCTACGAAGGCGTCACGTTCGAGATGGGATTCAGAGCCGATCTCCTCATCGAAGGTTGTTTTCTGGTGGAGTTGAAGTCGGTCGAGAAGCTCCAACCCGTTCACGCCAAACAACTGCTCACCTACCTCAAGCTGACCGGCCATCGCCTCGGTCTCCTCATCAACTTCGGCGAAGCCTATCTCAAGGACGGCATCAAGCGGCTGGTGAACGGGTGATCGCATTTCCTCGCACAAAGCCACGAAGACACAAAGAACTCTTCCCCCCTTCGTGCCTTTGTGTCTTCGTGCGAGAACCTTTCCCGACTGACGTATCGGGCCTCGCTCAAAGCCACGAAGACACAAAGATTTCGCCTCCCCTTCGTGCCTTTGTGCCTTCGTGCGAGATCCCTCCCCTACGGAGATCAGGCCTCGCACAAAGACGCGAAGACACAAAGATATCTCCTCCCCTTCGTGCCTTTGTGCCTTCGTGCGAGCCCCGTTCCCCTTCCGAGTGCGCCCGCTCCAGCCGCTCCAGTGCCGCTGCGGTGGGGCGGGCAGAGCCCTTGCTCCCCACCGCCGCGTCCCTGGCGCGGCTTCCGCTAGTTTGCTGGCCGGGTTCCAGATCCGGGGACCAATGCAGGGCGGAAACCCAGGTTGATGCGCCGGTCCGCGGGCTGGTTCGCGTTGCGGTAGCCTGATCGGCAGCCCGCGGACGTGATGCTGAACCCGCCACCCCGGAGCACCCGGTGCGCGCCTGTGAGGCCCACTGGATCCTTCCGCGCCCCCTCTGGATACGCTGCGGCCTCGACGTCGAGGGAATCCAGGCACCACTCATACACATTCCCGTGCATATCCACGAAGCCCCAGGGATTCGGAGGGTAGGTCCCGACCGGTGCCGAGTACTCTTTCCCGTCATCATGCTCCTTGTCCGCATCGGGAAATCCGCCTGTCTTGTCGTTGTAGTTCCCAAACTGGTGCAATTTCTCCACCTCATCCCCGAACGAATACGCCGTGGTGGTCCCGGCGCGGCAAGCGTATTCCCACTGCGCCTCGGTGGGGAGGCGGTATTCCCATCCTGGCGGAATGGTGCCCCGGGCGCGTTCCCGGTCGGTGAGGCGCTGGCAAAAGGCTTCCGCCTCGAACCAGCTGAGGTTTTCCACGGGCCCTTGCGGTCCGGTGGCGGTGTTCGTGCTCGGGTTGGTTCCGATCACGGCTTCGTAAACGGCTTGGGTGACTTCCGTCCTGGCCAGCCAAAAACCTTCGGTCAAAGTGACCTCGTGCGGCTTCGCATACCACTGCTCCGTATCGCCCATGGTGAACGTGCCCGACTTGCACCAGAGCATTTTGGCGCCTTCGCCATTGTCGAAGGCTTCGCCGGGTTTGACCTCGAAGGCCACTTGCGGGGCTTTGAGCCCGAGCCAGGTCATTTGCCGGGCGCGGAGCCGGGCTTCGTGGGATCGGCCGGCCTTTTGCGCGGCCTCAAACGCGGCCAGTAACCCGGGCTGGGTCCAGGCGTCGGGACGTGGCGGTTCGCCGCCGGCTCGCCATTGCGCCACGATGCTGGTCTCCGGCAGGGGGAGGAAGCCGCTGCCCTGCTTCCAGACAAACTCCTGGGCTTTGTTTAGCTGATACCAGGCCTGGTTGACTGGATTGACCTCATTGACGTA
>CAMCXS010000065.1 GCA_945883495.1 Akkermansia muciniphila
GCCCTGTCGCGCCGTTCACCGGCTGCCCACCACGGAGCCACTGATACTTCAGCGCCGCCCCCGTCGCCGTCACGCTGAAAGCGGCCGCTTGCCCCTCGTTCACCAGCCGCCCCGCGGGTGGCACCGTAATCACCGGCGCTGCGTAAACCTCCACCTTGGCGGTGCGGCTCGTCGCGGAGCCCAGCGAATTTTGCACCGTCACGCGGTAGTCCCCCGCATCGGCCAAGGTCACCCCGGTCCGGCTGAGCACGGCGGAGGTCTCACCGCTGAGCGACTGATCCCCTTTGAACCACTGAAAGCCCGGAGATCCCGCACGCGCTTGGACCTCTAATCGCAGTTCGCCGCCGGGGGTAACGGCTTGGTCACGGGGTTCCACCACGATCCGCGGCGCTCCATCGTAGGTGGCCAAATTCGGATCATCACCATCGACCAGCCCGTCCACGTCGGCATCGCCCCCAAAACGCTCCCCCTGGCCGGGGAAAACTCCTTGAAAGACCACCCCATCATCATCCCCAGTCAATCCTGCGAGCAGATCCGCCCGCGTGATCTCCCCTCCTGCCACACGGTCCGCCCGGTAAGTCGATGTTGCCTTCTGGAAGAGCCAACGGCGCGCCGATCCCTTCCAAACGCCGCGCACTACCAGATCGCAATCGTTGGCGATCGCACGGGTTTCCAACAGACTCAATGCCGCCAACCGGCTGCTTTCCGAGCGGGTGGAGGCATCCACGATCACTCCATGGCCTACGGTGGGCGCCGTTCCGGTGTCGAAGCACAGCAGAAAGGCGGTCACGTCGCGCAGCTCTTTGGTGGTATTCAGATTGTCCAGCACGTATGGGTGGACGATCGGCATTTCCGATCCCGTGCCATCGTGAAGCAGGCCGAACCCCGAGAGCGATACCGCCCCCGCCGCCGAGCTTAGATAGTTTCGCTGGTAAACGGTGCGGAGGTGAGGCGTTTTCACCGGTTGCGACAGGCCAGACTCTTGCGGCAAATCAATGTTGTTGTCCGTCCCCCCAGGGAACGCATGGCAGGTGATGCAGTGGGACTTGTTGTGACTGTTGTAAAGATCCCGGCCCGCGACCGGGTTTCCGGGCCCCAACACCGCTGGCAACGTCCGATCCAAATTCCGGTTCGGATTTGGGTGATGCCGCAGGGAAAGGAGGTAGGCTTCCAAGTCTGCCATGTCCTCTGCGGAGATCTGCTCTCCACCCATGAGATTCTCAAACGTAGGGTTAAAGTCCGCAATCCCCGGTTTATCGCCACGCCAGTGGAAGGGAGCTCCGCCCGCCATCCCGCGCAACGTCTGCGTCGTCATCGGCCCCTTCATCGGGTGCATGACCCGCGGCCTTGGCGTGGTGTCGTGAACCGAGAGGTTCGCCCCCAGAACAGTCAGCAATTCCCCGTTTGGATCTCCCAGATCCCACGCCAATCCATCCCGGTCGGCATCAATGTGACAAATGCCGCAGGATCCCAGCCCATTGCCACTGAGCCGGGCGTCGTATAGGTAGCCGCGGCCAGATTTGACATTCGGCGGCAGCGGCTCATGCGGACTCAACGCCACTTCGGCGACCACCGCCAGCTCAGGGGCCAATGATGTATCGATCACGCTAATGCTCTCCCTCAGCTTGTTCAGCACGTACAACCGACCCGTGGCCGCTTGCAGAGCCAAGCCGCGCGGCCCCCGCATCAACTCCGTCCCCTCTCCGGCCGGCCGGAGATCGACCCGCGCCGTCACCTCGCCATCAGTGGCCTGCACCCGGGCGACCCGGTCACTCGCGAACGCCGCGGTCCACACGTGCGCCCCGTCCGCTTCAAACTCCAAGGCGGTTGGCTGCGCCAAGGCAGCCGCCTGGGCCCCAGGATTCGGCAGCAAGTCGAAGTCCACACCCGGGTTGAGATCGATTGCGTCGACCGCCCCATTCGCGGCATCGAAGACACCGAGGCGGCTGAGGGCAAAGCGTCCATTCAGCTCTGGCTCAAACCGGATGAGGTTTTGAGCCTCAGTGTGGCTCACCCAGATTTCGGTGGACCCGGGCCGGGCTTGCACTCCCAACAGATTCGTACCGATCCCTCCCGCATACCGGCTCACCTGCAACGCTGCGGTGTCGATCTCGACCAAATCATGGTCCAACACTGTGTAGGGAATCCGCGAGTCGCTCGCAGGCACGATCATCGTCGTCTTCGGTGCCGGCGGCAGACCTGGTCCGGCCGCTGGAGGCGCTGGCGCCGAGTTGCGCCGCAGCACCGTCGTCCCATTCCCCGAATGGAGAAACGCGGCGTAAACCTTGCCCCCGTCCCCGCTCACCGTCAGCGCTGAGGGGCAGAGCCCTTGCAGCGCGATTTGAGCCACGGCGGCACGGGTTGCGACGTCGAAGACCCAAACCTCGTTCTCGCGGGCACAGCTCACGAACGCTTTGCCATCCGCAAAGACCACATCGGCGGGTTCATCCCCAGTCTCGATCAGCGCCACGACGCGCCGCTGCGCCAGCGAAACGATGGAGATCGAGTCCGAGCCCTCATTGACCACCCACACCTCATCTTGGGTCCGGGGCCGGACGCTTGCGGGCTCCAGCCCGACCGGCACTTCCGCCCGCCAAACCGGAGCGGCGGCTTGGTCGCTGACATCATGAAGCGTGAGAGCGCCGGCCTCCGAGTGAAGTGCCAACAGAGTCTCCTGATCCAACGACAGCGACAAAGGATGAGTGTGGCGGCTTTCATAGCCTGCATAGCTCCCTTGCGCCCACGCATGAGGGAGAGCAAGACTAACGACGAAGGTTGCCGCAAAAAGCAGATAAGATAACTTTGACATAATATCCTCAGTTGAAACCAAAGGCGCGACGGATGATCACGCCGGGAGAAATACAGCTGGCGTAGCTGGTGGAAGCGACGCGAGATCGCCAGAACTCAAGCCCAGTTTCGACGAGCAACCGACGCAGCGGGGCGAAGAGGAAGCGGCCGAGCAGCCAAGCCGAGGCATCCCGATGGGCGCGGCGCCGAACTGGCTAGATGAGAGGAGCCAACAAGGCTCCCTCTTAGCAAACCTCAGGCGGAGGAGAGAGCGGGCGATGCGTGCGCCCAAACGCCTTGAAAGACTCCCAAAGGATGGGGAGACGCCCGCAGTGGGGATGCGGAAGCCGCAAAATCGAGGTCAAGAGCATCTCGGATTTGAACTTGCTCAGCTCTTTGATCGGAGCGAGCGGCTTCTGTTCGGTTTGCCGGCCTTTCGCCGCCAATTTACAAAGCTCACAAGGGTGCTCCCCGTCGAATGTCTTGACCAATCCCCGCCCGAAGGATCCCTCCTTCATCGAGTAGGTGGCCGCCATTTTGACCCAGGCAACCCCCTGGACAAGCATCCACGGCGCACCGATCTGAAGCATCAGTGCACTCACAAGGAGGAGCTTGGCGATATAACGCACGGTTCGACATTAGATAGAAAGCCGTCACGGTCAAGCGCGGAACCGGCTGATTTATACTCATGTAGAGCAATAAGCCTCTTCCGCTCAGCTGGATTCATCGTCCACTGAGCGCCAGATCTGCTTGATCCCCCGGAAGGTTTGCGCCCCCCCCATTCTTGGGCGTCGCCGACTCTGGCACGCCCAATGCTTGCGCGGGGCCTTCCTCCGCTCAAAACTGCCTCCGATGACCCGGGAAGAAATCGAATCGCTCGCCACGGACTTGATCCAACGCGCCCCACATGAGGCGGCGGAGCTACTGTCCCGGCACGAGGACGAAGACGCCCTCCGCGCACTGGAACAAGTCAATCCCTGGGTGGCGCAACAAATTCTCCAACAGGTCGAGCCCGAGCGGCGGGAGAGAATCCTGCTCGCCACTCCAAGTGAACGGGCCATACAGTGGCGGCGCAATCAGGCTTACCCGGAGGACAGCATTGGCTGGCTGATGGAACCTCCGGTGGCGGTGTTCCGGCCCCAGATGACGGTGCGGGAAACGGTGGAGGCTCTGCGCAAACTGACGAAACGGGCGTTCATCACCTACGGCTACGTCACCGATGCCGAGAACCGGCTCCTCGGTGGTCTGGTGTTTCGGGATCTCATGCTTGCAGCCCCAGAGCAGCACCTAGCCGAGGTCATGTTCACCGATGTCTTCTCTCTTTCCCCCGCGATGGCGCTCACCGAAGCCATGAAAGCCACCTTGAACCGGCATTATCCCGTGTATCCGGTTTGCGATGAAGCGGGTGGCTTGCTCGGCTTGGTGCGTGGCCAGACTTTGTTTGAAGCTCGGGCCATTGAGCTTTCCGCCCAGCCGGGCAGCATCGTCGGGGTCGATGAATCGGAACGCTTGACCACGCCCGTGGGGCGGAGTTTGTGGCTCCGGCATCCCTGGCTACAGTTTAACCTCTTTACCGCGTTCTTTGCGGCAGGAATCATCGCGTTTTATCAGGAGACGCTGGACCGGGTGGTCATTCTCGCGGCCTTCTTGCCCGTGATGTCTGGTCAAGCGAGCAACACCGGTTGCCAATCCTTGGCCGTCTGTTTGCGAGGCCTCGCGCTGGGAGACTTTCGCTCCGGACAAGAGACTCCCCTATTCTATAAAGAGGCCATGCTCGGTCTCTACAACGGCCTTTTCACCGGATTGGTCGCTGCGGTCGGGATGGGTTGTTACGCCATCTGGCAGCCAGGCTCCGGAACCTCTCCCTGGCCACTGGCGGTCACCGTCTTCGCTGCCATGACCGTAAGCTGTGTCATCAGCGGAGTCTTCGGCGCCGCCATTCCACTCCTCCTCAGGCGGATGAATCTCGATCCCGCCACCGCCTCCGGCATCTTTTTGACGACCATCACTGATTGCATCAGCATCGGTAGCTTCCTGATGCTGGCAAGTTGGCTGGTGCACTAGAACTCGATGGCTCGTCGCTCAAAGCGTTCCCGGCCACCAACCATCCAGCTTTGCCCGCAACGCCTCGACCCGGCCGGCCTCCGCCCCCGCCAAGTTCTTTTCTTCCCGCGAATCGTCGGTCAGGTGGTAAAGCTCCGGCTCTCCCGTTTCGTTTTGCGGCGCGGGGACGATCAGCTTCCACCCGTCTTCCAGAATCCAGCGCCAACGCAGACTCGACGCGGGTTTCTCGATATCGACGAAGTTGTGGGTAAAACATTCTCCCGTTAGCGTGCGGCGAGCCGCCACCGCCGTCTCGTCGCTCAGGTCAATCCCAGGCAGTGTCTTCGGCAAGGGCACGCCGCAAGCACTCAGCAATGTCGGAAAGAGATCCAAACTGCTCACCGGCGTCTCGCTCATCCGCGGCGCAAACTTCGGGTTCCCCGCCCAACGCACCATGATCGGCGTGCGCAAACCACCGTCGTAGGGCGACTGCTTGGATTTCGGAGCGTACTTGCCATGCTCGGGATCGGTGATCCAGCCGTTGTCGGTGACGTAGACCACGATGGTGTTTTCCGCCAAGCCCTCGCGATCTAGGTAACCGAGGAGATCTCCACAAGTTTCGTCAAACCATTCCACCATGGCCCAGTATTTGGCGACGGGCAGACTGGTCGTTTTGTCGCGGTATTTCGCGAGGAGCCGCTCCGGCGGGGTATGGGGATCGTGCGGCATCATGGGGGCGTACCACACGAAGAACGGCTTGTTCCCCTGGCGGGCGGTGCCGATGAAATCGTAGATGGGCTGCATCGATTTACGGCCGATGTCGAGCCCTTCATCACCATGGCGGCCGCCCTTGGTCATGCCGTGGGTAAACCCTCCGTGCGAGAAGTCGCCGAGCCACCATTTGCCGGTTTGCAGGCTCAGGTAACCGGCTTCCCCGAACAGTTTTGGAAGGGTTGGCCAAGCCTCCAAATGCTCGGTCATGCGTTGGCGCCCCTGGAGAAACGCCGGGGACGACTGGAACGCAGCGGGCTTGATGCCCGGCGGCTTGGCTGGGTCATTGCTGGTGATGCGATGCTCGTGCGGGTAGCGGCCGGTGATGATCGTGGCCAAACTCGGGCAGCAGAGACTCGACGGGACATAGCCGGCCCGGAAGGTGAGGCTTTGCTGGGCCAAGCGATCCAAATGCGGGGTCTGAAGGTGCGGATGCCCCATGAATCCGTAGTCCTGCCAATGCTGGTCATCGGAGACGATCATCACAACGTTCGGAGGCGGCGCCCCGTGAGAGACGAGAGCGGGAGCGAAGAGGGCAAGGAGCAAAGCAATTCGATGCATGATACAGGCTATGGCCCAGGCTACACGGCTTCAGACACATCAAGCCTTTCAGATCCACGGCGGAGTTTTGCCCCTCGGGCTAGCCGTCCCCTTGGTCCCCCCGTCCCGGACCCAACGCGTGTTAGATTGCCGGCTCCGGGAAATCACCGGTTCGAGAAGCTTCCCGGCCGTTCTGGAAGACGTACCGTTCAATCTGGAGCCACTCCCCGTCGGCTCCGGAACACTTCCCGCCCACCCAATCGACCCGGCCGGTAGATCCGGACGGTTGCCCGGTCAATCTGAAGCTTCGTCTTGCGCTAAGCAGGCCTAGGAGACTCAGCTCGCAGGCGGAGGCAACGGAATCCGCGGATACCCCAGGACGCTCAAGCCACCACCTCCGTGAATCCATAGGCTTTGGCCGGGACGGCCGGGTCGAGCGCGGTACCAGAGATGGAGCTTGGCGCCATAAAGAGGATCAAGCAAACACCCGGTGGCGCAGGCAAACCCGGTCAGACCGCTCCAGACCTGCTGATTGACGGCCCCATAGGAACGAGCGGTAGGCGGCCGGTGGCACCGGAACGGCGGCAGCCATGCGGGGGCCTCGCCGAAAAGGCGCTCGCAGCGCTCCCTTTGCAAATTCAGTCCTTCGGCGAAGCCCGCCTCGTCTCCGGCACAGAGCAAGACTTCCACGGCAAGCTGGCGCCCGAGATATCCCAGCCCACAGATCAAGGCTTGGGCCGTCAAGCCGGTGCCCGCTTCCAGACAGACTTCGTCCAAGCGAATGCCGAGCCGCTCCTCCTGCACCACGATCTCCCAGGCCAAGGTGAGGGCTCCTGGGAGCGCCTCCGCGCAGTCGCCGCCCTCGGGAATGATGGCCCACTCGCCTTCCGGCGGAGGTTGTTCCTCTGCATACCGAGCGACCTGGCGGGCCACGTCCGGCCATTCGGCGCGGGACATCCAATGAATCCGCAGGCCGTCAAGCCAGAGTCGAAACAACTGATCGGTTCCTTGCTCGCGCCAGGGAGTCGATCGCAGCAAAAACAGCTCCAACGCCGCTTGCTGGGCTCTCGCTTCTTGCATGAGCGCCAGCAAAAACGCGGAACGCTGACTGCCCCAACTGAGCCAATGCTTGGAGCCGCCCGCGCGCAAACTTTGGCTCAGGCTGATTAGCTTCCGAAACTTGCTGCCGGAGACACTGAAACTGAGTTCGTCGTCCCGTTTCATCCACACGCCCGGGCCAAGATGCGGCAGGGGTTGCCAACGGCTGCGTAGCGTCCAAACCTCGCAGCCCAGCAACAATGGGGAACGAGCCAAATGGGGCTCCAGCATGGCGGCGAGGTCCTCGGTCGTCATCATCGAAATCGAAGGCGAAATCGGATTTCGACAACCTGAAATTGGGCCTGCAAAGGCGCCGCTACGAGAACGGATGGAAGCCTCCGCTACGAGGCATGGCCGAAACGTCCAAAACTTTGTCCTGTTCCGGCATAGCGTTCTGGATCGCTTCTGCCATAGCATGAGCACTGTCATGATCCCCCGTTTCCTCGTCGCCGTCCTTCTAGCCGTCACTGGCTCCCTCTGCGCCGCCGATTCCCGCCCGTTGCGCGTCCTGTTCTTGGGCCACGACAAAGAGCACCACAACTCCACCGCCTATGTCCCGATCCTCATGAATGCCATGGGCCGGGAGGCGATTTACTTCGATTACTACACGACCCCCGATTGCCTCACCCCCGAGACGCTGGCGCATTATGACGCGCTGCTGCTCTACGCAAACCATGGTCAGATCAAGCCGGAGCAGTTTGACGCCCTGAACGCCTTCATTGAGGGCGGCAAAGGCTTTCTCCCGATCCACTGCGCCTCGGCCTGCTTCGGCAACGACCCGCGCTTTATCGCCATGGTCGGCGGCCGTTTCAAATCGCACAAAACCGGCGTTTTCAAGGCGACGATCGTGGATCGCGAGCACCCAATCCTCAAGGGCGTCGACGAATACGAAACCTGGGACGAGACCTACGTCCACGACCAGCTCAATCCCCAAGCTCGGCACCTTTTGATGGAACGAGTCGAGGGAGAACACCGGGAGCCTTGGGCCTGGACCCGCACCCAGGGCAAGGGACGGATTTTCTACACCGCCAGCGGCCACGACGAACGCACTTGGCAGAATCCGGAATTCCAAAAGCTCCTGCGCAACGCCATCGTTTGGGCGGTGGGCGATTCCACACGGGCGGAGTGGGAGAAATTCCTCGCGAGCCGCGAGCCCGAGAAGCGCGAACCGCATCCGCAGGTCGCGAACTACGAGAAGCGTCCTCAGCCGCTCACCTTGCAACAACCGTTCACCCCGAAAGGCGCGATGGAGCGGACCCAGGTTCCGGCGGATTGCCGGTTGGAGCTCTTCGCCGCGGAACCGGAGATCGGCAAACCGATCGCTCTGGCCTGGGATGACCGGGGCCGGTGCTGGGTGGCGGAGACCAGCGATTACCCGCACGGGGTCAAGGAGGACGGCGTCGGCACGGACCTGATTCGCATTTGCGAAGACACCGATGGCGATGGGCGGGCGGACAAGTTCACCGTGTTCGCGGACGGCTTGAATATTCCCACGGGCTTGGTCTTCGCGAACGGGGGGCTCATCGTGAGTCAGCCGCCGCGCTTCCTCTTCTTAAAAGACACCAACGGCGACGACAAGGCCGACGTCCGCCAAGAGATCATGACCGGTTGGGGGATTGGCGACACCCACGCCCAAGCGAGCAACCTGCACCAGGGGTACGACAACTGGCTCTACGGATCGGTCGGTTACTCCGGTTTCAAGGGCACGGTGGGCGGCCGCGCGTTGGATTTCAAGATGGGCACCTATCGCTTCCGGGCCGATGGCTCCGCCCTTGAATTCCTCCATCAATTCACGAACAACACCTGGGCGCACAGCTACAACGACGCCGGGGATCAGTTCGGCGGCACGGCCAATGGCGCTCCGATCTTCTTCGGCGGCATCCCGGACTCTCTGAAAACGGACGGGATGCAGCTGATGACGGCCAAAAAAATCAATGTCGTCGATCCCGCGCACCCGATCACCCCGAATTTCCGCCAGGTCGATGTCTTCGGCGGTTACACGGCAGCTGCGGGAAGTTCGTTTGTCTATTCCAAGGCGCTCCCGGCCCGGTTCCAAGGCAAAGCCCTGGTTTGCGAGCCGACCATGAAGCTGGTGTCGGTCATGGATGTCCGGCCGGACGGCGCCGGTTACAAGGCGTTCGATGGCATGAACCTCTTCGCCAGCACGGACGAGTGGACCTCGCCAGTCTATGCGGAAGTGGGGCCGGATGGCGCGGTGTGGATCGCTGATTTCTACAATTTCATCATCCAGCACAACCCGACGCCGAGCGAAGAACGCGGCGGCTTCAAGGGAACGACCGGTGTGGGCGGCGCCCATGAAAACACGTTGCGGGATCATTCCCGGGGCCGGATCTACCGGGTCATCGCCAAAAACGCGAAGGCGGAACGCAAGTCCCTGGCCGGAGCAGACACGGCGCAACTCGTCTCCGCATTGAACGATGACGTCCAATATTGGCGTCTCCTGGCGCAGCACAAACTCGTCGAAGGCCGGACGGATGCGACGCCGGCGCTGGCCGCCATGGTCGCCGCCAACGACGGCAAGGTGGGCGCGATTCACGCACTTTGGGCGTTGCAAGGACTCGGCACTTTGGATTCAGCTACCCATCGCACCGCGCTCCTGGCTAAGGATGCCCGGTTGCGCCGGAACGCCGTGCGAGCCTTGGGGACAGATCCCGCGTCGCAAACGCTGTTCTTCGGTGCGGGCGTGGTTTCCGATCCGGATCCGGCGACGCGCTTGGCGGCCCTGTTGAAGCTGGCGAGCTTCCCCACGACGCCGGAAATTCAAACTCTGGTCAAACAGCTCGGCGCGGACAAAAACATTCAGGAAGACGAATGGCTCAAGGAAGCAGGCCGCCTGCTCTCGAAGCGTCACAAGGTCGATCTCTACAAGGACGGCCCGAATCTCCTGGTGAACGGCGACTTGGAAAAAGTGGGGCCAGATGGCTTTCCGGAAGGGTGGAAACGCCGCGACTACGGCGGCCCGAACCGCAAAGAAGGCAACGCCGGAGCCGAATGGAAACTGCTCGAAGACCCGAAAGCGGCACACTCCGGAAACCGCACCCTGCGCTGCATCACCCGGGCGGACGCCGATACCAGCTTCTTTCAAACCGTGCCGGTCAAACCCGGAGCGACCTATCGCTTGAGCGGTTGGATCAAAGTCCACTCGCTGCGCGGCAAAGCCAGCTTCAACGACCACATCGGCCGGGCCGAAACCGAAAAAGTCACGGCCCGCGACACGAGCTGGGTGCAAGTGGAAGCGCTTTTCACCAACAAGGATCGTAAGGAGGCGAGCATTAACATCCTCCACGTCGCCAAGGGAGACGCCTTTTTTGATGACGTGAGCCTCTGCGAAGTGTTGCCGGTCGAAGATCCGGAGAGCAAGGTCTTGGCGGGCGATCCCAAGCGGGGCGAAGAAATCTTTTGGAAGCACCCGGTGGCGGCCTGCATGAATTGCCACATGCTCGGAGGCAAGGGCAGCCCGGTCGGCCCGGCCTTGGATGGCATCGCGGCCCGCAAGAACGAAACCTACATCAGCCAAAGCTTGCTGGAGCCGAATGCCATCTTGGCGGAAGGCTACGTCGCCACGCCGATCAGCCCGATGCCGCCCATGGGGCTCATTTTGAAGCCGCAGGAAATCGCCGACATACAGGCATTCGTCCTGACGCTGAAGTGACGTGGGGGCGCGTCGCGTTCACCGCCACTTGTTTCCCTGGAGGATGCGGGTATTTTGGGCGCCTGCGTGCTCATCGCAGGCGTCCGCCCTCATGTCGTCTCTTCGTCCGATCCTCGTGCTGCTTGCGCTGGCTTGGTCCGCTCCGGTCCATGGCCAACAGGCTCCGGCGGTGACGCAACAAGCGTTCTTCCAGCAGGCGTTGGAAGCACTACGCGACGAAATTCCTCAGGCGGCCGCCATCAAATTGGCCCGGGCCTACCCCACGGCGGCCCAAGCCTTCGGCCCAGGAGGCCAACGATTGATCGGCGAACGGCTCATTGAATCCCTGGTCCGCGCAGGCCAACCCGCCGAAGCGCTCGCCCGTTGCGAAGATCCCGCTTTGGCGGACCTTCCCACGATTCGGTACTGGAGAGGTGTGGCCCTGGCCGAGGCCGGCCGGGCGTCGGAAGCGGTCGCCACCCTGCGCGCCGCAGCCTCCGATACAAAGAACCCGCACGCAACCTTTGCCGCCCTCAGCTGCGCGAACATTCTGGTCCACGAACGTCAGGCGGCGGACGCCCTTCTCGTGCTGGCTTCCCTGCCCACCGGAGCGCCAAAACCCCTGATGCAGACGGCGTTGCTCCGTCGCGCGGAAATTCACTTGGCCTTGAATCAACCGGCGGAAGCGGCGCGCCTGACCCAGGAACTCGATCCGAAGCTCCTCCCCGCCGCTTTGGTCCTAAAGCATAAGTTTGTCGTGGCCAAGGTCGATTTGGCGCAAGGCAAACCCGGGATCGCCGTTGCGGCACTTCCCTCGTTAATCGAGGCGACCCGGGAGGGCGACCAGCGCTTGCACGACGCCTCGCGAATTCTCTTGGCGCACTGCCTCGGCAAGATGAATCGGCGGGAGGATGCAGTCACGTCGCTGATCGACTTCATCGGCCAAAAACCGGAGAGCCCGCTCCTGGGCGAGGCATTTTTCCAATTGGAAAGACTCGGTTTTTTCACGGAGGCAACGCCTGTTTTGGAGATTTGGGAACAATCGACTACGCCGGCCCTAGCATCCCATGCCCTGCTCTACCGGGCCTCGTCCACGCCCGGTCCTGACGCCGTGAAGGGACTCCGGAAGTTTCTGGAGCGATATCCAAATCACGCCTTGGTGCCGCTAGCTACGTTGACCCTAGCTCAGCGTTTGCACCGGGACGCTCCCCAAGAAACCGTCCGCCTTCTGGAAACGTTGCGCAACAAGCCGCTGCGTCCCGAAGAACGGCGCTATGCCGCCGACCTCGCCGGGAGAGCGCGTTTCATGCAGGGTGATTACACGCTCTCCTCCACCTCGTTCCTCGCCGCTGGAGGCGATTCCCCCACTATCGCGGACCTCTACAACGCCACCGTGGCGGCCTTCCACACCCGGGACATGGTGCTCTACGATGAACATCTCGCGGACATCCGCCTGCTGCCCGAGGGCAAAGAGCTCTCCGCCGGCCTCGAATTGGAACGCGCCCTCTTTCTCGCCGCGGGCAAGCATCCGGAAGCCCTGACCGCGCTCAAGGATTTCGCCCGGGATCACCCCGATCATCCGCGGATGTTGGAAGCCAGTTTGGCCATCGCGGAGTTTCACCTCCTGGAGTTTCCTCCACGCGTCGTCGCGGCACGCCGCCAGCTCGAATCTCTCCGTTCCACCCAATTGAGCCCCGCGCTTCAAGAACAGGTGGATTACGTCGGTTTTTGGATCGAAATCGCATCGGAAAATGCGAGCGCGGCGGCCCAGGCCGGAGAGCGCTTCCTCGCTTCGTGGCCAGCCTCCTCGCGCCGGGCGGAGGTCCTGATGAAGGTCGGCGAGCTCTATTTCAACGCGGATGATTTCCCCAGCGCTCGTTCCAAGTTTGAAACCCTCTACAAGGAGGATCCCTCGGGGCCACAGGCGGAAACGGCTCTCTTCTTTGCCGCCAAAGCCGCCATGTCCGCGCAGGATTCCAAGCAGGCCATCGCACTCTGGGCGGAGGTGATCGACCGCAAAGGCCCGCTCGCCATGGAATCGCGGCGCCAGCAAGCGCTCTCCCTCATGCGCGAGGGTAATCCCGACAACGCCATCCGCGTGCTCGATGCCATTCTGCGCTCCACGGAATCGATCCCGGCGGATCTCCGGCTCGCCGCGCTACTCAACCGAGGCCAGGCGTTCCTGGAAAAATCACAGCAACAACCGGCATCGCAGGAATCGCTAATCGCGGCCGTGGCGGCGTTTGATGAAATTATCGACGCCGCCGGCCCGGACCGGATGTGGCGCAACCAAGCGATGGTCTTCAAGGGCAAGTGCCTGGAACTGCTCAATGACGACAACCAAGCGCTCGAGGTTTACTACGACGTCATCACCCGCTCGCCGACCGAGGGCCTGCGCGCCGATCAAGTGCCGGAATATTCCTGGTATTACCGGGCCGGATTCGCCGCGATTGCCTTGCTGCAAGAGCAGAAGAACTGGCGCGGTGCCGCCAACCTAGCCGACCGTCTCGGACAAACCGAAGGTTCTCGCGGAGTGGAAGCCGCGGAACTGGCCAAGCGCATCCGGCTCCAACATTTTCTTTGGGGCGATGCCACGGATGCCCGCCCATGAATTCCGAATCCCGGAGCGCCTTTCTCTCGTAAGAGTTGATCACTCCAGCCACAAATGCGCTGGACATCGCCCCGGACCTCTCCCAAACGTTCAGCGCCCTATTTCATGTCCCACGCCAAATTGTTTATCCCCGGCCCCGTGGAGATTTCTCAGGAAACCTACGAGGCGATGTGCACACCGATGATCGGGCATCGCGGGTCCGAGTTTCAGCAACTCTATGCCGCGATCCAGCCCAGGCTTCAAACCCTCTTCGGAACCACCGGACCGGTTTACCTGAGCACTTCCTCCGCTTGGGGGATCATGGAAGGCGCCCTGCGCAATACCGTGATCAAGAAAGTCCTCAACTGCTGTGGCGGAGCCTTTTCCGATAAGTGGTACGACGTCGCCAAGCGTTGCGGCAAGCAGGCCGAGGCTTTGCAGGTCGAATGGGGCCAGCCCATCCTCCCCGAACAAGTCGATGCCCGTTTGGCCACGGGACAGTTCGACACCGTCACGCTGATCCACAACGAGACCTCCACCGGAGTGATGAACCCGCTCGCGGAAATCGCCGCCGTGGTCCGCAAGTATCCGGACGTGATCTTGATCGTCGATACCGTGTCTTCGTTTTCCGTGGTCCCGACGCCGTTTGATGAACTGGGCGTCGATGTTCTGCTCACGGGCAGCCAGAAGGCCTTGGCGCTGCCGCCGGGGCTGGCGATCTTTGCGGTCTCGCCCCGCGCCATGG
This sequence comes from Akkermansia muciniphila, assembly GCA_945883495.1. GTDB lineage: Bacteria > Verrucomicrobiota > Verrucomicrobiia > Verrucomicrobiales > DEV007 > V1-115. The sequence goes on from CAMCXS010000065.1 coordinate 14,227, forward strand.
AACGCGCCTCCCAGCTTTCGGACCGAGGATACTACTTCGACTTTCACGAGTTCCACGAGAACCACACCAAGAACATGACGCCCTCCACCCCGTGCATCCACACGATCTACGGTCTGCGTCAGAAGGTGGAGGAAATCTTCGCGGAAGGCGTCGCTCAACGCTACGAGCGGCACGCCAAGCTCAACGCGATCGTCCATGATTGGGTCGCCTCTGAAGGGTTCCACCACTTCGCTCCCGAGGGTTACCGCTCCAAGTCTCTGACCTGCATCGCCAACAACAAGGGAATCGACGTGGACAAGCTTCAAAAACTCATGAAGCAAAACCACGCGATCGCGATCGATGGCGGCTACGGCAAGATCAAGGGCAAGACATTCCGCCTATCCAACATGGGGAACGAGACGGAAGAGAGCATCACGATCCTCTTGAACGCCCTGGATGAAAGCTTGTCCCACCTCTGATGCCATGAGTGCATCTTGGGAAACCGCTCTGCTGACGGTGTTTGATCGCTGGCTGGCACGCTATCGCGCTGGGGAAACCAACTGGGAAGCGTTCGCCAACGCCGATGATGAGGCGTTTCTGCGTTCCATCGGCTACAAGCCCCGCGAACTGTTCGACTATGTCGAGGACCACGCCAACTACGGGGAACCGGACGCTGGGACGATCATCAACATCGCCGGAGTCCGTCGCGAATACTTCCTCGAAGTTCAGGCAGGCAAGCCCTCCTCCCGCGTGATCAAGCCTTCCAATCTTCCAGCCAAAACCGACGCCATCGAAGGCATCCCCTGGCTCCCCCGCCTCATTGTGAAGGCCGAGGGCAAACTCCGCGGGGAGCTCGATCCAGACATCATGTATTGCTGTCCTGGCGATTGGGCGTTTTTTGACCTCCACGGCCTCGATGCGGTGGAATTCCTCCGCTTCGTCTGGGAGTGCGACGGCGATCGCGACCTGATCGTACAGCACGTTGTCGCCGCCGGGAACTGAAAGTTAGGCGTCCACGAAAAGCATCGTGGTCACCGAGGCGAGCGGGCCCGTGCCGTTCGCGGCAGCTTGGAGTTCCCGCCAAACGGCAGGTTCCACCAGGCTATGAAGAGGCTGCGGCACCGTGGGAAAGTCGGTAACCGCGCGCCGAATCTTGTCGTCCCAAATTTGGTGACAACGCACTAGGTCGTCGGGTTGAACCACGTCGCGCCCGCCTACTTCTTCGCACGGCTGGAATGGCTCAATGATGTTGAAGCAACCGTAATCGTTGGTCAGCTCCTCGCCCGCGGCGATGTCGCGCACCGCAATTTCGACCCCGTAGGGCGTGAGCAGGCAGTTGGAATCAAAGCTGTGGTTCATGAACCGCGCGTGATCCCAGCAGAAGACGTAGTGCCCTTGCCGGTTACGGTAGCAATACTTGTCCAGGACATCGCGCAACAACTCCGGAAAGGTGGCTACCTCTTCCACGGGGAAGGTGCGATCCAGCCGGTCCTGCACCCAGGTGATCGTGCCGCGCGGGATCGGACGCGTGGCGACCACACCATGGCCAACGATGTCATTGATAAAGCGAAGTGCCGTGTCGGGATGGATCATGACGGTCGGTTCAGGCACGAGCTTGCTCGATGCGGCGGCGGAAAGAACGGGCGACCCGGCGATAGAGCTCCATCCCAAGCGCGGCGTCCTCGATGCCGGTTTCCACGTTGGGATTGTCGTTCACCTCGATGACCATGATGCGGTTGCCCACCTGTTTGAGATCGACGCCGTAGAGCCCGTCGCCAATCAACTGCGCGGCGCGGCAAGCGGTTTCCACGACCTGCGGCGGCGCGAACTCCACGTGCAACGTCTCGTGCTTGCCTGCCCGGTGCTCCTGCTTCTCCGCTTTCCAGTTGTAGACCTGCCAGTGGCCTGCGGCCATGTAGTATTTGCAGGCGAAGAGCGGCTTGTGGTCGAGCACCCCGATGCGCCAATCGTATTCGCTCGGGGCGAATTCCTGAGCAAGAATCAGTTCGGACTCCTTGAGCATCGCCTCCAACTCCGTCCGCAGCTCCTCCCGGGAATCCACTTTCCGCACGCCACGGCTGAACGATGCGTCCGGGATCTTGAGCACGCACGGCAGTTGCACGCGTTGCAACCGCTTCTCGCTTAGATCATCCCGGGTCAAAATCGTTGTCGCCGGCACAGGAATCTTGGCCCGCGCCATCGACTCGGCCAGGTAGATTTTGTTGGCGCTTCGGAGGATCGACCACGGATCATCCATCACGACCAATCCTTCCGCGTGAGCCAGCCGGGAGATCCGGTAGGTGTGATGATCCACCCCGGTGGTTTCCCGGATGAAAAGGGCGTCAAACTCGGTCACCCGGTCGGAATCGGCCCGGGTGATCCGCTCCACGAAGAATCCGACCTCGCGGGCCGCTTCGGTAAAATTCTGGAGCGCCTTTTCATCCGAAGGCGGCGACGGATCCGCCGGATTGACGAGGATGGCGAGGTCGAACAGGAAGCGCTGTTTCGGCACCTTGGACTGGTGCCGCTTCTTGAAGTAGCTCGTGGCGAATTCCGCGATCCGGTCCCGCTCCGCCTCGGGTAGCTGACTCAAACTCAGCGGTGCCACGGAAACCAAGGTCCAACGCTTTTGCTTTAGGAATTGCGCCCGCAGCAGGGGCGAGGGAAACAGCCGATATAACTGCGTCCCCAGTTGCGCGTGGGCCCGGTCCAGGGTCTGTCCGAAGAAGATCTCCAGCGTAAACTCCGTCTTGTCCTCTTTTTTCAGAGTGTTCTGAATCGTCTCGTCGATCTCGTCCCCGAGCGAACGAGCGATCGCCTGAGAACGAAAGTCGCGCAGAGTTCCCACGCTGGGAATTGCGCGGTGGCCTCGTGCTTCCGCCAGCAGGGAAACGTAATAGCCGAGGCTCTGGTAGGAGTAGGACCGGCAAAGATTGAAGACCCGGGCGCCAGGATACTGCTGGACGGTGTCCGGTGAAAGATACTGCCGCGCGGAAATCACCTCAACGGATTCCAGGGGCAGATTCCAGTGGCTGGTGTTGGTAACAACCAGAAGGTTTGGAGTAGGCATGTCACTCGGGCCGCCGCTCGGGAGCATCGGCCAGTTTCGCGATCATCCGCCAGGCATCCCGCCCTGGCGCATAGAAATCCTGCAACAAGGTTTCGCGGGTGAAACCAAGCCGCTCGTACCATTCGAGCAAATCCTGCCGTCCGGCATCCGCTTCCAGCCGCATCGTGCGCACGCCGCAGTCTTGGGCCCGGCACCTGGCAAAGTCCATCAAGCCGCGGCCCAATCCACTCCCCTGCCGGGAAGGATCCGTCGCCAGGGAATAAACGCGCAACGCGTTCAGGTGCCAACGGAGCACCAGCGTGGCCGCCAAACGTCCTGGCTCTGCCTTCAGATCAGGCTGCACCCAAACCTCGTGCCGGGGATTCTTCAAACTTTCGCGAATCATCCGGCGGCTGTCGCGCCTCCAATCCTCAAAACAGACCTCCTCCAGGCGAAGCAGCTCGTCGAGATCAGCGGCATCCGCCCGACGCAACACCGCAACAGGCGCCTTGGCGGCTTCCTTGGCTGCGTCAGAACGCAGACGTCCTCGCGATCCTCTCACCGCCGCGGCAGCAGTAGCCTTCATTTGCGAGAATGGTTCACCGAGGCCCGACGTTCGCTGACAACTGCCACTGCGCAACGGAAAACTTCGGCACCTTGGGGCAACCCCTCATAGGTACTCCGCCGCCATGCGCCGCCAGTAATGCCCCTTGTGGGCCCGGCCCTGCCAGACGTGCAAATCGTGCTCGATTCCCTGCCGGCGGAGAACGTCGGAAAACTGCCGGTTGTTTTCCACGAACGGATCCTCGTCCCCAATCACCAAGGTGATTTCCATGCGCCGGATGAGATTGAGAGTCTCCTCGCACTGCAAGTTCGGCAGGTAGTGGCTTGGGTTGTGGTAGTAAATGTCTTCGTCGTAATAGCCGTCAAAGAGGTCGCTGAACCCCTCCACCGCCCAAGTCAGATCATAGCGCCCAGAAAACGCGACCACCCTGGTGAACATCTCTGGATGCCGGAGCGCGATGTTCACCGCGTGAAATGCCCCCAAACTGCAGCCATGCGCCACGGTCCGCGGGTCCGCATTCCGCTCGTTGATAAACGGCATCACCTCCTCCAACACGTACCGTTCAAACTCGTTGTGGCGCTTCACCCGCCCCGCTGGTTCGCACCAAAAGCAGTAAAAGGACTCGTGATCAATGCTATCCACGCAAAACAACTGCAGCTCACCCGCTTCCAGTTTGGGAGTCACCGCTTCCACGATCCGGATATCCTCGTACTCGTGAAACCTCCCGTCCCGGGTCGGAAACACCAGCACTCTTGCGCCGGCATGCCCAAAAACCAAGAGCTCCATTTCGCGCCCCAGGTTCGGCGAATGCCACTGATGGTATTCCCGGTTCATAAGTTCCCGAAAAAGGCTTCCAGTTCTCCCAACAGACGCCGCTCTTCCTCCTCGGCCCCCGCATAAGGAAAGTGCCCCGCCTGCAACAAGAAGAGTTCTCGTGGCCCTGACAAGGCATTAAAGATGGAAAATTGCCCAGGTGGCGCCACTGCGGGATCAAACTCAGCCAACGCGCAATGCACCGGAATTCGAATTCGCCGCGCCGCCGTCGCGGCATCGTAGTAGGCAAGGGTCGGCATCGGATCTCGCCCACGCGCCGCGTACGACCGAACAGCCTCCCCACTCCCGACCGTCCGGCATTGCAGGCGCAGCGGGTGATTCCCAAAGCTCGGCACATTGAAGTGGGCCCGCGCCACTCGATCCTCCCAAGCCAGCGCCATCGCCCCGATTCCGCCGCCAAAGCTGATGCCCATGAATCCAATCCTCCCTGCGATTTCAGGATACAACTGCAACAGGGCGGATACCGCGCACCAAATGTCCTCCATGCAGCCTCCATGGATATAGGACTCCTTCTCTTCGATCCCGTGCAACACATGCCCGTAGGGATCCGCGGGCACTCCCGGCAGACGGCTCAGCGCCAAACCGCGCAAACAGGGAAACAAGAGCGCCGCATCGGCAAACGGAAGATGCGTGTCCGGCGCGGTCCGTCCGCCGTAGCCGTGGGCGACCACGAACCCGCGAGCAGGCGGCCGATTCCGAGGCACCAAAAGCCAGCCACGAATCTTCACCCCGCCAGTGGAACGAAAAGCGATTTGAAACCGCCGCCGTTCCCCAACGGGCGCCTCTTCCTCGATCTCGATAGCCGGATTGAGAGCGACCGCCTTCACGAATCTCTGGCGCCAGAAAAACTCCTCGTCTCCGGGCGAATCGGGGGCGCCGATCCGTAGGAGATCTTCCCGGGTCATGCCGTAGCTCGGGTCGAAGGGGAATGGATGCTGAAAAACGGCCATCGAAGCCCCCTCGGATCTCCGCCGGACACTACGGAAAGGGACTGGACAGGCTGGGACTCGAACCCAGGACCAATTGGTTAAAAGCCAACTGCTCTACCGACTGAGCTACCTGTCCGTTAAAGGCTTTCCATACGGCCCGCTCAAGGAGGGACGCAGTAAATGGCTCATTCCGCTTTTTTCAAGCAGAGTTTTCCAGAAGCGAGTCGATCGCCCCCCGGGCTCACAAGAAATTTACGACGGCGAAGCCCCGTCAGTTGCCGTCCCCATCTGCTGCAAGGTCGCCAGCAGCCTGCCTCCGCGCCACCTCCATCGCGGCGATCAGGCTCCCGTGACGACTCACCGGCAACAAGCCTCCCTCCACCGTCTGCACCTCGCCAAAAGCGGTCGGAGCCGCAACCTTAGGCTCCAACGTGGACCGGTCTTGATGCCGGACTAAGGTCCACTGCTCCGCGATGAAGTCTGCCAAGTGATCCAGTGAGTTGGCGCTGCACCAATCCTCAATGGTGGTGAAGTCTTCATCGCTCAGCGCCGTCACCCAACTCCACCAAACGTTGGCGTCTTCGGATGGGCCAGGCACTTCTTCTTCAACCCCGCCTTGATCGGCAAAATTACAAAGCTCGCTGATCGCGGCATCGCGCAGCATTTCAGCGGCCTCGCGTTTGCGCCGCAACGGGTGGCTGATCGGAACCTCTTGAAGAAAATCCGCCAGCGCCGTTGCCCAAACGCTGTGGGGATCAGGGATCGCTTCGATCACCCCCCGCAACGTCTCCGCGTCCTTCCAACTGCCGTGGGCCGCGGCGAACTGATAGACGCCCAAAGAAATGACGGACGCTTTTCTCAACTTCCGCTCCAAGGCGCCCAAATCCATTGGGCCCGCTACGTGCCGGATCCGCCGGATATCCGCTTCCACGCTGTCCATCAGATCGTCCAGCTCCTCCATCTGCCCCAACGCGGCATGCTTATCCGTCGGCAATGGCACTGGCACGCTTACGCTGGCCGCCTCAATGGTCGGCGCCAAGGAAGACGAGCCCGGAGCGGAAACAACCGGCTGTGGTGACTCGACCTTCGGAGTCTCGCCGGCGTTCCGCTCCGCGGAGCTCTCCTGCACGGGAACCATCCACTGAGCCAATGCTCCATCCAGCAAGCCGCCGCGCAAGGCTTCCGTCACCAGACCGCCTTGGGGATGCCGCTGCAACTCTTCCGGTGGTTCTGGCTCGCCCAAGCCTTCAACTCCGGCCTCTTGCTTCGCCGTCTTAACCCACTCCGCGATCGACGCCAGCAAAACCGGATCACCTTCCGTCAAATACTTGGTGACCGCATCAATCAAGAGCGGCTCGTTGCCCTCCATGAGCAGGGTCTCGTCCAGCCTCTCCCGAAGTGGTTCGGTCGAACTTTCCTCAGCGACGCAACGCAAGATCTCGGCCGTATCTACGCCAGACTTCTTGAGCCAATTTTCAAAAAGATCGTGGGTGAAGCGTCGCCGCGCCGCGAACTTGACGAACTTGGCCTTTTCCTCGGACGATAGCTGCCGGTAAGCCCCACGAAGACGCTCAATCGCGCCGACGTAGGATGGACTGGAGAGGGAAGGATTCATGGGTCTGGGGATTCGCGCCACCCAGACTATACACAAGAACCGTTAATTATCAATTTTCCGCAGCTTTACTTAAAATTTCTTCAGCAACATCGCCTTCCTCGACATTCAACCCCGATGCATCTGGTGTTTCGTTGGCGATCTCCGCAACCGCTTCGTCGGCGATCTCCGCAACCGCTTCGTCGGCGATCTCCGCAACCGATTCGTCGGCGATCTCCGCAACCGATTCATCGGCGATCTCCACAACCGATTCATCGGCGATCTCCACAACCGATTCATCGGCGATCTCCACAACCGATTCATCGGCGATCTCCACAACCGATTCATCGGCGATCTCCGCAACCGATTCGTCGGCGATCTCCACAACCGGTTCATCGGCGATCTCCGCAACCGATTCGTCGGCGATCTCCACAACCGATTCGTCGGCGCTCTCCGCAACCGGTTCATCGGCGATCTCCGCAACCGGTTCATCGGCGATCTCCGCAACCGATTCGTCGGCGATCTCCGCAGCCGATTCGTCGGCGATCTCTTCAACGGATTCGTCGGCGATCTCCGCAGCCGATTCGTCGGCGATCTCTTCAACGGATTCGTCGGCGATGTTCTCAACCACTTCGTCGACGCTCTCCGCGACACCGGCGTCTGCTCCCGGATCCACGTCGGAGTCGCCCTTCCGTTTTCCTTTCGGTTTTCCCTTTGGGGCGGCATTCTCCGAAGGCTGCACGCCCAGGAAAAGCGCGCTCGATGCATATTCGATGATGTAGCCTTCGTCGATGAGCCAATGCAGGTCGGATAGGACCGATGTTTCCTCCGGCGTGTATTCCCCCTGGGCCAGCTCGACGCCCGGTGCACGAGGGGCAATGGCAGCCACAAGATCCTTGACCAGCACCCCCGGGCTGGTGGTGACGCGTTCGGTGATCCGCCGGATCGACTCCGAGAGATTCACCGAAGGATCAATGGCCCGAGGCCGACTTTTGCAGACAAAGAGCTTTTTCCCATGTCGCTTGAAAATGCGCAGGCCCTTCGCCTCAAGCTGACCGCAAAGTACTTTGACCAACGGGAAAGGCCCGGTCCGCAAAGGCTCAACGGTTTGGCGCAGCAACGTCAGCAATCCCGGCGCCAGATGGTTACCCGGAATGTTCCCGGGAACCGATGCCTTGTTCACCTTCTGGACAATTTCATCGGAGAGCTGCGTCATTGCGTGCCGTTCCAAGGCTTCGATCGACTCCAGCCGGGTTTGAGTCTCCCCTTCCGCCACCTCTTTGGGATACAAATAGTGGGTAACCTTGCTTTCGGCCTCCTTCCACTTCGCGACCAGTTCCTCGTTCGTCTCGGTTTTGATCCGGGATTTGAAACGCTCGAACTGCATATTCGCGAACCGGCGTTTGTAGAGGCGTACCACGGCATTTTGAAAACTGTGATGGTTTGGCGGCCCCAGAATTACGCCGCTCATACCGCACACCGCGACGGCGCGGAATTCCCCTTTCGGAGGTTCCACCTCTTTGTTCTCCACCAGGTAGATGCTCTCCAAGTTTCCCTGCTCAAGGAAATGCCGCATCGCCTGCTCCTTGGAAAGCCATAATGACCCATCCGGTCGGCACCGGAAGAGCTGGACCGTCGCATCAGGCTCCACGGCGAATTCCACGACGAACCGCTCGCGTCCCGCCAACACAATCTTGGCCACGTCAAACAATCCGAAGGCACGGCCAGATTTCTTGATTTGCAGCACCAGGGCTTCCACCGCATGAGGCGAAGGCTTTACCAAGGCAGTCACACCGGCCGGCGGCGCTTCATGCCGGGCTTCACGGTCACGCTGCCCGCGGTCCTGATCACGTCCACGCCCGCGATCCCGGTCACGATCACGCCCGCCCTCGCGGCGCTCTCTGCGGTCGGGGCCACCACCACCATCGCGCCTCGGCCCGGCATCGCGTCGATCGCCGCCTCGGCCTCCAAATCCCTCGCGCCCACGTCCGCCATCTTTGCCCCAGTTTGATCGAGGTCCGGCCTGCCGCCCACGAGGTTGTTCCTCCTCTTCGTCGTACGACCGAATCACCGGCTTGGGCGCTGAGTCCAAGCTCACCACCCAGTCGGGCATTAGTTGCAACCCCGAAAGATCGATTTTGTCTATGGACTCCCCTGGCTCTGACATCACCTCTACGTTCCTCCCGGCAGCCAGTTTACAGCACGGCGCGTCCTCTGTCTTCACGGAATTCATCGTGAACCTGCGATTCGTTCGACAGAATCGCCGCAACCTGCCACAATGACGGTCGCTGCGCCGTTCACCTCTTCGCCCCAGCTCCCTCCCGCTCCGCTCCTTATGCCCGGTCCCTCCCGCTCAGCGGCCGTTCTCTTCCTTCGCCTTCTGCTTCTCGGAGCCAGCATCTTCACGATTGCCCCCATCCATGCCATCGGCATGCGCCAAGACGTTCCGGAGTCCATTTATCTCGATCTCGCAAACAATGCCGGCGAGTTCACCGTCGGAAAGTTCCCCGATTTTCTGGCAGTCGCCGCCATCGGCCTCATCGACAAAGACGGTGAGTTCGAAGTCATCGGCTCTGGCACCCTGATTGCTCCGGAATGGGTTCTCACCGCCGCACACGTGGTGCTATCCGGAAAGCGCGGGCAAGATTTCGAGGCCAACATGGAAGTGCGCTTCGGTCCCAGCGCTTCCTCGCCTCGCTCGCGGCATCCCGTGTCCGGGGTAGCGACTCCTTTGGCGCCACGGGAGTTGCGTCCCCTCCTTCGCTCCGGCCCCCGAGTCTCCGAGAGCGATGTCATTCACGCGGAATTCCACGACCTCGCCCTGCTGCGCCTCACCGCCCCAGTGACCGGAATTGTGCCAGCCCTCCTCGATGAAACTGGCGAGCCTCTCTCTGGCAGACCGCTCTACATCGCAGGCTTCGGCGATGCCGCCACCGGCAACAACACCAAATCACGCACCTGGACCCCAGCCGACCGCAAGCGGGCCGCTGAAAACATGGTCGATCGCGAAATTCAGCGCAATCCCTACAACCCCAATACCATTGGCGGCATCCTCCTCTTCGACTTCGACAATGGAACTCAGGATCGGAACAGCCTCAATCGTCGTTCCAAATCTTGGGATCATCTTTTTGGGGATGGTCAGAGCTCCCCCGAGCCGCTTCGGCTGGAAGGAGCTTCTTACCCGGGGGATAGCGGCGGCCCCGCCTTCGTCAAATCCGCGAAAGGCGCTTGGTGCGTCGTCGGAGTAAGCGGGTATGGCACCGGCTTCCCCCCAGACCGGCGCCGCACCAGCATTCAATTTGGCGATATCTTGGTTTACACCCGCGTCTGGCCCCACCTCGCTTGGGTGCGCCAGCAAATCGCCCCACCGCCTCCCACCAAACCTTCTGCCATCGTCTCCCCAGCTGGACCGGCGGCGGAAGTCGGCGCTCCGGAAACCTCCGCCCCCGTCACGGCCACAGCGACTCCAGCTCCGCCCGAGGAGCCATCAGCCATTTTCCGCACCTCAGTGCCCGCGACCTCGAATTAAGATTTTTCTGGACATCAGGAGATCTTGATTATTTTGTCTAGCATTACTCTAAACGAAGACTCGAGCCACGATGCCCCCAGTTTCTCTCGATTGCCCAGTTGACGAATTGGTCGCGTTTCTCCCTCGCCAATCTGATCCCATGGCCACCATTGCCAATTCAGGCAGTGGGGATGAACCTAGCCAACTCCTCGGCAAGGTTCTCGAGTTCGACTTGACGGACCTCGGCTTTCCCGGATCCATGCACTGGCCTCCCGTGCGAAAGCGGTAGCCAAGCCCTGCGAGGGACGGGTTGACAACCGCGCACGCCGCCTCTTAGCCTGCCCGGGTGATCGTTCGCCCGCTCTTCTTTCTTCTCTTGGCGTCTGGCGCGCTCTCCGCCCCCGTGGACGAGCCACTCCAAAAGGTCCTCGCGGTGGGGCGCGAAGGCGAGGGAAACCCAGCTGCCGCCGAGGGAGTGGCCTCTCTGTCCGCCGCCGCGCTAGAGGATCTTCCCGCATTGATCGTAGCCCTCGGCCATGCAAACCCTCTTGCCTCAAACTATCTCCGAGCTGCGATTGATGCACTGGTCGATCGCGAAAGCGCCGCCGGGAAGCCTCTCCCGGTCGCGGCGCTCTCCGGCGTTTTGCTCGATCCGAAAGCTGGAGACCAACCGCGCAGTCTCGCCTTTGACTTGATCCGCCGCGTTGCCCCCAAAGCGGCTGAAGAGATGATCCCCGGCTTCCTCGCCGATCCCAACGTCGAGCTGCGCCGCCTCGCCGTCGAGCGCCTCATCCGATCCGCCGAGGCAGCTAGCAAAGCAGGAGAACAAGACGACGCCACCCTCCTTTACTCCCAAGCCTCATCCGCCGCTCGCGATGTGGATCAGATCCGCTCCCTGGCCGACATTCTGACCAAACGAGGCCACCCCGTCGATATCCCCAAGCGCATGGGATTTCTGATGCACTGGGACGTGATTGGCCCGTTCGATAACACCGGTCTCGCGGGCTTTGCCGCGGTTTTTCCGCCCGAGAACGAATGGAAAGCGGAAGCTGTGTATCCAGGCAAGTCGGGAGACGTCCGCTGGCAGCCGCTCGTCACCTCGGATCCGTATGGCAAAATCGATTTCAACCAGCCTTACGGCATGCTCAAGGAGACCGTTGGCTACGCCCGGACCATCTTCAACTCGTCCCAGGAGCAACCCGTAGAGATCCGGCTCGGCACCAAGAATGCCTGGAAGGTCTGGGTCAACGGTGAACTCCTCTTCGGCCGGGACGAGTACCACCGCGGGCAACGAATTGATCAGTACATTCTACCAACCAAGCTCCGCGCCGGACCGAACGAGATTCTCGTGAAGTGTTGCCAGAACGAGCAAACCCAGGATTGGACGGTCCAGTGGGAGTTCCAGCTTCGGGTCTGTGATTCAACCGGCGACGCCGTACTCGCCAAGGATCGACCTCCCACGCCTCAACCCCAGGAAGCCCGGCGCCGCCCCGCCCCAGCCAAATGACCCTCCCCATGCTTCACAATCTCCGCTCGCTCCTCGCTCTCGCGATTTTTTCGTCATTGCTTCATCCTTGCCGGGGAGCCGATTGGCTCCAATTCCGCGGGCCGTCCGGCAGAGGGGTCGCCGATGCCTCGGAAACCGGAGTTCCCGTGACGTTCTCCCCTTCTTCCATTGCTTGGAAACTGCCCCTGCCGGGAAGAGGACTCTCCAGTCCCATCGTGACCGGAAATCACGTCATCGTGACCTGCTCTAGCGGCCCTGATCAAGATTGTCTGCACGTCTTCTCGATCGATGCCTCCACCGGAAAAGTCGAGTGGGAGCGCCGCTTCCGGGCCACCGGGAGAACGATGACCCATGCCAAGACGAACGTCGCCGCGCCCACCCCGTGCAGCGATGGAACCCAGGTCTACGCGCTGTTTTCCTCCAACGATCTTTTTTGCTTGGACCTTCAAGGCAACCTCCGGTGGCTGCGCGGTCTGACGTTTGATTATCCAAACGCCAGTAACAGTCTCGGTTTGGCTTCATCCCCCCTGGTGGCGGACAACACCTTGGTGGTGCAAAGCGAAAATGACAGCGAATCGTTCGTAGCCGGACTCTCCCTGAAGGATGGGCGCAATCTCTGGCTCAAACCACGGCGCAAAGCAGCCAACTGGACCTCCGCCGTTGTCCTCGGCGGCGCCTCACCCACCGTGGCGCTTCAGTCAACCAGCGGCGTGCTCGGCATTGCTCCCTCCACAGGGAGCGAACTTTGGGAATATCGCGACGGAGCCTCCAGCATTCCCTCGTCAGCTCAGGCCGATGGCATCCTCTATGTCCCGTCGTTCGGCCTCACCGCGCTCCGGTGCGAAGGTGGAAACGTGACAAAACTCTGGCGCAACGAACAAGCGCGCCCCAAAACCAGCAGCCCCGTATCCGCAGGAGGAAGGATCTACTTCCCGGAAGGCGGCGTGTTGACGGCGTTGCAAGCGGATACCGGGGAGCGACTTTGGAAAATCCGGGTCCAAGGCGACTTCAGCGCTTCACCGGTCATCGCCCACGGCCATCTCTATCTTTTCAATGAAGCCGGAAGTGGATTCATTATCCCACTCGATCCCGAAACAGAGGAACCGTCCGTCGCTGCACAAATTGATCTGGGCGAGGCGGTCTTGTGCACGCCCGCGATTTCAGGCGGCGCCCTCTATGTGAGGTCTGACGGACACCTCTGGAAACTCTGCGGCAGCGGTCTCTGAGCTCTTCGCCGACCCGCGCCCCAATGCCCAATTCACCACCTTGACCAGCCTGTCCGCAGTGTAAGGCTTTGGCAAAATTCCCGTAAATCCCCTGCGAAGAGCAGCTTGTGAAGCGGACTCATCAAAATAGCCACTGGACGCGATGACTCGAACACCGGTCTCCAACCTTTTCAAGTTCTCTAACACCTCCAGACCAGTCATCCCCCCCGGCAGAGTCAAATCGAGGATGATCAACGAGATCTCACGCCCGGCCAACGCCTCTTCCCGGCAGATGGATAAGGCAACCTCACCACTGTTGGCGGGAATCACGGGAAACCCTGCTCCCACCAATATACCCCGGGTCATAGCAAGCACGGCAGGATCATCATCCACGACCATAATGCGATACTCGCTATTCGGAAAATAGAGCGCCGAGTTCATCCTACGAGAGGGCGCGGTTCAACGCCCACCCTTTAGTAGGCCAGTCCGCGGATTTCGTCAAACGTCGTCTGTCCCGCGACCACCTGATGCAACCCTTCCTGGTAGAGGCTAAGCAACCCCCCACGCGATGCGGCCGCCCGAATCTGCGCCATCGGAGCATTGTCAGAGATCAGGTCCTTGATCTCCGCGTTGACTTCCGAGATTTCCATCAGCGCGATCCGTCCCTTAAAGCCGGTATTTAGGCATTCCAGGCAGCCCACCTTGCGATACACTGGAGTATCGACCGGACCTCTGACAATTCCTTGACGCTCCAGAATCTCATACATCTCGTCCGTCATGGGCTCGGGACGCTTGCAATAATTGCATAGCCTTCGCACCAACCGTTGCGCCTGCGAAAGCACTAGGGAATCCGCTAAAAGATAATTGGGAACGCCCATCGAGCAAATCCGCGAAATCGCTCGCAACGAGTCGTTCGCATGCAATGTCGTCAAGACCAAGTGCCCCGTCATCGCGGATGTCACAGCCGCCATCGCTGTTTCCTCATCGCGGCACTCACCGATCAGAATAACATCAGGGTCGGAGCGCAACAGAGCACGGAGCCCCGTCGCAAAGCTGATCCGGTTCACCGGATCCGTCTGCGTCTGATTAATCCCCTCTATTCGATACTCGATGGGATCCTCAATCGTGTGCAGATTCAGATTGTCGTCGTTGACACTATTTAGCAGTGCATACAACGTCGTGGTTTTCCCACTCCCAGTCGGCCCCGTGATCAAAACGAGCCCCTGATCACGAGCCATCGTCTGATCGAAGAGTCGGGTCTGCCGTTGGCTCAGATTCAAATCGACCAACGACTTCAAGCCTCCGTCCTTATCCAGGAAGCGCATGATCACCTTCTGGAACTCCCGTCGGCACGGAACCGCAGCGACCCGAACATCGATACGCCGCTTGCCGATCGACATCCCAAAGCGCCCATCCTGAGCTTCCTGACGGCTCTGCCCGAGGTTTGCGTAGTTCTTAATGATGGCCACGTATCGCAAGAGAAGCTCTTCCGACGCGGAATAAATCACTCGCAACTCCCCATCGATCCGGGCACGAAACCGAACCGTGTTATAATACTTTTCCAAGTGAAGGTCGCTCGCCCGCATTTGCAAGGCGTGATACAACACCCACTTTAACATCATCTCCGGAGGATTATTAACGTTCTTAGGATCAATGCTCAGAACATCCTCCGGCAAAATCTCCACCAGGGTCGCATCATCGGAAACTTCGTAACCGCCTTCATTGACCTCAATGGTATATGACTGACTTGCTGCGGAAAAGCGGGTGAGCGCTTTCCGAATCGAAGCTTGGTCTGCCAGAACCGGAACGATGTCGACTGGCTCATGACCAGAAGATAACCACTCGTCCTCGAATAAATAAATGTCTGAATCAGAGGCGAGAAGATAGACTCGTTGCTTTCCGCAATACACAGGATAGACCCCGTGCTTTTCCAACAGCGCCGGAGGGAACAAGTCTTGAGCCGGCGCCTCATCCGGATTGAACGCAAGAATAGGTCCGGATGAGGCAATTACCTTCAGAGCGACTCCGAGGTGCTGTTGCAAACCATTAAAAGCGCTAACTCCTGGATTTACATCCCGATTCAGCAGATCCTTGTACGCCCGCTGAAGATTCGAGCGCTGGTTGTCGGCAAAGGGATACTCCTTCACCAACCACTCAAAGGCCCCCTTCAAATCACCTGCACCAATTGGAGGCCTCAACATTCCTTCGAAGGGGCTCCGATCTCGGATCGGACGAACCGACACGCGCATGACTAAGTCCTGCCTAATCGCTTCGTAATGCTCCGGTGAAATCACTACCTTAATCGACAAAAAGTCCGGCACGCCCCAATTGTCCTCACAACGTGGATTGTGATGGGCAAGGATCACTAACGGCCCCAAGGTAGACACAGGAAGCCACGGAGACGCAGTGTGCGGAGCACGGCCTAGAAGACGCACCAATCCCTCCGCATCAGCCGTACAGCTCTGCCGCGGCAGCTCGACCGGGAGAATTCCGTATTGAACCGCCGTTCCCTCAATCGAAACTAGCAATTCGCCAGAAGGCTCGTCAGGCCCAAGAACGACTCCACTACCAGAAACTACCCCACCTCGGGATGACAGCGCAATGGAACCGGAACTCATGATAAAATAGATTACAGGCCACTTAGAGGAACGAAGTCACTGGCAAATACAACCGACGTCTTGAGATCAGATCCATCGAAGCTAACTTTCAAACCGGTCCCCTCGACGCCAGGCAATCGCAATTCAAAATATGAGCCATTCCAAACGAGCCTATGATCCGACCTACTTCCTGAAATAGGAGGATTGTAGTCTGTTCGCATAAACGGAGCACCTGGATCAGGTTCCGTGGGAGACACCCACTGAAGAGCCCGCAGAATCGCAACCTCTTCGCCCCCAGACGCATCGTTGCCAGCCACCAACTTCAGCTCCCCACCATGAATCTGGGTGTACTTAGAGACACTTAAGTTGATAGTCTCCAATACCTCGGCAGCAATGACATCCTTAGAACATGGCACGACACGGCCAAGCGACGGAAGCGCAACGGCCGCAAGAATACCAATGATCGCGACCGTAACCAGCGTCTCGGCCAAGGAGAAAGCTTCAGTTGGGCGGCAACTCTCTGGCTTGCACCGACTAATAGTCAATTCGATTTGCATCATCGTCCGTTGCACCGGGAGGCGCATGTAATTCAACCTTGGATAAATTAGCAATACTCGTGGGCAATAGAATCTCGTAACTGCCTGGCATATAGTCCGCAAAGGCATTCGGTGCGAACGCAAGATACGGCTTTATCAGAGCATAGCGACCAGAAGAATCAGCCGCAGTGACCCAAGCGGAGGAAGCTGCACTTCTACCTTGAGCCTGAATCAAAGATGCAACCGCCATATTCACCGCCTCAGCACGCGCAATCGCAAGATTCGCCTCACTGTCCTCCTTCATTCGAACAATATTAGGGACTGCAATGAACGAAAGAATACCTAGAAGCACCGTAGCCGTAAGCACTTCCACCAGCGAAAACCCCGCCCTACCGATCAAGAAGTCACCTATCCGCCTCATCATTCCCACCTCCATTTGAAAAAGAAAGATACAGTCAGTCCAAATCCACTTTAGGGTATGAGCCGCTACCCCAGTCTGGCAAACTAATATAGCGCCCCAATTTCCGGGTGGCAGATGACTCGACCCGATCTTCATTCGTCGCACTGCTCTGCTCGAAAAAGTGCCGATAGCTCAAATCATCAAGATATGCACTCACCAAGGCAAGTCTAGCCTCACTACCGACCTCCGAATTGTAGATAGCCCTCACCTCAGCGACAGTAACACTCCCACTTAACCTCCCACAAACCCACGCATTCACAGCACTTTGAATTGTTGCCTGTTGCTGCCGAGCCACCACTTCCCTAGCATCTGCAGCCCCGCTAGAGAAAGCACTAATAGCCAAAGCAGACATAATCCCGATTACCGCCACCACGATAATCACCTCGAGAAAGGTAAATCCACTCTCCTCACGTAGCGAAGCCCCACTCATACAGAAATCAGAGACCCGAATTGTAACGCAAGATACCGTTCGCAATCGTTAAATAGCGAATAGCACTAGTCCGCTCCGGCGCACTCAACCCCGGAACCCCGAAGAACTGGTTATAGAACGGACTTGTATTATCCTGAACAGTACTACCAGTAACAATAGAAGCAACAACCGCTTCCACATCAGTACTTGTACCAACAAAGTTCAGCCCCGCCGCCGCGGCCGCACTGGAAACCGAAGACAACTGCTGCGCATTCCGACGATCCTTGGTATCCTCTGCCGCCTCGTTGATTCGACCGATATTCGGAACCGCGATAGCAGCCAAGATACCAATGACAGCAATGACAACCAGCATCTCAACAAGCGAGAAGCCCGCCTTCAACCCATTAAACTTGATATTTTTCATGTAGTGTCGTGTATGTTGGACCTTGATCCAGTCATAAGATATTAGCACCCAGGGCTAAATCAAGACATTTTCAGAAAAATATACTCAAGTTGCGTCCATTTTCTTCACCACGAAGAAAATTAACAATATTCTCACGATTGCCGCTTATTGTTGATTATTTTCTCTCGCATGACTGGCTTTTATTGGTCCTGCATAGAATCATCTCGTCGCTACATCAATCAGAGCCCCCCCTCCCACATGGTTTTGCTTCCGCCCCCCATGTCGTTCCATGAATCAGAAGCCCCATGACCTCGCAGTATGCCTCGGCTACCTGGGGAAAGCCTATATGAATCCTGGTAATGAATAATCTTCTCCGTGTGCAAGGAGCAGACGCGTCCCGATGGCAATGCCCCAGAACTCCTACTGGTGGTCAAAACCGCAATTAGAAGCAGGGCACATCCTCTACCCCATTCCACAGCCGAACATTCCGCTCATGCCACCAATGGCAGCCTACGGGAGATGCAAACTCTTCTAGACCCAAGCCGTTTACCCTCTTGGCTCCCATTCGCAACCGCAGCATGATGGCAGTATCTGCCTTTAGGGACATTCTTTTACGGAGTAGCGTATCCTTCGAACGCCCTCCAATCAGAGATTCAGAGTCCTTCGGTGGTCACCAGCAACTGCCGACTACTCCCTGCTATCTCCCCAAAGCAACTCCCGTTCTGCACAAGGCAAAGACTACGATCCTCCTCAACAAGAGTCC
>CAMCXS010000066.1 GCA_945883495.1 Akkermansia muciniphila
CCCAGAACCGTTTGGATGAACCGCATCTTTGTCGCCCCGTTTGCGATCGTCGCCCTGATCTTGATGCTCCGGCGACAACGCTTCGCCAAGTTCGCCGAGGATCTATTTTTAAGCCTGCTCGCGATCTCGCCAGCGGTCCATGCCTGGTATTTCACCTGGGCCCTGCCGTTCGCCTGCTCCACCGGAAATCTCGCGTTCCGGGTCGCGGGGCTTGCCTCCGGAATCTACTTCGTCCTCGAACATCGCCAAGCCGCCGGGGCCCCTCTCTGGCGATTGACCTCGCCGGAATGGGCGGTCATGTGGGGGGCGATTCTTGGGGCTTACGCATACTCCCGCTGGCGAGAGCGCGTTCCCAAGACGGAAGATCATCCACATCCTCCAATGGCGGCGCCATCACCCGCAGACTGAGATGACCTGGGATCCGCTCCAGCGTTTCCCGGAAGACCTCGCTCGTGCCCCAGGAGATCCCCTCAAAGACTTCCGGACACTCCGTGCGCAAACCCAACAGGCAGTAGCCCCCATCCCGAGCCGGCCAGATCACCACATCGTGCAGCGCCAGGGCTTCTGCGGCCTCACGGAGGCGTTCCGTCGTAAGCTCCGGGCAATCTCCCCCGAGAAAGATCAGAGGTCCGCCCAAATCCTGCATCACACGCTCCAGCCGGCGCCCGAGGTCCCCTTCGCATTGCGGGCGGAACTCTTGCGACGCCCCAAGCCATTCCCGCATTTCGTCCTCGGCATCGGCGGGAGCAAAGGCGATCACCGTCTCCCAATCCGTCGGCAGCGCCCGCATCTGGGCGTCCACCAGCCGCAGATAACCGTCACGAGCCTGGGCCGCTCCGAGGTCCGCCGCGAGCCGTGTCTTCACGAAACCGGGCCGCGGCGCTTTCAACATCAAACAAACTTTCACAGCGCGAGTGAGGCGCGCGCCGCCCCGGTGATTGTGCCGCCGGGCGCCCGCTGGGTGTAGCCGATCACCTCAAAGCCCTCCGCCGGCAATCCCTCCGGCAGCCGGAACGTCGCCCGGCCCGCCCCCGCCTCGACCGATCGGAACGCCCGGACCACCTGACGATGGCTGAGATGGCGCCCGGAATTCTCTCCAGCAGGGACATCATTCGTCGCTTCTCGCTGGACCAAGGCCAGGTTGAGCAGCTGACCGTCGGCTCCATCCACCTGATAGCTCACCTCAATTTCGCCTGGGTTTGCCCCGATTTTGGCCTCGATCTTGATCACGCCAGTCACGGCTTTCGCCAGCGCGGATTGAACGGCAGCTCGTGAGGCACGGCGATCCGAACCGACAAACTCTTCGGTTCCGTTCACGATCATCTGCGGCGTATAGACTTGGGAGCTTCCTCTCGACCGCGCATAGCTGCTCTGCCGCCCGCTAAACTCCGCTTGGCTGTACGGATCCGTCCAGCCCAACCGGTTCCAATAATCGACATGGAACGACAGACAATAGACTGGCTTGCCTTGGTCAGTCGCCCAATCGTGCAGCTCCGCCAGTGCCACATCCGCAGGGGGGCAACTGCTACAACCTTGGGAGGTAAACAATTCGACTACCGCGATCCCGCCCTCCTCTGCTGGAGCACAGGTCGCCAAGGTAAGACTGATCAAGGAAGCAAGGAGGGATCGTTTCATAAGGAGGCGAATCCTCAGGCGCTTGAAGGCCCGATCCCCTTACAAGACTATGCCCGGCGGAGGGCTGCGATCTCCTTGGCGCTTAGGTAATAGAGCGGTCGCGCCGTTCCGCGGACGAGCTGCGCAACCTCCAACTCCCACAGTGAGCCTTTCCCCACCTCCACTTCACTGCCCGGCAACCCCGTGAGGTAGCAGACCAGTTCGCCAAAGTCCGGCTGATGCCCCACAATGACTACCCGCGCCCGGTCGAGATACGGCTTCAGTCCGGCAATCGCGTCGGAAACACACATCCCGCTGGCGAGAAACTCCCCCTCCACCGGAACCGCGAAGCCGCCCTCTTCACAGAATAACTCGGCGGTCACTAGCGCCCGGCGATACGGGCTCGTCAGCACCACGTCCGGCAGCCAAGCGTTTTGCCGGAAGTACCACCCGGCATGGCGCGCTTGCTCACGCCCCTTATCAATCAATTCCCGGCGCGAGTCCTGGCCGGATGGATGATAATCCTCGGCGGTTCCATGGCGCAGCAGGGTCAACTTCATAGGGCCACGAGCATGTCACATCACCATCCCGCCGTCGACCGTGAGCACTTGTCCGGTCACATAGGACGCGCCTGGCCCGGCCAAGAACAACGCCGCGGCGGCGATATCGCCCGGCTCCCCAAGCTTCCCGAGCGGAATGTTCTTGGTGATGGCCTCCTTCTGATCCGCCGTGAGCACGTCGGTCATATCCGTGGTGATGAAGCCCGGGGCAATCGCGTTCACCGTCACCCCGCGCGAGGAAAACTCCCGGGCCAACGCTTTCGTGAATCCGAGCAATCCCGCTTTGGACGCGGCGTAATTCGCCTGGCCGGCGTTCCCCATGAGTCCCACCACCGAGCTGATGTTGATGATCCGCGCGGACGGCTGCTTCAAGAGCGAGCGCTGGAATGCCTTCACGCAGTTGAACGCGCCCTTCAGGTTGGTATCGAGCACCACGTCCCAATCTTCCTCGCTCATCCGCAGCGCCAGTCCATCACGCGTCACCCCGGCGTTGTTCACGAGGATATCGACCTTCCCATACGCCTCCAAAATCTCCTTCCCCACGGCCGCCGTGGATGCGGAATCCGCCACATCCATCGCAAACGCACGAGCCTTGCCGGGGAACTTCGAATTGATCTCCTCCGCCGCTCCCTGGCAGCTCGAAACACTTCGGCTCACGACCGCCACGCTCGCTCCTTCCGCCGCAAACGCTTCCGCGATCGCTTTCCCAATTCCACGTCCCGCGCCGGTGACCACGGCCACTTTCTCATCTAGCAAACCCATGACTCCCCTTTCCATGCGGTCGCGAGCTTTGCAAGAGCCATGCAAGTGATCTCAGATCCCAAATCAAGATTCGTGACTCGGCCCCCAGGCTCCGAACACAATCGTCCGGGCAACTTGCTCGGGTGTTGCAGCTCCGGACACAATGATCCGGGCAGAAAGCTCCACGAGACGAGCCAACTTGCCTGATTGGCGGAGCAAACAACTCAGCAACTGCAGCAAATAACTGCAATCGTGAGGCTCCGAACTGCGATCGCCGAAAAACGAGCGACTTCCGTCGAGCGAAGGCACTCCAGCGGTGGAGCTTTCTGCTCGGATGATTGCGTTCTGGGCGGGAATGGAGTCCTCAGAGAGCCATAGGGCCAACGGACCGCTCTCCCCTCAACTCTCAACCGAACCACTACCACCGGCGGGACTCGAACCCGCACACCCCTCGCGGAGCAACGGATTTTAAGTCCGGTGCGTCTACCGATTCCGCCACGGTGGCATGAGCGAGACATAGACTCCGGCAGAACCGGAGTCTATGCAACAACGCCGATCGTTGAAATGAGGCTTAGGCACTCAGCTCCCAGCCTGGTCGATAATCGCGCTTGATCATCGGCTTCAGGTCCGGGCGATCCTTGATTTCCAGGTTCACCGGATCCCATTCCAGCCGGGTGTCTGGCACTTTCTGTGCAATGCAACCGAGGAGCACGGTCTCGGTGAACGGACCGGCCTGGGTGAAGTTTGATTCCGCTTGGCCAATCTTGCCGGTGACGGCGTCGAACCACTCGTCGTGCGGATTCTGATTTCGGGCGCGGGGCAATGTCTTCTCCGGCCAAGCGGTGAAGCCGTCCACGGCGGCGCCAGGACGAATCACCCAGGTGTCCTTGCTGCGATTGAAGAAAAGTTGGGCCTTCTCTCCAATGATGACGCAGTCGTATCCCTTGGCCTCCGTGTGGTCCATGCCGCTGAGGACTTCTTGTGGGCGATTGAACTCCCCGGGCTTGAGGCTCCAGGTGTCTTGCTTGAACTCGGCGCCGATCTGTCCGTCGTACCAGAAATACTTGATCCCCTCAGGGACAGAGTATTCGTTGGCCGCGAACTCGTAAGTAAGCGTGGAATTAATAGGCGCGGACCACTCGCTGCCACCCTGTTGCTTGCCAGTGATGGCGAGAGGAGCGCTCAACCCGAGGCCCCAGTAAGGCATGTCCATGATGTGACAAGCCATGTCGCCCAACGCGCCAGTGCCGAAGTTCCACCAACCACGCCAGTTGAAGGGCGCGATCTTCGGGCTGTATTCGACAAAAGGAGCAGGTCCGATCCACTGTTCCCAGTCGAGCCACTCTGGGACCGGTTCCGGCGGAGGCGTGGTTTGGAAGCCTTGGGGCCAGATGGGACGGTTGGTCCAGGCGTGCACCTCTTTGACACGTCCGATGACGCCGGCACGGACCAGCTCGATGCAGCGGCGCATGTGGTCATTGGCGTGCGCTTGGTTCCCCATCTGGGTCTTGACGCCGGTCTTCTTGGCGAGATCCGCGAGAAATCGAGCTTCCCAGATGCCGTGCGTAAGCGGCTTTTGGCAATAAACGTGCTTCCCAGCGCGCATCGCGGCGGCGGCAGCGTGGGCGTGGTGATGGTCGGGCGTCGAGATGGTAACGGCATCGACCTTGTCGCCCAAGTCATGGAGCATCTCGCGCCAGTCGGCATAGAATTTGGCGTCCGGATACGTATCACGCTGTTTCGCCAAACCTTGCATTCGCGGCATTCCCTTGAGTTCGGGGATGCGCTTGGCGTCAATCACATCAACGAGGCCTACGACCTGGAACCCAGCGGAGGCGGAATTATTGATATCGCTCTCTCCCTTGCCGCCAGTGCCAATGCCAGCGAGGGCGGGTCGCTCATTAATGCCCCAAACGTGGCTGGGGACGAATTGGAAACCGAAGGCGCTGGCTGCGGCCAAGCCGGCCGACTTATGGAAACGCCGACGGGAGATGCCCTGGTTCGGATTGGGGCTCTGAGGATCGTTCATGTAGGATTGCGGATTGATTGAAGAATGAGGGCTGAAGACCCAGCGCTTCCTCTTGCCACGCTGAGGGGTCTTTTGGACTCCACCTAGCGGCGGCACAATCACCAATCCTACACGTGCCGGAAAATGGCTTTCCGGCACGTTAAGGATGGAGAGACGGATCAGCTCTTGGCCGCGTCTTGGAGAGCGGCAAGGCGGCGTTGTTCCGCCTTGGCTTCGCGCTCCGCACGAGCGGCGAGAACCTCATCACGCCAAGCGACTGCACGGCGAAGGGCTTCGTCGTAGCCGAGCTTGTCGACGGAGAACTTGCGGTTGACAGGACGGCCAACAGCTTCCCGAGCGGTCACGGTGATCACCGTGCGCTTGGTGCCAGCGCGGTTGATGTACTCAGTCAGCGAAGCACCGAGCTTGCCGGTGTTGGTCTTGGCGTCCCGCTCAAGCTGCCACAAGGGCTTCGCCAGCGGAGCCATTTCGGCCAACAGGGTATCGCGGTAGCGCTTGGCTTCCGCCAAGGCTTTGCGCTTGCCCTTGTAGACCCGGTCGCTGAACAGCTTCGTACGGAGGACGCCGCCGCGCCGTACGTGAACCTGCCAACCATGGGTCTTGGTTGAGTCGATGCGCTTGATGTTTTTTACAGACTGCTGATTGCGCAGTCTGGGGGTATGGATGCGAGTCTTCGCCTTTTTCACGGATGTCTTTCTATTGGTCTTGTAACGGGTAACTGAGCCCTGGAAACGAGCTACGCCCACCCCAGGGGTGGCTTAGGCAGGGGCGTCGCATCCCCTAAGTTGCTTAGCCTACCCTCTAAGAAACGCTACGTCTGAGAACCACTGACGGATGCCAACCCCAGTTTGTAGCGTTTCTTAAGTTTCTGCCGTGATAGCGCGTGCCCGGGGATTCGGCAAGTGGGAAACCGCATTTATTCCCCAGAAGGCATACTTTTTTCAGGCTGAGTGACTGAGAACGCCACTTTTTGGCACGATAATCCGGAAAATCGTCTCTTGCCCGGGCTTGCTGGAGACTGTCACCGTCCCTCGATGAGCCTCCACGGCCCGCTTCACGATCGATAGTCCTAGCCCCGTTCCTTTCACCTGGTTTTGCGAATGACTCCGCTCCACGCGATAAAATCGCTTAAAGACGTGAGGAATATGACTCCCAGGAATGCCGACCCCATTATCAACCACTTCCACGATGTGCTCATGGTCCGTGCTTGACAGACGAACTTTCACTAGTAGGCCCGGCTTGTCATTTTGCTTCAGCGCATTCTCGATGAGGTTGAAGAAGATTTGGTCCCAATAGAATCGATCCCCGGTGATGCTTTGGTCCGCTCCCTCCGATTGGAGAACTACGGAGGCGTGTTTCTCGACAATTAGGGTGCGGAGATGTTCCACCATATCAGCAGCCGACTCCGCCAAATCGAAAACCTCGCTCCGGAGCGTCGCGGACGCCCCCTCCAGCTTTGAAATCGTGAGCATGTCCTCAACGATCCGTGCGAGCCTCTGCGCGTGCTTGTCCATCACCCCGTAAAATCTGCGCGCCACCTGAACGTCAGTGACGTTGCCATCGCTCAGATTTTCGAGATAGCCGATGATGATCGAGAGCGGTGTTCGGATCTCGTGAGAAGCGTTCGCAACGAAGTCTTTGCGGATTTGCTCGACGTGGTAGCGCTCAGATTCGTCCCGTAGAATCAGCCAAGCTCCGGGGACCCCATGCATAGGCAAGGGTAAGGGAGCGGCCTCCGCCGTGAGATAGCGCTCCATCCTTTCGCCATTGATGGTACGAATTTCCTCCAGACGGAAGGTTTCCCCAGTTTTCGCCTCATCCGCGAGCGCCCGTTTCACCACATCCACAATTCGGTGATCGAGAAAGGCCTCAATTACGGTGCGCCCCGTGATCCCGGAGACCCGGGCGAAGGTCTCGTTCGCCGCCCGGTTCGCGGAAAGAATTCGGAGATCCCGATCGACCACGACAAAACCGTCGTCGAACTGGTCGAGCATCGATTCGGTGATTCGCTCTTGGACGGACTGGCGCGCGATGCGGTCGGACCGGTCCTGCAATTCCGCCTGGATCTGGCGGGCGAGTTCGCGAATGAAGCCCGGGGTCAACAGGCGATGGTCGACATCGACACGGCCGCACCCATCGGGGTTGCGAAGGGACTCGGTGAGACGGCTGATGGCACCGCGCAGCCGAACGTGGTAGATGACCAGCCCCGTCAAGGCGAGGCCCATCCCCCAAATCGCGGCTTCAGACCCGGTCATTCCGTTGGCAAAGGGCGAAACATGTAGCCGACGCCCCGCAACGTTTCAATGCAATCCCCGTAAGTACCGAGTTTCTCCCGCAAGCGTTTTACGTGAGTATCAAGAGTCCGGGTTTGGATCCGTTCGTCGTATCCCCAAATCCGGCGGAGGAGGTCACCGCGGAGCTGTTCCCGCCCCGCGTTCTCAATGAGGATTAGGAGCAGTTTGAATTCCGTGGCCGTCAAATCCACGATTTCATCGAGGAGTGTAAACTTGAGCGTAGTGCGCTCCAACCGGAAAGGCCCCGCTGTGAGGACTCCGCCTTGACCGCGTTCGGTGCGCCGGGCCAGATTCTTCACGCGAAGGACCAATTCTTTCGGACTGAAGGGTTTTGTCACATAGTCATCCGCCCCCAAACCCAATCCGTGAATCCGGTCGTCTTCCAGGGACTTCGCGGTAAGCATGATAATTGGGATGCACTCGGTGGAGGGATCCTTTTTTAATTCCGCGAACACGCCAAATCCGTCGAGCTCCGGCAGCATGAGATCCAGCACGATGACGTGCGGGAGGATCTCCTTAGCCAGCTTGACTCCTCGCAGGCCGTCAGCGGCTTCAAAGATCTCCCACTCATCCTCCGGAAAATTCAAGCGGACAAGCTCGCGAACATCCGGTTCATCTTCCACTATGAGAAGGGTAGCCATTGATCAAAGCCTTGAAGACGGCGCGATCCTACCCCGTTCTCTCCAGTCTAAAAACAGAAACATGTGACGAAAAGTTTGCATCATTTCATCCCACATCAGCGTCCACGCAACCTTCGCATCATCGCAAACCCCGCTTCCGGTCAGGGAAGCCTTGAACTTTACCCGCTAAATCGCCTCTTTCGTGCCCACTCCATCCCATGGGATCTCCACCTCACCCACGCGGAAGGCGATGGCGCCCGCTTGGCCAAACAGTTGATCGCAGCCGGCGCCGATGTCATTGCAGTCTACGGGGGCGACGGAACAGTTAAAGACGTCGCCGCCGGAATGACGGGCACGGGAATCCCCCTTCTTATTATTCCTGGCGGCACCGGGAATCTCGTCGCGAACGAGCTCGGCATCCCCCGCGATCCCGCAAGCGCCGCGGCGTTGGTCACGGGAGAAACTTTTCAAACCCGCATGATCGATGTCGGCACGATGTCCGGCCAACATTTTCTCCTCCGCGTCGGCTGCGGCGTCGAAGCTTGGGTGTTGCGGGACGTGAATCCGGAGTTGAAGAAGCAGTTCGGGAAGTGGGCCTACATCATCGCCGCCGTGAAAACGCTCCAAGAAGTGCCGGCCGCCCACTTCCGAATCACGATTGACGATGACCTGGTCATCTCCGGAAGCGGCGTCGGCGTCACCGTAGCGAACGCGGGCGCGGTCGGCATCGCAGGACTCGCGCTGTCCCCCGGGATTGGCATCGCCGATGGCCGGCTCGATGTCGTCTTCCTGCGCAAGGCGGACGTCGAAGGGATTCTCTCCCTCGCCGCGGTGATGGCGGGAGTCAACGAGGCGCTCAACGAGGTCACCGGGCTGGACGCCTCGCACATGGTGGGCCGCTGGCAGGCGCGCAAGGTGACGATCGAAACCGACCCGATCCTGGAGATGCAGGCGGATGGAGACTTGATGGGCCAAAGTCCGCAGACGATCGAGGTTCTGCCTTCCGCACTGCGCGTGGTGGTGCCTCCTCCTGGAGCGGGGAATTAGAATCGAGGTTCCCGCCATGGAAGCCCGTGAGCCAGGGCGACGCCCTCACAGGTCAACTCGCCCGCTTGGCAGTTGATGCCGCGCTGCAATTCCGGATGCGCCTGGCAGGCCGGCCCCAGGCCGTTACGCGCCAGCCATTGCACATAACGGAAGGTTACGTTCGTCAATGCCTGGGTCGAAGTCCGTGCGTAGGCCCCGGGCATGTTGGCCACGCAGTAGTGGATCACGCCCTCCTCGGTGAACACTGGGTTTTGGTGGGTGGTCGCGCGCGTCGTCTCCACGCATCCGCCCTGATCCACCGCAATATCGACCACCACGGTGCCGTTGCGCATGCAGCGGAGCATCTCGCGGGTCACCAACTTCGGCGCTTTGGCTCCCGGAACCAGCACCGCCCCGATCAAAAGGTCGGTCCGCGGCAGCAGATCCAGCAAAGCGGCCTCGCTGGAATAGAGCGTTTGCGCCGCTTCCAATGTGTCATCAAGGAATCTCATCCGGTCGTGGTCGACCTCGAGAATGATCGTCTCCGCTCCGATCCCCGTAGCGACCTTGGCAGCATTGATTCCACAGGTTCCCCCGCCCAGAATCACGACGCGACCAGGCAGCACTCCGGGGACGCCGCCCAGCAGAGTCCCCCGTCCGCCCTCGTGCTTGGCCAGGAAATAAGCCCCGACCAAGACGGACATGCGGCCGGCGACTTCGCTCATCGGCTCCAAGAGCGGAAGACGCCCTCCCAGCGAGACCGTTTCATAAGCGATCGCTGTACAGCCGGAAGCCACCAGCGACTCGGTAAGGTGACGGCTGGCCGCGAGATGTAGATACGTAAAGAGGACATGATCCTTGTGGAGCAACGGCAACTCGGAAGGCAAAGGCTCCTTGACCTTCACGAGCAGCTTGGCGCGTTCAAAAACCTCCTCGTGGGTACCCACGAGTTGAGCTCCCGCATCCCGGTATTCATTGTCCTGATAATCCGCGCCCTGGCCCGCCCCGCTCTCCACCACGACCTCAACTCCAGCACGCACCAGTTGCGCCACTCCCGAGGGAACCATCGCCACCCGGTTTTCCTGCTCCTTGATTTCTTTTGGAACGCCGACAATCACCGCGCTACCCTGGCCGGAAGATGGAGAATCACAAACTCGTTCTTCCGGAGCATCTCAATCACTTCGGGTTTCTCTTCGGTGGCCATCTCCTGCGCTGGGTCGATGAAATCGCGTGGATTGCGGCGAGCCTTGACTATCCCGGCCTGCGATTCGTAACCGTCGCCATGGACCGCGTCGAGTTCCGTCGCAGCGTCCACGAGGGGGCTATCCTCCATTTTGACGTGAACCGCACGCGGACCGGACGAACGTCCTTGACCTACGCCGTCGATGTTCGCCGCACTGGTGAAGTTGAGGCAGATCTCGATCCAGTCTTTTCGACGCTAGTCACCCTCGTACACATCGACGAACACGGAAAGAAGTCGCCGCTCTCTACTTCTTCGGCGGAGGCGGAGGCGGAATAACCTCCACGCGCACTTGCAGGAACTCGGCCGTCTCGGCACCAGCTTCCATCGAGCGTAGAAAGTACGCTCCAGGCTTAGCCGGCGCGACGAACGGAAACCGCACCTCTTCGCCCGCGGCCACGAGCCCCAACGGCAACACCGGGACTGTCGCCCCTGGCGCTTCCTCGAAAATCCCGACCGCCAGATCGCGCTTTCTCACATTGCTCAGCGTCAACTCGACGGCATCCCGAGCCGCGACGGTGAGAGCCCTCTTGTTGAACCCCTCCTCGCCAAACTGCAACTCAAACATTCTCAACCGCAGGCCAGAAATTTCACCCCCAAGCCGTTGCAGCGCCCGAAACGCATTGAACCGGTCTTGCAACAACGCCGAGTGCCGGGCCACCGTTTCCAGCGATCGCCGGAAGTCCTCTCCGAGAGCCTGCGCCACCCGGACCGCCGCTTGCCTCCGTTCCTGGCTCATCGCGATATCCAGTTCAATTCGTGCGTCGTTCCGACTGTAGCGAACCGCCGTCCAAATCGGTTCCCCTTCCGCATTGAGCAAGGCAAACCGCAACGGTCTGGGCGCCGTGATCGCCTCGCCTGGATGATAGACCAGCCGCTCGACAACTTGCTGGCTCCCCAAATCGACTTCCCACCACGGCCCAGGCAAACCGCCACTCGCCGCCACCTTCACTCCTCGCACGGCCTCCGCACCGGGCACCAAGTCCTTCAGTGGCAACTCGTCCTCCCAATTTACGACGCCATTCACCCCGTTCTTCGCCAGCGTCGCCCACCAACGCTTCCCGTTCGGGGATTGAGACTGCCGTGCTGGTCGTTCCTTGGCAATGTTATGACCGCCCGACATCACTTGTAATTCCGCAAAATGAAGAACGTCCCATCCTGGAGCCTCCAACCGGACCTTGACGCCCCCTGCAATCGCTGGGGTATCAGGCCGGCTCAACTCCGCTCGAATGATCGGCGATATTTGGCTGCGCAATCGCGCATGCCCCATCACGTGCGCGCAACCGTCCAGAAGAGCAGCCATCTCGAAGTCACCGCTCTTCGCCACACTGTCGATCAACGCATCCAACGTCCCGCTTTCCGCCGCGCCCACCGCCAAGGCCGCGTAGGCCGCTTTCAAAAAGCTAGGCCGTTCAGCGGAATCCACCCGTGCTCGGAGCCGCGTACTGCATTGGTAAAGCTCCCAACCTTCTGAAAGTGCGATCAACCTGAGCAAGTTGGCGATCAATTCATCCGGACTGCCACCGTCTTCCAACCGCTCGACCACCCACCGCTCGATCGACACCCCCGCTCGGCCCGCTAAAACGACGGCCGCCTGTTTCAACACGCTATTCTCCACGCCGGATCGCTCCAAGATTACACTCGCGGCATGCGGCGTCATTTCCCCAGCAATCAGATCGACCGTGGACGTCGCCTTCGCTTTCGCCCGCAAACTCGCGGGAGCCGTTCCGCCACTACCTAACTGGCGGATAGTCGCGTCCACCACCCTGCGCAAATCATCGTCCATCCTCTGATGACTCGCCAAACTGGCGATTGCTCCTGCCTCTTTGGCGCCCATCTGACGAGCAGCAAGCAAGGCAGCGGTCCGAACTCGCGGATTCTCATCCTCAATGAGCCGCTGCAACAGCACCGCCCGATCCCGGAGCCCTGCACCCCACTCCGCCAACGCGTGGGCCGCCGCGTACCTCCCCCCCGGATCAGGAGACTGCGTCAAACGGGAGAGCAACTCGGGATTCTGGGCTCCAAATGCCTGGTGCAGTCGCAACGCCTCCAGGAGAATTCGCTGCCGGTCCGGGCCGTTCTCCGCAACCAAAGGCAAGTAAGCGCCAAGCGCCGTGAAAACATCCCCGGGTGGCCGGTGCCACAAGGCCAACCGGCTGCCCTCTGCCCCCTCAGCCCCTCCCTGGTGCAGCTGTTGCAGCAGGGAAACCGAATCGACCCCGTTCCCGGGCGCGGCCCAGGACGGCGGCCAGCGTCTTCCCGCGATCCGCCAAATCCGGCCAAAGCTCCCCGCGCGCAGTCGTTTCTCTCGTCCGCATGCATCCAACAGGTACAGTGCTCCGTCCGGACCGGCCTCAATGGCAACGGGGCAGAAGTTCGGATCCGTACTGGTCAGAACCGGAGCGTCTTGCCGACGCCAGCGCCGGATCGATCCTGCCCATTCCGGCACATAGACCCACAATTGCCAATTACCCTCCGCGCCGCGCTCTGCCCGGACAAAGCCTCCCCGCCACGCCTTGGGCCAGCGATCCCCCTGCAGCATGACCCAGGGGCCAGGTTCTCCCAAACCCACAACCCCGTCGCCAATTGGCGATGGAGGCTCCCCGGCCCAATGCCCAACCCGGTCCTGACCGATTGGTGATCCATACCGGCCCGGGACGAGTAGCGGCTCTCCCCACTCATCAAAAAACACCTCCCGACCTGCCTCCGATTGGACGTGTCTCTCGACTTTACCGGTCGAGGGCCGCCAGCGGAACAATCCCGCCCCACCGTCACGCACCCCGCCCCAGGGAGTTTCAATCAGCCGGGACCTCGCGCCCCCCGATCCTCCGTCGGAGGTGAACCACAAGCCGCCATCCGGCCCCCACCGCAAGCCACGACGGAGAGCCACTCCACCCAAGACGATTTCCTGCCGATCCGCCGCCCCATCCCCGTCCGCGTCCCCATACCAAGTCAAACCTTCTCCCGTGCTAACGTAGACTCCATCTACTCCCGGCATGAATCCCTCCGGATGTATCGCCCCAGACAGCGCGATCACCTGCCGATCCGCCAGCGAATCGCGATCCAGGTCCTCGACGCGTATCAAACACGGTGGCAAACCCGGGGGCGCGCAACCGATCCAGGCTCGCCCCTCATGATCGAATCGCAGATTCACCGGATTCCACAATTCAAAGCCGACTTCGGACGCCCACAAAGCTGCGTCAATCTCCCCGGCACATCGGATCCCCGCCACCGCTTCCGTTGGGTTCGTCCGTGCCCCCATACCAAATTGTGAGGGTGTCGGCATCCCCAAAGACCGCGGAGGCGACGGGCAAACCTCCATCGCTTCCGGCTCCACCGCCCACAGCGAAGCCAGAGCCGGCTTAGGGCTCGACCACAATGCCTGATCCCAGCCTCGACTGCGTTCGCCTCCCTGATGCCCCGAAACCTCCCAATCCACTTCCTTCCTCCGCACAAGCTCGCGCAGCTTCTCCGCGGCCGCTGGATCCAACCCCGCATCCTTCGCGGGCTTCGGCGACTCGGACGCCAACTCAAGCCCATTCACCACCAGCATCGCCAGCAGCCAATGGCCTCGCCGGTTGAGGCGCCGCCCATCTCGCGTCACATCGCCGTTCAGTTCAACCGCCAACGAAGCAAACGCCGAAGTCCCATCCAAACAGGCAACGTCGGGGGCTTCCTCCGCGATCGCGCGCATCTCTTGCGAATAGAGCGACAGCCGCGCGTTGAACGCAGCCTCATCGGGAAGCCCAGGCGCGCTCTGGACGTAGGGCAACGGTGGAATCAACTCGATGCGCGCTCTCTCCGCCGCACCTGGCCTTGCCTTCCCCCACGCCTGGCACCTCTCTCGCAACGCTTTCCCAAACGCGGCGACTCGCTCCGTGCCGTCAAAGCTCTCATTTGCTCCGGCGCAGACGAAAATCAGATCCGGTCCAAAGGCCGCCACCTCCGCATCCACACCTCCCGTCCCGATGACGGACTCGGCTTCATCCACGCGGAATCCTTCTTGGGCGAAGCTACGGATCGTCAGATTGCGGTCCGGATACGCGAGATGGAGAGCGGTCTCCAGGTATCCAAATCGCGCCATGCCGGACGCCAAGCCATCGCCGACGATTGCGATCCGTGCTCCCGCGTCCAAATGCAAAACGCCGCTCCGCAACTCCTCGGCATTCCCCCGTCCGGCCGATCCGAACCAAAGCGCGACCCACCACGAGAGCATGATCGCTCCACGAGATACGGAACACCCCCACGGTGCGTCTTCCGGCAAGCTCTGCGCTGTGGCGAACACTCGGGCACTTCTACGCGAGGACCCGACTCAGAGCCAGAGGGGATTTTACGCAGGACATCGACAATCCAGCGCTTGCGCCCGAGCCTCGGTGGCGCCAGCCTTTGCCCACTCTCTTGGATCACTCTTCCGCCTCCAGCCTTCCCGCCCAAGACGGCCCCAGCACCGCCATCGTTGTGCTCGGCGGCGGCTTAGCGGGTCTCTACGCGGCATATCACCTCGCCTCTGGCGGCGTCCCTGTCATCGTCGTCGAGCGGGAGTTCGAGCCCGGTGGCCTCCTTCGCGGTCATCGCTTCCGCGATCATCGATACAGCATCGCCGAAGCTCCGTTGGTGACGACGGATGCGGACTTGGCCCAAGACTTGGCTCGTCTTCTTCCCCCTGATCTCGTTTCCACGGAACCGCCGCCGCCTCCCTCAATGATCCGCTGGAACGGCACCGATCAATCATTGCCGCTCCGACTGCGCGATTTGCTCCCGGGGCTGCCCCCCGCCCTTCGCTCCAACCTGATCCTCTCCCAACTCGGAGCAAGCTTCCGGCCGGGCCGCCAGCTCTCCCCTTCTCCTGGCGATGCCGCCGAAGTGCTCCGGCAGCGATACGGCGCCCCCCTTTTCCAAATGGTGATCCAGCCGGACCTGGAACATTACTGGAGCATGCCCCTCAAAGAGCTCGCACCCGCCGCTGCCGGGTTTCCAATGCGAGAAATCTTCTCCAGCCCGGCCGCCAAGGATGACCCGCCACCCTGGAGTATCCGTTGCGCACCGCACGTCGTAGCTGCGCGGCTGGCGGAGGCAATCTGCGGTGCTGGAGGGCGAATTTTTTTCGGAGCCGAAGTGGAAGAGGTCTCGCTGGGAAGTGCATTCACCAGCCACGTCGTGATTCGCGATCGGCTTACCCCGGCGGACGAACCACCAACACGGCTCCGCATCTCGGCCCAAGGGGTCCTCTCCACCGTTCCTCTGCGCTCCTTGGTCCGGTCCTTGGGCAACTGTGTTCCGGCTCAGGTTCACGCATCTTCCTACTATCTCAGCTATCTCCCCGTTCAGACCCACGCCTGCTTGGTGCACCCCGAACGGTGCCTTGATCACTTGACCCTCCATTTCCGAGACCGTCCGTTTTTACGGATCACCGAGCCACGGCATTTCTCCCTAGAGCCGCAGGATGCACCCAAGCCTTCGTCAAATTTGATTCTCATCGAGGTCCCTGGACGAACGCCGCAACATTCAACCGACGTTTGGCAAAGTGTCTTGGAAGCTCTGGAATCCGAGAAAATCTGCGAGCGCTCTGACATCATTGAGACCCAATCACTGCTCTCTTCTGGAGGACACCCCATTTTGCGCCGGGATGGCGCCTCGCCCCTTGAACGCATCCACGAGTGCCTCAACCGTTTTCCAGCACTCCGAATCGCTGGCGCATGCGGTCGATTCGCTTGCGCCTCTCCCGTGGAAGCCATGCTCTCAGCGCGAGCCGCCGCCTATGATCTCGCGACTAAGCGCGCCGGATAATCCGCAGACCTATCAAAAAGAGCGCCAACCCGGCCAACAGGAAAATGTGATCATAGATCGATACCCCCAAAGGCTCAAACACATGATGGAGGTGCAACAAATGATGGTCGATAAAGCCTTCCACCATATTAAATAAGCCCCATCCCATGAGAATGGCCCCACCGAAAGTGTGTGACGACCATACGAGGCCAGGGACGGATCGGGCGCGGAATAGCATCCCAATCCCAGCGGCCGTGACAATCCACGTGAAGACATGGAAAAACCCATCCCAAACCATATTCTGTTGCAATCTCACGACGCTATCCTTCGGGATTCTCGCCGTGAGCATATGGTGCGTTTGCAGGATTTGATGGAACACGATTCCATCCAGAAACCCACCCATTCCAACACCGACGGCAAGCCCCGCGCGCAATAACGGTTTCTGTCTCGGTTTCTCCTTCATTTTCATCAGGGAAGGCACCAGCGGCAGATCACATAGCTAGCCACCGCCAACACCGGAAATGGCGCAAGCACCTCCACCACCGTTCGGGTCAGCTCCTCCCCGAACAGCGCCTGCCGCAACTCTTCCCCAGAGACAGAATCGCATACGGGACAGGCCGTCACCCCCGTAATCATGGCCGTGCTGGCAAAGGCGATCGCGTAACGACGCATACCGCACTCAATCACAGCCCCATTCAGCAAGCAATGCCTGTTGCCGCCCCATCACCGCTGTAACTCATCGTACGGCACATGACAACAGTTTCTCAATGACCTCCATCGGCACCTCCAGCACCGATCCGTGCCGCATTCCAGGTGGCATTGTCAGTTCCTCGCTCGCATCCTCGAAATCCACAAAATCGCAGGTGCGAATCGCACCATATGTTCCGCGGGTATATTCATCAAAGTAGATCATCCAATGATCCCTCAAGCACAAGACCGATGGGCCCTCCACCCAATTCCGTGTGAGCGGACCCGCGACGTCCGTATAGGGTCCCTCCAGACACCGGCTCACCGCATACCGCAGATGCTTCCTCAATGGCCGGCTCGTCTCATCTTTCACGACCAAGCGGAACAGAGCCCCGTCCCGGACAATGGTCGCGTCAATCACATCGAACCCGCCATCATAAAATAAGCGCGCTGGACTGAACGTTCGCCAATCCCTCGTCCTCGCGCCATAAATACGATGGTCTAAGCCCTCGTCTCCGCGACCATCCGTCTCGTGGAACCGCCCGGCCACCGTGCTCGACCAAATGATGAGAAATTCCTTGCGAGGCGGGTCGTAGATCACTTCGGGCGCCCAGCAATTGAGAACCCTTGGCTCCTGGTCCATCACAGGGATGGCGTGTTGCCCCGACCAGGTAAGCAAGTCACTGGACCAAGCATGGCCGATCGTGCGGCCTCTCCATGAAGTCGTCCAGACCAGGTGAAAGACGCCGTCGGGACCACGCATCAGAAACGGATCTCGCATCAATTGACTCTCACCCACCCGCGGCGCTAGAAATGAAGCCCCACCTCGCAGGATATCCCAGCAGTAGCCATCCCGGCTCCACGCCAAACGGAGTCCGTCCTCGCCATTATTGACAAAATAGGAGAACAAATACACAGAAGGGTGATCCATGGGATTTCGAAGGCAGAGCCGGGTAAGACGCCGTATCTTCTATTTCTTTTCAGTGTAGGAATCGCTTACTAACGCAACCACGGCCGCCTTTGCTTTTTTTGTGTTTGCCGTTCAGAGCCTTAGTGGTTTGTTGCTGCATCACCGAAAAATTCCAGCTCATCTATGGCCGCTCTCCCGCTTGGGCCGCTCGGGCACCGGGCAGAATTGAGTTCATCGGCAACCACACGGATTACAATGGCGGGCCTGTCATCGGCGCCGCCATCAATCGTTACGTGTCTGTCGCCATAGCGCCCCGAGCCGACGGAGTCTGGAACTTCTATAGCGACTTCACCGGTCATCTCGCCACACTGCCCGCTCACTGCATCTCCCGCCAGGAGGGGGAGCTCTCATGGCTCAACTATCCTCTCGGCGTCCTCGACGCCTTTCCGGCTTTTGGCTTCAAGAGACCGGAAGGCTTCGATCTTCTCACGATGTCCGACCTGCCGGCCGGCTCTGGACTCTCCAGCAGCGCCGCCCTCGAACTGGCAACAGCCCTGGCGTTCCTGTCATTGACCGGCCAGTCCATTGAGCGCGCCAGGCTCGTTCAATTGGCCCGGCATGCCGAGAATCAGTTCGTAGGCGTACCTTGCGGGATACTCGACCAGGGAGTCTCCGCCTTTGGAAAGGTAAATCACTTGGTCTGGATTGATTGCCTGCTACAGACATTCGCCACCGTCCCCCTGCCGGCGGATGTGCACTTCTGGATCTTCAACACCCACACCAAACACGCTTTGATCGATGGGATGTATGCGGAACGCCACCATGAGTGCATGCAAGCCGCACACGCCCTGGATGTCCCGTTGCTGGTCCACGCAACCCCCGCCCAGGTCGAAGCCGCCCGCCCCGGCCTCTCCGCCTCCCAATTCAAGCGAGCTCGCCACGTGGTCGAAGAAATCGCCCGTGTCGAGCAATGTATCGACGCTCTGCGGGGCGGTGATCTCGTGACCACCGGTCGTCTTCTCACGGCTTCTCATCGCAGCTCGCAGTGCCTCTTCGAAAACAGTACCACGGAACTCGACTTCCTGGTCGACCAGCTCACCCGCAATCCAAGCGTCTATGGAGCTCGTCTTTCCGGCGGCGGCTTCGGCGGCTCCGTCATGGCACTGACCCAGTCCAGCTTCAAAGAGAGCGATGCCCTGCGGATCCAACAATCTTATGAGGTGCAGTTTGACGTCGAGCCGGAAGGCTTTCATTTGCTCACCGCAAATGGCGCCGCTCCGATCTAATCCGCAACTCCTTCAGGCCACATCATGGTGGAACCTGCCCCTCCTCGGGTAGCTGCTCCAGTTCGGATCGCATCCGCTATCCCGTTCGGATACGCCGCACGGAATCAGATCGCGCTTGGTCGTTTCGCCAATGCGGCGCCGCTTCTGCCATACGACGTTCGTCGATGGGGCGAAACAGCACTGTTTTGTCCAAACGACGCCGGTCGATCTCAAAGAACAGAGGTGTTTTTCCAGAACGACGAGCGTCGTTTGCCCAAAACAGGTTGCTTCTCGTCATCGACGCTCTTCGATGGGGCTGAACAGGGCGGGGTTCGGCCATCAACGACGAGCGTTTGCGCAAAGCGACTCTGGTTTCGGTAATCGACGAAGCGCAACGGCTTTTCCGGGCCTAGCTGACCGCGTGTTCGGCAAACTATTCGTCTCCGGTATCATCGAAATCGTAGAAATACAGTTCAACAAGCACGCAGGCCGGGTGCATCCACTTCTCGCCTTACTACCGCAAGCCGGGGCGGGGCTGTGAACTCCCATCAGAACTCCCTCGTATCACCGCCTCCGAATAGTCACAGATCGCTCGCTCAAGCGAAGGCATCACCCGCCCGCGCTCCGATATCAGGGCACTGAAGATTGGCCGTTCCGCACACAAATTCAGTTCTTCACTCGAACACCCAACAATACCTGCTTCGCTCACTCCACAGCGACGAGCGGCCAACCTGGCGAACCCAGCCCAGCTGATTTCGCCTTCGTTCGCCAAGTGCCAAATGCCGGAAGCCCCATCAATCAATAAGTCCAGCGCCGCGCTCACCAAATGCGGCACATACGTCGGTGAGACAATCACATCTTCAGGTACCCGGAGACTCTCCCCATTCCTTAACGTATTCAGAGAGTGCGTCACGAAATTCCAGTTGTCCGCCGGCCCAAAGAAGGCACTAGTTCGCGCAATCAAGGCCTTAGGAGCCTCGGCGCTCACCCTGCGCTCCATCTCAACTTTACTCCGCCCATAAATATTGAGAGGCCCAGGTGCATCGCTCTCCACATAGGCAGACCATTGCTTACCATCGAAGACAAGATCTGATGAAAAACAAAGCACCGGTGCTCCAAAATGCTCACAAGCCGCCGCCAATCGCACAGCACCTTCCGTGTTCACCTCAAAGCACCCCTCTTGATCAATCTCCGCTTCATCAACTCTGACATAACCGGTCGCATTGATGACCGCCCACGGCCGGACAGCGCGCAATACGTCACGAACCGCACCTGGATTTCGCAGGTCCGCCTCTTGCCGGGAACAGGCGATATACGCAAGCCCTCTTATTTCACAAGCGGCCACGAAGGCTCGCCCCAGCGTTCCGGTGGCACCCAGGATCAACAACTGGGAGCACGGCACCGCCACCTTCCCCGGCAACCGATCGCCCCCCCGCGTAGCCAACGCGCGATGCGCCTCAAACAACCTTTCCGGCCTCCTCCACCACCCCGGCTGCTCCAGCGCAGGATGCCTCGGCATCTGTCCAGCGGCGACGGCTCTCAAGACGGAAGCAATCCCGGTCTCTCGGGGCTCCACGCCTCTGACATCAAACACTCCCGGCTCATAGTAACCCTCGTCCCGGGTGACCAAACTATTCCAATTGAACGCTCCCAAGAGCGACCAAGCGGTGACAGCGCGCACCTCGGCACCATTTTCGCGGGCGGCGACGGCTGCCGTCCACGAATCGGCAAACCAGCGCATCTGCTCCTCCCTTGTGCAGCCCAAATGAGACTCCGTGATGGCGACCGGAATCCGATACCGGCGCCACGCCTCCAGAAGGCGCTCCTCAAATCCCGCCACCGCCTCAGGTAACACCCGCACGGCTTCGGTGTCCACATAACGCATAGCGCCACCCTCACACGGAGCCACCGCTCCATAGAGGTCTACGTTTTCATCAAGAAAGCGATCACTCGTAGGATAATGATTCACCCCTATCACATCAGGCGGGCATCCATTGTCCAAGAACCACCTCAACTCGTCTTCACTCACTCCAGATGTGCGCAAGTAACGCCAAAGCGCATGATTTCTATCCACCAAGCCACATATCAGATCCCAGGCCAGCCAGCGCCGGTCATTCTGGTATTCAATTTCTTTACAAAGTCCATCAGTGCCATAAATTCGTCCCAGGTCATCTGTCTGGATCAGCCCGGCTGATGGATTGACCTCCCGAATGGCCCGCATTGCCAGAATCGTTCCCCGACACTCATTCAGGAGAATCCTCGCGAATGCTCGATGTGAACCTCCATGTGGATACCACAGGCCATACAGGCCGCAGAATCTTGCCGTTGTCAGCGGCTCGTTCACCGGCGTGTAGGAATCAATCCAGGGAAATCGCTCCGCAACGCGCCGCGCAAACCGCTCCAATCCAACAGCAAACCGCGGAGACTCAATCGAAGCATGGCGCGGGCCGCTCCCATGATGGACCAATCCCACAATGGCTCGAATCCCCTTCTCCCTTAGCTTACCCATTTGCTGGTCGACAAACTGCCAGTTGATTGCTTCCCCTTCTGCCGGTTCGAGCATCTCCCATATGACGGGGTATCGAATCGCAGAAATTCCTAAGCAAGCGAATCGATCAATGTCATCCGGACGATCCAAGTGACCACTCCACACCAATTGATTGTAGTAACGCCCCCCCACGCGATTCACCGTAGCCTCGATTCCGGCCCACGTCTCCATCGCATATAGACCGGTCGCCTGGGGAGTCATAGGCCACTCACGCTCTTTCGAATCACAACGGTTGGACAAATGGGATAACCCCCACAGTCATAATCATACACCGTCAAGCCACCACGAGGCTCACCGACGATCTCTGTGCGGATCCAAAGCCTGCCGTCAGCAATTACCCGCCCTACCAGCACCTCGAGCAGCTCATTCTCAATTGCGGACATCAGCAGGTAGCCGTAAGCACCGTAGCCTCCCCGCAAGTGACTCAAACATCCGCGGCTGTCATGAGGATGATCCGGCAGCACGGTTCTGAGCACAGGCAATCCATTGACTGTGAGCTCAAGCAGGCTTGCAAACCGGTATGAGTCCGTTTGCGGCGTACCCTGCCGGCAGGATGAGGCCTCAAGCAGAATAGAAACCCTCTTCGCGTAGTGAATCCCGGCCACTGCCTCCCCACCAAACTCCCACTCAAAAAAACCGTGGCCATTTCCCTGGCAGCAACCGCTGAGCAACGCTTGATCTCGTTCACAACATCCGTCCGACCAACTCGCATGGCACCATTCACTAGCTCTTCTGCGAAAAATCATCTCGCCCGGACGATCCTCCTGCTCGCAGAAGGGAGCATCGACGAAATGCTGGATGAAATTACTTGCGATGACCTGCCCCTCTGAAGTCACGGCGGACACCGACAGAGTACACAACATCGTCTCATCTGGCATGGTCAGTTCCACTCGACGGGCCACCTCGACCCGGTGATGTCGGAAAGGAATTCGATGGAATCCTTGAGACATCTGCGCATGCAGACGCCCTAAAGAATCCATCCCTGACAGACTCCAGTGCATCGTAATCCCATCCCGCCGCCTCCGAGAAAAATGAGACGAGAGGACCTCAATCTCGATTGATTCTCCTGGCCTGACAAGAGATATGGGGGGCGCACTGATCGGCAACACATCCCCCTGGTTGATCATGGATGGCTCATATCCAAATTCTTTCGGGGTCCGGTCATAATTCATGAATCCATTACACTCCCACTCGACATCCATCAGCTGAGTGAATATGTACGCCGACAATTGCCCATGCCGTCGCAGCTCATTCGTGAGAAATTTAAATGACCAGCTTATATCCTGGTCAGGATCAAGCGCTCCAACCCCGCCATATTCACTATTAATCAGCGGAACATTTCGCTGCAAAAATCCTTCAATATAATTAAACGTCGATCCATGATAAGTTTTCGCAACAACCTCCTCGATATGAGCCTTCGCCTTGTAGTAGTCTTTAATATAGAAATGCCAAGAGTTAATATCCGTATCTACGTGCCCCCATGCCACCAAATGCTCCCACAGAACGACACTCATGTCTTCCACCAGCCGTGATGAGTCCATCTCTTTTGCGAGAGTCCACATCTTGTGAACCCATTGAAATGAGGATGAGTTTGCAAGCAACACCCCCTCTTCCTGAAGCGTGCTCGGCCTCAGATCGGGCGTGATCACCTTCATCAATTCATTCTGCCCTCCAAAACCCCACGTCTCATTGAAGATGCACCATGATATGATGGATGGGTGATTGTAGTCCCTCCGCATGGCCTCAACCATCATCTCTTGAAATCGGCGCCTTCCCGTCGGTGTATCTCCTCCCTCGCCGAAATTGGGAAAATCCTGCATCAACAGCATCCCCAGGGTATCGGCATAATAGAGAAGCAGCGGATCATCAATCTTCAGATGAATTCGCAAGAAGTCAAACCCCATGGAGATAGCATAGCTAATATCATTTCGTAACGTTCTCGCATCCATCGCGGTATAGACGCCATCGGGGTAGTATGACTGGTAGAGAGCTCCTCGTAAGTAGATCGGCTTGTTATTCAGACATAGCATCGCAGGTGCGTCGTCTGCGGGCGCCGTGCTAATTTTTCTCATCCCAAAGTAGCTTCGCACCGTATCCACCGCTTGACCAAGCGAGTCCCAGAGCCGAAAAGTCACACGATAGAGTTTTGGATCGCCAGGCTCCCAGAGCAGCACTGGATGGATTTCGGCGTCGCCAAGGGCGACCCCATCATGCAAGTCAATGGAGATTGAGAATGAGGGCGAGGCTGGTGGAGCGATATCCACCGTAAGTGAGAAGTCCGCCAGCGTCTCTTTGCACTCTACTTCGAATGCGACACGCCCATGATCAATGTCAGGATGAATTCGAAAACAGTCGATATGACTTAGAGACCTGGGCTCCAGGAAAACCGTCTGCCAGATTCCGCTCGTAGTGGTATACCAACCCCACTGCTTGCCTACAGGCTGTTCATGATTCTCCATTGGGTCTTCAACCCGAAGAACGAGAGTCCCATGACGAGAGCCAACAGCGTCCGATGGACCTAGAGCGCTACTTAGATCAAACTCAAAGGGCAGGTAGCCTCCCTCATGATGACCGAGATGGACCCCATTACACCAGCAGTCCGTGAAGAAGTCCGCAGCTCCGATGGTGAGAATAATCTGTTTGCTTCGCCAAACATCGCTGGGGGGAATACTCACCTTTCTGCGATACCACCCCACCTCATAGCGCTGCTGGCTGCGGTGATTCTCCCGCGTCACCTCCAGCGGATTGCGGTAGCAGCGCACCGAAAAGTAGTTATCGTTATCCGCCATATTGCCATCCCCCCACGCGGCGAGCGATTCCCAGCAAAAAGGCACGATGATCTGACTCCCCCAGTCTGAGCTATCGGGCTCGTACCAACCCCGTCGCTCTCCCTCACCCCCTCGATCAAACCGAAACTGCCACGGTCCATTCAGATTCAACCAGTCTACGCCTTCTACCTTACCACGCTGGCAGTCAGGGCGGGGGTACTCGGGCCGTGGACAGTAGCTTCCTATGGACATCACGTTTCAAGCGGCGGCCAGCGCTTGGCTGCGTTTCACTCCCGAGAGCTTGGCGAATAAAGTCATTGCCTGAGCGACTACCTGATCCATATTGTAATAGCGGTAAGTCCCCAACCGGCCGACAAAATAGACATCGGGCCGCTGTTCCGCAAGCCCCTGATACCGCCGGTAAAGCTCTGCATTTACAGGCCTCGGAATTGGATAGTAAGGCTCACCTTCAGAGCGAGGATACTCAAATACAATACTAGTCGCGGCATGGTCTTGACCGGTCAAGTACTTAAACTCAGTCACTCGAGTGTATGCATATTCGTTGGGGTAATTAACCACCGGCGCTGACTGGTAGACCGCAGTGTGGTGGGTCTCATGCCGAAACTCAAGACTCCGATATGGAAGCGCCCCGTAGCGATACTCGAAGAACTCGTCGATCGGACCAGAATAGATCAATGCACCGTAATTGATGTGCTTGCACACCTCCTGAAAGTCGGTGTTTAGCATCACCTTAATGTTTGGGTGATCAAGCATATTCTCAAACATGTGGGTGTATCCTCGCATTGGCATGGCTTGATAGCTGTCGGTGAAGTAGCGGTCATCCCGATTGTGCCGAACGGGCAAGCGAGCCGTCACCTGCGCATCTAGCTCGGAGGGATCGAGCCCCCATTGCTTCCTTGTGTATCCACGAAAGAACTTTTCATAGAGGTCACGGCCCATTCCACTCACAACCACATCCTCCGATGTAAGCAGCTTTTCTCTAGGTTCGGCTACGGATGCTAGAAAGGAACGCATCCCGGCCGGGTCCAGATCCAGGCCGTAGAGTTCATTGATGGTATCCAAATTAATTGGAACCGGAACCAAACGTCCATCCACCGATGCCTTTACCCGATGTTGATACTGCCTCCACTCCGTGAACCGGGACAAGTAATCGAAGACATCGCTAGAGTTTGTGTGAAATATGTGAGGTCCATAACGGTGAATCAGAATGCCGGATTCATCGTAGCAGTCGTATGCATTGCCGCCAATATGACGCCTCTTGTCGATCAGCAGCACCTTGCGTCCCATCCCCCGACCCAGCCGCTCCGCGAGCACACTCCCCGCGAATCCCGCCCCTACGATCATGTAGTCAAACATAGCCACCCCCATTGACAGCATCTCGGCTCTGATCCTGAGAAACCCGGCGCTTTGAGAAAAGCACTTCCTCCAAATGGGCCTGCATCCGCTGAACGATCGAATCCCAGGTGCTTGCTTGGGCAAGCTGTAGACCCAGCTCAAGCCGGCATTTAGATGGCGCCCGAACCTGACACCTACAGTGCTCGATGAACTCTTTCTGATCCCGACCAATGAGGACGACTTCTCCAAAGTTAAGCCGCACTTCGTCTAAATCTGTCGAAACTACCGGTTTGCCTGCAGCCATATACTCCAGCGCCTTGGTCGGATTAATAAATTCCGTCGCCTCGTTGAGAGCAAATGGCATGATACAAACATCCATTCCCGTCGTCAGCGAAGGCAGCTCGGCGTATGACCTCGGTCCCAACCAGTGCAGATTATCCATCCTTGGCAGCTGATAAGGCTCAATCTTTGCCGTAGGCCCTATCATCACGATGCTCCAAGCCGGATTCACCATCGCCAACGAGCTCAGCAGTTGGTAGTCAAGCCGTTCATCAATTACCCCGAAGTACCCCAGAATTGGACCTCGGACCTCCACCAAACCGCTGTGTATAACAGACCGTCTACTCGACACTTGGCCAAAGTGCTTGCAGTCAACTCCGGTAGGATAAAAGTGCGTATTGGGATTAAGGGGCAGCCGCTTGTTCCTCATCTTCTGTCCTCCACAGAAGATGAGGTCCGCCATGCTCACCAAGTCCCTTTCCCTCTGAATCAACTCAGCAGGCGCGCCAAGGAATTGGGAGAGTTCATCCATGCAGTCGTAGACAATCATGCACTCACCCAGCTGCCCTGCGTAAGCAGTTACCGCCATCGGATCGTTGAACCAGAGGATCGCCCCATCAAACTCTCCATCCGCCTCTTTGGCCAACCACTCCTTTAGCAATCGCCTGCGCAATCCGTCGATGAACACCCCATCACTCCACCGGCTGGCCGGTAGGTGAATTCGAGCGATCCGCAACGCCGGATTGCCTGGATCAGACACGACTTCTATATACCCCTCAGCTATTTCGCTGCGATGTGTCTCTACGAATAGTAGAGGATGCGTTCTGGCCAACCGCGAAAGGAACTGCTGGGGTCTTTGCCAAACCCATTTCCAGCTCAAGTGACATATCGCGATAATGGGAGGGTTGTCACTGATCTCGTTCTCCGCCTCGCTGATCACTTTTCT
Source organism: Akkermansia muciniphila (assembly GCA_945883495.1). Lineage (GTDB taxonomy): Bacteria > Verrucomicrobiota > Verrucomicrobiia > Verrucomicrobiales > DEV007 > V1-115. The sequence continues at coordinate 26,650 of CAMCXS010000066.1, forward strand.
ATCGGCAACCCCAACCTCCGCTCGATGTAGTGCTACATTCTCTTCCGTGACGTGATTCCGTAGATAGGAGGTAGGCATACTCATCGCAAGGGCCGAGGGTTGCTGTCTTTTGCCTCCAACAGAGGCAATCCTCATCGGAGCAGTGCGCATGCCACCGGAAGAACACGCGGCCGCAATGTTACCCAAGCCCTGTCACACAATCACTTATGCGCAGCGCGACGAAGCACAGCATGCGCTAGCATTCGCGCGATTTGCAATCCACTGCTTGCATTTCTTCAGGTTCGGATTCAACCTGCGCGCCAAGCAAAGCGACTCAGCTTACCTGCGGCGGGCCCTCCCAGATCCGCGCGGCTCCAGATACCGATTTTGCCCTCCAATCAGTACCCGCTGGAGGCCGAAGAGGTTTTTGGTGAACCTGGCCGGTTCCGTCGATCAGCTGCCCCTCAACTTGCCTAGTTCAGTGGATTTGAATCGAAAGCGTAGCGCCGCCAGCTTTATTGGGTCCTCAAAAGTCCGTTCCCTTGACGACGGAGAACCCGCCGACACCAGAGTCACCGTCGAGTTCAGCGGATTCGCCCCCCCCATCCTGCTCACGAAGCAACTGCCCACGTGCACCTGAAAACTCGTCACCGATCGAAAGCGGAAATCGATACTCCTGCTCCTTGAGGGTTTCAATTGGGCTGCTCCTCCGCCCTCCAGGTTGGGCAAGACACTGCCAATCACAAACCAGCGAGATTGGCTGTCGCTGGTCATTTTTGGAAATCTACCCAGTCGAGGTTCATCAACCCGCCCTTGCCTGAATTGATGAAGACCAGGTAAACATCCCCCCGCTCCTGAGGCGCCTTGGCCAAGAGTGTCCTGAACAGTTGATACTTGTCCCAGCCCCCCGTATTAGGAACTTCCAGGGAGCCAAGGATCAACCCATCGGGAGCACCGGCTCGCACCTCAACGGTTCCACCGTTTCCTCCGGAGGAGGCGAAAATCTCCAAAGCTCCAGTCTCCGACAATGGAATCGACGCGAAGCGCGCCGTGTGGCCATGGGCGATCGAACCGATGACTTTACCCTGCTTCTTGGGCCCGTTCAGCACATCCGCTTGCTCCGCTTGGATTCGACGCGTACGCAAAGCCACCTTGGCCTTTCCGGAGAGCGGGCCAGCGGGAGACCTGCCGAGGTCCGTAAACGTCGCCTCAACGAATCCAGTGGCCAGCCTTCCATCGTTGGGAGCGGTGACTTGCCCTTCCAGGCCTCTGGACACTGTTGGAGTAGCACCTCCATACGCCAAACCGTAGATCCACTTCACCATCATATGGACTTCGTCCGCGGTATGTTGCGCGTGAGGCAACATCGGAATCGGCCCCCAAACATTCGCAGAGCCCTTTATGACCCGATCTACGGAAATCTCCATGGCTCCGGCTTGCTTATGATTCTTCTTGGCCACCTCGAGAAACGGAGGGCCAACGATTTTCTGGTCGATCGCGTGGCAGTTGAAGCAGTCCGACTGTTTCATCCGCGAGAGGCCAGGATCCACATCGCTAAGTTTCCCATCCGCAGACGCCCAAGCAGAACTGACCAACGTGCGAGTCGAGAAGTCAGCCTTCCGGCTAATGGAAGAGCCTTCCTCTGGATCGATCACCTCAACTTTATAAGCCACAGGCTGACCAGGCGTGAAGAAGTCTCCATCCTGGGGAACGACAAACTTGACCAGAGGAATCGAATTCCCCACGGTCACGGCGGTCGTGGCTTTGCCAGTTGCTCCCTTCGCATCGCGAACCACCAACTCGAGCCTAAAATCTCCCGGCTCCGTCAACGTGATCGTGGTCTCCCGTTCCTTGGACAGCACCTTGTCGCCGATGCGCCATTCATGGCTGATGGGATCACCTTCATGGTCCTTGGACCCAGCGGCGGATAGCGTGACCTCGAGCGGCTCCACCCCGGCGACAGGGGTCACCGCAGCGACGGCGACCGGGGCTAGGTTCCCGCGTTGATAACTCATGCGAACGAGCCTGGAGTCGGAGTTCACTCCCCAGGTTTCTCCATAATCCAGGAAATAGAGAGCACCGTCCTTGCCAAAAATAAGATCGATAGGCCGCTTGATCTGAAACCGCTCGCTTCCGTCATCATCCCCCTGCGCCACCCGGGCCGAGCCCGCGAAGGGAAGGATCTCCAACAGCTTGCCTTCGCTGTCCAGCCGCGCCCAGTGAATGAACGGACGTTGCCAATCATAGAAAAGCAAACAACCATCAAAGTACTCCGGAAGCCCACCGGTTGCCTCAAAATCCTCGCGGTAGTGAAATACCGGCCCACCGCAAGCGGTCCGCCCTCCCTTACCGAGAATTGGAAATTCAGCCGACTCCGCAGCTGGATAGTAGACGAACGGAGCTTGAACTGGAGGGAGTTCAATCAATCCAGAATTGTTCGGGCTCTGATTCAGTGGTTTTGCCGCGTCGTAGACGGAACCGGGAGCATTGGCGGCGAAATCATAATCAACGTAAACCTTGTTTCCGCGTGAATAGGGCCAGCCGTAGTTGCCCGCTCTGCGCAATTGATTGATCGTATCGAATCCTCGAGGCCCGCGCTCTTGGTTTTCTCCTCCAGCGTCTGGGCCAACGTCACCGACGTAAAGAAAGCCCGTTTTTGCATCGATGTTGAAGCGCCAAGGATTGCGAAAGCCCATCGCAAAGATCTCCGGCCGGGTTTTTGCGGTTCCAGGAGGGAATAGATTGCCCTGAGGAATGGTATAACCTCCTTCGGGTGTTGGCTTGATGCGCAGGATTTTACCCCGTAGGTCGTTGGTGTTCGCGGAGGATTTCTGAGCATCCCATGCGCCCCGATCGGGCCGCTCATCGACCGGCGCATACCCTTGAGAGTCATTGAACGGGTTGGTGTTGTCGCCGGTCGAGGCGTAAAGGCAACCATCGGGACCAAATCGCAGAGTTCCGGCGTGGTGGCAGCACTGCTCACGTTGCTCTGGCCAGCTTAGCAAATCTTTGCGTGAGGCGAGATCGAGCAGATCGTCCCGCAACGTAAATCGGCTAATAATCTGACCGTCAAAGTCCATTGGTGAGTGGAAGAGATAAATCCACTGATTCTCGGCAAACTCCGGGTCTAGCGCCATGCCGAGCAGTCCGTTCTCCTGTGCAGTAGTCACCGGGAGACTTCCTATCTCCGAGACGAGCTTCGTAGCCGGGCTCCAGACCTTGATCTTGCCGGCGATCTCGATGAAAAAGATTCGCCCGTCTGGAGCCTCTTCCATCGTCATTGGCTGCGGCAGATTTTCAGCCAAGACCTCAAAGTAAAAGCGGTAATCCTGCGGCGAGCTCTGTTGTGCAGCGGCCATTTGAAGCAGGGGTAGTCCAAGCAGTCCCGCCCGAACGGCCGGGAATCGAAGAAGGAAATCGAGAAACATGCGCCGCCAGTGTAATTCGCCTTCGCGCATCGTCCAGCCCCACGCATCCATAACCCGGAAGGAGCGCTCAGCATCCCTCCTCACAAGCCTTGTCTTGGGCGGATACGGCGACCGACCGCCAGCGCTCGCTGCCATCGCTGCCCATCGTTGACTCTCGCCGTTCGAGTCAGTCTGCTGGCGAGAGCAATCTCGCCGCAGCATCGGAACATTAAGGCCCCATTGGACGTGACAGCCACGTTCACGATGCCTCGCGGCATCAGAGATCTCTCGCTAGCAGCCTTGGAGTCTAGCAATTTGCCGCGGCTTCATCTCTATTTTCCTTGTGCCTGGCAACAAGGTGGCACAGCGTCACATCGAACTGCCCTCTCGCGATGCCCAGCCCTCCGTCCCTGTTCCGCTTCGCCCTGGCTCTCTGCGTTCTGCTCGCGACCGGGCACCTCTTCTGGCGACTTCACCCTTTGCCGACCTCCCGCCAGTCAGGTCGGCAAGTCGAGTCAACCCTGCGTCTGCCCCCCTCCGAGCCCTCTCAAGCCCTCCTCGACTGGGCAGCGCATTTCGCAGGCGCGGGAGCGGCTAAGGCCGGTCGCGAAGCGCGACTCCAGGAGGGCATCAAACTTGCATGCGACCGGGCGGATACAATGAAGCGTCTAATGCGTGAGAACCCCGCCAAGGCGATCGCGGAAGCCCTCACATTTGAGGAGTGGGAGAGTCTACCACCAGAAGTTCTCCCATTCGTCGAGAAGCCCTTCAGCGCCACCGCAGATTGGAACCGCTATCCCATCTGCAACCAGCCGACTCAAGGGCATAACAGCTATTTCGCCAGCCTCACGTTACCCACCGGGGAAGACCTTGACGCCATCGTCTATGGGCGGCGGGCCAATCTAATGAGCAAACGTCAAGTCCCGGTTCAGGGGATTTCCCTGCACGGCTTCGCCGTGATACGGGAGGAGGTTCTTCTTCAACTCCCGAACTCCTCGGCCAACCAGCGAAAAGTCCTGTCTCACTTCCCCCCCGGCCAACCAGACTCATCCCTAAGCTTCGCCACCGGGCGCCCCGTAGGATCCAACCCCGTGCATGCGGTTTGCGGCGGCAGACTCTACACGTTCACCACCGAGGCCGAGTTAGCTGAGTTCAACAGTCGATTAATCGCCCTAGATGGATTGCCCGGGCCACTCGCCGGCTCGTCGGCGTTGACCCCGCCACAACCGTATGCGCCCAACGCCACCGGCGGATTCAATTGGCCAGCCGCCGAAGCCTATGCCTACGCCCAAGCCTCGCTCTGGACAGAAACCAAGAAAAAGCTCTTCCTCATCCGGGTCAACTTCCCGAACAACCTGGCAGTGCCCGTCACCCAAGCCGCCGCACTCGCCGAAATCAACGGCGCCTCCAGCGATCTGATCCGCGCCATGTCATATGGGAAGACCTGGATCGAAGGTGGAGTCAGCGCCAGTGTCTACACACTGCCACAGAATAGCACCTATTACCTCAACAGCGGCGGCTCCGCGCGAAACAGCGAGCTCATCCGAGACGCCCGCAATGCCTTCCGCAATACAAAGTCCGGCGCCGATGCCGCGATCAACATCGGCCCGGTCATCAACACAGGCAACGGCGATTCCGGAGGGCTGGGCGACTATGACATCGTGGGCGTCTTCTTTGCCGAAGTCGGCATGGCGTATGCCGGACTCGCCGGAGGAGGCAATCTTTGGGTACAGAATGCGAATTACACCAGCCTGTATGTTCACGAATGGGGGCATAACTACGGCTTGGGGCACGCCAATTTCTGGCAAACCTCCGATGGCTCCGTCTCTGGCACCGGGACGAACGAGGAGTATGGAGATATCTTCGATGTCATGGGGAGCGGCCCAGCCCCGCAAGGTCACTTTCATCCCCAGGGCAAGTCGCATCTCAATTGGCTCTCCACCAGCGATTGGAGCGATGCCACTGCACTCGGTAGCGCCACCTATCGGATTTACCGGATTGACGACGCCAACACCACCGGAAAGCCTCGTGGCGTACGGATCACCAAGACCAAGGGAGCGACAGCGGACGGTTACTTTTGGCTCGGGTTCCGGCCCGCTTTTACCGATTTCCCCACATTGCAACGGGGCGCCTATTTAAACTGGCAGCAGGCGGACGATCATCGCTCTTGGCTCCTCGATACGACTCCGGGAAGCAATGGTGGGAAAGACGATGGGGTAATCCTGCCCGGCCGGACGTTTGGAGATTCCAGCACCCGAGTCTATATAACGCCCCTAGGCACCGGAGGAACCGGCTCC
>CAMCXS010000067.1 GCA_945883495.1 Akkermansia muciniphila
TTGCGGGAATTGGCCCCGGGAACGCCGGAGATGGCCGAATACCGGAAAGCGTTGCGCGCGCATCTCGATGCGCTGTTGCCGTTTCAAGACGAGGCTGGGATGTGGCACCAAGTGATTGATCACCCGGAGAGTTATCCGGAATTCAGCGCGACGTGCATGATCGGGTTGGCCCTGCATCAAGGCTTGCGCGAGGGCTGGTTGGAGCGGGATCGTTACCAAGGCCCAGCGAATCGGGCTTGGGAGGCGATCAAGCGCCGCATCGGCATGGATGGCGAGCGCGTGGAAGGGGTTTGCACTAGCACCGGAGCGCAGAAGACCTTGCAGGACTATTTCAAGCGGGAAGCGATCTTCGGCCGGGACGAGCGCGGCGGGGCCATGGCGCTGATGTTCGCGGTGGAGCGGGAGGCTTGGGAACGGGCTCAACCCCGTTGACCGGGACGGAAAATCGTAGGGCCTCTGAAAGGATGGCTCTCAACTAGCCGTGTCCACCTGGTAGACCTCAGATACACTTTGCTTTGAACGGTCTGGAAAAGATTCGATCCAAGTTTCGTTCACACCACTCCATGAAACACCTTCGCTTGTCCTATCTTTCCCTGCTGCTGCTTGCGGCCAGCCCGGCCTTGGCCGCGGACACGGGTTCCGTAGATTTTGCGCGGGATATCGCTCCGATCTTTGAGTTCAACTGCGTCGAGTGCCACCGGGCCGACAAGATCAAGGGGGAACTCCGGATGGATTCTCACGAATGGATCCTGAAAGGCGGCGACAGCGGTCCCGCGCTGGTGGCGGGCAAACCGGATGAGAGCCTCATCTTGGAGCGGGTGATGCTTCCAGCGGACGATAGCGATGTCATGCCACCGGAAGGCGGTCCCCTGAAGCCCGAAGAGATCGAGTTGATCCGCAAGTGGATCGCCGCCGGGGCACCCTGGCCGGCTGGTCAGCAGCTTGTCGCCAAGAATAAGGAAGATTACCTCGGTCCCCAACCGCTTCCTGATCGCAAGAAAAAGATCGTCGAGGTCAAGGTCTTTCCGGACACGGTTAGTTTGGAAAGTGCCAAGGATCGCCAGAGCCTGGTGGTGATGGCGCGTTACGAAGACGACACGACGTATGACGTCACCGCGAACTCCGAATTCGTGCTGGCGGACGCCAAGGTCGCGGAACGCCGCAAGCACACTTTCTTCCCGAAGGCGGACGGTGCCACGAGTCTCGCGGTCAAGGTGGGCGGGCAGACGGTGAGTGTTCCGTTCAAGGTCGCCTCCGCCGCGAAGGCGCCACCGACCAGCTTCGAACTGGACGTGATGCCGATCTTTATGCGGGAAGGCTGTAACGTGGGGGCCTGTCACGGTTCCGCCCGCGGCCAGGACGGCTTCATGCTTTCCCTTTTTGGCTACGACCCGGCCGGGGACTTTCATCGGGTGACGCGGGAGATGAACGGACGCCGCATCAATCTGGCGATTCCCGAAGAGTCGCTCCTGGTGGAAAAGGCGACGGAAACCGTGCCGCACACCGGTGGCAAGAACTTCGAGAAAGGCTCGGAGAGCTGGAAGACGATGGTTGACTGGCTTGCCTTGGGCGCCCCCAAAGACGCCACCGGCATTCCGGAAGTGGTTGGGGTGGAAGTCATGCCTAAGCAAATGTTGTTGGAAGGGGACGGAACCAAGCATCAGCTCACCGTCCGTGCTCGTTACTCCGACGGAACGGATCGGGACGTCACCAGCTTGGCGGTTTTCATCACCAACAACGAGCCGACCGCTGCCGTCAGCAAAGATGGCTTGATCACCGCTGGCAAACGCGGGGAAGCCTTCGTGATGGCCCGGTATGAGACCTTCACGGTCGGGAGCCAAGTGATTGTCATTCCAGAAGGACTCGAATACGAGCGTCCCAAGCTCGCCGAGAACAACTACATCGACAAACTAGTTCACGACAAGCTGCACAAGATGCGGTTAGTGCCTTCGGAGCTCTGCTCCGATGAGGATTTCATCCGGCGGGCCTACATCGACATCGTCGGGATGCTTCCACCTGCCGATGTCTACAACGCCTACATGGTGAGCAAGGCCCCGGACAAACGAGCCAAGCTGGTGGATGAGTTGATTCAGCGCAAAGAATTCACCGAAATGTGGGTCATGAAGTGGGCGGAACTGCTGCAGATCCGCTCCGCCGCGAACGTCGGGCAGGGCATCAGCTACAAGTCCGCGCTGCTTTACTTTAACTGGCTGGAGTCCCAGATCGCCAACAATGTCCCGATGGACGAGGTTGTGCGCAACTTGCTCGCCTCCAGCGGGGGGACGTTTAACAATCCGCCGACGAATTTCTACAACGTCGAGCGGGATCTCCTGAAGCTCTCCGAAAACGTGGCCCAAGTTTTCATGGGCTTCCGTCTCCAGTGCGCCCAGTGCCATAACCACCCCTTCGATCGCTGGACGATGAACGATTATTACGGCTGGGCGGCGTTCTTCACCCAAGTCGGCCGCAAGAACACCGAAGATCCTCGGGAACAAATCATTTATAACAGCAACAGCGGAGAGGCTCGCAACCCGGTGGGTAATCGCGTGACGCCTCCCCAATTCCTCGGTGGATCACCTGTCGATCTCAAGGGGCGGGATCGTCGCGAGGTCATGGCCGAGTGGTTGACAGGTCCGGACAATCCCTATTTCTCCGCCAACTTGGCCAACATGGTCTGGTCCCACTTCTTCGGCATGGGCATCATCGATCCGGTTGACGACGTGCGAGTCAGCAATCCGGCGACGAACCCCGAGCTGCTCGAAGCGTTGGGCAAGAAGCTGGTGGAATACCGTTACGATTTCCGCAGCCTCGTCCGGGACATCTGCAATTCGCGGATTTATCAGCTCTCCACGAAGCCGAACGCCACCAACAAGGACGACGAGCGCAACTTCGCCAAGGCTCAGGTCCGCCGGATGCGCGCGGAAATTTTGCTGAACGCGATCACCCAAGTGACCGAGACAAAGGACAAGTTCACCGGCTTGCCGCTTGGCGCCCGTGCCACTCAAATCGCGGACGGGAATACCACGAACTACTTCCTCACCACCTTCGGCCGGGCCACTCGTCTGACCGTTTGCTCTTGCGAGGTCAAGATGGACCCAAGCCTCTCCCAGGCGCTTCACCTCATGAATGGCGACACCGTTTCCAACAAGATCGCCCAAGGAGGCATCGTCAAAACCTCCATCGCGGGTGGAAAGCCGCCCGAGCAAATCGTAGGCGACCTTTATGTCCGCTGCGTCAGCCGCAAGCCCACGAACGATGAAGTGAAGGCCGTGATGGATCAATACCAAAAGGCCGGAGCCGACAAGGCCCTGCAACAGCAGATTCTTGAGGACGTTTTCTGGGCGCTGCTGAACTCCAAGGAGTTCATGTTCAATCATTGATTCCTGAGTGGTGGCGCGTTTCCAGCCGCCATCAACTTTGTTGCGGGTCGTAGGTCGGACAAGAACGTCCGGGCTACAACCGAGAGGCTGGCTGAATGCCACTCTTGGGATGGCGTAACCCGAGAACCGGTCGCGCGGCGTCGTTTGGCCAATGCGGCGCTGCTTTGACCAAACGACGCTCGTCGATGGGGCAAAACAGCACTGTTTTCCTCCATCGACGACGGTCGATCTCCCAAAACAGTGGTGTTTTCTCAAAACGACCGGCGTCGTTTGCCCAAAACAAGCTGTGTTTCGTCATCGACGAGCGTCGATGGGGCAAAACAGGGCGGGATACGGTCATCGACGACGGGCGATTGGCCAAAGCGGCGCTGTTTTCGCTGATCGACGAAGCGCAACGGCATTTGCGGGGCGGAATGACCTCGTGTTCAGCGAGCTTTTCAGCCTCAGACATCCTGAAGCGGCGGGAAAAAGCCCGATGGGCTTCCGGATCCAAGCCCAGGGTTCCGGCGAACCCTGGGACACCACCGTCACTTGATTTGCTGGCGCGGTTCAGGATGTCTGAGGCTTACTTCTCCTCAATCCGGAACAACGCCTGTTCCGTCCGCAAAAACAGTGCCCTGCCGGCCGGCACCGGCGAAGCCATGATCGGGCTTGAGAGTTGGTTCTCGGCGAGCACTTCGTAGGTCTTGCCCGGTTTCAGCACGTGCGTTTTCCCTTCTTGGGTGACCACGTAAATCCGGCCATCCGCGAAAACTGGCGAAGCGGAGACATTGCCACCACCTCCGAGCCGTTCCTGCCAATGCACTTGGCCGGTGCGGGCGTCCGCACAGGTGGCGACGGCGCGATCGTCGATGATGTAGATTTCTTCCCCCGCGAGCACCGGGGAAGGTTGGTTCGGCATGGAGCGGGTGATTTCCCAGGCCAATTTCGGCGGCCGGCTGCCGTCATAGGCGTAGGCCTGCATTTTGCTCTTCATGAAGCAGGTCGGGACATAAAGCATGCCGTGGCCGGTCACGGGGCGTGCGACGTTGGAAAACCCAAGGTGGCCGTAGCTCACCTTCCAGCGTTCCTGGCCGGTGGAGGGATTGTAGGCATAGAGCCAATCCGCCGCGGGCGAGAGCAGCTCGGTCGATCCGTCCGGTAGCGGGAAAAAGATCGGAGTGGCGTAGCTTTTGCGCAGTTGAGGATTGTCCCCGAGTTTTCCGGAGCGGGGCGTTTTCCAAGCGACTTTGCCGGTGGCGGTGTCGAGCGCCACGATGAATTGGCGATCGCTGCCGTCGAGGTGGAAGATCAGTTTGTCTTTCCAAACGACGGGAGAACTCCCGGGCCCGTTCTCGTGCATGACGACAAGGTCCGCGTCCAGATTCGTCCAGAGCACTTGGCCCGTGAGGGCATCGACCGCCGCCGTGCCAAAGGCGCCGAAGTGGGCAAAGAGCTTGCCGTCCGCGAGAACCGGAGAGGGGGAGGCGTAGCTGTTGAGCTTGTGAACCCACTGCGGCTTCTCCTGCTTAATGAGCGGGACATTATGGAGGATCGCGCCGGAGTTGCGGTCGATGCAAAGGGCGTGCAGCCAAACTTTCTCCAGGAGCGTGAGCGGCTGTCCGCCGGTGTTGGCTTCGAGCCGCGCGTTGGCGTCAGCGGGATCCGCTGGAGTTTCCAGGGCGGTGGTGATCCAGATGCGATCGCCCTCGATCACGGGCGTGGAGTGGCCTCGGCCGGGGATCGGCGTTTTCCAGACGACGTTCTCGGCTTCCGACCAAGTGAGCGGGAGTCCGGAGGCTTCAGGAGATTGGCCTTGTTGACCGGGGCCACGCCATTCCGGCCATTCGGCGGCGTCGCAAGTGACGGTGATGCTCGCTGCCGATAGGAGACACAACGCAGCGAGGAGGCGGCCGGAACAAAGAGCGGTCATGATTCCTCAGGCTTTGACGGGGGTGGGGCCAAAGATGTGTTCCGGGAGGATGTTCCCCTGTTGCCCCAATGTGGAGCCGGAGGGCAACGCGCCGGCTAGATGCCGTTCCTGGAGGCTGGCGAGGTCCAGCTTGACGGCGGGCGCCCCAGGCCGGTGCAGGGTCCAGGGCATCGTGGTGAACCCGGCGGGGACGGATTGACACCCCGGAGCGTTGCGCCACACTAGCGCGTCCGAGGGAACCCGGCCGGCGGTCACGGCGGTTTTCAAGTCCTCCAGCGTGGCGAACTCAAAAAGTCCGCAAGATGGATTCGTCCAGGTCCACAACGGGCTGGAAGATGGGTTGGAAGTCTGCGGTTGAGGGCTAGCCGTGGACATTTGCGAGTGGCAAGCTAGCGCAGGCGCATCCTCGTGTCGATGGAATAGAGCCGCCGCCAACGACTTCAAGGCGCAAAGCGGTACGGCCAGAGCCGCTCCACGCCGTCCTGCTGGATCCACCCGGCGCGGGTGCCGGGGATGTGGACGAAGCGCCAATCACCCCGCTCCGCGACGACCTTGACTTCGGTTCCCGGCGGCAAACCGATGATGTCCTTGGCGCCCGGAAAAGGACCCGTGGTGGCCACGACATTGTTCCCGGTGACGATAAACAAGTTCGCGGGATCCCGGCTGTCCCGGTGAATATAGCTCCCTACGGAAGCGAGTCCGGCGATCAATACACCGCAAATGGTGGTGGCGAGCAACACGCCACTCCAAGGATGGCGGGGCCGGTAAAGCACCATGGTGATGCCGCCGAGCAGGATCAGCCAAACGCCCGCGCAGATCAGGGAGACCCACTGACTGGCGCTCAAACGTCCTGCCGCCCGCCCCATGCCGCTGCTGGTGAACTGGAGGAAGCCAAGCTTGCGTTGCAGCAGCCGCAGGTTTTGCGAAGCCTCCGCCATCCGGGGATCGAGAAGTTCGGCCCGGCGATAGGCCAAACACGCTTCCCCGAGCTTGCCGAGCCGAAAGTTCGCGTTGCCGAGGTTGAAGAAGACTTCCTTGGAGACGGCGCGCGTCAAAATGCCTTGATAGGCCTCGCGAGCTTTCTCGAATTCCTCCGCTTCGTAGAGGGCGTTGGCGGTGGCATAGGCTTCGCCCGGGGAGGCCGCCGCGAGGGACTGCGCGCAAACGAGCAGAAGGAGAAAAAGTGCAAAGATGTGGCGCATGGAGGTCAGGCGATCGGGGCGAGCGATTCCAACTCGGCCAAGGCGGAGAGGACGTCGTGTTTCTCCTGGTTGGAGGCGGGAGTGGGCGTGGCGGAGGCTCCGGAGCCCGCGTAAAGCAGGGAGTTTCCGGCTTGGAGCATGCGCTCGATGGCGTCTTTGGAACGGGCGGAAAGGTTCGCCGGCAGCTGGGGATGCTTGACGTGCCAGCGTTCGAAGTATTCCAGCACCACTTCATAAAATTCCGCCCGGCTGATCGAGTGACCAGAGCGGGCCTTGACCTTTTCCAGTGTCAGTTCGAACCGGCGCCGCTGTTCCGCCTGCCAATCTCTCCATCGACGCCAGGCCCAACCGCCCGCCAAACCGGCCACGGCGGAGAACGGGAGGAGCTGCCAGGCCCAGAACGAGGGCTGGGTCACCAAACTCCCCGTCAGAGGGCGCCAGGAGGGCGAGCCAGTGTGGATGAAGAGAATGTCGTCGAGTTGCTCGCCTTGAAAGCCGATCTGGCTGAGCACCGCGCTGCCGGAAGCGGGATCCGCCGCCGGATCCGGGATGATTTTCAGAGGAATCGCCGGGGAGCGCAAGGTGACGTATTGCTCCTTGGCCGGGTCGAAAAAGGCCAGCTCCAGGGAAGGGAGCGATTCGTGTTTTTGGAGCGGGATCACGACTTGGTCGTAAGTCACGGTTTGGCTGTCCGTGCCGTCGGGGTTTTCCACTTTGGAGACGGGGTAAACGCGCCAGCCCTCGGTTTCGGGGAGTTTGGGCGGATTCAAGCTGTCGAAGTTTCCGTTGCCCCGGACCAGCACCTCAATCGAGAGCGGATCTCCGGCGCGCAACTCCAACGGCTTAGCGCTGACTTCCAGTTCAAAGGAGCCCACCGCGCCCTGGAATGAGGCGGGCCGGCCTTGCTCGGGGAGCGGTTTAATGGTGAAGGAGAGTTCGTTGCTGGCGATCGTGCGGCTTTCCGAAAGGCGCATCATGGCTTTGGGAAAGAGCCCGCTGCCTGGTTTGGCGATATCCGTCTCCACGGAAGCGGGGCCGAGCACGTGCTCGCCCGGGGCGAGCGCGGCGACTTGCGTGGGGAAACGCACGTTGCTGAAGGGAATGCCGTCGATCTGCTCGGGGTTGAGCCGGTAGGTGGTGGGGAACGGCTTGATGACGAATTTGGAAGAATTATCAAACTTGGGCCGGCCGGGACGGGCGATGCTGTTGTTGCCGCGGACGTAGAGCCCGAGCTCAATGGGGATCAACTCGTTGACATACGCCTCGGTTTTCGTGGCTTGGAAGGTGAGGAAGTAGGGCTGGCTGGAATTGAACTGCGGACGGCTCCCAGAGAGCTTCACGATCTCAAGGCTCAGCGGAGCGGTCGTGATCTCCTTGCCACGCACCCGGAGGGGGATGGCGGGAATCGTGAAGGTGCCGGGAGTCTGGCCCGTAACTGGGTAGAGATACTTCGATTCAACCGTGGGCACTCCGTTGACGTTGGAATGCGCGAAGTTGGAAACCGGGGGCCGCGAAGGATCCCCGATCGTGAGGCCACGAGCCTGAATCTCGTTGGGAATTTGTTCGGGCTGTCCTCCTTTCACCACCAGCTGGAGATACGTGGTGATGCCCACGGCGACCTGTGTCTCCTCCAAAACGGCATCGACTGAGACGTCATCCTGCGCCCGAACCTGCACCACTCCGGAGGAGATGAGCAACGCCGCGAAACAAAACCGATGAAAAACGCGCATGGAGAAGGGAATGGCTTACCAATTCTTGAAAGGCTGCGAGGAATACGGCGCCTCTTGCACTGGCTTGGCTTTGAGGTCTTCACCGGCATTTTGTTCCAGGATTTGACGGGCTTGCGAAGGATTCCAGGGACGTTTCGGCGGATTCTGCTCGGGTGAATTCTCGGGCGCGGGCGGCTCCTCTTGCCCTTTCTTGGGATCTTCAGGCTTTTGCTGCTCGTCGGATTGAGGCGGATTGTCTTCCGGCTTCGGCGGCTCCGGTTTGTCCGGGGGCGGATTTTCCTTTGGCTGCTGGTCCGGTTTCTCCTCTTCCTTTTTCTGCTCCTCTGGTTCTGGCTCCGGTTTCTCCTCTTCTGGAGGCGGTGGCTCGTTCGCCATTTTGTTGAGCAAGTCCTCGACGAATTTGCGGTTTTGCTTGGCGGCCGAATTTCCGGCATTCAACGCCAAGGCGAGATCATAGTGCTCCAGGGCGGCTTCCCATTGCGCTTTGGTGTCCTCGCGTTTCGACTTGGCGATGAGGCGTCCGCTTTCGAAAAGGGCATTCGCCAAATTGTAGTGCGACTTTTCCTGCAACGATCGGTCCCGGCTCAAGAGGGACAGGCTGAACGATTCCTTGGCGGTTTCGAAGTCGCCGCCGCGAAACGCCGCCGCGCCGATTCCGAACTGACAATGTTCCCGGACCAGGGAAAATGGAGCCTTCGCCAAGGTCGCGCTGAAGAGCTCCTGAGCCTCGGCAAACGACCCGTTCTGGTAGGCCTGCAAGGCGTCCCCGGCGGAAGCGGCTTGCGCGGAACCGCCATCGGTGAAGAGCGCCACCCCGGCCACAAGCGGGAGGACGGCCACCGCTCGCCGCCGGGGGCGGGAAGCCAAGCCAATCAAATTGGGCCAGACGTGGGAAAGAATCAGCAACAACATGCCGGCGGCCAAGGGGATTGCGTAGCGTTCGTGAGGAACCCGGACATCCTCGGCGCGGAGCCGAGCCGATTCAAGCTTGCGGAGCGCTTGTTGGACGACGCTCGTCACGGACCCTTCGGAGCCCATATCAACGTATACCCCTCCGGACATTTCGCACAATTCCCGGAGCGCCGCCGGATTGAGCCGGGTGCGGACGATTTGGCCGCTTTCGTCCTTGAGGAATTGCCCAGGGGCTTCGGGATCCGGGATGATGCTGCCCGCCGTGGTCCCCGCGCCGACCGAGATGACGAGCAATTTGGAATCGCTGATCTGCTTGGCCAATTGCGCCCGCTCCTGTTCGCCTTCCAGGTCTTCGCCATCGCTAAAAAGCACGAGCGCCGCCAAGCTGGTCTCCGTCTCCCGCATGCTCTCGATTGCCAGCAACGCCGGGCCTGCCAAATTGGTTCCTCCTCGGGGGATCACTTCCGCGTCGAGCTGCGAAAGCGTTTCCAGGACGGCGTCGTGATCCACGGTCAATGGAGCTTGGATGAAGGCCTTGCCGGCGAAGGCGATAACGCCGATCCGGTCCACGGGCAAATTCCGCACCAGATCCTGCGCCAAGAGCTTGGCGCGATCAAGCCGGTTTGGCTGCACGTCCTCCGCCAGCATGCTGCGTGAGGTATCGATCGCGAGGAAGATGTTGCGTTCTGCCGTGGTCGTCTCGATTTGATGAAAGCCCCACTGGGGCCGGGCCAAGGCGGTGATGAAGGCCAGTAAAGCGAGCAACTGCAAGCCGAACCCGGTCCAATCCGCCCACCACGGTTGCCGTTTGACCAATTGAGCTTGCAACCGCCTTGCGACGATCAAATCCACCGCCGCCGCCGCGCGGGATCGCGACCACCACTTGAGCCCGGCCAAAAACGGCAGGATCAAGGTGAGGACGAACCACTGCGGAACGGCGAAATCGATCGTCATGGGAGCGAATCAAGGGGAACGGCGCAGCCAAGTTTCCCGGCTGATGGTGCGGATCAAGCCCAGCGCAATCATGAGCACGACCAAAGGCGGATACATGTCCGTGGGATCAATCCGGACCCGGGCGGCGCGCTCGGTGGTCTCCAGGGAATCAATGTAATCAAAGATCTTCTCCAAGTTCTCGATGTCTTGGGCCATGAAGGACTCGCCTCCGGCCGCTTTGGAGATGCCACGCAAGGTATCGAGGTCAAACTCCTGGTTCAGCGTGAGCGGACCACCGCTGGTGGGAATGGTATGCCGCCCGGGCGTCCCCACCGCGATGGTGTGGATTTTGATTCCAAGCTGGTGGGCCAACTCCGCGGCGGTGATCGGTGCCAAGTTCCCCGAGTTATTCGCCCCGTCCGTGAGCAGGACGATGACCTTGCTTTTCGATTCCCGCTTGTCGAGCCGTTTTGCGGAAGCGGCGATGGCGGACCCGATCGCGGTGCCATCCTCGACTAGACCGATCGTGATTCGGCTCAAGCTGTCCTGAAGCCATTCGTGATCCAGCGTGATCGGGCTGACGAGATACGGCCGTCCGGCGAATGCGACCAAGCCGATCCGGTCCATCGGCCGGCGCCGGAGGAAATTGCGGATGACGGCGCGGGCAGCGGTGAGCCGGTTGACCAATTGTCCATTGTAAGGAATGTCTTCCACGAGCATCGAGCGCGAGACGTCAATGGCGACGATCAACTCCACGCCGCTTTCCTTGACCACCTTGTATTTTTCGAGATGCTGGGGCCGGGCCAGGGCGACGATTCCGAAAGCGAGGAGAACACCGAGGAGCACGGGATACCCGAATCCCGCCCAACGCGGACGTGTTTGCTTGCCGAGGCGGTTGAGGATGTGCAACGACGAAAAGGTTACGGAAGCGCCGCCTCCGGCTCGCCCCCGCAGCAATCCAAGCAGCGGCAGGAAGGCCAGGAGGATCAGCACCCAGGGGTACTGGAATCCGAAGCTCTCCTCAGGTGGATTCATGTTTTGTTGCGGGCCTGGGGGCTTGCTGGATCAAACGATTGGCCTGTTCCCACAGGTGGTTCTTCAAGTGTTCCTGGTCCGCCCCAGGCTGGAACTTCGCCTGATCACACTCGTCGAGAAATCCCCGTAGTTCGCCCGCAAACTTCTCGGGCAAGGTATCGGGGAACTGGGCGAGCAGGGCGTGAAATTCTTCCTGGGTTTGCGTGGTCAGGCCGATGCCGTATTCGCGTTCCGTGAAACGACGGACCACCGGGCTGAGAAGCAGTGCTAGATCCCGGGCCGAAGCGGAACGGGCGGTTTGCTTCAGCTTGGCCAGTGCGGACTTCGCCTCTTCACGGGCCGGAGCCAGGACGGGGCCCGCGGGAGCTGGCTTGACGCGAGAAAGCATTTCCCAAACGGCTCGCGCCATGAAGAACAGCAACAACGATTCCCCTAGGTAGATTGCCGCCACGGCCCAGCCCGGCAGGCCGAACAGATCGGGTCGCACCAGCACCCAAACCACCGACGGAGGTGAAACCGGCTCCGCCAATCCCGAGGGAAGGTCCGGGACTTGATTGGCCAATTGCGCCTGATCCTCGCCCATGCCGCCGTTCGGTTCGAAGTCAGCTGCGCGCCGCCACCCGGCGACGGAAGAAGGAGCGCAAAGCGGGCAGGTAATCGCTCTCCGTGCCCGCTTTCAGGAGATCGATGGCATGCCGCCGGAAGAAAACGTCGACATCGCTTTGCCATCGCTGCCGTTCCGTGGCGTAGGCTTGGCGGAGGGCGCGGTCCGAGGTATTGATTTCCCGGTGCTGGCCCGTCTCGGGATCCCGTAGGTTAAGCCAGCCGGCCGCCGGCAATTCGCGTTCCGCCGGGTCACTGACCTGCACGGCCACCAAATCGTGCCGGGCGCTTGCGGAACGTACGGTTTCGCTGCGCAACTCGAACAGGAAATCGCTGATGAGGATGGCCAACGCACGCCGCCGGGCGACGTTGGAGAGGCTCCGCAGGGCATGGGTGGCGGTGGTGACCGTCCCTTCCGAGCGTTGGTGCAAAATCTCCCGGATAATGCGCAGACCTTGCCCAGGACCGCCGCGTGGAGGCAAACAGAGGTTCACGTCTCCGCTGAAAAGGATCAGCCCCACTTTGTCCCGGTTCTGGATCGCGCTGAAGGCAAAGACGGCGGCGATCTCGGCGGCTAACTCCCGCTTGCTCAGCTCTACGCTCCCGAAGTCCATGGAATCGCTCACATCGACGATGAGAAACACGCTCATCTCGCGCTCTTCGGAGAAATTCTTGATGAACGGCGTGCCGATCCGGGCCGTGACGTTCCAGTCGATCGAACGCACTTCGTCCCCGTGCTGGTATTCGCGGAGGTCCTCAAAATCGAGCCCTTCGCCTTTGAACGACGAGTGATACCGGCCCGCGATGCCCCCGTTCACCAAGCCCCTGGTTTTCAGCTCGATACGGCGGACCTTCTTAATAATGGCTTGGATCTCGGCCTCGTCGTCCGGTTTCATCGGGAATGGGGATTGTGGGCCAGTTGGACGACTGCCGCAAACTGGAATTCGGAGAGGGTGATCGGGGCGCCACGTATTCCGATTTCCGGACCTCGTGCAGCGAAATCGGTTGCGCCGCGCGAAAGCCGTTCTTTAGAGTAACCCGCGTGTCAGCCGCGAAGACTCATCGGCCTCTCTCGACACGGGCCACCTCGAAAAACCAGACCATCGCGCCGCACAAGCTCTATCTGCCCACCTACAAGTGGATGCTGCTTGCCCGAGTCCTGGAGGACAAGCTGGCAAGTCTCTATAGGTCCGGGAAGATCGTGGGCGGCGTCTACTTGGGCCGGGGCCAAGAAGCATTTAGCGCGGCGTTGTCCGTGCATCTGGACCAAGCTGGAGGCGACGTCTACGCGCCCCTGATCCGGGACATGGCGGGCCGTCTGGCGTTTGGCGAAGCCCTCATCGATCCCATGCGGACCTATCTCGGCTCTCCGCTGGGGCCGATGCGTGGCCGGGATGGCAACATCCATCGTGGCCGTCCCCGGGAAGGCATGTTGGCGATGATCAGCCACCTCGGAGCCATGGTTTCCGTGGTCAATGGCGTCCTCCTGGCTCGGCGTTTGCGCGGGATCTCCGGCCAGGTCGGCGCCGCTTGCGTGGGCGATGGCGCCACCTCCACGGGTTCGTTCCACGAGGCGATGAATCAGGCGGCCGTTGAGAAGCTCCCTCTCGTGGTGGCGGTCGCGAACAATCAGTTTGCCTACTCCACCCCGACGGACCGCCAATACGCCTGCGCGGACTTGGTGGATCGCGCCGCCGGATATGGCGTCATGGGCTACCGGTGTGATGGCACCAATCTGGAGGAGTGCCTCACCACTTTCGGCGAAGCCGTCCGCCGTGCCAGGGAAGGGGAAGGTCCGCAACTCGTCGTCGGCACGCTCCTGCGCCTCAGCGGTCATGGTGAGCACGATGACGCCTCGTATGTCCCTGCTGCCGTCCGCAAGAGCGCCTTGGCGGCTGATTGCATCGAGCTCGCAGGGCAGCGAATCTTGGAGCGCCGCTGGGCGGGCGAGGCGGATCTGGCCACCTGGAAGTCGGACGCGGTCAATCAAGTGGAAGAAGTTTTGGAACAAGTGGCTTCCGAACCGGTGCCGGATCCAACCGGGGAGGCCTGGTGTTCTCTTTCGGTGCGGCATCTTTGCGAGGGGAATTTGGGCGCATGAACGTCACATACCTCGATGCCATTCGCGAGGCCCAGGCCAAGGCGCTCGCGCAAGACGACCGCGTGTTCCTTTACGGCCAGGACATCGCCGGATTTGGCGGCGCCTTCAAGGCCACGAAGCGGCTCGCCGAGGAGTTCCCCGGCCGAGTCCTCGACAGCCCGATCAGCGAGGATGCCATGGTCGGACTGGCGATCGGCGCCGCGATTGATGGCATGCGTCCGATTATCGAGATGCAGTTCGCGGATTTCTCCTCGATCGCCTTCAACCAGATCGTCAACCAAGCGGGGACGCACTACTACCGGACGGGCGTTCCTGTTCCGTTCGTGATTCGCCTGCCCAGCGGTGGAAACAAGGGCTCCGGTCCGTTTCACAGCCAGAGCCTGGAATCGCTCTATGCCCACTTCCCGGGACTGGTCGTGCTCATGCCCGCCACCGTTGAAGACGCCTACACCATGCTTCTGGACGCCGTTTCGCTCGATGACCCGGTCATCTTTTGCGAGCACAAGATGCTCTATTATCACCTCAAGGCGGAGAAGCTGCCGGAGGAAGGGCTCCCCATCGGCAAAGCCCGGATCGCCCGCGCCGGCACCCACGCCACCGTGGTCACTGCTGGGGCGATGCTCCACGAAGCCCTCAAGGCTGCCAACCAACTCGCCGAAGAGGCTTGGGACATCGAAGTCGTCGATCTCCGTTCCGCCAAACCGATCGATACCGATACCCTCCTCGCCTCCGTCGCCCGGACCGGACGGATTCTTTGCGTCGCGGAATCGTTTCCCTGGGGCGGGTTGAACGCCGAAGTCATCGCCCGCGTGGTCGGTGAAGGATTTCACCTGCTCGATGCCCCGCCGATGCGCCTGAATTCTCGGGACACGCCCATTCCGTATCACCCGAATTTGTGGGCGGCGCATCGCCCCACTGCCGCTTCCATCACCACGGCGCTTCGAAAACTGCTTGGTTTCTGAGCGCTTGGGGTGATTTTCTCCCCCCATTTATCACCATGCCGCGCATTCCGATCCTCATGCCGCAGTTGGGCGAAGCCATCGCCGAGGCCGTCGTCCGGTCCATCCGGGTCAAGCCGCAGGATCGGGTGGAAGGGGATCAGGAGATCATCGAGGTAGAGACGAACAAGACCAATATGGGCGTCACCGTCCCGTGCCGGGGCAAAGTGGTGGAGATCACCGCCGTGCTCGACGCGAGTTATCCGGTCGGAGCCACTCTTGGGTATCTCGAAGTGACGGCGGCCGATGCCGCGAAAGCGGGGTTCAAGGAACTCGGGCCGAACCGGGGCAAACAGAAAACCACGAACTCTCGCCGCGTTGTCGAGCGTGAGCCGAAGAAGACCGAGGTCGCCTCCACCGCCGGAGTCCATTTCCAGGTCGATGAGCAAGAAACCTTCACCGTCGCGGAGCCAACGGCCGTGCGGCCCACCGTCGGTTTGCCGGTGCCGGCCAATGCGACCGGAGCCACCTATCTCTCCCCGCGGATGAAGGCCCGGATGCAGGAACTCGGCCTCAACGCGGCCGATCTCAGCGGCATCGCCGGAACCGGCGCGGGCGGCCGGGTGACGATCGAGGACTTCGAAAAGTTTGTCCGTCAGCTCGACAATCATGCGCAATCGGACGCCTCGCCCATGCGGATCGCGGTGGCGGATGCGATGCGCCGCAGCTGTTTGCGCCCGTTGGCCACGGTGGGACGTCCGGTGCTCCTCGACCGGCTGCTCTTGCATCGCAAGCAATCCCCGAACAAGCCGGGGCCGACGCTCTACGTCATCCGCGCCCTGGCGATCGCCATTGCGGAGAATACCGCCGTCGGCGGCCGCTTGGTCGGCGGCAAAATTATTCACCCCCGCTCGATCGACATCGGCTTCGCGGTGGAGGTGGACGATGGCGTGCTGGTGCCGCTGATCCGTGAGGTCGATAACAAACCGCTGAAGGAGATGGTCGATGCTTACAACCAACTCGTGAAGCAGGCGCAATCCCGCAAGCTCTCGCTTGAGGCCACGGGAACGGGGATCGCCACCGTTACGAACTTCGGAAAATTTGACCTGGTTTGGGCCACCCCGATCCCGCTCCCGGAACAGAACCTCGTGCTTGGCTTGGGCGTTGGGCGCAAGAAGCCGGTTTGGAGTGATGAAGTGGGGACGTTTGTCCCGGCGACCGAGGCGGAACTGACGTTAAGCTTTGATCACCGGATTCTCGACGGGGGCGCGGCGGGCCGGTTGTTGAGCCGGGTGGCCGATCTGCTGCAAAAACCGGAAACGTTGTGAGATGAATTGGTCGCGAATTGCCGCTGTGTTGGGCTTTGTGGGCGTGCTGCTTGGGGCCTTTGGTGCCCACGGACTGCATGACCACTTGGAGGCAAGCGGGCGGGTGGATACCTGGGAAAAGGCGGTCTTTTACCACATGATTCACGCGGTGGTGTTGCTGGTGATTTCATCGGTGAATCCGCAGCCTCCGCGCAAGGCGGCTTGGTGGCTGTTCATCGGCATTTTGCTGTTCAGCGGCTCGCTCTACGCGCTTTGCCTCACGGGCGTGAAAATGCTCGGGGCGGTGACGCCTTTCGGCGGCGTGGCGCTTCTCGTGGGTTGGGCTTCGCTGTTCCTGAACCGTTCCGGTGACGCCAAGGCATGAAGCGTGGGCTCATCGCCCTGTTCTTGCTTCCCCTCACCCTTGCCCATGGGGAGGATGCTTGGAAACTCGTGGACCCCATACCGCAGCGTTTCCCGGTGGTGCGCGATCGGCTCGGGTATTCTTGGCAACTCACCTCGGCCGGCTCGTTCTATTCCTCCGGCGGCAATGTCTTCGATTCCGCCAACCAGCTCACCATCCATGGTGAACGCTTTCTGCCGGAGCGCGTGGAAAGCCGCAGCGGGCACCACGCCTTTACCGGCCGGTGCGGGACGGATTGGGGCGTGCGCCGGGAAGTGTGGATCGACCACGACCGCGCCGCCGCCTGCCATCTGGAAGAGGTGCGCAATGATTCCGCGACGACGCGCCAGGTAGTTCTGGAGATCGCGACGCACGTTCGCACCCCGTGGCGGACCTGGTCCGCGTTGGAGGGGAAAGCCCGGATCGCGAACGGCCTGCAACTTTCCCCCGGCGCGTTCTTGAGCTTTGCTCCGCGGGATGGCGATAGCGATCTCTTCCTTTTGCTCGGCGAGGGCGCCCAGATTGAGGCAGCTGAGCAGAATTTCACGGTGCGGTACGTGCGCGAGTTGGCGCCGCAGGCGACCTTGCGGATTTTTCACGCCATGAGTCAGCGCCGTTCCGCCCCCGGGATGCCGCCGGAAGCGGATCCGTTCCGCACGTGGTTCACGGCGGGCCAGCTGAGCATCGCTTCGGTTTCCGGGGCCTTGGCGAATTTCGCGGAACCGGCCGCTGGGCAACCCGAAGGCGCGGTCTGGACCTTGCGCGATGGAAGCCGTGTGCTCGTCACCGAGCCAGTCCAGAATGCGGTGGTGTTGACGGGAGCCCTGGGGACGATTCGGTGGCGCGCGGAGGAGATCGCGAGTTTTGACGGACGCACCTGGACGACGGTGGACGGATTCCGGATCACGGCCGCTCCCGTGCCGGGACAAACGGTGAAAGTTCGACAAACTGGGTTTCCCTTGGAAGAGCTGGCCGGGATTCGCGTGCCTGGGGACGTGAAACCGCCGGACGGCGGGTTGCGTTTGAAGAACGGTGACGTTTGGCCAGGGCGTCCCGCCGCCGAACCTACCGATTCCCAAGATTTCGTCCGTTGGGAACTCCAAGGCTCGATCCGGGACGTGCCGCGCGAATGGATAGATCGGAATTCTGGGGAATTCCGCTACTGACACTCGTAGCGGAATCGCCCACGCATTCCACCTTTGATGATCATCACCTCAATGACAAGATTCGCCTTCGCCCTCTTCATCGCCCTATTCGGGGCACCCGCCGTTGCGGAAGAGCCACGCTTGGCGGGCTCGTGGGGCGACCTGCACGGAGAGCCGTTGGTCCCGGCCGTGCTCGGGATGTGGACGGATCAAACCGGTTCCGCCTGGAATGTGCAGGATCACGGGGTGTTGGGGCGGATCGGCGCCGGGATGATGAACTCTGGCGAAGCCCTTATCGTTGAGGGGGAAACCTTTGCTTGCGACACTCCGCTGATGACCCACGATGGGGGCGAATGGGTCTTCCCGGCGAATCGCCTCCTCCACGGCTTGGCGGTGACGCGGCGCGTCCGGCTCGACCGGGAAAACGGGACGATGCGTTACATCGAGGCGTTCCGCAATCCCGGCGCTGGGGCGATCACGGTGACGGTGGAACTGCGCACGCAATACAACGGGAACATCGCCGAGTGGCGCAGCGATCGCGGCACGCTCTCGCCCGTCACGCTTCGGGAAGACGAAGGCGGCCTCGTGATCCAACCGGCGGCGGCGAATCATGACCGGCTTTTTGTCTACGCGCTTTGCGGCGGTCCGAGCGTCTCCCGGCCCGCGCTGGCGACCCCGAGCCGGTTTGCGTTGCATGTCCGTTACAGCGTGACCGTACCGGCGGGCGAAAGCGCATTTCTCCTCCACGGCTTGGCTCAGCGGATGCCGGACGCGCCGCTGCGTTTTGACCTCGCGGAGTGGAGCGAAGCGTTGCCCGCCAACGAACGGGCGCGGGTGGTGAACCTTCCGTCCACCGAGCTCGATGATCCACGGGCCCAATTGCTGGCGAATGTGGCGGCGGAATGGGGCGAGATGCCCGCGACGGACACGCTTTTCCTCCCGGGGCCAAGCCGCTTGCCAGGGACGTTCCGCGCCGGACAAATCGCCTTGCAGACGCCCACCGGTGAGAAACGCTGGGAACTCGCGGAAGTCGTTGCCCTGGAATTGATCGGCGATGGGCAGGCGCGGCTTTTCCTCCGCAACGGCGAAGCGTGGCGTGGCGGTTGGAAAGGGGAGGGCGTTGCCTTTGTTCCGGCATCGGGCGCGTCGGAGGTCGCGATGACCGGGGAACGGGAGCTGCGCTGCGTCCGGGGCGGCGTACCCGTATTGCGCGCCTGGCCGGAGGACGTCGATGGATTCTTGGAGACCCAAGATGGGCAACGCTTCGCCTTGTCCTCCCTGGGGGGGAGTCCCGCCGGGTTCACCTCTAACTGGGGCGCGTGGAAAGGCACGCTAGATGATGTCGCGGCCTTCGAATGGAAAGATGGCGAACCCTGCTTGAGCCGCCGCGATGGCACCTGGGTCCGGGCGTTTCCGGTCGAGGAGGCTTGGACGGTGGAAACGAAGGCCGCCGGACGCGTCGCCCTTCCGTTGACCCGGGTTCGGCGCTTCGTGAATCGCCAAGGAGCCTTGCCAGCCAGGGGCGTGGAGGCGCGACTCCGAGAGGGCGAACGTTTGGCCGCGGACTGGACGGAAGCGGGGATCGAAGTTCAGGGCGTCGCCTTGAAGCCGGCCGCGATCCGCGAATTGCGACGTACCGGGGACGGCTCCGTGCGGGTCAAGCTTTGGGACGGCGGGGTCGTGGAAGGGCCATTGGCCGGTGGCGTGATTCCGCTGATTTCAGGCGGCAAAGAGTTCCGCCTCGGGCTCCGGGAAGTCGATGCCGTGCTCTCGCACGCACCAGATCTCACCGAAGCGGAGCGTAGCGCGATGACGTCCGACATTGCCCGTCTCGGGGCCGCCGATTGGAAGGAACGGGAGGCGGCGACGCAACGCTTGGCGGCGCTCGGGGAACGAGCTTGGGGAGAATTGCGGACGGCCTTTGGATCCAGCGGATTGGATCCAGAAGTTCGTCACCGGTTGCAGCGATTGCTGGGCGATGAACCCTGAGGTTACGCCTCGTCTCCGGGCGGCGCGACGCGTTTGCGAAACTCGCGGACCGCTTGGTTGATGCTCGGCAGGAGGGCGCAGTCTCGGATCGCGGCTAGGTCGATCCCGGGCAAGACTTGGCTGCTCGCGCTGGCCTCATACGTCCGGGCCGCCGCGTTCCACACATAGACTTCCAACCGGTCTTCCCGCCAAATCCAGAGTTCGGGGATCTCGAACTTCGCATAAAACGCGCGCTTGCTCAGCCCTCCGCTGGTCAGGGCGACTTCCACCACGAGATCCGGGCGCGGCTTTTGCTCGTGAAAACAGTAGGATTCGTCCGGCTCGCCCCCTGCTTCCTCGGGAATCTTCAGCGTGGTCGAGCCTTTGCCGAAGATCTCCGTGTCCCGGTCGATACACCACGTTTCGAGCAGGAAGGCCACGTGGGTTTTCCGGTGTTCGTGCGCTTCGGAGATCGGCGGCATGATTTCCAAATAGTGATCGAGAAAGCGGACCCTGACGCCGGTGTCCTGGAAGAGTTCATCGAGCGAGACGTAGTGACTCCAGGAGTACCCGGGCAATACCAGGGAACTCTGGTTCTCGAACGCCGCGGCTGGGGCGGGCGCGGAAGGATCGAACCGGGTCCGGGTAGCGGGAGGAGCTTCGGCGAGGCTCATGGAGGAAGCATGCCTTGCCCAGCCAAGCTCCGCAAGCCTGGAGCGCGACGTAGCGTTCATCTGTAGCACGGGCATTCTTGCCTGTCCCCGGCGGGGTTCGGCGATGTTTGGGGCAGACAGGAATGTCCGCCCTACAATGATTCCCTACAGAAAATTACGCCTCCGCTAGTGCGTATTGCGCGCGGCGGGCTACACTAGGCTTCGTGCCCATCCATCTGCCCCCAATTTCCGCAACCCCCAACCGCCGGACCTTTCTCCAGACTTCCATGCTGACCGCCGCATCCGTGATCGTGAACTCCGATGCGGCCGACGCCGCCTCCGCCGTGGAACGTTGGGCCTTGCTCTCGGACTGTCACATCGACGCCAGTCTCGCCACCGTGTCCCGGCAGGGGGTGAACATGGCGGACAACTTCAAACGCGTCCTCAATGAAGTCCTCGCCGAGCGGGACCAACTCGATGGCGTCATCATCAACGGCGACTGCGCCTATCTCGAAGGGCTGGCGGGCGACTACGCCACCTTGGCCACCCTGCTCGCGCCGGTGCGGGAAGCGGGCTTGGCGGTCCACTTCACCTTGGGGAATCACGACGACCGCGCCAAATTCCTCGAAGCCTTCGCCGGAAACGAACCGCGCCCGGTCGATGGCAAGCAAGTCAGCGTGGTCCAGGGCCGCTGCGCGAACTGGGTCTTTCTCGATTCCCTCCGCTTCGTGAACAAAGTGGAAGGAGAGTTCGGCCCAGAGCAACTCCAGTGGCTCAGCGGTTACTTGGAGGCGCAGACCGCCAAGCCGGTGATCCTTGTCGGCCATCACTACCCCCAAGCCTTCCGCGACGACATCATCCCCAGCGCCGACAAGATTCAGATCGCCGGTCTCATCGACGGCGATGCCTTCCTCAAGCTGGCCAACGGCTTCCCGCACGCCAAAGCCTACATCTACGGCCACAGCCACGACTGGCGCGTCACTCCCGGCGGCGCTGACCTCCACCAAATCAACCTCCCTCCGACCGCCTACGTCTTCAGCCCCGCCCGTCCCAACGGCTGGGTCCGCGCCACGGTCAAGCCGGGCGGCATGACCCTCGAACTTCGGGCTCTGGATCCCGCGCATCCCGAGCATGGGAAGCCGGTCGAGCTGGCTTGGCGGTGATCTCCGGTAGCGGAACGGCTTCCCGTTCCCCATCGACAATCATCAACGAAGGGCGCCTGCCCTTCGCTATGCCGAACCGTTCACTTCAACATGCTCGCGCCGTTTGTCCCTCACGCCCACCAGCGAAGCGCGCGAGACGCCATTCTCGCGGCGCGCCTTGCAGGAAAGCCGGGCTTTCTGCTTGGCGACCTCACCGGGTTGGGAAAGACGCTCTCCGCGTGGCTGGCCGTGTCCGCCATGCCCGAGGATGAGGTCCTCATCATCTGCCCCAAAGGCGCCATTGCCCAGTGGCGACGCACCATCGCGGGCTCCCCTGAGACCACCAAACGGGTGACGCTCCTCAACTTTGAGCGCAGCAAGTCGCTGCTCCTCCCTCCCGCCGAAAGCAAGAAGCGCTCCACGCGAGCCAAGAACAACGAGCACGCCAAGTTCGGGCAGCCCAAGCGCACGTGGCCGCTGGTGATCATCGACGAAGCGCATCGGCTGCGGAACCCCAACTCCCAACAATCCCTCGCCACCCGCAAGCTGGCGTCGCTGGCCCAGTTCACCATCTACATGAGCGCCACCGCGGGACAAACCCCGCACGAGCTCTCCTACCTCGCGCGCCTGCTTTTCCCCGCTCCCGCAGCCAGCCCGGTCGCTCCCAGTGACCTCGACCAGTTCCGCTTGCTCATGAAACAGCTCGGAATCGGAAAGCCCCGCGGGCGTTGGAAGAACTGGAAATGGGCTCCCAACGAAGCCGACCGCCAATTGATGTCGGAGCGTCTTTACAAAGGCCCCAACGCCATCGGCCTGCGCCGCCGGCCCGCCGACATCGAGGGCTGGCCTGAGGTTCAGCGCGAACTGGCCCCAACCACGCTCGATCCAGGCAACCGCCGGCTTTACGAGGCCACTTGGCGGGAGTTCCGCCGCGAACTGGGACTCCTCGGAGGGAGCACTCGCCGCCCCACCGGCTGGGCGGCCGATCTGCGCTTCCGCCAAAAAGCGAGTCTTCTGCGCACCTCCGGAACGGTCGATTTTGTGGATGATCTCCTCGCCAACGGCCAACAAGTCGCGATCTCCGTCGCGTTTCTCGAAACCAGCACCATGCTCCGCGCCAAGCTCGAAGCTCACGGTTGGACCGTCGGTGAACTCAATGGAACGCAATCCGCGGAGATCAACGAACAGACCCGCCTGGCGTTCCAGTGCGGACAACTCGACGCCCTCGTCTTTACCGTCACGGAATCGATCTCGCTCCATCAAGGGGAACATCCCGGCGGAGAACGCGAGCGATCGCTGGTGGTGCATGACCTCCGTCACAGCGCCATCCAACTCCAGCAAATCGAAGGCCGCTGCCACCGCGACGGCAAGCGCGCCCTGATCTACTATGCGTATTCCGAAAACACCGTGGAGGAGAAGATCGCCGCAACCGTCCTTGCCAGGATGTCGAGCATGGACGGCATGGCCGGAGACGACACCAGCTTGATTGAAGAACTCTTCGTGATTCTCCAGAACCCCGATCCTGATGCGTGAGACGTGAGAATCAAGCAGGCGACTCCGGCTTGTGAACGGCGTCCATCATTGGCCTTCAGAGATCGCCCGGAAGAGCCAAGCTCGCGCGTAAGTCCAATCTCGTTTGGCCGTGGCGGAGGAAATCCCGAGGATGTCCGCCGCTTCCTCAATCGTCAGGCCGGCGAAATACCTCAGCTTCACCAATTCCGCCTTGCGGGAATCGTGGGCGGCCAAGGCATCGAGCGCGTTGTGAAGGGCAAGCAGTTCGTCTTCCTTGGTGATCGGAGCGGCGACGGGAAGATCAACGTCCGCTTCGGGAACATGCGTGGCTCCGCCGCCGTGCCGGGCGGCTTGTTTGCGCCGGGCCCGGTCAATCAAGATGCGGCGCATGGCTTCGGCGGCGGCGGCGAAGAAGTGGGCCCGGTTCGCGAACTGGGCATCGCCGAGGCGCAACCACGCTTCGTGGACCAGGGCGGTGGCTTGCAGGGTGTGCCCGGGTTGCTCCTTCGCCATCTTGGCCCGAGCCAGGGCTCGTAGCTCGTGATAGACGACGTGGAGCAGCTGCTCGTTGGCGGAGGCGTCGCCCTCTTGGACGGCTTGGAGGAGGCGGGTGACGTCGTTCATGGGGATTTCGGCTTCTTGGCGTCGGATTCCTCAGACAACTCCGCGGCGGTTTTGTCCGGGAGGGCGCGCGCCTTGGCTTCTAAGGTCGCGTTATTCCCGCAAGCCTGCGGCAGGTAGGCTTCTCGCAGGTCCGGCGGCAGGGGCCAGACGGTGTCGAGAATTTCATCTGGGGATGAAATTGGTCGGGATGGGCTCATGGCATGGGGATCATGCGAGATTTGGATGAAAACCGGATCACGCGGAAGACAAATTCCAAGCGGCTCCGCCTCTGGGTTGTGAACGCCAACAATCATGGCAGAGTGCCGCATGGAGCGATTGCTCGATCCTCGCAGTGATTTGGTCTTCAAGCGGATCTTTGGGGAGCATCCGGAGATCTTGCGCAGCTTCCTGAACGCGTTGCTGCCGTTCGAGGGCGCGGATGAGGAAATTGAGTCGCTGGAGTATTTGCCCACCGAGCAAGTGCCTTCGTTGCCCCTTTTCAAGAATACGATCGTGGACGTCCGTTGCCAGGATCGGTGCGGGCGGCAGTTCATTGTGGAGATGCAGATGAACTGGACTAGCGCGTTTTTGCAGCGGGTGCTTTTCAACGCCAGCAAGGCCTATGTCCGCCAGTTGGAGAAGAATGACGAGTATCACCTCCTCAAACCGGTCTACGGGTTGAGCCTGCTCAACGACAAGTTCCCCGGCGGCGGCGAGGATTACTATCATCACTTCCGGCTGGTGAAGGCCGGGGACCAGGAGCAGGTGATCCGCGATCTCCAATTGGTTTTCGTGGAGTTGCCCAAGTACCGCGAGACCCGGCCGGATGAGGCTCGGCTCTTGCGTTGGGCGTGGTTGCGGTTTCTTCGCGAGGCCGGGGATGCGGGCCGGCCGGGGCATGCCTCGACAGAGGAACTGGTCAACGAAATCGCCGTGAGCGGGGAAGTGCGCGAGGCGATCGAAATCGCCAGGGAAAGCGCCTTCACCCCGGGAGAGTTGGAAGCGTATGACCGCTTCTGGGATTTTGTCCGCCGGGAGCGGACGCTCATCTCGGGCAGCCACCAAGAGGGGCTTGAGAAGGGCCGGGAAGAAGGACGAAAAGAAGGTCGAATTGAAGGACTCAACGACGCGGTCCGCCGTCTTGTGGCCAGCGGCATCGCGGAAGCTGAAGCTTGCCGGATGCTCGGGCTGGAGCGTGAGGAAGCTGGCAACTCTGGCTTGTGAACGGTCCGATGCCCCCGGGCACCGGTTCCCGCCGTCCAACCCGATTAGTTCCGAACAGTGGCCGCGTCTCGGGTGTGAATGGAACTGATGGTCAGAAAGGGCGGAATGCGTGGGCGATTCCGCTACGAGAATGAATTCTGAGTAGCGGAATTCCCAAGAATTCCGTTCCAGCGTCCATCACAATCATGCACCCCCCCGCGTCTCCGCGTGGGATCATCCCGCTTAGGCTCATCGCTTGGTGAGAACCAGCACGATGGCGCTGAGCATCAGAGAAGCCCCCATGAGGCGCCAACGCATGATTCGGGCACCGAGGTGACGTTCGTGATTCACGAACCAGTGTCCGGCGAGCCAGACCAGGAGCACGCTCATGAGACCTCGGGAAGCGTAGAGGATGTTCGCGGACGTGGCGTTCCCGTGGAGCGCCAAAGTGCGCACGAAGAGGATGCTTTGGCCGGCCAGGAGAACGCAGCCGCCAAGTAGCCAGGGCCAGGCGCCTCGGGGGATTTTGTGCAATGGCGCAGAGAATCGGTGAATCAAGCCGAGCGAGAGGATGGCGTTGATCCAAAAGATGGCAGGTAGCAGCCGTCCTGGTCCCCATTGAGGGCCCCAGCGTTGCACCAGGAGATCGAAGATCGCGAAACAGACGGCGCCGATGCCTCCTCCAATTAGCGTGATGGCGAGTCCACGAGGACGCTTATCGACATCTTGGCGATTCAGCAGGACAATCCCGCTCACGCTGAGTAAGGCCGCGACCCAAAGGCTCCAGGTGACGGGCTGACCGGTGAGCAGCGGCGTGAGAAAGGCGACGATCAAAACCTTGAGGCCGAACACGGGGACCGCGACGGAGACATCTCCGCGTTCCAGGGCGAGGAACTGTGAGATCTGACCGACGAACAGGCAGAGGGCAATGAGCGCGGGTTGCCAGAGAAGATCGAGATTCAACGGGGGGCCGCCTTCGAGCCAGAGCAGGGAAAAGAGGGCGCCGCCGATGAGATTGGCCACAAATGTGGTGCGCCAAAGGCCGACGCCGAGATCGCTGGAGCGTTTGAAGAGTAGCGCCGCGACGGTGTAAATGAGGGCTGAAACGAGAGGAAAGAGCGTGGCGGCGGGCACGGGGGCTGCTTACGCCGGGGATCGTTCTCGCACAAGAGGCGAGTCATTCACTGCGGAAAAAGCCTAGATTCCGCCTCGACAATCGAGGAGTTGAGGCACATATGTAGTCCGTTCCGCTACATGGGATTGCTGATCCCGCCGAATGAAGAGAAAGTCACAGAAGCGATCGCCGTCCCTCCCATCCAAGACGTCGCCCCGGTTTGCCGCTCCTCGTCCTGTGCCAGTGCAGTCTGAAGCCCGCTGGCGGGTGCCTGGAGAGTTCGAGAATCAGGAAGCCCTGGTGATTGGGTGCGCATGTCTGATTCGGAACATGCCCCAAGTGTTCATCAATTTGATCCGGGCGCTTCATGGCCGGATTCGCGTCATTTGTTTGGTCAATCAGGAAGACGAGGTTCTCGGAGAGGTGTTGTTGGCCGCTGCCGGATTGCCCAGAAATGCCGCGGAGTTTACCCGGCTTTCGTCCGTGTCCATGTGGGCTCGTGATTGGTGCCCGATTCCCGCTTACGACGCCAATGGCCAGAGGGCCCTGCTGGCGCTGGAGTTGCGCCACCTCCGCACCGCCGCCAACGATGGAGCGGAACCCGAACTCTCCCGGATTTTCGGAGCCCCGGTGGTGAAAGTCCCACTGACCTTGGAAGGCGGCAACATCCTCTGCAATGGCGACGGGATTTGCCTGACTTCGACCACGGTTTTTCCGAAAAACGCTTCGCGCCAGCTCGATCATCAGCAGCTCGGTGGTGTGGTGGCGACTTACTTCGGGGCGACGCAGTGGGCATACCTCGATCCGCTGAGTGGGGAGACCACGGGGCACATCGACTTGTTTTGCAGTTTCTTGGCCAAGGACTTGGTGGTCGTCGGTCAATATCCCGCCAGCGTGGATCCGATCAACGCCGCCATTTTGGATCGCGCCGCGGAGATCTTGAGCGGGCTGAAGACGTCGGTGGGCCCGATGCGGGTGGTCCGCATGCCGATGCCTCCGCCCATTGACGGCCGGTACCGCAGCTACACGAACGTGGCTTTTGCGAATAGCGCGCTTTTGGTGCCGCTTTATCCCGGGATCGACGATTCCTTGGATCGTCGTGCCCTCTCCATTTACCGCGAACTCATGCCAGATCGCGAGGTCATCGGGATCGATATCATGGAGATGTCGACGCTCGGTGGGGGATTGCATTGCATGACATGCAATGTATGCAGTGCATCCATACCCGCGGCTGCGCTCATGCTCGCGGGCAATTCCTCGCCGGTGCCAGCGCTGTCGACCGCGACGGCCGCCTGACTCCGCTGATTTTTTGATGAGTGAGCTTCCTTCTCCCGGGCCCCTGCCCGACCCAAGTGGCGACGTGATCGAGGTCCGGTCGCCCTGGTCGGGCGCGTTGTTGGGGACCGTGCCAAACTTCGACGAGGTGGCAGTGGACCGTGCCATCAGGAAGTTGGCAGCCTATCCCGAGTGGACCGATTCTGGGATGGATACGGTGTTGAGCCGGGCCGCAGAAGTCTTATCGACGCGGGGACTAGAGCTATCCACGTTAATTTCTCAAGAGCAGGGGAAGCCGATTCACGAAGCTCGTGACGAGGTGTCCCTGACGATCGGTTTGTTCGAGTCCTTCTGCCGGGCTGGTTACCGGCTGGGCCAGCAGTTTCAGCCGTTGGCGGTGGAGGCCCGGATTGGGGCCCGGTTTGGCTTCACGAGGCAAAGGCCGGTCGGGATCAACGCCATTTTCACTCCGAATACGTTTCCTCTATTGATTCCGGCGAAGCTGCTGCTGGCATCTCTTGCGGCGGGAGATCGGGTTGTCCTCAAGCCGGCGTCCGCCACTCCGCTGTCAGCGAAGATGCTCGTCGATATCCTCGTGGAATCGGGCCTGAGTCTCCATGGGGTGGAACTGCTGACCGGGCCTGGCGGTACGACCGGCCAGGCCATCTGCCAGCATCCACTGGTCGATCAGGTCTCCTGCCAGGGCTCGTTGGAGACATTCACGGCGTTGCGCAGATCGATGGGGCCGATCCCATTGCGTTCCACTCATGGCGCCACGGCCGTGTGTGCGATCGCTGCGGATGCAGATTTGGATCGGGCTGTGGCGGACTTGGTTCACCAGCGATTTGAAAATGCGGGGCAGACGGCGATCTCCACCTGTTCGGTGTTCGTGGAAGCCTCGATCGCCCAAGGTTTTTTGGAGCGTCTTGCCGCCGCAATACGGTCCTTGCAGGTGGGGGATCCTTTGGCTCCCGGGACGCGAATCGGTCCCCTCGCGGAGCGCTCCCGGGTGAGCGAATGCCTCGGGTTGCTCCAGTCTCTCTCCGCGTCGGGAGCTCGCCTGATCACAGGTGGCTCCTGTCTGGGGTCCGTGGTGGCTCCGATCGTCATGGCGGACGTGCCGCCCCGGCATGGAGCGCTTTGGAACGGGCAGGCCTACCGGGAAGTCCTAGGGCCGTTTTTGACGGTCACGACGTTGCCCAACGGTCTTGATGATTTAGGTCCGTTGTTAGATCGGCGGAGTCAACTGGTCGCCAGCATTTTCTGCCGGGATTTGGACCGGGCCACCCGGATTGCCACGTCGCTGCCGGTATTGAACGTGCACGTCAACGGCATTCCGACGTGGCGGGACGGCGTCGTTTACACCGCTGATGGGGGCGCTCGGTTGGGGCGTCGGCAGGTGGATGAACGGGTGAAAGAAGTGTCGATCGTGCAAGACATTGTCTTCCATCCCGGTTGATTGCGCGTTTTTTTCGTGGCGCGGGGAGGCGCTTCGCCCCTATGCTCCCAGTTCGGGGCGAATATGGGCTCGGCGTGCTCAATGGAACGGATAGCGGAGGCTGGGACGGGAGATGAACCGTTGGTGGCGGTGGGGGCTCGCCGCCTGGTTGTGTGCGTGCTCTGCGTCCTTTTGGTCGGTTTCGTTGGCCTGATGGATTGGTGGGTCGGGTGGGAGATCAGCCTGTTCATTTTCTATGCCGTCCCGATCGCGATTGCATCGTGGCACCTTGGGAGGGAGTATGGTTTCTTCGTCGCCTTGCTTTGCTCGGGGGTATGGTGGTTGGCCCAAGCTGGCACGAACCCCTACGAAACCGGATATGGGCTGGTTCTGGCTTCGGTGAACCGCATGTTTTACTTCGGTGTCGTGGTGTTCGCCACTGTCGGGGTGCGGAAACGGCGGCTCGCGGATACGGCGCGGATTCGCGCGTTGGAGGACCTCCGGCAGTTGGAGACGGATTTGGTGGCCGTGAGCGAACACGAGCAGCAGCGTATCGGGCAGGATTTGCACGATGGCTTGTGCCAGCAATTGGCTGCGGTCGGCTGCGCGGTCAGTGCTTTGGCGCAAGATTTGACCGAGCGGGGTGATCCAGGCGCGGCGGACGCGGAGCTCATTGGGAGATCCATTCAACAGGCGGTGACCGAGGCTCGAGAGCTGGCCCATGGGATTCTTCCGGTCCATGTGGACAGTCAAGGTCTGGCGGTGGCCTTGACCAATCTCGCCGCGACGATGACCGGGCTGACCGGCGTTGAGATTCGGCTGCACGAAGGCACTGGCTTTCAGTACGGTGATCCGGGGCGTTCGATGCATCTCTACCGTATTGCCCAAGAGGCCGTGGCCAATGCGATCCGTCACGGGCGGGCTCAGCACGTGGACATTTACTTGGGTGCAAGTCAGAGTGGGTTGGAGTTGCGGGTTGAGGATGATGGGAAAGGCATGTCCGAACAGATGGATTCCGAAGGACTGCGGGCCGGCATGGGGTTGCGGACCATGAGGTACCGCGCCCAATCCTTGGGGAACTCTGATTTTGCCATTTTCGAAAGAGAGGGCGGCGGCACGGTGATTCGGTGCCGCTTGCTTGACTCATTAGATTCACCAGACACGACATGACTGCCCTTCGGCCCCCAGATTCGATCGAAAGACCCGTGGAAATCCTGCTCGTCGATGACCACCTAATGTTCCGCGAACATTTGCGGGAGCTGATCGGCCGTTCCGGTGGGATGAAGGTCTGTGGAGAAGCAGAGAGCGCCACTCGTGCCATGGAGCTGGTCCGCCAAGCCCAACCGGACGTGGCCATCATCGATATCACCTTGCGAGGATCAAACGGACTGGACCTGGTGAAACAGCTCAGGGAAGAAGCGCCTGAAGTGAAAACCTTGGTGCTCTCGATGCATGAGGAATCACTCTACGCTGAGCGGGCTCTCCGCGCGGGGGCTCGTGGCTATCTCACGAAGCACCAAACGTCTAGCTCGGTCGTGGAGACCATCCAACGCATCGTCGGCGGTGAGGTTTGTGTGCGGCGTGCAGGCGTGACCCCAGAAACGGTGGCAAGATTACCCGGAGAGGGGCAACCAATTGAGGAAACTTTGGCTGGCCGGGAGTTGGAGGTCTTCACCTTGCTCGGCCGCGGCAAAGGGACCCGGGAAATCGCCGAGGCTCTGGAGATCGCCGAATCGACGGTGGAAACCTATCGATCTCGTATCAAGGATAAGCTTGGTCTGCGTAGCGCCGCGCAACTTTACGTCCGGGCCGGAAACTGGCTTCGAGAGAAGGGCGTTTCATAGAAAAACCGCTCCCTGCCATTGACCTCACGCGAAGGATGAGGGAACGGCAGAGCCATGAGTTCTCCGATCGATCCCAACGATTTGCTGGCCGCGATGCAATGGCGCTATGCCACGAAGCGCTTTGACCCCGCGCGGCGCATTCCGGATGAGATTTGGTCCGCTCTGGAGCAGACCTTGGTCCTGACGCCGTCCTCCTACGGGATGCAGCCGTGGGAATTCTTGGTGGTGACGCGGCAGGAGTTGAAGGAAAGCTTGGTGCCGCACTCCTGGGGCCAACGCCAAGTCGCGGATTGTTCGCATCTCCTGGTGATTGCCTGCCGCAAGACGCTCGGGGAACAGGATGTCGACCGTCTCATGAAGGCGATTGAACTGACGCAAGGCCGTCCGGCGGAGCAGACGAAGGGATATCGGGACATGATTGTGCAAGACGTGGTCACCGGCCCTCGGTCTCAGGATGTGCGCGGTTGGGCTCAGCTTCAGTGCTACATCGCGCTGGGAAATTTCATGGCGGCTGCCGCGCTGTTGGGAATCGATACCTGTCCGATGGAAGGCTTTTTGCCGGATGCCTACGATGAGGCGCTCGGACTTGCGGAGCGAGGGTTAGCGACGGCGGTGCTTTGTCCCGCCGGGTATCGCCATCCGGAAGATAAATACGCTTCCCTGCCCAAAGTCCGTTTTCCCGCCTCTGAGCTGGTCCGGCACATTGCGTGATGAGAGCGCTTCTGGTCTTCGTCGTCACGGCGTGGGAGGAGGGCGATCTTGAGGCGAGTGGACGGCTCGTGCCTCACAAGCCGTCCAACTCACGGGATGTAGGTTGGATCGGTGATCCGACCGGAGATCCGTCACCGGGTTGTTTGGCTGGGTGATCGCCGTGCAAAGACGCGATCACGGGGCAAAAAGACGCGATCACGCCTCCAGGAGACGCGTGATCGCGTTCGTGGGATGGAATCACGTGGTTTGCGGATGCGATGACGAGTTTCCAAGATGGGATGACGCGATCAAAGATCGCGATGACGGAGCCCAAAGCCGCGTCATCGCGTGATGGAAGTGGGCCCCCCCCACTTCGGCAGTGGCTCCCCCCGCATCCGAAGTGGGGTGTCGGGCCGGGTCCGGCTCATTTGCCCGCCGTCTTTTCCGGGGAAACATCCTTCGCTTTGGCCCGCCTCAAAGCGGACCTTGAGCGACCGGCGCTCACGGGCTTTAGGCGCCCCTTGGGCCTGTGGGAACCATGAGCAGTCGTTTTCTAAACCTCCCGACTACCTCGATCCAGTTTACTGGGCGGGAGCGAGGGGACCGAGCTTGGTGGAGTGGGAGTTTTGATGAACCGATTCAAACTCGATTACGATTACGAGCACGAGCACGAGCACGAGCACGAGATTGAAAACGAACTTCGTCTCCTTCCATCGGCCCTTCGTAAGCAGGTGCATTTGCAAACCAGCAGTCCCTGGTATCGCTATCTATTTTGGGACCTTATCGACAGGCGGCCGGGGCCGTGGTGGCGGCA
>CAMCXS010000068.1 GCA_945883495.1 Akkermansia muciniphila
GGAAAGAAGAACTATCTCTTCATCGGCGACGTCGGGGCCGGACAACGTTCGGCGACGCTATACAGCCTGCTAGGCAGTTGCCTGCGCCGTGGGATCAATCCGCGAGCCTATATGCGTTGGCTTCTTGAGCAATTGCCGGAAGCGACCAACCTCACGGTGAAGCAATTGACGCCTCGCGCTTACGCGGAGTTGAAGTCGTCCGAAGTGGCGGTGGCGGCTTGAGTTGATCCAAGTCGCGGTCTGGTCAAGTGCGGGTCGATGGTGAGGCGTCAAACGCTTACCGTGCTCGTGCACGTAATCGAGTTTGAATCGGTTCATCAGAACTCCCACTCCACCAAGCTCGGTCCCCTCGCTCCCGCCCAGTGAACTGGATCGAGTTAGTCGGGAGGCTGCTAAAGGCGGCTTTCGAGAACTAAGCCTACATCCGGCCGGGGTGGAATCAGCTCGCGCGAAGTCGCACCGCCCGTTCCTAGTCGAAACCGTGCGTTTCTGGAAAAGATGACGTGTTCTCGAAAACCGAGTACGGAATGCTGAAAAAGTCGGCGAGTTCTCGGGAACTGAACGTGCAATTTTCGAAAAGTCGGCGGTTTTGTGAAATCTCAACGCGCGGTTTTGGAGAAGGCGGCGCGGCTTGGAAAACTGAACGTGCGATTCTTGAAAAGTCGGCGGTTTTGTGAAAACTCAACGCGCGGTTTTGGAGAAGTCGCCACGGTTTGGAAAACTGAACGCAAGATTCTGGAAAAGTCGGCAGATTCTTGAAGACGAACTGGACGATTCTGGAGACGCCGTCGCATTTTCAATAAGCAAACCCGCGTTGTAGGAAACATCGGGAGATTTTCAGAAACAGAGCTCGCGTCCCGGGAAAACTCGGCGGCTTTGCCAAAGCAAGTCGCGCGGTTCTGGAGAGTGAGGTGGGTTTTCCAAGGCGCACCGTGGGCCGTCAGAAACTTTGT
Source organism: Akkermansia muciniphila (assembly GCA_945883495.1). Taxonomy (GTDB): domain Bacteria; phylum Verrucomicrobiota; class Verrucomicrobiia; order Verrucomicrobiales; family DEV007; genus V1-115. The sequence goes on from CAMCXS010000068.1 coordinate 954, forward strand.
GTAGACCCCGTTTGACGTGGAGAATGGAACTCGCGGCGGGGCAGGTGTCGAGAGCGACGCCTTGTTCGTTGGTTGCTTGTTTTCGCGCGTGGTGAAGTAGATCCCGAATCCAATGGCAACCCACACAAGGAATCCCACAAGGCAAGTGCACTCTGCTTTAAGAGCCTTCCCATGTGCTCCTCGGTGTAGCCAGATGCTCCAATCGGTCCATCTCTTCTTCTTTCGATTCGTTGATTCGATTGAGGTCAAAGGAGCAAGTCGAATCTGCCCGAGCGTCAGAACCCAGAGCGCCATCGCCCCTGTGTAGTAAGCAAGGGTGTAGAAGATGATCTCGAAGACTCCTTGAAGCAAGACTTCGCCTATGAACTCACCGATGGGCATTTCTATCGTTAAGCGAACGTCTAGGCCATCCACGGCGGGAATGGAAGCCCGAACCCAAAAAAGGACATTATCCGCCGATCGATGTGCCGTCTTGTTCGCCTGAGATTTGCGAAGCGGAAGGCGTGTAGTGTCCATCAAATCCGTAACGCCATTCAAAGTTGCCCTTCGTCCTGATTCTGGATACCGCGGTAATGTTCTTTGCTTCAATACCAGCATTCTTCTTCCGCAGGGCGCAGTAGAGAATCTGGTCTTGGACTCCCTCAATCCGAACAGTGCCGGGCTCTTCAAGCTCGGAATCTGCCGAGACTTGGTAGAACAAGTGAGCCGGACGGTCAATATCGTGGCCAGAAGGCTCGTCAAGACTCCAATCCACAATGGAAGGCTCAAGCCAACACCCTCCGACTTCGTCAAATTCGTATAGCACGGTTCCGAAGTGATAGATGGTGACGCTCTTGATGCGAACTCGGATCCCGGGATGCTCCGTCATATTGGGTGCAAGGAGATCATGGATCAATCTTCGGCCTAGGGGGCCATTCACGCCGAACCGTGCTTGCAAATCTTCGAGCACTTCAAGTTTCGCGAACTTGACGTACTCACCGGCACGAAACGCTGGATGATCATTGGGCATTTTCCTGGCGAACAGTATCTATTCGTAGGGCCCCGGCCGGTAGATCAGCTTGGGCCTAGCCGTGGCAGAATGGGATGCTTTCCCCCTTGGAGCAAGGAAATACGGGCCGACTGGTGCGTCGATCAGGGCTGTGGCGGCGGTGGGTTCTGAACTGAATCGGCAGTACTGATATCCCGGTTGGCTACGGTGGTGGTGGGTGACCGATGACATCTTGCAGCCGGCAGGGAAGGTGTCCGGACCGGCCACAGCGGCGCGAAAGCGGCCGGCCCCCGGTTTTTTCAGTAATCTAAACTATTTAGTTGCTGAATATAATCCCCAGAACTACTATACACCATAACCCGCTGCGCCCGTCCCGTTACACCTCCGGACTACCCGGTGGCGCGGAGGCGGCGTCGGTGGGTTCCTACACACCACATCATGAAAGTCCCTACAGATCGCAATGAACTGTTGGCCATGGGGCCTCGGATCATTGATGGATACTAGACTCTCTGCCCTGGGCTCAGCTTGCCTGTGTCCCCGGCGGAGATCTCCCGCGCAGCCTGGCTCGAGTTGTCGAAGCAGGATGCGGAATGGCGAGCCGTTCTGGCGGTGCGGAGCACGACGTTGGATCCGGCGTACGAAGCCGCCTACGCGAAAGCCGGGCGGCTGATTAAGGCCATGGTGAAGGCGTTGCATTTAAAGGAAGGGGAGCGTTGGAGCCGGGTTTGGGGAGTGGTTGGCTTTGTCAACCAAAACACCCGGATCCCCGAGAAGGATGCCGAGCGGCTTCTCTTGCTTGGGCACATCGCCTCCTTCCTGGAGACGAACCCGGACTGGGAGAACATAGGGTTTGGGTTGACGGCCGCGGCCGCTACCACGGCCTCCGGGGAGTTGAGCAGCTCCATCGCGGCTCTTGCCGCCAATGAGCAAGCTCAGAAGCAGCTCCAAGCAGCCTGCGGACGGCTGGTTTCCAAGCTGCGGCGCCGTCTTCGTGCTCTCCTGAACGAGTTGCAAGGCGCGCTGGCCAAAGACGACCCGCGTTGGGGCGAGCTGGGAGTGGTGACGCCCGCCGCGCACCTGGCCGCCAAGCCGTCCCGTGACCGCAAAGTGCAGGAGAAATCCCAAGCCAAGACCGAGCGGTTGATCGCCAGCAACCGGAAACAAGCTCATGCGGCCAAAGCCGTGTCCGAGAAGGCTTGGCTACGGGTGGAAGCCGCTGAGGCCGCCTTGGCGAAGCTGAAGACGGCCGCACAGAAATCCAGCGAGAGGGCGGAAGAGCTCTTTGCCAAGGTGGAGGCGTTGGAATCCAAGCTGAAGAGCAAGGTCGTTGCCTTGCCCTTGGCCAACCGGACAGAGAACGGCACTGGCTCTCAGGCTCCAGGCTCGATTCTGGCTGCTTGATTGGTTTCCAACCAGACGCAACACGCGGCACCAATCCCGTCCCGGAGAGCTTCGGCGCTCCGCGGCGGGAAGTTTCTTTGGTGGTGGGGGCCATTGGAAGGCGCACCTTGCCAGGCTTCGCCCGTGCGACGAGGGAATGCCCAGCGGCTACGCGACGTCCGGCTCGTTATGGAGGAGCTCCCGGCTGGCTTTGAGTTGGGCAAGCGCTGCTTCGCTGAGCTTGGGGTAGGCGATGGGAAGACCTTTGAGGGCGTCGCGGACAATGGTGGCAATGAGGAGCCTCGCGGTCTTTTTGTCGTCCGCCGGAATGACGTGCCACGGCGAGTCCGGCGTGGCGGTGTGGTTGATGGCGTCCTCGTAGGCATCCATGTAGCGAGGCCAGAGTTGGCGTTCCTTGACGTCGCCTTCGTTGAACTTCCAGTTCTTGGACGGGTCATCGATCCGGGAGATGAAGCGGCGGCGCTGTTCTTCCGGGGAGAGATGGAGGTAGAATTTGTGGATCCGGGTTCCGTTGAGGTGGTGGTTGCGTTCCAAGGCGCGGATCGTTTCAAATCGTTGCTCCCAGAGCGTTTCCAGCGTGTTGGTGACATCTTCGGGAAGGCGTTGGGATCGGGTCACGATCTCGGGATGGACGCGAGCGATGAGGACCTCTTCGTAGTAGGACCGGTTGAAGATACCGATCCGTCCCCGGGGCGGCATGGCTTTGTCGGTGCGCCAGAAAAAGGTGTGATCGAGTTCCTCCGGGGATGGGGTTTTGAAGGCGTAGATTTCCAATCCGTGCGGATTGACTCCCGAAAAGACGGCCCGGATGGCCCCGTCTTTGCCGGCCGCGTCCATCGCTTGGAAGATGCAAAGCATGGCGTAGCGATCGTGCGCATACATCATCTGCTGCAGTTCATCGATCTCTTCGCGGATCGTCTGAAGGTGCTTGTCCGCCTTCTTCTCCGGACAAAGTGGGTCGATCAGCGTGGGCGCTTCCGTGATGCGGAACGGCTGGGAGCCATCGACGAGATACGGAGAGGGATCGAAGTCGCACTTGGCCATGGGGCAACTACGCCGGAATGCCCGGACGATTCAACTGGGTTGTAACCCATCGCCCGGTCGAGGCTCAGCTCTTCGTGAGCAGTTCTTCGTAGAAACCTTCCAACTTGGCTACTTGGACGGCGGAATCGAAGTTCTCCCGGGCGGCGGCGGCGGCGGCTTTGGACATGGTGACCCAGTCCTCCGGCCGGCTGGTGAGTCGATCCAGGGAGGAGGCCAGTGCTTGCCAATCGTTCTCGGGCGTGAGCAGGCCGGTGACACCGTTGGCTACCGCCTCGGGAATGCCGCCATGAAGCGTCGCGACCACGGGTAAGCCGGTGGCCATGGCTTCGATCATCGAGTTTGGAATTCCCTCTTGGTTTTGATCTTCGGTCAACCGGCTGGGGTGGATGAAGACGTGGGCGGAGGCGTAGAGACCGGCGAGATCGGGAACGGAGAGAAAGCCGGGAAATGCCACCGAGTTCGCGAGGTTGAGTTCTTCGGCTTGCGTCCGGAGGCTTTCGAGGAGCGGGCCTTCTCCGGCGATGGTGAGTTTGGCGGCGGGAAAGCGTCCGTGGAGATCCGCAAAGGCGCGCAGGGTGAGGTCGAGGCCTTTCTTCTCGATGAGCCGACAGGCTTGCACCAAGTGCCACGAGCCGTCCTGAGGAACTGGCCGATCGCGGAACGGAAACTGATCCATGGGAATCCCGGTGCGATTGATGCGGATTTTGGCCGGATCACAGCCCAGGTCGATGAGCCGATCGCGCAACGATTCACTGCGGGCCATCACCATGGGGAGGAATTGCAGCATGCGCTTGAGATTGGGGAGGTAATCGGGTTGACCGGCCCGGGGCTGGACGTCCATCCCGTGGAACGAGACGACAGCCGGCTTGGGCCAGCGTTCCAGGAACGGAAAGAGATGAACCCCAGTGTGTCCGAAATAGACATGCATAAGGTCCGCCTCCCGGCGTTCGAGAACCGAAGCCAGAACGCCGTATTCGCCGCGGTAGACGATGGGTGGTTCCTTCTTCACGTACTTGAGCCAAAACCGGCGCAGAAAGTTCTTCTTCACCGATGGCGGCTGCTCGATGTCAGGGAACGGGTAGCGGTCCGCGCACTGCCGTTCTTTGCAGACGATGAACGTTTGGAATCGCCGCAATCCGGTCACCTGACGGTAGATGTGGAGCATCTCCGGTTTAAGGAAGGTGGTGCAGTAGCTCGCGACGACCGGTTTGCGCATCGTGGGCATCCTGCGCGGGATCGGCGCTTGTGCAATCCCGAGTTGTGGCTACCATGCGCCATGATCAAGCCGAGCGAGACCCCGGAAGATCGAGAGTTGGCCTGGCTTGGGGATGCCGCCCTGGCGCTCGTGGCGCGGGAATGGATCCTGGAGACGAAGGGCGGACTGGACGGCGACGTGCATCGGCTGATCACGTCGAACAAGTTTTTGCGCGCCTTCGGGCACCCGACGAAGGTCGAGGCGGAATTGGGCGCCCTTTTCAAGGAAGGCGGGCTGGAAGCGGTGCGCGGCCGGTTCGTGGCGAAGTTTCTCCCGAAGTTCCGGGAGCTTCACGGTTGAGCCGGACGACGGGGCAGGAAAAAGCACAGGGCGGCGACGAGGGCGTAGCCAATCGCAAACTCGGGCGCTGCCGTCAGCCAGCCAAAGTGATTCTCGACGCCGTTGGGCGTGAGCCGGTAGGCGTGGATCAGGCCGAACCCGGAGAACAACGCGGTGAGGAGGAGGGCAGCGGAGGCGTGGCGCTTTTTCCCATCGATCACGAAGGCGGTGATCGCCGCGTAGAGAATCGACGTGAGGAGGAAGCCTTGGCTCAGCGCGATCACGCCGTGGATGTGCAGGGTGGGGGCGAACTTCTCGGCCGTCGCCTCAAGATTTGTGCCGGCGATGCGCAGGGTGGTTTCGATTTGCACCAGCAGCCAAGCGGCCAAAGCCGGGATCAAACCGGCGGCCACGGCGATGGAATGACGCGGCGGGCTGGCTTGAAACGCTTGGGCGGTGATGACGACCCCGATCCAGAGCAAAATCCCCAAGGTCACCTCCAAGGGAACGATCTGGAGCACATGGCCAACGGCGCCGGCAAAGGCCAGGACGGAAATTACCACGCCATTGAGCCAAGAGTAGCTCCATCGGGCTCCCATGTCCTTCCAACCTGGATGACCGATGTAAAGCGTGGTCGCGAACGGACTGCCGAAGCATGCGGCGAAGATGCTGCCAACCCCGTTCGCGAGAAGGGAGGGCCGGGTCGGGAAGCGGTCGCCGGCGGCATCGGCACTTTCCAAGCATTGCAACGAGCCGATCACGTTGAACAAGCCCATAGGGACGATCACGGAAAGGTGAACCCAGCCCTCCTTGGAAAACAGGAAGCCAAAAAGTTCACCACCGGACCAGTGCGGCGGGTAAAGATCGAGGCTCGACGCCGGACTGACCGGGCTTTGGGGCGCCCAACCGGCGGCCCGCAGAACATGCGCCAGGACGGTTCCAAGCACCACGGCGACGAAGCCTGCCGGGAGATTCAACGGCAGGCGAATCCGTCCGGCGTAGCAAATCAGAATCAGCAGCATCGGCACTAGCCCAAGCGCGGGCGTCGCGAAGATCTGGAAGACGAAGCCCATCGCGATAAACGTGATCGCGATTCCGGCCAGTGAAGACAGCAAGGCCGCCCGGGGAGCAAATCTGCGCAGAAAATCGCCACAAAAGGCGCCTGCGATCTCCATCAACCCGCTCAGCAAACAAGCGAAGAGGCCCGCCTTCCAGGCCAGGGTGGCGTCACCGGTTTGGCGGTAGACCGGCCCCATGATGAAGACGATGTAGGCAAAGAGGCTCACGGTGTTGATACCGTAGGGCATTGCGGTGACATCATCGCGGCCCTCGCGCTGGGCGAGCTTCCAGGCCTGCCAGGCGAAATAGAAATTTCCCGCCAAAATGCTGAGAGCGGCGCCCGGCAAAATCTTCCCGGTGACGTCCGCCACCGGGATGCCGCAGACAAGCGGGCAGAGCGTGAGGATCAGCAGCAGTTGTAGCAGATTGTCGATGAACAGGCCGAAGAAGCCATCGAGGTCGCCCTTGGTGATACGGAGAAAACCGGCCATGGCGAAACCGGCTGAATCAGCGAGTGGGGATTTTGCCGACGAGCAACTTGAGCCGCTCGCGCAACGCCTCCAATCCATCGCCCTGCTCGGCGGAAATGGGGAGAAGCTCGACCTTGGGGAAGCGATCGCGCAACGTCGCGAGGTTCGCCTCGGCTTCCGGCAGGTCCATCTTGTTCGCAACGATCATCCAAGGACGGGCGGCGAGGTCTTCGTCGTAGAGCTTGATCTCGGTACGCAGGGTTTGGATGTCCTCCACCGGATCGCGCCCTTCGCTGCCGGCGATGTCGACCACGAAGATGAGGAGCGAACAACGCCAGATGTGGCGGAGGAAATCGTGGCCCAACCCGACGTTCGAGCTGGCGCCTTCAATCAACCCCGGCATGTCGGCCACGCTGGCGCGCATGAAGCCATCGAACTCAACGACGCCAACCATCGGCGTGAGGGTGGTGAACGGGTAGGACGCGATCTTGGGCTTGGCGGCGGAGATCTTCGAAAGGAGCGTTGATTTCCCGGCATTCGGGAATCCGACCAGTCCGGCATCGGCGATGCGGCGCAGTTCGAGGTAAAAGTAACCCTCCTCGCCCGGGGTGCCGGGGGTGAATTCGAGGGGCGAGCGGTGGGTGGGCGTCTTGAAGTGGACGTTGCCTTTTCCGCCCTTTCCGCCGGCGCAGAGGACGAGGCGCTGGCCTTCCTCGGTAAGGTCCGCGATGACTTCCGTCCGTTGATCATCGAGGCGGCCCGGGTGCAAGACATCTTCGGCCTGCGCTTCGAGGTCGTAAAACATCATCATGCCGTCCTCAATGTTCTCCGGTTCTGGGCCGGATCCCTCGGGCGCGGTGCAGGCATACACGATGGTGCCCGGCGGGACCTTCATGACGAGGTCTTTCCCAGATTTGCCGGTCTTTTTCTTGCTCTGCCCGTGCGTTCCCGGCTCCGCCTTCAGGTTCGGTTTGAAGAAGAACGCCTTCAGGGTATCCACCTGGGAATCGACCTTGAGGATGACGTCGCCGCCGCGACCGCCGTCGCCGCCATCGGGTCCGCCTTTGGGCACGAATTTCTCCCGGCGGAAACTGGCGCAGCCGTTGCCACCATCACCGGCTTTGGCGTAAATACGAAGGTGGTCGATGAACATGGGCGGTGAACGTGCCCTCAATTGCCGGGATTGCCAGCATCGATCGTGAGTTTTCCGGTAACCGGCTGAACCGAAGTGACGTCTGGAGATGCGATGAGAACGTGGATATTGCCGTTGGCCGCTGGTTTCGCGCTCAACGCGAGTGCGGAAGTGACGTTTACCAAAGAGATCGGGCCGCTGCTCCACGAGAAGTGCGCTTCCTGCCACCGGCCGGGCGAAGCGGGCCCGTTCTCGCTGCTGACGTATGAGGATGCGAGCCGCAAGGCGAAAACGATTGTCCGCGTGGTCGAAGAACGCTCGATGCCGCCCTGGCACGCGGTTTCTGGACAAGTGCCGTTTCTCCACGATCGCCGCCTTTCGGAAGACGAGATCAAGATGATGGCGGCGTGGGTCGAGGCCGGGATGCCGCGCGGGGAAGGGGCGGATCCGGTGCCGCCGAGATTTCCGGAAGGCTGGACGCTGGGAGAGCCAGACATCGTGCTCACCATGCCAGAAGGCTATCCCGTGCCGGCCGAAGGATCCGACATTTACCGCAACTTCGCGCTGAAGCTGCGGTTGCCGGAGGACAAGTGGGTCAAAGCCGTCGAGCTGCGGCCGAGTGCTCGGGCCGTGGTGCATCACTCCCTGTTCTTCCTCGACAACACGGGGACGTCCCTGGCGCAGGATGGCAAGGATGGGAAGCCTGGGTTCAAAGGGATGGGTTTCCGGCGGGCTGGCAGTTTGGGCGGTTACGTTCCCGGCGCTACCGTGCAATTCCTCCCCGCCGATTACGCCATGGCGATGCCCAAGAACTCCGATTTGGTGCTGGCCATGCATTTCCATCCCTCCGGCAAGCCCGAAATCGAGAAAAGCACGGTGGGAATTTACCTCGCGGACGCGCCTCCTGCCCGGGACCTCGCCAATCTTCAAGTGCCGCCCGCTTTTGGCGCCGGGATGAAGATCAACATCCCTCCGGGCGAGTCAAACTACGTGGTGCGCGATTCTTTCACCGTTCCGGTTGATGTGGATGCGTTGAGCGTCGCCGGGCATGCGCATTATCTTTGCCGGGAAATGCGCATGACGGCCAAGATCCCCGGCGGTAGCGAGATCGTGTTGTTGGGAATCGACGACTGGGATCTGAATTGGCAGGATCGCTACATCTTTGAGAAGCCGGTGCGATTGCCGGCGGGCACGGTCGTGGAAAGCGTCTTGCGTTACGACAACTCCGCGGAAAACCCGAACAATCCGTTCAGTCCGCCGCAACGTGTTCGCTGGGGGCACGAGAGCACGGACGAAATGGGCAGTATCACGCTCATGGTGAGTCCGGCCCCGGGGCAATCGCGCGAAGTCCTCGCCGAGGCAGCCAAGAAGGCGAATTTTGAAGTGCTCGGAGCGATCGCGTCTCAGCCTCGCGAAGCTCTTACCTTGGCGTTGGCTCGGCGCATGAAAGGGTTGGATGTGAATGGCGACGGCGCCATTGAGGCGGCCGAAATTCCAGCGATTCACCGGCAAAGGGCCATGAAATTCGATCGCAATGCCGATGGCCGCCTCAACAAAGAGGAGGTGCAGGGATTGCTTGAATCATTTCGCACGGGTGAGGGCGTATGAAGTGGATTGGTCTTTTGGTCTCGCTCACTCTGAGCACTGCTTCGGGCGGATTAAGGAGCATTGAACTGCCAGCGCTTTCCGGTGAACGGATTCGGCCGGCGGATGCGGGGGACGGCCCGTTCGCGGCGATCGTCTTTGTGACCACGGATTGTCCGATCGCCAACGCGTTTCAGCCGGAACTCCGGCGCCTGGAAGCCCGTGCCCGGGAATTGGGCGGGCAATTCACTCTGGTGCAGGTCGTTGCCGATCTTACCGAGGAAGCCGCGCTCACTCATGGCCGGGAATTTGGAGTCACCGCTCCGGTGGTCATCGATCGGGAGCACAAGTTGGTCAAAGCAACGGGAGCGGAGATGACGCCGGAAGCCGTCTTGGTGAACCGCGCGGGGGAAATCGTGTACAGAGGACGCATCAACAATTTGTTCGTCACCTACGGCAAACGAAGGAGCGAGGCGACCGAACACAATTTGCGCGACGCCATGGAGGCAGTCAGCACGGGCCGTCCTGTGAACCAAGCGCGGATCGAGGCGTTGGGGTGCTACATTCCCGCCTTGTGACAGTCACTTGGCGGTGCGCTGCAACGTGATCACGAGATCGACCGCGCGTTGCACCACTTTGTCGAGGAGCGGGACGACGTCGTAAGGCGTGGTTTCGCCGCGGGCACGGGCGAGGTGGTAATCGAGTTCCGGATCGGTGGCATGGACCAATGCGGCTTCGTTGAGCCGGGGCCGGGACTGTTCAAAAACGTGTTTGCGGAGCGGTTCGTAGCTGGTGGCATCGAACACGCGGTGTTTGAGGTCGATCGGCTGTGGCACCAAGTAGGTCGGTTTGATGCCTTTGCGGAAGAGCGATTGATCATCCGGCAAAAGGATTTCGGCGGAGGCAAAGTGCAAGGCGACGACCTCGTTGAGCGGGATCTGCTGATACTCCACGGTGCGGCCCAGCGTCGCCTCGCCGATGCTGAAGGCGGGGTAATTGCGTTGAATCGTGGCGGCGATGAGTTCACCGGCGCCGCAGGTTTCGGAATCGAGAAGCAGAATGATGGGGCTTTTCCAGCGTTGGGCTGCCTGTTTGGAAATGTAAAGCTGCGGGGTCTTCTCCGAGGGGCGCACCACGCGGTAGAGCATGGTGTCGGGGGCAACGAAGCGATCCAAGAACCGGGCGGTGGCTTCAAGGTCGGCCTTGGCCTGGGGAACGCGGAGGTCGAGAATGAGGAAATCGGCCTTGGCGTCGCGGAATCTGTTCAGCTCCGTCTCGACCTTCGCCATTTCGGCGGCGGAGTATTCGGCCAAACGGAGGTAGGCGAGTTTGTCGCGGAGCATTTCCGCGTGAAACTTGGGCACGGAATCGGGCTCTTCCGCCTTAGCGGCCTTCGCCGGGACGAGTTCGGCGCCTTGGCCCAAGCGCTCCAGCAATCCGTCCAGAGCGGAGCGGTTGATGGTGTCATAGTCGAGCGAGCCAGCGCCGATGAATTGGGTGCGCAACACCTTGAACGCGGCTTGCAAGTCCGCTTGGGACAGTGCATCCGGAGTGGGGGCGGGCTCGGCCGAAAGGAGTGTCCCGGCGAGCAAAAGGGCGGCGAAAGCGACGGTTGGGCGGCTCACGACCGGCAGTCTCCTATGGTTCGGCATCGTGCGCCAGTGCTTTTATCCCGGAGCCATTCGCCATCGTCCAGACGGAATGGCGTTCGAGCGCAGACTGCAAGTAGCGGCGGGCATCGCGAACGGCATCGACCAGCGATAGGCCGAGAGCCAGCCGGCCAGCGATGGCGGCGGAATACGCGCAACCAGTGCCATGCACGTCGATGCCTTGAAGCCGGGGAGCGCGAATCTCGTGGGGAGAGCCGTCGCCGGTCACCAGCCAGTCGATCGCATCCGGACCCTCGAAGTGGCCGCCTTTGAGGAGGACCGCGCAGCCGAAATGCGCATACAAGGCCGTTGCGGCATCGCGTCCCTGGTCCGTCGAGGAAATCGGAGCGCCCAAGAAGTGTGCGGCTTCGGCTCGATTTGGCGTGACCAAGTAGGCTATCTCTCGGATCAATGTTTGCAAGGCGTCACGGGCATCGGGGGAGGCGAGTGCCGTTCCCGCCGAGGCAAAAGCTACGGGATCGATCACCAGGGGCGCCGGATGATTTCTCAGGGCCTCTCTGACGACTTCGATCGCCCGGGCGGAGGGCAGCAAGCCGGTTTTGATCGCCGCGACGGGGTAATGTGGCAGCACGGCTTGAATCTGCTCCCGAATCGACTTCGCGGAAACCTCTTCTACGGAAAGTACCGCGCCGGGGCGTTGCGCTACGATCGCTGTGGCCACTGTCAGCCCGTAAACCCCGCAAGCAGTGAATGCCTTGAGATCGGCTTGCAGTCCGGCTCCGGAGCTGGAATCGGAGCCAGCGATGGTCAACGCGACGGCGGGGCTTTTCATCGCGCCTGGAGACGGAGAATGGCATCGACGGTGCGGAGCACGATCGGTTCGCCAGGTGGTAAGGACGCCCTCTCCTCCAAGAGCAACCGCGCGACATCGTCGTAAGCCGGTTCGAGTCCGTGATGTCGTTTGAGGAGCAATCGCGTGTAACGGATGGCCCGGTCGATCAGCTTGAAATTATTTGCCGCCACGTAGGTCATGAGATTGTCCTCGTATCGGCCGAGCCGCCCCGTGACCAAGGTGGAGTGGGCGTTGAGGAGCATCTTCAAGGCGAGGTGCTCGCCGAAAAAGCTGATCCCGGCGGGGACCGGAATCACGTGAGTCAGGTCTCCAAACCGCCACCGGATGCCGGCGGACTCTCGTTGAATCTGGAAAGTCCGCTGGACCCGGCCGGTCCGAGCTTGGCGCCGCTCCGGAACGCCGTGGGAGAAGTCGAACTGCGCCATTGCGGAGGCCCCGGTGAGGTGTTGCAAGGTGCCCCACTCCAACGGGCGAGGCTCGCGGTGCAGCAAGGTGCGCCACGCTTCGGCCGCCGATGAGGTGCCGGGAACGTGGAGGTAGCATCGAGAGGTCGCTTCGTCCGCGCCAGCACGCTCGAACGGGGGAAGCGCGAAGGTGGGGGAACGCTCCGTAGTGTCGGTCAGCACCGAGATGTCGTACGGTCCCGGTTCGTAAATCACATCGTCGCCCGACTGATAGGCCGCAGCCTCCGCCTCGATGAACGAGGAGAGAAAGCTCCAATCGAGTTCTTGGAGTGCCCATTCCGCCCAAGGGGCGAACGCCGATTCGGGCTCCTCGGACGCCATCGCAAACCCGATCGCGGCCATCAAAACGGTGCTTGCCTGCATCCGGGTGCTGCCAGAAAGCGCCATGGGGCCGACGGCGAGGTTGATCTTGCGGATGCGAGCGTCATCGAGGACCCGTCGAGATCGCTCCACGTTGGCCCGGAGCACTTCATCCGGATTGCAGTAAAGGAAGAAAGGGTGCTCCCGGCTGATGGCGGCCGCCGTTTCCGTGGCCCCAATCACAAAAGGCGTTTCTCCGCCTTCGGTGGAGGAGATGAGGAGGTCGCCATCGCGAAACCCGAGTTCGAGAAGCTGGCGCTCGGCATACTCCGGGTGATCCTCAAAACGCTCGATCGCCCGGATCAGCGCGGCATCCCCGCCCGCCATGAAGCCGATCACGTTGCCGTCCGTCGCCCCCGGCAAGAGGCCTTGACGCGCAAACAGCTCCAAGGCGATCGAAAGCCGGCCCGTGGCGCCGCAACCGCAGAGAAAAATCCGGTCACCTCGGGCAATCACGTTCCGAATCGAGGCTCGCAACGGAGCGAGCGCGCTCACTCGCCCACCCAAAATCCGCAAGGCGTCCTGATCCACCTCCCGCAACGCAGCGACGGCGGCCGGTGGATCGTGGCGCGCCCATTCCGCGAGCCTGGTGGTCTTGGGATGAGGGCGTTCGGTGTCGAGCACGCCCAACTGAAAGTCGGCTGCGACCGAGAGAAAGTCCGAGGGGGAAAGGGAGACGCTCACCGCAACACAAGTTCGACGGGACAATGATCAGAACCAAGGACTTCCGAGCGGATCGAGGCGGAGACGACGCGATCCCAAAAGCGAGTGTCTACCATGAAGTAGTCAATGCGCCATCCGATGTTCCGGGCCCGGGCATCGACTCGTTGCGTCCACCAGGTGTAGTGGTTGGGGCCAGGTTCAAACTGGCGAAAGGAATCGAGGAATCCGGCATCGAGAATGCGGGTGAGGCCGGAGCGCTCCTCGTTCGTGAAGCCGGCGTTGCGGCGGTTCTGTTTCGGGTTGGCCAAGTCGATTTCCTGATGGGCGCAATTGAGGTCGCCGCAGAAGATCACCGGCTTTTCCGCGCGGAGTCGTTGAAGAAAATCGAGGAAATCGAGGTCCCACTTGACCCTGTAATCCAGGCGAAGCAAACCGCGTTGGGAATTCGGCGTATAGACATTGACCAAGTGGAAGTCCGGAAACGTGGCGGTGACGACGCGCCCTTCTTGATCATGTTCCTCCATGCCCAGGCCGAACGTGACCCGCTCCGGAGCCGTCCGGGTGAGGATTGCAGTCCCGCTGTAGCCTTTGCGAACGCCGGACGCGACGTGGGCTTCGTAGCCCAGCGAGGCGGCCCAAATCAGATCGATCTGACTGGAGTCGGCTTTGGTCTCTTGCAGACAGAGGACGTCGGGGGGCTCCGCTTCGACGAAGGATCGGAGACCTTTGTCCATGGCGGCGCGGATTCCATTGATGTTCCAAGAAGTCAACCTCATGAGGGCGTAGTGGATGTGTCAGAATGGCACAAAAGAAAAATGTCCGCAATTGCGATATCGTCGTTCAGGTGTGACGACTTGACATCTTGAACCGGATGATACATGGAAAACGCCGATTCGATATCTAGGAGACAGGCAGCATGATCGAAATCAGAAACCTCAGTAAACATTTTGGTCCGAAGGTCGCCGTCGACGGAGTGTCCTTCGAAGTGAAAAAGGGAGAAGTCCTCGGATTTCTCGGGCCCAACGGGGCAGGGAAGTCGACGACCATGCGGATGCTCACGGGGTTCCTTCCCCCCACGAGTGGCACCGTATCGGTTGGCGGCTTCGACATCGTGGAGAACGAACTCCAAGCCAAGGCAAAGATGGGCTACTTGCCAGAATCGGCCCCTCTTTACAATGACATGCCGGTGCAAGGATTCCTCCAGTTCGCGGCGGAGATCCGGGGACTGGACGGGGTGCAGCGCGACAAGGCGGTCGATCGAGTGATTGAGCTTTGCTTCCTTCAGGGCGTGCGTCACCAGAGCATCGATACGCTTTCCAAGGGCTACCGGCACCGCACCTGTTTGGCGCAGGCCTTGATTCATGATCCCGAAGTGCTTGTGATGGACGAACCGACCGACGGTCTCGACCCGAATCAGAAGCACGAAGTGCGCAACCTGATCCGGCGAATGGGAGAAGAGAAGGCGATCATCTTCTCGACCCACATTCTTGAAGAGGTGGAGGCCGCCTGCACGCGGGCGATCATCATCGACCGGGGGAAGATCATCGCCAACGGGACGCCGTCGGAATTGAGCGCCCGGGCCGCTTCCGCAGGCAGCGTCATTCTCACGGTGCGCGGCAAGGCGCTTCAGGGGGTTCGTGACGAGATCACCAAGCTTCCGCAAGCCAGAGCCGCAAAGGTCCTCGAACACCTCGACAGCACGCTCACTCTCCAAGTCGAGCCCGGGAAGGGCAAAGAGCCGCTCTCTTCGGCGCTCTTTGATTTCTGCGTGAAGCGCGATCTGCGCATCGAGCAACTCTCGGTGGAAAAGGGACAGCTCGACGAAGTCTTCCGCTCGTTGACCTCTTCCGACATCGCCGCCTGAACGACTACCTCACTTCCAACCCCTCATTCTGCATCTCACGAACATGAAGTGGATTGCTCTTATCTTTAGCTTTCTCGGCCCGGTCGCGCTGTTTGCTGGACTTGGCTATTTTCTCATCTGGAAAGTTCTGCCACGTGGCGTGCGCATCACGTTCCAGCGGGAATTGGGGAGCTTCTTCTATTCTCCCATCGCCTATGTCTGCGTGGTGGTTTTTACCGTCCTCGCCAGCGTTCTCTCGTTTACTCTGGGCGGATTCATTGAAGCGGGCGATGCGTCGCTGACGCGCTCGTTTTTCAACTTCCACCCATGGCTATTTGCCTTCGTGGCACCTGCCATTGGGATGCGCCTCTGGTCCGAGGAGCATCGGCAGGGGACGATCGAGCTTCTCTCGACGATGCCGATTGCGATTTGGCACGTAATCCTCGGGAAATATCTCGCGGCAAGCGTGGTGATTTGGGCCGCTCTCTTCTGCACGTTCCCGGCTCTATTAACGATGGAGATTCTCGGTGATCCGGATTGGGGTCCGATGTTTACCGGGTATCTCGCGAGCTTCCTCTTGGCTACGGCTTGTCTGTCGATCACGTCGGCGGTATCCGCTTTTACTCGCAGCCAAGTGATTGCCTTCCTCATTTCAGTTCTCCTCAGTGTGCTGATGCTCTTCGTGGGGCTTCCTCCCGTCGCGGAGTTCGCCGGAGGAATTATCCGTGGCTGGGATTCCCTGATGACCGCCGTCGGTTTTTGGAATCACTTCGCGGAGATGAATAAAGGATTGGTGCTGGGCGCCGACCTTATCTATTTCCTGTCGATCACCGTGTTTTGTCTGTTTACCACCGCAGTCGTGCTTCGTGCGCGCCGGGCTTGAAGGCTTTTCGTTCGTCTTCGCTCGCAACCAGTTATCTCAAACCCTTACGACTTGTAGAAACCCATGAAGGACTCTGTCGCCCAACTCAAGGGATGGCTTGAACAACTCCCTCAGCGCCTCGGGCAGAACCGCTTCGAGGACTTGCTGACGACCACCGGGATTCTCATTGTGCTCGGCATTGTGATCTTGGTGAACCTCATCTTCCAAGCGCTGCCAATGCGCTTCGACTTCACCCAGCATAAGATCTACACCTTGTCCGCCGGGACCAAGGAGATCCTCCGGAGCCTGGATACGCCGGTCAAGATCCGCTACTACGCTACCGATGGTGAGGATCTCATGGGGGCGGATGAACGGCAGTTCTCTAAGATGGTGGAGGACCGTCTCATCGAATACAAAAAGATTGGTAGTGGGAAGATCGTCTTCGAAAAGCTCAATCCAATACCGGATACGAACGCGGAGGACTCGGCCGAAGTGGACGGTGTTCAACCGCTTCAGGGGCAGAAGGGGCAAGTGTACATGGGTATCGTGGTGGAGTGCATCGACAAAAAGGAAGTCATCCCTTTCGTCGATCCTCAGCGCGAGCAGTTGCTCGAATATGATGTGACCAACGCCATCACTAGGGTTTATCGCGAGGACAAGCCCAAGGTTAAGATCATGACCGGCCTCAATATCGCTGGTGGATTCAGTGGCAATTTCCAGGCGCCGCCCGCCGAGCCGTGGGTTTTCTACCGTCAGCTCTCCCGGGACTTCTCCGTCGAGGTGATTCCCAGCACGACCGAAAAGATCGATGCCGCCAACACGCAGGTTCTCATCGTCCTACACCCTTATGATGTGACCGAGGTGGGCGAATACGCGATTGATCAATATCTTTTGAGCGGAGGAACGGTGATCGCGGTTGTAGATCCGTTGTTTTATGCGTCACGGATGATGACTCCGCCGCAGAATCCGATGATGGGTGGCATGCCCCCTCAAGGTCCGGCGCCAAGCTCAGATCTGCCGACGCTCTTCGGTGCCTACGGGGTAAAATACCAAGCTGCGCAGGTCTTGGCGGACACGAACTACCAGACGCAGATTGATCGCAGTCGCTTCCTTCCAACCTTCCTGACGCTGGGGCCGGAGGCATTCAACTCCAAAAACGTCGTCACCGCCGAGTTGAACGATGTCGGAATGCCGTTTGCCGGCGGTTTCACCATCGAGGAGCCGGTGGGTGTTGAGGTGGAGCCCCTGGTCAGTTCTTCCCGCAACAACAAGCTCGTTGCCTCCTTCGAGGCCGAGCCCGAGGCGTTGGACCGGATGATGTCGGAGTTCCGGCCCACCGGAAAGCCGCTGTTGATCGCGGCACGGATGTCGGGACGATTTAAGACGGCGTTCCCCAGTGGGGATCCGAAGCCGACACCTGAACCGGCTGCGGCGGAAAGCAGCTCAGCGGTGCCTGCACCTGCCGCTGGGCCAGCGGCGATAACGCCTGCCGTGACGGCCCCCGCGGCCGAAGCTCCCGCTGCTGCCGCCCCGGCGGTTGCTCCAACGCCCGCCCCCGGGCCAGCACCTGCTCCTGCGGAAAGCAAGCCGCCCGCCGAGCCGCAACCCGCCGCTAAGCCTGACACCGGAGGTGAGAAGGACGGTGACGCCAAGAACGATTCGTCGTCGCTCAAGGAGACCGCGAAAGACAAAACGAGTAACCTCATTTTGATTGGTGACGTCGACTTCCTCTACGATGCCTTCGCCGTTGAGGTCATGAATCTTGGGCCCATCCGCCAGGCGATTCCCCGGAACCAAAACCTGAGCTTGATCCAGAACTTGGTGGAAAACGTCGCGGGCGATTCCCGGCTCATCAGTCTGCGCAGCCGGGCTTCCACCCGCCGTCCGTTCACGCTTCTGAACCGGATGCAAGCCGCCGCGGAAGGCCGCATGTCAGACAAAATCAAGGAACTTGAAGCCAAGGAACAAGAGGTTGGACGCAAGCTCCAGGAAGCTCTCAAAGTTCAGGAGAACGGCGCAATTGTCCTCGATCAGGCAGCTATCGATAAGGGCACGATCGAAGAGCTGCGCGAGGCTCAAGTCAAGACGCGCAAGGAGATCCGGGAGCTTCGCAAAGAGCTTAAGAAGGAAAAGGACTCTGTCGTGAACATGATCAAGTTCCTCAACATCGCGGTGATGCCGCTCGTGGTCATTATCGCCGGACTCATGCTCTACGGGAAGCGGCAGAATCGCATGGCCGCCCGTTGAGACATCGCTTCATCGATTCTTACCCCAAAACTCGACTATGAAGACGCAACAAATCGTTTCCCTGGGAATCGGCCTTCTCGTCGCCGGACTCCTTGCCATCGTATTCACCAGCGCGCGTGGCCGCAACGTCAGCAAAGTAGGTGATTCCACTAGCCGGAACCGGGTCATGCCCGGCTTTCCGGTGAATCAGATCACCACCGTGACCATCAAGAACGCGAAAGGCACGCTGTCGATTGAGAAGAAGGGTGATTCGTGGGCTGTCGCCGAGCGCGCGGGCTATCCGGCGAACTACCAGAAACTCGGTGAGTTTCTGCGCACGGTCTATGATCTGGCCGTCGTCCAGAAAATCGAAGTCGGGCCGTCGAAGTTCAACCGGGTTGGGCTGCTCGATCCCACTGACAAGACTGCGGGTGAGGGGCAATCGGCCACGGTGATCACCTTCAAAACGAACAATGGCGCCGAAACTGGAAGTCTTTGGGTCGGCAAGGAATACAAAAAGGAAGAACGGAGCCAGTTCGGCACTTTCGATGCGACCGCCGGGCGCTACGTCCGGCTCGGCGATTCCGAGGCGGTTTTCCTTGTGTCGGAGGAGCTGCGGGACGCGACGATTGAGCCTAAGGAGTGGATCAGCAAAGACTTCTTTAAGGTTTCCAAGGTCAAGACCGTCACCCGGACCGTGAGCGACCCGGCCAAATCCTGGACGCTGACCCGTGAGTCGGACACGGCGGACTTCACCCTTGTTGATGCCAAGCCCGAAGAGGTGATCGATTCCGCGAAGGTGAGCGCCATGAAGAGCGCCTTCAGCAGCCCGAGCTTCGAAGACGTGCTGACTGGTGAGAAGGTAGCCAAGCCGGAAGAAGTCACGATCAAGGTTGAGACCTTTGATGGGTTCCGTTATGAAACCAAGTTCGGCCCCAAGAATGATCTCGGGGAGTACGATATGACGGTGACGGTGACCGCTGAGTTCCCAGCCAGCCGGAAGGCTCCTGAAGGCGAGAGCGAGGAGGGCAAGAAGAAGGCCGACGAAGAATTCGCCAAGAATCTCCAAGATCTCAAGAAGCAGTTGGCTGCGGAGAGCAAACTTGCGGGACACGTGTATCACGTTAGAGGCTTTGTCGTTGATTCCCTCAACAAAGATCGAGCTGACCTGATGAAGTCTGAGGAGAACAAATCCGCAAGCAGTGGGGCCGCCCCTGGACTGGATTCGGCACTTCCCGGGCTAGACGGGAACTAGGCTCTTAGCTCTACGGCAAGCGAGCGGATCTGACCACTATCGTCGATCCGCTCGGCAGCCTTGCGCAGAGAAGGCAGACATTGTCGAACGTCCGGCGGGGTTACACAAAAAAGCCCGAGGCATTTCGCCTCGGGCTCTTCAAATTCCTTATTTGTGTAGCCTAAGCAGCTCGATCCGCAGCAGCTAGCGGAGCGCGCTCGGGAGACCCCTTGACGGCGGCCAGAGGATAGAGACCAACCTTGGTCCGTCCTGAGAAGCACGCCCCATCCTCAATTCGCAGACGATAGGCGGTGACGCCTCCCATGACTACGCTCGTAGCGAGCAATTCGCAGCGTTCTTCCGCGACCAGGAAGGCATCGGCACGACCGTGGACAATGATTGATCGCGCGAACACTTCGCCGGAAACGTGTGCGTGTGGTCCGATGACCAAGTCACCGTCCGCTTCAACGCGCCCATCGACTCTGCCTTCGATGAGGTAGTCTCCCTTGAGGCGGAGTGTGCCGCCCAGGATTTCGATCTCGCTGGATAGGATTTTCATGCGCTAGTCAAGGTTCTGTGGGGAAACCTGGTAATTCACTCAATAGGTGAGTTGAGCAATTATTCAATCTTAAAGTTTAGAGAATGAGGCAAGAGAGGGAAAAGTTCGTGCTTGGCATCGACGCTAACGCACGCTTCAGTGGTAACCATGGCTCCTTTCGCGAAATTGGCGCTTGTCCTTACCCTGACTGTTGGTTCGCTCCCCATCCTAGCGGCGCCTTCCGCTCCAAACATTGTCCTTCTATTCGCGGATGATCTTGGGTACGGCGATCTAGGGTGCTACGGGGCGGCCGACTACGAGACGCCAAGCCTCGACAGGCTGGCCCGAGAAGGTGCGCGCTTCACCGACTTCTATGTTTCTAGCCCTGTTTGTTCCGCTTCCCGAGCGGCGTTGCTTACCGGCTGTTACCACGAAAGGGTCGGAATATCTGGGGCACTGGGGCCGGGCTCCCGGATTGGGCTGAATCCCGAGGAAACCACATTGGCTGAGATCAGCCGGAGTAGGGGCCTCGCGACCGCAGCCATTGGTAAATGGCATCTCGGGCGTCCAGAAGCATTTCTACCCTTACAGCACGGCTTTGATGAATTCTTCGGGCTTCCGTACTCAAATGATATGTGGCCACATCACCCTAGCGTTCGCCATCTAAGTCGCGAAGAGCGGATCAAGCGCTGGCCTGCATTGCCGCTGATTGAGGGTAATCGCGTAATTGATGAGGAGATCACTGCGGAGGACCAGCGGATGCTTACCCGAAGCTACACGTCCCGGGCTGTTGAGTTCATTCACCGTCATCGGGATAAGCCCTTCTTCCTCTATTTGGCCTTCTCCATGCCGCACGTTCCTCTCTTTGTTTCAGCGGAGGCCGAGGGAAAGTCAGGAGCCGGGCTTTATGGCGACGTCATCCGGGAAATTGATGACTCCGTGGGACGGATCCTTACCACGTTGTCAGAGGAGGGGTTGGATGAGCACACGGCCATTTTCTTTACCTCGGACAATGGGCCATGGCTTAGTTATGGAGAACATGCTGGCTCGGCGGGCGGACTCCGCGAGGGGAAGGGCACCTGCTGGGAAGGTGGCGTTCGGGTGCCTTTTCTCGCACGGTGGCCTGGGAAAATTCCGGCGGGGATCGTCGTCCACGAGCCGGCGATGACGATTGACCTTCTGCCCACCGTCGCTGGTCTTTTGCATGCGGATCTTCCGAGCCGACGTTTGGATGGGAAAGATATTTGGCCGTTGCTCGCTGGTGAACCTGGGGCGAAATCTCCTCATGACGCCCTCTTTTTCTACTACCAGTCCAATGAACTCCAGGCGATGCGTGCGGGAAATTGGAAGTTGATCCTGCCTCACCGATATCGCTCGTTCTCCGGGAAGATTGGACGAGACGACGGGATTCCCGTCGATTATGATCAAGCGGAGACCGGTTTGGAGCTTTATGATCTGTCGGTCGATCCAGGCGAGAAAGTGGACGTCGCGAAGGAACATCCAGAGGTGATGGAGGAGCTTATCGGCAGTGTTGAGATGATGCGCCAGGACCTGGGGGATCGTCTCACCTCGCGGAAAGGCATGGGGAACCGATCCGCCGGTGTGCTTCCTGACTCCGAATAGCTATGAACGTCGCCCCCGTTATCCTTACGCCTGACTCTGCTGCCATCACGAGAGCGAGCGGCTCCAATTTGGCGTTCGCCTTCGCCTGTTTGCCAAAGCAGAGGCGGTGCGACATGACCACGTTTTACGCCTTTTGCCGAGTCGTCGATGATATCGCGGACGATCCTAAACTCGACAATTCAACCAAACGGGTTCGGCTTGAGGCCTGGAAAATGGTGATTGAGGAGCGGCAGTCACCTGCGGTTGGGCTCGAAGAGGAATTGATGGCCCTGCTCGCGCGTCGTCCTGGTATTGATCGGGGGCTCTTGCGGGAGATTATCCTCGGGATGGAGATGGATCTCGGCAGGGTGCGATACGAATCCTACGAGGAATTACAGGAGTATTGCTATCGTGTCGCGTGCGCGGTTGGCTTAGTCAGTATTGAGATTTTTGGGGCGAGGACGCTCCAGGCGCCCCAATATGCGGTGGAATTGGGGCACGCACTGCAATTGACAAACATCATCCGGGATGTCGGCGAAGATTTGCGTAACGGTGACAGGATTTATCTTCCCGTGGAGGACATGGTGCGGTTCGGAGTTACCGAAGATGGCCTGCTCAGTGGAAAGCCTGGAGATGGCTTTCTTCCACTCATGAACTTCCAAGCCGAGCGGGCCATGGCGAGATTCTCTGCGGCGCGCCAGCATTATCCAGCGCGTGATTGGCGGGCGCTGCGGGCTAGCGAACTGATGAGGCGACTCTACCAGGCGCTCCTTGAGACGATGACGAGAGACGGTTTTCAGGTTCTCCACACTCGTTACCGGCTTGGCGCGCTTCAGAAAATGACATTGCTGCTGCGGAGTCTGCTCCGTGGTTGATCAGGGATCGAGTTTCAGACAAATCGCCTTAAGGTAGCGTGCTTCTGGAAAGTTCGCCGGGTGGTCGGGCGCATGTTCGCTTGTCCACCGTTCCTGCCATGGGCGGCCGGATTCCTGGGCCACACTGCGAACGGTCTCGAAAAATTCTTCTTTGCTGACATGGGAGGAGCAGGAGGCGGATAGTAGCATACCTCCTTTCCGGAGGACACGGATGCCACCGGCAGCCAATGCGGCATAACCTTCTCGTGCGGCGCCGCGGTTGGCTTCGCGGGGTGCCAGAGAAGGCGGATCAAGCACGGCCAAATCGAATTGGGCAGCGGGAGACCCCTGGAGCCAGTCAAACGCATCTGCTTGAACCCAGCGGTGCTTAGCAGAATTCACCGCAGGATGGTGAGCATTCAACGCGATGTTGCGCTTCGCGCTCTCGATCGCGAAGCTACTGATATCGAGATCGGTGACGGATCGCGCTCCGCCACGCGCGGCATAGACTGAAAATCCGCCAGAATAACTGAAGGCATTGAGCACATCGAGGCCCCCAGATATGCTTTCTACGCGGCGGCGGTTCTCCCGTTGATCCAGGAAAAAACCTGTCTTTTGGCCAAAGCGCACTTGTGCCTCGAATCCTAAGCCGCTTTCTTCAAATATTACTGTTTCCTCGCCTATCGCCCCACGAAAGCCTTCGGAAAAGCCCCACTCCGCGCTTGCCGCGTCGACAAGATTCCGGCTCAGTCGTAGCACCAAGAAGCACGGCTGCAGCTCCTCCCGCAGAGCGGCCTCTAATTCGTCCCAGAAAGCTAGCCAGCCGGGAGTGTAAAGTTTCACCACGAGGGTCGTGTCATAGCGGTCGGCTACCAGGCCAGGCATGCCATCGCTTTCCCCATTGATCCAGCGTCCTCCCGTCGTTCCCTTTGAAAAGACGCCGCCGCGCTCGCGGAGAGCTCGTGCCTCCCGGATCCGCTCCCGCCAAAGCTCAAGACCGGTCTGAACGGGCTTCCGAACCTGTAGGATTCGTACACGGATAGGAGAGGCTGGATCGTAAAAGCCAACTGCCAGAAAACGATTCCGGCGGTCGTAAACGACTGCGAGCTCACCGCTGAGTCCGGGCCTGTTCTGCTCCTTAATGCTCTCCGAGTAAATCCAGGGGTGCCCCCTGACCACAGCGGACTCAGCACGCGGAAAGAGGCGGAGCCGAAGTCGAGAAGGATGCGACACGCGAAGTTAGCGCAGCACGGAATCCTCAACAGAACGTTGACCATATTGCATCCAGCGGTAGGCGAGAATGGTCATTAACCAAATCATGGGATAGGCGATGAAAACGCCCACGCAGAGGGCCAAAACTCCGCCAAACAGCACGACAATCATTGCGAACCCGAGACCGATTAAGTTCCACTTGTTATTCGTGGTGAGGCTCGAACTGTAGCGGAACGCTTCCAAAATCCCGAGATCGCGATCGGCTATCGCGGTGAAATACTGACTGAACCGAAGGGCCAGATAAATGCCCGGGACAATCAAGGCGAGGGTGCCGAGGACCACCATCAAACCGTAAAGAATTGAGGCCACGAGCGCTTTGAATAGCCTTGCGGACTGACCGAATAATTGACCGACGGAGACCGGGGCGCCCGAGACCAAATTGAGGCCCACCTTTACCATTCCAAGGCCGAGCCAGATGGAGATGATTTGTCCAGCGATGATCTCGAACGGCCCTGTCTTCGTGTCGGCGTAGGTGGACGACGCTGTCTCAGGGGCCGTGTCTATCTGCAGCCCAAGGGCTGCGTCGAGTGCAGAGAAGAGCACCGAACTTGCGGCCACCAAGCCTAGGTAAATCACCCCGCACAAGAAAATGATACCGTAGTGGCGGAGGGTAAGTTGCCAGCTGCGACGGATAATTTGACCGATGTCAATGGGATCGCTGCCCGGGGCAATTTCTTCACCGGTTGCGGCAAGCGTAATTGGCGCCTCCACTCTCGCCCGCTCGCTTTGGGGCGTCGCGTAGGGATTGAGAAACGGGTCACTGGTCACACCCGTAGGCGCGGCGGGCAACTTGGAAGGTATAGAAACGGGTGGGAGTGCTGGT
Organism: Akkermansia muciniphila; assembly: GCA_945883495.1. Classification (GTDB taxonomy): domain Bacteria; phylum Verrucomicrobiota; class Verrucomicrobiia; order Verrucomicrobiales; family DEV007; genus V1-115. The sequence goes on from CAMCXS010000068.1 coordinate 25,370, forward strand.
TCAGGAGCAGGAGGCGGGAAGATTCCATTTACTTCGCCAGCGGCTTGCCAGTTTGCCATGGACTCGGTCCAGAGTAGATCGGCGGGGTCCAACTCCCCTTGGCGAGCCATCTCTTCGATCTTCATTCGGCTCACGGGGCCGAATCGCTCCCCAGCACGCGCATAATACCAATCCGACATCGGCATGGATGCTAGTGTTGAAATCAAAAATTGCAACCCTGTATGGGCCGCTCCTTTTCGAATGACAAGGTCTTCAGGCGATGAGGTGGCCTGAGAAATCTGGCTCGGGACGGAATCGAACCGCCGACACAAGGATTTTCAATCCTCTGCTCTACCGACTGAGCTACCGAGCCTTTCCGGTGCGGGTTGGCAAACTAGCCGAATGCGGCTCGTTGACAAACGGAAATTGCAAATGGCGCAAAATCTTGGCCGCCGTTCACGTTTTCAGTGCCGTGACCCAAATCAGAATGGCGGAAACGTGAGCACGTCGTCGCCCGGCTGCGGTTTCATCGCTTCCGGATCCGCCTTCCAGGCGCCCTCAAGCTCCGCGACGCTTTGTTCGGGAAGAATCTCATCGACGTGGATCAAGCCCAGGATCGAGCCGCCGCGGCGGATAGCGAGTTTTGTGCCCGCCTCCAAGTTGTGGGTGGTTCCGCAGTTGATGACCACGAAGTGCCAATCCGCGTCGTACTCCAACACCTTGCCGAGGGCCGGGGCATCCCGGATCCGCTGCTCGGCGGCAGGGACGGCTTCCTTCGGTGGGCGAGGATCTGAAGCGGAGGGAGCCGAAGCTGGTTTGGACGTCCGGGGGGAAGGGAGGCCGGTGGCAGGTTCGGGCTCAGGGCTGGGAGGAGTCGTGACGCCGCTAGTCGGGGCGGTGAGGGTGTCAAAGCGTTGACGCATGAGATCTCGCTCCTGCTGAAGGAGGGCAAGTTCATTACCCAGGTCGGGAGCGGGTGGGGTGGCTGGGGTCGGCTGGGATGCAGGTAATTGTGGAGGGGGGAGTGGTTCCGCTTGCGGCACCGATGGTGGGGGCATTGGCTGGCTCGGCATCACGACTTGGGGAACGGCAGGAACTGGAGTGGGGAGAGGCTCGGTAACCCTGGAGCTTTGCCTTGCGCGATACAGAGCGAGCTCACTTTTCTCCAGCTGGCGCTCGTGGAAGTAGTCGCTGACCTTCATCCCGATGACGATTCCGAGCATGAGAATGCAAACCAGGAGCAGAACCTGCGTGAATCCGGGCCCAAAGACGAAATGTGATCGCAGATTGCTACCCCTGTGGTGCTCGGGTTGCGCGAGGTGAGGCTCGGCGGCGAGCGGTCTGGACGAGGGTCTCGGGACATGGATGACCGGCGGAAGGCCCGGGTCCTCGTCTTGCAGCAAGGGGTCTTTCATGAATATGGAAAAAAGGTCCCCACAGTAGGCCATTGTGGTTCAGGTGGAAAGACGAGATTGAGTGCACGCCGATTCAGATCTTCGCCTCGTTTGCCCAATCCCACGAACGATGCTAGGCTCGCCCTTCGCCGCTGGCGCCCCGACATCCTCATGAGCGATTCATCGAGCTACAAAGACTCCCTCAACCTCCCGCAAACGGATTTCCCGATGCGCGGCGACCTCGTGCAACGCGAGCCGGAGCGCCTGAAAAAATGGGAAAAAGCTGGCCTCTACGCCAAGATCGTGGCTCGCCGTAAGAAGGAGAAAGCGCCGCGCTTCGTCCTTCACGACGGGCCGCCTTTCGCCAATGGCGACGTCCACATGGGCACCGCGTTAAATAAGGTGCTCAAGGATTTGGTGGTGAAAAGCAAGACCATGGCCGGGTTCTACGCCCCGTTTGTGCCGGGTTGGGATTGCCACGGGCTGCCAATCGAATTCAAGGTCGTCAAGGAAGCCCAAGGTCTGGAACCGGCCGAAGTCCGCCGCCGTGCCGAGGAGTTCGCCCGCAAGTTCATCGACATTCAACGCGATTCCTTCCGGCGCCTCGGAGTCTTTGGAGATTGGGACCATCCGTATCTCACGCTATCGCCCGGTTATGAGGCGGACATCATCCGGACATTCGCGATGCTCGTCGAAAAGGGGTTGGTCTATCAATCCCGCAAGCCAGTCTCCTGGTCGTTCGGCGCTCGCACCGCGTTGGCGGAGGCGGAGGTGGAATACAAAGAAGTCACCGACACCGCCGTCTACGTGAAGTTTCCGATCGTCGAGGGGCCGTTGGCCAAGGACACCTCGTTGGTGATCTGGACAACCACGCCCTGGACGCTCCCGGCGAACCTGGGGATCGCCCTCCATCCCCGGATGGCGTACGTGCGTTCGATCTTCGTTCATCCCGATGGCCGCAAGGAGGATCTCGTCGTCCTCAAGGCTCTGGTGGGTGCGTTCGAAAAGGCGACCGGATTCCGGCCCGAGGACGGCGCTCACATCCATGAGCACCTGGGCCAAGATTTTGCCGGGGCGGCCGCTTGGCATCCGTTCCTCTCGCGCGGTTCCAAGGTCATCATGGGGGACTTCGTTACCGAAGAGCAGGGGACCGGTGCCGTCCACGTGGCTCCCGGACACGGCGCGATCGACTACGCGGCCGGGCAGGAGCACGGGCTCGGCTTGCTTTCGCCAGTTGATGACAACGGTTGCTACACGGAAGAGGTTGGGGTGCCGGAGTTGGTCGGCCAACACGTCCTAAAGGCGAACGATCGTGTGGTCGAGATTCTCCGGGAGGGCGGTCATCTCCTCGGTAAGGAGGCGTACCTTCACAGCTATCCGCATTGCTGGCGGTCGAAGACGCCAATCATCTTCCGCTCCGTCGAGCAGTTCTTTATCCGCATCGACGATCTCCGGCAGTCCGCCTTGAAGGAGATCGACCAGGTGCAATGGCTCCCGCACTGGGGCCGCAACCGGATTTACGGCACCGTCGAAGCCCGTCCGGACTGGTGCATCAGCCGCCAACGTACCTGGGGTGTGCCGCTTCCGGTGTTTTTCGTGAAGGGCAAACCGCTCATCGACGCGGCGCTCGCTCGCAAAGTCGCGGATATCGTCGAAGAGCACGGCAGCAACGCCTGGTTCGAATGGGACGACGCCACTTGGGCCGAAAAGCTCGGCTTGCCGAAGGACGCCCGCCGGGGCATGGACACGCTCGATGTCTGGATCGACTCCGGTTCCAGCCACGTGGCGGTGCTCGACCGGCATCCGGAATTGGCCGCGCCCGCCGATCTCTATCTCGAAGCGACGGACCAACACCGCGGATGGTTTCAAAGCTCGCTGATGTTGAGCGTTGCCGTCCGTGAAACCGCTCCCTACAAGACCGTGATGACCCACGGCTTCGTGGTCGATAAAGATAAGAAGAAGCTCTCCAAGTCCGCGGCCGGCGGCGGCAAACCAGTCGAGGCCAAATACTTCTACGGGAAGTATGGCGCGGACATCGTCCGGCTTTGGGTTTCCAGCGTCGATTGGCAGAACGAAGTGCCCTTTGGCGAAGAACTGTTCCAGCAAATCGCGGAGCCGTATCGCCGCCTGCGCAACAGCTTGCGGATCCTGTTGGCGAACCTCTATGACTTCGATCCCAAGAAAGACGCCGTCACTTCCGAACAGTTCAGCCTTCTCGATCGATGGGCGTTGCAACGCCTGCACCAAGTGACGGTGGCCTGTCGCAAGGCTTACGAGGACTACGAATTCCGCCGCGTCTTCAACGAGCTGAACCAGTTTTGCACCGTCGATCTGAGCGCGCTCTACGTCGATATCACCAAGGACCGGCTCTATTGCGAAGCAGCGAATTCGCCGAAACGTCGCGCCACGCAAACCGCGATGCACCGGATCTTCGAATCCTTCGTCCGGCTGGCGGCGCCGATCCTGGCGTTCACCGCCGATGAAGCTTGGGAATTCGCCGGGCACAAGGAATCGGTGCACCTGGAACAGTTTCCTGACCCGGATCCCGAGTTCGCGGGCACGGACGCCATCGAGGCGGTGAATCACCTGCTGCGGATTCGCGATGCGGTGCAGGCCAAGATCGAGGAAGCCATCCAGGCCAGTGTGTTCAACAAGAATGAGCGCGCCGCCATTTCATTGGGCTTGGCCAAGGGCGATCCGGCCTTGGAATTGCTGCGCGACCGGCCGGAAGAGGCGTGCGAGTTTTTGCGCCTATCCCGCTGCGAGGCCAAGCTGTCGCGCTCTAAAGTACTGCCTCAGGTCAAGGTCACGGTCACGCCGGACCCGGAATGTCCGCGCTGCCGCCGCTCGCTTCCCGTGGGGCCTGACCAACTTTGCCAGCGTTGCTCGGATGTCGTCGAAGCCTGCGGCGCGACCGCCTAATTCCCCGGACATGAAGTATCTGCTCTACCTCACGCTTCCGCTCTACATCCTCGACCAAATCACCAAGGCTTGGGTCACTAGCCATTTCCCCGGGATGACTGGCGCCGCGGACGGGATCGCGGTGATCCCCGGATTCTTCAACCTGGTTCGGGTTCACAATACGGGGATGGCGTTTGGCTTGGGCAATGGCGCTTGGTGGTCCAACTACATCTTTTTGGCGATCGCCGCTCTGGCTATCGGATTCATCGGTTACCTCTGGCGCAAAGGATTGCTCGACGGCGTGATTAGCCACATCGCGGCGGCTCTCCTCATTAGCGGGATCCTCGGAAACGTCACGGATCGCCTGGCTCGCGGGTATGTGGTCGACTTCCTTGACTTCTACATCGGCCAGAACCACTGGCCGTCGTTCAACGTGGCGGACTCGTGCATTTGCGTCGCCGCCGGCCTCTTGATGTGGAGTTCGTTCTTCCCCAGTCCGGCATCGCAAACAAAAGGAGGCGCTCGTGGCTGAGTTGCCAAAGATTGCCATCACCATGGGTGATCCGGCTGGGATCGGTCCGGAGCTGTGCTTGCTGGCGTTGACCAATCCGGATATTTACCTGGCGTGCCATCCCTTCGTCTTTGGCGATGCCGCGGTCTTGGCGAAAGCCGCCGATCACATCGGCTTGGAGCCTCCCACGCATGTCATCCCGTGGGCCGAATGGACCGAGCATCACGAGACCTTTGAGAAACCCGCCGTGGTCGATATCGGCGCCATGCCAGTGGATGAGCTCGTTCCCGGCACCGTGAACGCGCAAACCGGCAAGGCGAGTTACGAATACATCACCCGCGCCATCGACGCCGCGCTCGCCGGCCAGGTCCAAGCCGTCACCACGGGGCCGATCCACAAGGAAGCCCTCAGCGCCGCCGGCGTGACCTTGCCCGGACACACCGAGATCTTTGCGGACCGGATGGGGGCGCCGCGGCATTGCATGATGATGACCAGCGGGCTCATGACCTGCAGTTTCGTCACCTTGCACGTCGGTTACGGCCAAGTGCCAGCGCTGCTCAGTGTGGAAAGGATTCGTGATGTCATCGAACTCACGCACGAAGCGATGACGCGGATCCGCGAGCGCGAGCCGAAGCTGGCCGTCTGCGGCCTCAATCCGCACGCCGGAGAACACGGCTTGTTTGGTGAAAAAGAAGAGGAGCGTTTCATCCTTCCCGCCATCGAAGATGCAAAGGCCAAGGGCTGGCGCATCGAAGGACCCTGGCCGCCCGACACCGCCTTCTTACCCGAGCGCCGTCGCGACATCGATGCCTACATCTGCATGTACCACGACCAAGGCCTGATTCCGCTCAAAGCGCTGGCTTTCGACGAAGCCATCAACGTGACTCTCGGCTTGCCCAAGATCCGCACCTCAGTCGATCACGGCACCGCGCTCGACATCGCCTGGAAAGGCCGAGCCAGTCCGAATAGCCTCTTTGAGGCCATTCTCCTGGCGGTGCGGTTGGTCAAGACCGGCGCGGAAGCGGCCACGGCGTAGCGGCATTCCCCAGAATGCCGTTTCTGCTATCGTGCTCGTGCTCGTGCTCGTAATCGAGGCCATTGATGCGATGCTGACTTCGATTGCGATTACGAGCACCGCTTCGCTGAGCACGAGCACGATGCCAGAACAGCGACCGACCACTGTTGCGGGAAACAAGGTTCTCCAGCCTGAAGGGCTCAGAGCTTGCAAAACCCGTCCTTCGTAAGTTGGACCTATGGTCCGACCGTCAGGACAAGCCTGATGCAGAATTGCATTGATGCAGTTTTGCATCAATCTCTCCTTGCAGCAACGCCGCCTCAATCCAAGGCGCCACCACTCCGCTGGTTTGGGTATGCAGACTCTCCCAGGTCCCGGCTTCTCCCCTAATCAGCCGTCTGCCAAACGCCCCCACCTCCGAGGCGGAATGAACCACCTCCGAGGCGGAATGAACCGCCTCCGAGGCGGAACGGACCACCTCCGAGGCGGAACGGACCACCTCCGAGGCGGAACGGACCACCTCCGAGGCGGAACGGACCACCTCCGAGGCGGAACGGACCACCTCCGAGGCGGAAC
>CAMCXS010000069.1 GCA_945883495.1 Akkermansia muciniphila
GCCACTGCCCTTGCAGCCGGCTTTTCTATCTCCGGGACAGATCTGCCCGCCCCAGGTTCGGCCAACTGGAGTTACTCGGCCACTGGCCTTGATCTCGATTTCTTGGCAGCAGCAGAGACGATCACTCTGACCTACACAGTCACGATCACGGATGACGCAAAGGCCACTGCTACAGATACCGTCACCGTCACCATCACCGGGACCAACGATGCGGCGATCATCGCCGGAACCACGATCGGGACGGTCGTGGAAGCGGGCGGGGTTCTCAACGCCCTTCCGGGCACGCCCACGGCCACCGGCGCTCTCACGAATTCCGATGTGGACAATCCCGCCGACACCTTCACTGCGGTGACTGCCGGGGCGCCAACCGACAACAAATTCGGCACCTTCGAAATGACGGCAGGCGGGGTGTGGACCTACACCCTGGACAATTCCAATCCCACCGTCCAGGCGCTCCACGTCGGCGGCTCCACCACCGACACGTTCACGGTCACCACCGTGGACGGCACCGAGCAGCTCATCACCGTCACCATCACCGGCACCAATGATGCTCCGGAGATCGCGGCCATCGCCCAGACCAATCTCATCGAGCAAACCGACACATCCGCCCTGACCAGCAATATCTCCGTCACCTTCACGGACGTCGATCTCACCGACACCGGTCATACCGCCACGATCACCGCCGCTGCCGCCACTGGCGTCACGGCCGGTCTGGCCCCCACCCTAGATTTGATCGCCCTGATCACCCCGGGCGCGGTCACCAAGACCTCAGGCTCTTCCGCCGGATCCGTGAACTTGGCCTTCATCGCGCCCTCAACCGCTTTCGATTACCTCGCCGACGGCCAGGTCCTCACCCTGACCTACACCGTCGAGATCAATGACGGTGACACCGGGATCACCTCACGGAACTTCGTGGTCCAAATCACCGGCACCGACGACGGCGGCGTGCTTCCCATCATCATCGACCTCGATGGCGACGGCGTCGAATTCGTTGGTCTTGACCAATCTTCCGCCCTCTTCGATATCGACGCTGACGGCGCGGCCGAGCGAGTTGCCTGGGCTGGTCCAGACGACGGTTTCCTGGCTCTGGACTTAGGAGGGGACGGCATCATCTCCCAGAGGTCGGAGATCGTCTTCACCGACCATGCCCTTAGCGCAAAGTCCGACCTGGAAGCTTTGCGGCTCGCCTTCGACAGCAACCAGGACGACCTGCTTTCGGCTCTCGACGATCAATGGAGCCAGTTCGGCATTTGGCAAGACGCCAATGGCGATGGAATCGGCGAACTTGGGGAGTTCCAATCGTTGGAGCAACTGGGCATCACCTCCATTTCGTTGATCAGCGATGGTCAGCTCTCCAGCCCGGCGAACGGTGTGTTGGTGCTGGGTGAAGCCACGGTCCACCATCTTGATGGATCCACCACTTCTGCCGCGGACGTGCTTCTCTCCTTCGCCGAGGTTCTCGAACCAGCGGACGCCACCTTGGATTTGACGGCGGTTTCCTCGTCAAACACCCCCGACGCCCCGGCGTCCTCGTCCACGGAACCAGCCGTGGTTGCGGACGCCGCGCTTCCTCCTGAACCGGTGCTGGTGGAGGCAGCACCCGCGGACACTCCACCTGCGGTGGTGTGATCAGCGCCGTTGCCGGTTCCTATGCCCGCGTCTTCCGCTCCGAGCACCTTCTCATCCATTTCCGATCTGCCGCTGGCTGAAGCTATCCCGAAAAAGGAAGCCGGCGGCGGAACCGGAGCTGAAAAAGTCGCTATCTGGCTAGGACTCGAAGCACCTCTGCCTCATTCAGACAGTCCAAGAAATTGGGCCGCCACGTTTGCGAAAAACGGCTTTTCCCCAAGGATTGTCCGCTGGACCCGGGGGGCGTGGCGGCGCGCTCAACGCCGGGGCCTCCCCATGATTGTCTGGAACCAACAGGGGCAAAGCATCGCCCTGCTTCCCACGGATCCGCCGCAAGTTTTGGATTCGCTCACCGCGGTGCTGCCCCTCGCTTTGGAGATTTCCCCTCCCGGGCACGCCTCCGATCTGGAAGACACAACGTCGCGGCGATCAAGCTGGCTCCGGGCTTCCCTCAGCCCGCTCTTCCGCAATCTGGGTCACATTGCGGCCGCCTCCCTCCTCATCAACGGTTTCGCCTTGGCCATGCCGTTGTTCACCATGAACGTCTACGACCGCGTGGTTCCGAACTCCGCCTTGGAAACCCTGTGGGTTCTCGCCGTCGGCATCTTCGCCGTTTTCGCCATTGAATTCCTCACTCGGCTCCTTCGCGGCGGACTGGTCGATATCGCCGGCAAAGGCGTCGATTCCGTGTTATCGGACCGAATTTTTGACCATACGGTTTCCATGGAGCTGGGGGCGCGGCCGGCTTCCGCAGGAAGCTTCGCTGGTCACGCGCGAGGCTACGAAGCCGTTCGCGAATTCGTCTCATCTTCGACCGTAATCGCTCTGGTCGATTTTCCATTTTCGATGCTGATGTTCGGCCTCGTATTCTGGCTGGGAGGTCCAATCGGATACATCCCTCTGGCCTTCTCCGCCCTGGCTCTCGGCGTGGTGATCATTAGCCAGCCTTTGCTGGCGCGCTGGTTGCGGACGGCTCATGGCGACACCGTCAATCGCCAAGCGCTCATGACGGAGACCGCAAACGGGCTGGAAAGTATCAAAGCTGTCAACGCCGCATCATCCTTGCGCCGAAAAATGCGCAACCTCGTCGACAAAGCCGCCACGACGGAACTGCGCGCCAAACAGGTATCCCTATTTGGCGGATCTTTTACTGCTCTCTGCGTGCATTTTTGCAGTGTCGCGGTTCTCATCGCCAGCGTTTACCGCGTTTCAGAGGGACTCATGAGCATGGGAGCAGTCATCGCCTGCTCGATGGTCGTTGGCCGCGGCATGGCTCCGCTCGGACAATTAGCCAACCTTCTTCTGAGGTTGCAGGGAGTTTTGGCCGCCCTCAAGGGAATCCGCGGCATCATGCAGCTTCCGTCTGAAAAGGATCGCGCTCATCTACGGCGGCGACCGCGCTATCCAGAGCTTCGCCTGACTCAGGTGTCGTTTACCTATCGAGGCCAGCCAATTGCTGCTCTCCGGGAGCTTGATCTTCGAATCGCTCCTGGCGAACGGATCGGCCTCATTGGGGCAGTCGGCTCGGGCAAAAGCACACTCTTGCGCATCTTGTCACGGCAACTGTCCCCGAGCTCGGGACTGATGCTCATCGACGGGGTGGACGCCGCGCAACTCGATCCGGACCTCCTCCGGCTCAGCCTCGGCTATCTCCCACAAGACGGCACCCTTTTCTTTGGCACCGTCCGCGAAAACATTCTCCTAGGGAATGAGCACCTGGCAGGCCAAGATGATGAGCTTCTCCTTCAGGCAGCCGGTGCGGCCGGGGTGCTGCAATGGACGAACCGGCACCCGCTAGGCCTGCAACTTCCCGTAGGCGAGCAAGGAGTCCTGATTTCTGGAGGCCAACGGCAGACGGTCATGCTGGCCAGAACCCTGCTCCGCAATCCCGACGTTCTTCTGGCCGATGAACCCACCGCCCACCTTGACCTCAGCGGTGAAAACAGCTTCCGCCAAGCCATCACGGGCTTTCTTCAATCCCACCCTAAGAAAACCCTGGTGTTATCGACGCACAAACTAGCCCTCCTGCAGTTGGTCAACAGGGTCATTCTTCTCGATCAAGGGCGCGTTCTCATGGACGGCCCCACCGCTGAAGTCGTCGCCCGGCTCCGCAGCGGTGGCCTGGAGGGGAACTCAGCAAACAGCGGCACGCCATGACGGACCAGGGAGATCAAATCTTGGCGGAACTGCGTTTGCTCGCCGACGAACAGCGGACCGCCGAGCAAGAGGAACGAGTGCAGAGACGACGCGCGAATTCCGGAAAAAAGAGGCTCAGCGTCTTCCGGATCGGAGTCGTATGGCTTCTCTGCCTCACCCTGGCCGTCTCCATTTGGTGGGCAAGCTGGGCAGAGATCGATACCGTAGTCCGAGGGCAAGGCAAGGTCATCCCCGACTCATCCACGCAGGTCATTCAAAGTCTCGAAGGGGGCATTCTGTCTGAATTGTTCGTAAAGGAAGGCGAGCGGGTCACCCGTGGCCAGTCCTTAGGCCGCCTTCACGATCGCCAATTTCTCGCTAAGCTCCGCGAAAATCAAGCAACCCGGGATCAACTGCGAGTGCGGGTCGTCAGACTGCTAGCCGAAGGCAATGGATCGAACGTCCTCACTTACTCTTCCGATCTTCTCGGCTCCCATCCAGAGCTAGTCTCCGCGGAACAGCGACTCTTTCAAGCACGCTGCTCCGACCAACAGGCCCAGCGGTCCGTGTTGGCGGAAAAGCTTCGGCTTTCCGAAAAAAGCTATCAGGCGCTTGAACAAGGCTTGCGCGAAGGAGCAATCCCATTGCTCGACCGTTTCGCCATGGAGAGCGAGATGGAACAGCTCCGAGGTCAGCTTCAGGTCTTGGACACAAACTTCCGAAGGGCGGCGCTTGAGCTGCTCGATCAGGAGCGCGAACGGCTGGCGGCCTTGGAACACGTCATCACCGCGGATGAAGATCGCCTGGAACGATCGCTCATCCGTTCCCCCGTGGATGGCGTGGTGAACGCCATTTTCATCGATACGGCCGACCGGGTCGTGGCATCCGGAGAAGCAATCATGGAGCTCGTGCCGATCGGCGATAGCCTGTTAGTAGAAGCTCGAATCCGGCCTGAAGATATCGCGTTCCTCCGGTCTGGACTCAAGGCACTGGTTCGCTTCACGGCGTTTGATTTCGCTATCTATGGTGGATTGGATGGAGACGTGGAAACCATCGGAGCCAATACCGTAGCCGGCCCGGAAAAAGAAGAGTTCTACCCCATCAAGGTTCGCACCCACGTCAATACGCTTGGCCAAGACCGGAGGACCGGCAAAAGCTTGGAACTCATCCCAGGGATGGTCGCGGAAGTCGATATCATGGTCGGAAAAAGAACGGTGGCCGACTATCTCCTGAAGCCGGTCTATCGAGCGAAGGAGAAAGCGCTCCGAGAGCCCTAACCGCAAGCAATCTTCTTTCAAGTTTACGAAAGAGCGGCAGCTAGCCTGAGCCGCCCCAAAAAGCGAGCTCGCGACCCAAGTTTGGTCACACAGACTTCATGCGAAACTGGGCACGGTGCCCAACAAAATCGCAGACAAATTGAGGTCTATCTCTCCGCAAGTAATGCTGACCAGTATCGATCCATGAAATCGCCGAAAGATTCTCGACCCCTTGTCAGTGTTTTTTTAAACTTTCTCTTGTCATTGCGCAATTTCGCGTTAGTCGAACGGAGAGCATGGGAATCATGTAAAGTTTTAACCCAATCAAATATGAACACATCCAAACTTGCCTGGACCGCCTTCGCACTTATGTGCCTCACCGCGAACTCCTTCGCAGACCCTGAAGACGCCGAAGAAACGGCTTATCAAATTGCTGCCAAATACCGCGACCGCGGGTTTTATATTCTCCCGGTCGAGGCCGCCATGCTCGGCCGAGGGCAAACCTATGAGCTGACAATTCCCGTGGTCCGAGGCATGGACTACATTATCATCGCCGCCGGCGACTTCGCGGCCACGGACGTTGATTGCTACGTTTACAGCGAAGTGGGATCTCTCGTGATTGATGACCGCCGTTCCTACAAGAACGCGTTGGTGCAGTTCCGCGCTCAATACACCGGCGATGTGAAGGCCTACATCTTCATGGCCAAAACCAACGCGAGCTATGGGCTGGCCCACTGGGCTGCCTTTGTTGGCCGTCGTGGAAACTCCTTCACCGGAGAAGGCGCGGATTACACCGGCGGCAAGACCCCGCATCACTCCATGGGAGGTGCCAGCCAACCCGGAGGCGTTACGGGCGCTGAGGAGCCAGTGGCTCGCCCTGCCAACCAAGAATCCATCAAGCAACCTTAAGTGTTTCCCTGTAACTGCAAACGAACTGTATTATGAAGACATCCATCCAGCATCTTCTTTGCGCTGCCTCCCTCGTCGCGATCGGCAGCTTGGCCGCCTGCAAAACCACAAAGACGGTAGTGATCGAAGAGACCACCACTACGGTCAACCGCTCTTCCAAACCGAAACCTCCCGCCGATCCTGGGGTAAACCTTGAGCCCGTCCGAAAACCAGCGACGTTTTCGCCAAGCTATTGATCGCCATGAAGACCTCACTCAGCGCTGGCTCACCATTTGCGTTGGCATCTAGCAGCTTCGCACGGTCGATCTCCGTTGTCTTCTGCGTGCTTGCCGCCACTGCTGCCCTCGGGCACGCGGGCGGAATTCGTGGCCATGTCACCAAGAATGGCAAGGCCATGAGCTACACACAAGTCGCCGTCGCCGTCGGGGGACAGACCACCTACGTCACAACTGACGGCGCCGGATTCTACCGGTGCGAGCTGGCCAAAACCCTCGCTGGGCACACCGCCGTAGCATACGTCACTTCGAAAAAGAGCCACAAGGCAACGATTGCGGTGCCCCCAAACGGCTATAACACCCTAAATCTTAGCTATCGCGACTGATTTCAAATGAAAAATGTCTCCATCATTGGCATACCGCTGGTTGTAACTGCACTTATCCTGACCGGCTGCAACACCTACCAGTTCGAGTATCGGGAAGTAAACACAACCCGCTACTCCCCCAGCTCCGGATCGAGCCGCTCCTCCTCCAAGGCCGAGGCGAGCAGCCCAATCAACTCGAGTTCGGGAAGCTACGGGCACTACGGCAGCCAGGAACCAGTCCGCAAGCCGCCAACGTTCTCAAACTGAGGCGAGTTTGAAAAGCATTGCGCCCCATCGGATGCGTCTCTAGCCTTCCGATGGGGCTTCTGTGATTGTTCCCCGGTTTTGGCCATCTTCAGTTGACGATGTCAGGCATGACGGAATAATGCGGTCATGACAGTTGCAGGCTTGGTCATGGAATTCAGGGTCGCAGCCTCGTGCGTCTTGGCCCTATCCCTTTGCAGTTGCCTCAGGGAAGATCCCCAGTTGCAGTTACTACGCGCTGAATTGCAGAGAACTCAGCAGGCACTGACCGAAGCCAAAGAAGAGAGCCTCTCATCCCGGCTTACCGCCGAGCAGAAGGAGGCGCTGTCCCAATATTCGGGCTTACGGCAGGAAAACGACGAAATAAAGAGAAAGCTTGCCTCAGTCAGCCAGGAACTTGAACATGCCAAGGCTTCAGCATTTCGCATCTTAGAAGAACCCGAGCTGTATGCATCCTTAGAGCGGGCTGCGGCACCGCTGAAAGAGCAAGTAAAGGCGGACTACCACTTCGACTTGGCAGGAGTCAAGGAACTGCAACTCCCGGACATTTCAGATTATCCTTACTCGTGCATCCTCTTTCTCGAGGTCACCCGCCGGGCGGACAACCAGCAGTTGGAGGCCGCCATTCCCGTCAAGGCGGATCGAGAAGGCCGGTGGACCTTCCCCGAGATAGCTCAGATCGTTGGATTGCTACAACCAAGGGGCTTCTACAGCCGCCAACGCGCGATCGCTCCAGCCCTGCCTCAAAACCCCTCTCCTTCCCCTACCCCCTCCCAGCCACCCCCTACTGCCCTCCCCGCCCCCCCTCCCAACGCCAACAGAGACTCGACTCTTGGGTCACCCATCCCCAGTGCCCCGTCCCAGCCCCCGCCCGTTCCGAATGTGGTTTACAAGAAAAGGTTTAATTGGGGAGACTAGCCTGAGCCCAGCCACTTGCCTCCCCACGACGCAAGCGGCGGCACTGGCGAAGAGGCAATGAACCGAAAACTCGCGCAGGGCGACGGGGCCGCGGCGTCAAGTCGGCGCCATCCTGGCCGCCCCTTTCCTTTGCAGTTCAGCTTGCCCTTGTGCATCGACAAATCATCCGCCGGGATTCGGCCACTCCTACGGGAAACGCCCTTCTTCGCCTTGGCGCAAACTGTATCGATAGTCTTTTCCTGAGACTGGTGAGTCGATTCCGAGCTTGATCGTGGTGCGCGATTCGCTAGCGTGGGGCCGATTGATTTTGCATGGTCGTCAGGATGGCGGATTCCGACCCCGCCTGACAATCTGATGCCATCCAACACTAACGCCCACCGCCTCATGACCTGGCAGCACGGCTATCACGCCGACAGCACATACACCTGCGGCTTCTTTCGCGAGCTGGCCCCCGCTTGGATGGATCTGGCGGCGCTGCTCAAGGGACAGCCCTCGCCCCGGCGTCATGGCGCCGAACCCTTCGCCTACCTCGAGCTCGGCTCCGGCATGGGCCTGGGCCTCTGCCTCCTGGCCGCCACCCACCCAGAAGGCCAGTTCACCGGCATCGACTTCCAGCCCGATCACATCCTCCACAGCCGCCGCCTCGCCGAGGCCCTCGGTCTCTCAAACATCCGCTTCGAGGAGGCTGATTTTCTCGCCCTCGCCGCGGATCCCGCCCAGCTGCGCGGCATGCATCACTACGTGGTGGCCCATGGCATCGCTACCTGGATCACCCCAGTAATCCGCCAGGCGTTGCTGCAGCTCGCCAGCGATGCCCTACGGCCCGGCGGCCTCTTTTACTGCTCCTACAACACCACCCCCGGTTGGCTGGCTGGCGTGCCGCTGCAGCAGCTCGCCTGGCTCGAATCGCGCCGTCGCGCGGCCACCCCAGCCGGTGCCGCCGCTGCCGTGTCTGCGGCTGCCGCCACCCTCACCGCCCTGCTCGGCAGCAACGAGCAACCCAGTGCCCTGGCCCGCAACCTGCCCGGCCTGCGCGAGCGGCTCGCGGGTCTCGCCAAGCAAGATGGAGCTTACCAGGTTCAGGAATACCTCAATGAAGGCTGGCAGCCCCTGCCCGTGCACACTTTGCACGCCGCCGCCGCCAGCTGCAAGCTGCGCTACGTGGCCAGCGCTTCCCTACCAGAAAACTTCGCCGGCCTGCTGCCGGCATCCATCCGGGATGTGATCAGCGCCGAATCCGATCCAGCCCTACGCGAAACCCTCCAAGATCTGGCCATTAACCAGAGTTTTCGCCGCGATCTCTTCTGCCACGGCCGCGATCCCCTCACCACCGTTGAGCTCAACGAAGCCTTCTCCGGCCTGCGGGTGCGATTGCTTGATGCCCCCGCCCAAAAGAACTACACTTTCAACTGCAGCTTCGGACAGATCACCACCACTGCCGAGCTCTATGCTGGCGTGGAAGCGAGCATCGCCGATGGTGTGGGGACCTTCGGGGAGCTGCTCGATCGCCACAACCTTTCGCTGGGCGCCCTCGCCCAGCTGCTCAGCCTGCTGCTGCACAGCGGCCGCCTTGGTCTCGACCGCGGCGAGGCCGGGGCCGCCGCCATCGAGACCTGCCGCAGCGTGACCCAGGTCCTGCTGTCGCTGCAACGGGGCGGCCGGCCCTACAGCTTCCTGCCCGTTGCATCCATCGGCAGCGCCGTGGCCCTCTCGCTACCCGAGGCCCTGCTGGAGCAGGCGCTGCACAGCCAACCTGACGCCGATCCCCTACCGACGCTGGCGGCTGGCCTTGAGCGCCTCGGCCGACGGCTTACCACTGAACCCAGCGACGCCCTGGCCGCCTGGCAGCGGCGGCAACCGGTTCTGGAAGCGCTGGGGGTGATCCTTTATCCACGCACCAGCACCCAATGAACAGCGTCCTCCGGGATTCGCGCATCATCCCGAACGCACCGGACCTGGTCTGCTCACCCGAGTGCAGCGTGACTCAAGCATTGAGGCAAGATATTCATCCGCAGGCATTCTAGGAAAATAGTAGGTGACATTTACCCTATCATCCCCTAGACGGAGAGGGGAGAGCTAGGGAGGTCGTGGCGATTTCCAGGAAATCTTTCCCACGTTCCCCATGCGCTTCCAGTCCCTGTTTGCTGTTGCGTTCCTCCTGCCTGGTCTTATACAGGCCGCGACCATCCTCGTCAGCTCGACCGCCAACGACGGCCCGGACACCTTGCGCCAGGCCTTCCTCGACGCGGAAGACAATGGACCGGGTGGAGATACCATTTTGTTTGCCGAGTCCTTGGCCGGCCAGACGATCAACCTGAGTGAGACGATCATCGTCACCTCGGGCACGGTCACGGTGAATGGCGGAACCATTTCCGCGGGAGTCACTCTTTCCGGGGGCAACTCCGTGACCATATTTAGGGTCGAGCAGGGAGCGACCTTGAATCTCTTTGACGTGAACCTTACCAAAGGGCGCCACATGTCCGGGCCCGGCGCCGTTCTAAACCTTGGAACCACCACCGTAAGCCGTTGCGCGCTTTATGACAATGAGGGAAGCGACGCTGGAGCCATTCACTCCTTGGGAAACTTGCAGCTGACGAACTGCACGCTGTCCGGAAACAGTTCCAACGCAGGTCTCGCCGGGGCCATCTCTAGCAGCGCAACCTGCAGCTTGACCAACTGCACCATCACTGCGAATACCTCGACGAATGGCGCCGCGGTGATGATCCAGGATGCCACCACCACCACGACCAACTGCATCATCGCCGGAGACTCGGGATTCCCGGCAATGGACATGCTGGTCAATGGATCCGGCTCCCAATGGGTCCGCGCCGGCCTGAATATCGTGCAGTTGCTGTCGCTCACGGGCGGCGGCACCCAAAGTGGTCCTGCTGCTCTCAATGGCGATCCCCTCCTTGCGTCGCTGGCGGATTACGGGGGACTCACTCTAACCCGTCCACCTCTCCCCGGCTCACCAGCCATCGACCCCGCTGGTGGCGCCTCCTCATCCGCTGCGTTGATCGATCAACGTTCGTTCCCCCGAGTCGCCGATGCCTATGCCCAGGAGGGCGCCATCCTCGACATCGGCGCCGTGGAGGTCGCCACCGTGGTCACCGGCACGGCCGATACCGGACCCGCCTCCCTGCGCCACCAAATCCGGGGCGCCGCCCCAGGGCAAACGCTGACGATTTCCCCCGCGCTGAGTGCGTCGACGATTCAGATCAGCCAGGAAATCGTGATCTCGAGGCCGATCACCATCGACGCGAGCGGCGCTCCGGGATTTACCGTGTTAGCTGGGACCACGAACCGGCACCTGCATGTCAGCCTGAGTGCGAGTGGCGTGGAAATCCGGGGCATCACCTTCCGTGGAGGCGGCGGGCGGGGGACCTATGAAGACGGCTCAGGGGGATCCATCGCCAATCAGGGAACCCTCATCTTGGATTCTTGCCAATTCTTCAATAACTCGGCCAACCTGGATACGTTGGGCCGGGGCGGGGCCATCTATAGCCGGTTTGGCACCCTCACGGTCCGCCGGTCGACCTTTTCGGGGAACTCGTCCAAGGGTGGAGGAGGAGCCATCTGGACCCGATCGAATCCGAGCGGCGACGCGATTACGAAGCTGGAGCAGTCCACCTTTTCCGGAAACTCAACGTCGGCTTCGGGGCGCGGTGGAGCGATCTATAACTTCGACGGGCGCACCGAACTCACGTATTGCACGATCTCCGGAAACAATGCGTTGACCGCGGACGATGGCGGAGGCGTGGCCAGTTTTGGAGACACCAACACGCTGACCGTTTGCCGCAATTGCATCCTGGCTGGCAACGGATCCAGCGACGTAAGCTTCGTTGGGTTGTCCACCAACAGCTTCCAGAGTCTCGGCTCCAACCTCGTTGGCTCTGGCAACGCCATCGCGAACTTCGGCCAAACGGGCGACGTCTCCGGAATCTCCGATCCTCAGATCACCGCTCTTGGCGACTACGGCGGTCCCACCCAGACTCGTGTCCCGCTGCCCGGCTCTCCGGCGATCGATTCCGGGGACGCCTCTCCGCTCTTCTCGACGGATCAACGCGGCGCTTCCCTGCCCATTGACGGCGATGGCGTGGCCGGTGCCATCGCGGACATCGGTGCGGTGGAGGCGGACGTTCTGGCGGAGAACCAACCAGGTGACATTGCGTTTGCCGACACCACCGCACTGCTCACGGAGGCAGGGGGAACCCAAACGATTCAAGTGCGGCGAACCGGCGGGAAGCGCGGCACCGTTCAAGCCAGCATTCAAATCACCTTGGGCACCACTAGCACCGACGATTTTGCGCCTCTCGCCGGAGCTACCGTCGTCTTCCGCCATGGCGAATCCACCGCTACCGCGCCTTTCACACCAGTCTCCGATCCCGCCAAACGTGAAGGCCATGAATTCTTCACCATCACCCTGGAAAATCCCACGAACGGATCCGCCCTGACCAGCCCGGCTCAAGCCCGCGTGTTCATTCTCGACGCTTTTGACCGGATCCGCCCCACGCTGGCGATTTCGTCTCCCAGAAAAGACACCATCATCCTAGAATCCGCGGGGCCCGTGATCGCCGTAACCGGCACCGCTCGGGATGACAAAGGCGTTGCTGACGTCGCCCTGACGCAAAATGGCGCCGTCCCACCCAACCTCTCACTCGTCCTCTCGGGGGATCTCCGCACCGGCACTTGGAGCCAAACCTTGTCTTTGGTGCCGGGGCTCAATCAAATCGCGGCTGCCAGCATCGATTTTCAGGGCAACCGCTCCGTCGCGGCGCGGCGCACGATTGACTACCGCGTGGTCCGCAACCTGACGGTCACGCCAGGAGGTTCTCCGAATGGAGGCACGGTTCAGACTGCATTCTCCGGGAGCACCAGCCGTTCCGTGGGTATTCGCTACACCATTTCCGCCAAGCCCAAGCCAGGGTTCATTTTCCAAGGATGGACCGCGAATGACTTCACGGGCACCGGAGTGACCACCGCCGCCCAGGAAGTGCCCGTGCTCACCTTTACCATGCGGGAAGGTTTGGAACTCCAGGCGAACTTCATGCCAAATCCTTTTGTTCCCGCGATCACCGGAGTTTATCAGGGATTGGTGCGGGTGGATTCGGGCACGTCCGCCGTCCCAGCAGGAAACGTCACCACCGGAGCGCTCAGCGCGAAGATCACAACCACCGGTGCCTTCAGCGGCCGGATATTGATCGATGGCAGCAACCTGCCTTTTTCTGGAGTATTCCACCACGATGGGACGGCTCGCTTTGGAAAAACACGCGCGCACAGCATCCGCCTAGCGCGCAAGCGGCGCCCGCCCCTGGTGCTTAGCTTGGCCGTGGACATGGGAGGCGGCGCTCAGTCCCTGTCGGGCTCCGTGACTCAGACCTTGCCCGGCAACGTCCTGGCAGCTTCAACCTTCACGGGCTACCGGGCTGCGTTCTCCGCCATAAGCCCCGTTCCCGCGATCCTTGCAGGCACGACTGCCAAAGGTCAGCGTTACAACGTCATCACCTCGGCCGACAGCTTCTTAAATACCCGCCCCATCGACACGTATCCGCAGGGAAGTTCCGTTGGCCGGCTCATCGTCACCCCGGAGGGCAAAGCGTCCTGGACGCTTTCCCTCGCCGATGGTTCGTCCGCTACCGGCTCCGCCCTGCTGTCCAAGGATTGGCGGTTCCCGCTTTATTCTTCCCTCTACAAAGGCGGCGGCTGCTTCACTTCCTGGGTGACCCTGGACACCACGTTGCCTGATTCAGACTTGGACATTTCCAGCCCGCTCTGGTTCCGCCCTCAGGTCCTCTCTTCTCAGTACTATCCCTCTGGCTGGGCCGATGGCCTCCGCTTCAGCATCTTCGGCACCAAGTACGTTCCCTCCGTTTCGTTCCCCCAATCCGGTGTCGCCACGACGATTATCTTTGAGCAAGGAAAGCTGACTACGTTCGGAAAGAACATCACCTTTACGCCGGGCAACACGGTTCTGAAGAGCAACCCCCTGGACCGCTCCTACACCCTATCTTACCTGCGCGCCACCGGTGAGCTCAGCGGCACCTTCACCCACAATGGCGACGGCAAGGTCACCAAATTCATCGCCACCACCCTTCAAAGAGGCGGGAACGCTGGCATCTTCGGCTACTTCCTGACCGTCTCCCCAAAGGTCAAAAACGGGCTTGGCGAGTCTGGATACGTCTCCATCATCATGCCGTGACGGGAACTGTGCCTTCAATCCGCGAGGACGTCCCCCGTTGACGATACACCGCGCCGACACCATCGCCTCTGGTTCTTGCCAGCGGATTGATTGAATAGGGCCCGCTGGTGCCCTGGGAAGAACGCTGCTGCGCCAGCGAAAGAGTGCGTCCTTCGCGTATCCGCGTGAGTCTCGACGATTCCTGCTCTAAGATTCGTCCGCCATCCATCCACGCGCTCCCCCCGATGAAACTCGCCAAACTCTCCTATCTTTCCCAGATCTTAGCCACGGTAGGAGTCATTCCCGCCGTTTGGGGGATTTTTGATCAAACCGAGAAGGCTCGCCTGGAGGAGCAAAAGACGCAAGCGCTGCTTCGGCTCACCGCCTTCCCCGCCCTGGATGGCATTATTCAACACGATCGGGTAGAGCGCGAAAATGTCGAGAAAGCGGTTTCTGAGCTCAAGCGGATTCGAGCCAACGGCGGGCTGAACTCTGCCTTCCCCACCGGCAAGACCGCCTACTATGGCATCCCCGGGCTCGCCGACGCTGGGCGGCATTATGAGTACCTCGGCGTCATGGTGCGGCTCGGGTACGTCGAGTTTGAGCCAATTTTCGAGGTGATCTCGTTTCCCGGCGAGTTGTGGGAAGAAATGGAAGCTTCTGGCCTGCTTTCCCTGATCCGGACCGACACTTGGAGTGCGCCCGGCGAACCAATGCCCGATTTCTGGGTGAATTTTCAGTACCTCCGCTCCTGCTACGAGGCGGCGCGGAGCGGTCAACCGTTGCCCGGCCAGGAAGCAGTCGCCACCAGCACGACAGGTGATCGCATCGAAATCTGGTGGAAAGAAATGACCAAACGCGAGTGAAGTCCCTCAAACCACGGGACCATCGAGCTTTTTCACGGTTCACCGAAAGAATTGGTCTGCCCTCAGGGTTGAATCAAGGCGGCAGGAACACTCCGGCTCCTGCATTTTCCCCGTCTTCAGAATGTCCATTTCCCGGACCACAACGTTCCTCACTCTCACCCTGCTCTCCGTCGTTTCCGCCGAATCGATCCGGTTCTCGCGGGACGTTCTCCCGCTGCTTTCGGAGAACTGCCTCTCTTGCCACGGCCAGGATGAAGCGCATCGCAAGGCGGATCTGCGCCTGGATACCCGCGAAGGAGCGATCAACGCGATTCACTCTGGCGAGTTCTTGGCGCGGATCGAAAGCGATGATCCAGAAGAGGTCATGCCGCCGCCGAAATCGCACAAACCGGCGTTACCGGCTGATCAAGTCGCTCTCTTGAAGCGCTGGATTGAGGAAGGCGCCACTTGGGGCAAACATTGGTCCCTGGAACCACCGGTGAAGCTGCCGGTCGTGGGGCATCCGGTCGACTTCTTCGTGAACACCCGTTTGGCCAAGGAAGGCTTGAGCCTGTCCCCACGCGCTCCGGAACACACCTTGCGGCGCCGTTTGTCCTTCGATCTCATTGGCCTTCCCCCCGTGGGCCCGTCCCGGTCGGTGGATGAACTCCTCGCTTCGCCGCATTTTGGAGAACGGATGGCGATGTGGTGGCTCGATGCCGCGCGTTATGCGGATACCGATGGGTTTCAGTCCGATGCCGGCCGGACGAATTGGCCTTGGCGCGACTATGTGGTCGACTCCTTCAACGCCAACAAACCGTTCGATCAATTCACCCTGGAGCAGTTCGCCGGTGACCTGATCCCCAATGCCACGCCGGAGCAGAAGATCGCCACCTGTTTTCATCGCAATCACATGACCAATGGCGAAGGCGGGCGCGACAAGGAGGAATCGCGCATCGATTATGTGCTCGACCGCGTCAATACCATGGGCACGACGTGGCTCGGTCTCACGCTGGGCTGCTGCCAATGCCACTCCCACAAGTTCGATCCGATCACCCAGGCGGACTACTACAGCCTCAACGCCTTTTTCAATAGCATCGACGAGGACGGAGCCGCGGGAACTGCCGCGAAACCGTATTTCAGCTACCAATCGCCCAAGGCGCAACGCGCCGTCGACGAGGCGCAACGGTTGGTGGACGAACGCGCCCCGTTAGAGGCTCAAGCGCGGCGCGATGCGGAAGCTCCGTTTGCCACTTGGCTGGCCGGGCAACAGGAGGCGGTGAGAAGCGGGTTTCAAGCGTGGCGCGTAGTGGACGGCCACGTCGAATCTCAAGAAGGCACCATCCTCACCCAAGACGCGGACGGCGTGATCACCGCCAGCGGTCCCAATCCCAAGCAAGACGATTACCGGCTCATCGGCCCCGTCCCGCTCCCCCGCATCACCGGGCTCAAACTGGAGATTCTGCCGGCCGACGGCGTGCTCTCCCGTGGCAAGGACGGCGAATTCATCCTCACCGACATCAAGATTCAGCTTCGTTCCCGCACCGGATCCCAAATCCGCGATATCCCGGTGAAAAGCGCGGTCGCAGACACCAAAATCGAGGGCAAAGCGCGCGAATATGGCGATGTCAAAGGGACGCTCGACGACGATCCCCGCAACGGCTGGACAACCAGGGGTTTTCCCAAGGATCAACCGCACACCGCGCTCTACGCATTGACGGAACCGCTGGTGTTAGCTGCGGACGAAGATCTCATTTTCGAGCTGCGGCACCGCTCCACCAACGGGGATGCGAACATCGCCAAGTTCCGCCTCCTGGCCACCGATCAACCCGGCCCTGCGGTGCGCGAGTTGGCCCCGGCGCCCTTGGAGCAGCTCGCCAAAGGAGTGACGGAGCGGAGCCGCTTGTTCGATCAGTTCCTGGAGGACTACGCCCCGTATCACCCGGCGCGCGTTTCTCTGGAGCGGGCCAAAGCCCAGCTGCAAGAAGCCAAGGCGGCGACGGGCTCCCTCAAGGTCATGGTCCTGACCGAGCGCCCGGAACCGCGCGAAACCCACGTCCTGGTCCGGGGCGTTTGGGACAAAAAGGGGACCGTGGTCCAGCGCGACGTGCCACCGGCGATCGCCCCGTGGCCGGAGGCCTTGAAGCGAGACCGGATGGGCTTGGCGAAGTGGATCACGTCGAGGGACAATCCGCTCACTGCCCGGGTCTTCGTGAATCACGTTTGGCAAATGTTGTTCGGCGCGGGCCTGGTGCGGACCCCGGACGACTTCGGATTGCAAGGGCAACTGCCGACCCACCCCGAATTGCTCGACTGGTTGGCCGTGGATTTCATGGAGCACGGCTGGGACGTAAAGCACCTGATCCGGACCATCGTGACCAGCGAGACCTATCAGCAGAGTTCGGATCGATCGAACACCGCGGATCCCGCCAATCTGCTCTTGGCTCGCGGCCCGCGCTTCCGCCTGCCCGCCTGGATGATTCGCGACGCCGCCTTGGCGAGTTCTGGGTTACTCAATCCCGCGCTCGGCGGCCCGCCGGTCCGGCCCCACCAACCCGCGGGCGTCTGGGAAGAGATCTTCATGGGCCGCTTCACCTATGAACCGAGTCAGGGCCCGGCTCAGCATCGGCGCAGCCTCTATGCGTTTTGGCGGCGCAGCATCGCTCCGACGTTCCTCTTTGACAGCGCGCAACGCCGCTCATGCGAAGTCGCCATGACGCGGACGAATACGCCGTTGCAAGCCCTCACCTTGCTCAACGATCAAACGATCCAGGATGCCTCCCTGGCGCTCGCGAAATTGGCCGCCGCCGATTCCGATCCGCTGGGCCTGATCTTCCAACGCGTGCTCACCCGGGCTCCAGAAACCGCCGAACGCCAGGTGATCGAGGCGCAACGCGAAGCAGCTCGACAGCATTATGAATCGCATCCCGATGACGCCGCCGCGTTCGTCACTGGGGAGGGTTCTCCGGACCTCGCGTCCCTCAAGTTCGTCGCCAATCTGGTCCTCAATCTGGACGAAGCCATCACTCACGAATGAGCCTGCCACCCGCCACTCCCCTGATCTCTCGCCGCGCTCTCCTCACCGCCGCCGTGGCGGCTCCGTTTCTCCGGACGCAGGCGAAAACCGCTCCCGAATTCCACGGCTCCATCGTCGGCCACGGCTCCCACCGGTATCGCGTCGACAAACTCTGGAGCCAAGCGGATCCCGGGAAAACGCCCGTCAAAGATTGCCACGAAATGGTGCAAGTCCCGGATGGCCGCCTCTTTCTCCTCACGAATCATCCGCAAAATAATATTCTCATCTACGACACCCAGGGCGCTTTGCTGGGGACGTGGACGCTAAAACTGGGCGCCGCCCACGGCCTTACGTTTGCCGGCGAGCACCTCTATATTTGCGACAATGGCGGACGCGTCGTGAAAACCACGTTGGATGGGCAAATCGTTCTCGAATTGCCGCACCCGGTCAAAGAAGGAGTTTACAAGCCGAACGAGACATATAGCCCGACTGAAGCCGCCGTGGCCCCCAATGG
The DNA here is from genome assembly GCA_945883495.1 of Akkermansia muciniphila. Classification (GTDB taxonomy): domain Bacteria; phylum Verrucomicrobiota; class Verrucomicrobiia; order Verrucomicrobiales; family DEV007; genus V1-115. The sequence goes on from CAMCXS010000069.1 coordinate 18,246, forward strand.
CGATCTCTACGTCGCCGATGGCTACGGCTCGCAATATGTCTTGCGCTTCGACAAGGACGGCAAGTTTCTCAGCAAATTCGGCGGCCGCAGCACCCAACCGGTCAACCCGAGCCGTTTTATGCAGGCCCACGGTGTGGCCATTGACACCCGGAGCGGCGAACCATTATTGGTGGTCACCGAGCGCGTCCGCAATGAATTTAACTGGTTCCGCCTCGACGGCACCCACGTTCGGGGCGTTTATCTTCCCGGAGCCTATGTCAGCAGGCCCGTGATTCACGGCGAGCACCTCTATTCCGGAGTCTGCTTCGGCGCGAAACCGAACGACTATCGCATGTGGCAAGGACGCGGCTTCGTCGTCATGCTCGACGCCACGGACCGGGTGATTTCCGCCCCCGGAGCCTATGCGCCGCAATACGAAGACAGTAGCCTCCGCGTGCTCCTGCAATCCGATCCCGTCTTCCACAACTGTCACGACGTCTGCATCGATCGCGATGGAGATCTCTATGTTTGCCAATGGAATAGCGGCAACGTGTATCCCTACAAGCTCCATCGCGAAGCCTGAGATGAATGCAACCGACAGTCCCAAAAGTGCGGAATGCTTGGGCATTCCGCTACTAGATTAGAGACTTCGTAGCGGAATCCCCAAGAATTCCGATTTGCATATGAACGATCCCCTGCATACCACGCGTCGCTTCTTTCTCGGCCGCTGCACTGGCGTCTCTCTCGGGGCGATGTGTTTGCAGGCACTCGGAGAAGAAGAGAGAATCGGCCTGCCGAATTTGCCGCATCTGGCGCCAAAAGCAAAGCGCGTCATCTTTCTGACGCAGTCCGGCGGCCCATCGCAATTGGAACTCTTTGATCATAAACCGGGCCTCATGGAATGGGCCGGAAAAGAGCTTCCGGAATCGGTCCGGCAAGGCCAGCGCCTCACGACGATGACGGCAAACCAGAAACAGCTCGTCTTGCCTGGGCTGACGAAGTTCGCGCGATGCGGAGAGAGCGGCGCGACGATCAGCGAGTGGTTGCCGCATCTCCGGGAAGTGGCGGACGATCTCTGTTTCATCAAGTCGATGACCACGGATCAGATCAACCACGCGCCCGCCATGACGCAGTTCCTGACCGGGCATCAGTTGCCCGGCCGGCCGAGCATGGGAGCCTGGATCAGTTACGGGCTGGGGAGCGTCAATCGAGATTTGCCGGACTATCTTGTCTTAATCTCGAAGATGCAACGGCCCAGCGATCAGCCGCTCTATGATCACTATTGGGGCAGCGGCTTTCTGCCGTCCCGCTATCAAGGCGTCAAGCTGCGCAATTCCAAAGATCCGGTCCTTTATCTCAACGATCCCGAGGGCCTTCCGCGCCCGTTGCGGCGGCAGATGCTCGATGGCTTGGCGGAGCTCAATCAGCTGCGCTATGACAAGACCCAGGACCCGGAAATCACCACCCGCATCCGCCAATATGAAATGGCCTATCGCATGCAGGCCAGTGTCCCGGAACTGACCGATCTCAGCGATGAGCCGGAACACGTCTTCGAGCTCTACGGACCCGACTCGCGCCGCGCGGGCAGCTATGCGGCGAATTGCATTCTGGCACGCCGTTTGGCGGAACGCGGAGTTCGCTTTATCCAGTTGTTCCATCCGGATTGGGATCACCACAGCCGCCTCCCAAGTTGGTGCACCGCCCGTTGCCGGGATACCGATCAACCCAGCGCCGCTCTCATCAAAGATCTCAGACTACGCGGCTTGCTCGACGAGACCTTGGTGATCTGGGGCGGCGAATTCGGGCGCGGCGTGGCGGGACAAGGAAAATGGGACAGCCCGGAAGCTGGACGCGACCACCATCCGCGCTGCTTCACCATGTGGCTCGCGGGCGGCGGCGTGAAGCCTGGTATCACCTACGGAGCCACCGACGATTTCAGTTACAACGTGGCCGAAAACCCGGTCCATGTCCGCGACCTGCACGCCACGGTGATGCACTTACTCGGAATTGACCACGAGCGCTTCACCTTCCGCAGCCAAGGGTTGGACTTCCGCCTTACCGGTGTCGAACCAGCACGCGTGGTTGCGGAGGTGCTTGGTTGATGGTTGTCCCGGTTGACTGAAAAGAAGAACGGGCACCAGAAGGCAGAGATCCGCGAGAGAACGAACTCGTTCCGCGCTCAGTTGCATGGCTCGAGTGTGGAGCACCAACAACGCCACCGCCGAGATGCCTTGCGCTCCAAGGAAAACACGGGTGCCGTCGTCATAGCCGGGGAGGCTCCTTGCGAGGGCCATCGCCGCGAGTAGGGCGAGAAGGACAAGAAGAAGACGCGTCACGTCACGATCCAAAGACGGCCACCACGCCGTTGCCGCTCCTGGGTCCACGCGCCGGTCCAGGTCCTGTTCCCGCGAGGCAATGACCAAGCAATTGCAGCTGATCAGCCCGGCGTAGAACGGCAAGAGAACGGAGAATTCCCGCAGCCAACCGTAGGCCACCCAAATCGGCAACGTGCAGAAGAAGCCGATCGCGAACTCTTTCCCCAGCAGCTTGCGCCCAAACACCGGCTGTACGAAGAGCGCAAAGTAGATCAGCACGCCCGGCGCCGTGATCGCCACGCGAAGCAAGATTTCACCTGGAAGCCCCACCGCCAACCACGCCGTGCCCGCCAAACTCATCCAGAGCGCTCCGCGAAACCAAGTCCGGTACCGCCTCCCAAAACGCAACCGCTCCGGAACCGCCCCCCAGTCCGGACACCGGGCGACGTCGATCAGCCGGTCCGCGAGGTAGATGCTCCAGACGAACAGGAATAATCCAACGGCCACTCCTGCCGGAAGCTCCTGCCCCACCGCACGCCCCGCCGCCCAAGTCCAAGCCAGCGCCACCGCCGGGGAATCCAAGCCAAGCCAGTTTGGCAGGCACCACCAATCCGGCCGTTCAGGAGGCCGATGCAGCGGAGGTCCGGGCACCGCGAGGAAGCGGGTTGGGGGTGGTGATGTAGGGCGCCCGAAGGTAGAGCGGTTCGAGCGGAACCGACGCCATCTCCCGCCAATCCTCCGGCGAAAGCCCCGCCGCCAAGCGAGCCAAGTCCGCGGCCTGAGGCGTGACTACCCGGGCGTTGCTGCCGGCCGGCGCGACGGCGTCCGTGGTGAAGACTGGCAGATCCGCGGCCGCGATCCGCGACAAAAAAGGATCCGCCGCCCCAAGTTCCGGCTCCCCGATCAACCGATGCCCACGCACCTCGGCGGTGTAGAAGCTTTGCCGGCGCGCATCCCCCACCACCAACGCGTCCCGGGCCAGGGCGACGATCGATGGCAGGCCGATCACCGGACAAGACCGCGCCAGGCCCAACGCGGCAGCCACCGCGATGCCAACCCGGATCCCGCTATACGAACCCGGCCCGGTTCCCAGCACAATCCCGGACAAGGGCTGCTCACCAAGCGCTTCGAGCACCTCCCGCAACGGACTGAAGATGACGGAATTGTGGGCTCGGTCCGAGGAAAACGCGCGTTCCAGCTTCACCTCACCTGAGGCCGGATCCAGCAGGGCCAGACTGGCGTGCGGCGTGGAACTTTCAATGGCCAAAATCATGAGGACTCCTCCATGCTTACGATCCGCCGCGCCGGTCCATCCACCTCCAATTTGAGCCAGCGTGTTTCCGCCGGAAAAAGCCCGGGAAACTTATCCGCCCATTCCACGAGGATGACATCGCCACGGTCGAGGTATTCATCCCACCCCAAGGCGACGATTTCCTCCAGCCGCTCCGCCCGGTAAAAGTCAAAATGAGAGACCGGCAGCCGCCCGGACGCATACTCATGCACCAAAGTAAACGTCGGACTCGTGACGCTGTCCCAGCCGCCGAGGCCGCTGACGATGGCTTTGCAGAGATGGGTTTTTCCGGCCCCTAAATCCCCGGTCAACGCAACCACGTCGCCCCCCCTCAGCCCAGCGGCGATCTCCGCGCCCAAGGCATCCATCTCCGCGATTGATTCAATGATCCGCTGCATGGCTTTGAAAAGGATCCCACCCACCCCTCCCGGCTTGCTCGCCTTCTCCGGCCGGAAGAAACTCACCGATCCGCGTCAACTCCAGCCCCGGAAACGCCCGGGCCCACTCCGCCACCTGCCGCTCGTTCAACTCCCCAGTCACCGCCAAGAGTAGTTCGTAATCTTCTCCGTCCCCCAACGCCTCGGCCACCGTGGCGCCCGGGCTGCGCGGAATCGCCGCCTCGTCCAAGCGGAACCCGACTCCGCTTCGCGCCGCCATCCTCGGGAGATCCCGGGCGATTCCATCGCTCAAATCCATCATCGCATTCACGGCGCCATGTTCCACCAGCCAGCGCGCTTCCGCCAATCGCGGCACGAAGTCGAGGTGTTTTCCGGACGCAAACGATCCACCCAACCGCCCCGTCACCCAAATACCATCCCCAGGACGCGCCCCGGAACGGAACCGGCAAGCATTCTCCGCGATGCTGCCGGACAAGGCAACGGAGACGATCGCCCCATTGCAGCCTGCGGGCGGTCGCGACGTTTCGCCCCCGGCGATGACAAACCCAAAGCGCTCCGCACACTGCCGCAACCCCGCGTAAAGCCCTTCCGCCCATGCCACCGGCCGCTCCGGCGGGGCGATTAAGGTGATCAATGCCTCTTCTGGCTGCCCCCCGCCCATCGCCGCGAAATCGCTGACCGCCCGGGCCGCCGCCTTCCAACCGACTCGCTCCGGCTCGGTGCTGGAGAGGAAATGGACGCCTTCCACGACGCAATCCGTCTTCAGCAAACGCCACGTCCCGGGAATCGGCGTCCGCACCACCGCGCAATCATCGCCCGGCCCCACAATCAAACCCGGCGCCCCCGGCAAGGCCGCGCACAATCGCTCGACCACCGCGTCTTCGCCCAAGTCACGAAGTGTGCCGTCTGTGCCGTGAGCCATCCTCAGGAGCAAAGCGTGATGACAATATTCGTCAGATTAAAGCCCGCATGAACGAGGATCGGCACCCAAAGCGAACCGGTCCACTCGTAGGCAAGCGTGAGCAGCAGCGCCATGACGAAAAGCGGCAGCAACGCACTCAGGCTCAGGTGAATCACCGCAAAAATCCCCGCCACTGCCGTCGCCGCGATCCATGGCTGCGAATAGCGCTTCAACGCCGGGTAAAGAAAACCACGGAACACCACTTCCTCACTCACCGGAGCCAGCACGCAGGCACTCAAGAAAAAGCCGATCCGCGCGACCCAATCCTTGGTTTCCAAGAGCTCTTTGACCTTGTCTTGCAACTCGGGCTTGCCGACGAGGTTCGTCAGCCACAGCATCCAACCTTGGTGAATCGCCATCGTCACCACCGTGATCCCCACCATGGCCACGGCGGTTTGGCGGCCCAAGCGACGCGTGTCCGCCGGCTGCAGCCCAAACAACTCCACCAGATCGCAACGCCGCGACACGAAGTAACTCGCCAATCCCAGCCCGAGAAACACGGAATTGCTCAACGGCCGCAATGGCCCGGGATGCCGGACCACAAAATAGAGCAGAAACATCATCCCCACGGCGATCGTCAATTCCGGCAAGGCAAACTCCGTCACCGGCACGCGGCCCACCGGGGTTGCGGGCACGAGATCCGGATAACGCCGCAGAATCATCCCCGCGAGGAGCCCAACCCCCATGAAAATGATGGTCAGATTCGCGCAATCGACGAGCAATTGTTCCTCGGCCAACGACATGGCCGCCACTGTGAGCGCGGTTGCCCCATCGCGCGAGCGGTTTGTGGATCAAGCGATCATTGCGAAATGATCGATTTCAGACTCCGGCTCCGTGCTCGGAAAGCCGCGTTTTGTTCCCGGTTGCCCCCATGACCACCCCGAATTTTTCCGTCTTCGCTGCCGCTTTGGTCTTGATCATCGCCTGTCCGCCAACTGGTCGCGCCACCCCCGCCGAAACGCCCACGACCAAAGTCGATCTCCTGGCGCTCATGAAATCCGGCCAGGTCAGCCACCACCTAAACCCCTCCATGTCGCTCCACGATCCGCCGGAGCGGATTTGGACGTTCAGCCCCGACGGCGATCTCAAAATCAGCGGCAAGGGCTTCGGCTACGTCCGGACGAACCAGGATTTTCGGGATTACCACTTGGTCATCGAACACAAATTCACCGGCCCCACCCTCGGCTCGCGGCAAGGCAAAGCACGCGACAACGGCATTCTCGTTCACGCGCACGGAGCGGATGGGACCTACGGGAACACCTGGATGGCCAGCATCGAAGCCCAAATCATCGAAGGCGGCACCGGCGATCTCCTCGTGCTCTCGCCGAAACTCCCCGACGGCACAATCCTGGATACCAGCGTGCGCAGCGCCTTCACGCTCGACCGGGACCAAGAGAAGATTTGGACGCCCGGAGCACCGCTCCAAACCGTCACCACCGGACGCATCAATTGGCAAAACCGCGATGTCGATTGGAAAGACGAAGCCGGGTTCCGGGGCCGGGCGGACGTCGAGTCCCGTGTCAACGAATGGACCCGGCTTGAGGTCATCGCGAAGGGCGATACGCTGCAATACATCGTCAACGGCGTGCTGGTGAACGAGGCGTTCGATTGCCAGCCCGCCCAAGGCAAGATCTGCCTGCAAACCGAAGGGGCGGAAATGCTGGTCCGTCGCTTCGAACTCCACCCGCTCGGGGCGTTCCAAGAGAAGTGGAATCCCGTCTCCGCCAGCGGGGGCACCGAGGTCCCGGTCAAGCCAAGCCGCGAAACAGCGTGGACCGTAGAAGCATCCCGCGCCGCGATCGAGCTCGACGGTCCTTACGAGGCTCAACTGGTGGCCGCCGAACCACTCGTTCGCGATCCCGTGGAAATGATCTGGGACGCCAAGGGGCGCTGCTATGTGGCCGATATGATCGATTATCCACTGGGTGCCGGACCGGGGAAAGCTCCGCTCTCCAGAATCCAACAGCTGATCGATGAGAATCAGGACGGCCGTTACGACCGCGCCATCACCTTTGCGGCAGAGATGGACCACGTCCAAGGCTTGTTGCCCTATCGCGATGGACTGATCGCCACGACACGCACGGACATCTTGTATCTGCGAGACACGAATGGGGATGGGATCGCCGATGAGCGCAAACCGCTGATCCAAGGCTTCAATCCCAATCACTCCCAACTCCAAGTCTCCGCGCCGCGCTGGGGACTAGATAACCGGGTCTATTTTAACAACGGCTTGGATACCAAGGAGATCTATCCGGCCGGCTCGCCGGAGCAAAAACAGAACTTCGCCCGCAGCAATCTCCGCTGGGATCCCACCACCGGCACCTTGGAGCCGTCCGCGGGCTTTGGCCAGTATGGCGGCTGCTTCGATGACTTCGGCCATCATTTCTTCTGTTCCAATCGCAGCCCCGTGATGTTCGCGGTCATGCCTCAGCCGGCCGTCACCCGCAACCCTCTGGCGGGCATCGCCCAAGGTTGGGAAGACATCGCTCCGAGCGGCCCGGAAACCCGCGTCTATCCCCTGCAATTGACCCACACCACTGCCGATGCCCACGCGGGCACGAACACGGCTGCTTGCGGATTGGGCGTGTATCGCGGCGATCTCATGCCCGAATTGCGCAACCAGATCTTCGTCTGCGATCCCACGGGCCAGCTCGTCACTCGCTACCGGGTGGAACCCAACGGCGCCAGCCTCAAGGCCACGCGAGTGGGCGATCACAGCGAGTTTTTCCGCAGCCGGGATGAATGGTGCCGGCCGGTCAATGTCACCACCGGCCCCGATGGCGCGATGTATATCTGTGATATCTACCGCCGCTATATTGATCACGCCCGCTTCTTCCCCGAGGAGTTCGCCAAAACTCACGATCTGCGCGCCGGAGAACACGAAGGCCGCATCTGGCGAATCGTCCCCAAAGGTTCCCGACCACGGCAAATTCAGGGTGCTTCGGCGCATCCAGGCGAAGTCGCCAAGTGGCTTTGGCATCCCAACGCCTGGCAAGTCGAGACGGCGCGTCGCCTCCTCTTTGAAACCGGACAAACGGAGCTGGCCTCCCCGAATCTGGCTTCCAGTGAATTCGATCTCCTCAACTGGAACGGCGTCAGCACCATGGGCATGATGGATGCGATTTCGGCCGCCGCCGGGCACGCGAACGCTCGAATCCGCTTCGCCGCCGTGATCCAACTCGGACGGTTCGGTTACAACGACGACACCGTGTGTGCGGCTTGCCTCAAGGCCCTTGCTCCAGACTACGAGGACGTCTGGATGCACCGGGCCGTGTTGAGTTCCACCGGAAGCCAAGCTGGCCGCATCCTGGCTGCGCTTCTGCGGGATCCGAAGTTTGCCGGAACCCACACCGAAGCCAAGGCAGCGTTCGTGCGCTCTCTCGTAACCTGTGCCGGTTCGCCAGAGGAATTCGCTACCGCCTTGAGCGTCCTCGACCAGCAAAAGGGACAACTTCTCTGGTGGAAGGCTGCCCTGCTTCAAGGTCTGGCCGGCAAGTCGCTCAAGCCGCATCCCGAGGCCGCAACCGAGATCGCCGCCTTGCAGGCCCAAGCCGATGCGCTTCTGACCGAGGCCACCGCACCGCTCGACCAACGCCTCGCCTGCATTTCCCTCCTCAGCCAACGTCCCTGGGACAAGGCGGAGCCCGTGGTCCGCGCCTTGCTGGCGGAGGGACAACCCAAGGAAATCGCCGATGCCGCCATGGCGCTCCTCAAGAAGTTCCCGGCAGACAAGACGGCCCCGCTCTTGTACGAACTGCTGCCGAAACTCGGCCCCGCCGCGCGGATGGACGTCGTCAAGCTGCTCACGGCAAATGGCAGCACAGTGCGCGGCTTTTTCGAGCGGATTGAGCGCGGCGAGATTCCCAAGGCGTTCGTCGATGCCGAAACGCGCTGGAGATACCTCCGGCCCAAGCAACCGCTGCACGAACTGGCGGTCAAGCTCTTCGGCAGCCCCAGCGCCGATCGCGCCGCCGTGATTACTCAGTATGCGGACGTGCTGAAAACCAAAGGAAGTGCGGATCGAGGGCATCAAGTCTTCGCCTCCGTTTGCGTCGCCTGCCACCGGTTGCAAAACGAGGGAGCGGAAGTCGGCCCGCCCATCGCCGACGTTCGCATCAAGGAAAAAGAGGCGCTCTTGAGTGATATTCTCGATCCGAACCGGATGGTGGAGGCCCGTTGGATGGCCTACCAGATCGATACCAAAGACGGTCGCTCCCTGACGGGTTTGATCGCAGCGGAAACGGCTTCTGAAGTGACGCTCAAAGCGGCAGGCGGGTTCACGGAAGTGCTTCCCCGGGCCGCAATCAAGGAAATGAAATGTCTCGACATTTCGTTGATGCCCGTTGGACTGGAAGGCGGCATCAACAAGGAGCAAATGGCCGACCTTCTAGCCTACCTGAAAAACGAATGAAGCTCATCTCTGGATTTTTCCTCGGCCTCGTCGGCTGCCTCGTGTGCGCCTTTGCGGATGGCCCCAAATATGCCCCCTGGACGGAACCAGAGTTTCCCTTCACCTCGACGAGCCTAGACCTTCGTGACCTCGATCCAACGTCGGTCCCGATGAATGTCACGCCGCGCGGGCTGCTCTTGAACCTCGGGGAAAAAACCTGGGTCTGCTTCGACACCGAACTGCTGCGAGTCGCCGCCGTCTGGAAGGGGAAAGGCGTCACGCCCGAGGCCCTCGGACCGCTCACCTACCAGGAAGCCGGAAACTTCAAAACTCGCGGCGGACAGGAATTGCTCCCCAAACCCGACGGCGAGGTCGTGCTCTGGAACGGCGTTTACCCCGGTTGGCAGCTCGACGAAACCGTCGCCTTCACCGATGGCCGCAAGCCGCAACCAAGCGTTGAAGAACCGGGACGCGGACCGCTGCCTCGTGACCACGGGCGATTCTCCGCGATTCAGCTGGAGAAAGATGGCATCGCGCTTCGTTATACGGTCGCCGGTGCGGCGGTGGAAGATCGCTTTCGCCTGGCGAGCGGGACGTTGCGCCGGGACATCCAGTTCGCGCCTTGCGAGCGCCCGGTCACCTTGGTCTTGGCCCGGGATTGGACGGTAACGATTCCCGCCCATGCGGAAGCGGTGGCCTTATCCTTCGATCTTGCTGCCCGCACCCAATTAGCCGCCGCCGTGGCGACTTCGGCACCGGCCGCGAAACACTGGGACAAGGAGGTCCTCACGGAGGCGGTCCTCTCCACCGCCCAGGACGCGTTGGTCGTCGATCAGATTCCCCTCCCCTTCGCCAACCCCTGGAAGCGCAACGTCCGCGCTTGCGACGTCGCCTTCCTTGCGGACGGAACCATCGCTCTCTCCACCTTCGATGGCGATGTCTGGATCGGCCGCCACCTGGGCAAAACTCTCGGCAAGGTCAGCTGGAACCGTTTCGCTTCCGGGCTGCACGAACCGATGTCGCTCGTGATTCGGAACGAGGAAATCTTCGTCTTCGACCGGAACGGAATCTGGCGCCTCCGCGACACCGACGGCAACGGCGAGTGCGACGTCCACGAACTATTTTCCAACGTCTTCCCGCAGTCGGCGGAGACCCGCGAGTTTCCGAACTCACTCAAGCTGGCGCCAGATGGTTCGTTCGTCATCGCGAAAGGCGGGCAACAGGATTCCACGATCAGCGAGCTGAACGGCAGCGTCCTTCGCGTGGCGGCGGACGGCCAGAGCTTCACGGTGTTGGGCCACGGATTTCGCCAACCGTTTGCTGGCGTGCATCCAGTCACCGGCTTGGTCACGGCTTCGGACCAAGAAGGGCACTACACCCCGACGACGCCGCTCCACATTTTGACCCGCAACGAATTTCACGGGTATCTCAGCACGCTGCTTCCCAAAGAACGGTATCCAGCGCCAATCGCGGAGCCGCTGACGTGGATTCCGCACCAGGTGAATGCCTCAGCGGTCGCCCAGGTTTGGCTGGCGGAGCCGAAAGCGAAGATGGGGCCGCTCAACGGATCGCTCATTCACGTGGGATTCAATCGCCCGGAATTGTTCCGCGTGCTCATTAACGAACGAGGTTCCCGTCCGCAAGGCGCCGTCATCAGCCTGTTGCGGGATTTCGATGTCCCCACGCTCAACGCGACGCTCAATCCCGCGGATGGCTTCCTCTACGTCACGGGTTTTCAAGTCGTCGGCTGGGGCACCACCGCAAAGAATCTTTCCGCCCTGGCGCGCGTCCGCTACACCGGGGCCCCGGTGTTGTCCCCCAAAGAGGTTGTCCCGATGGACAAAGGCGTCCTGCTGCGCTTTGACGTTTCCCTCGATCCCAAGAGCGCCACGGACCGCGCCAGTTACACCATGGAAAGCTGGCACTACCGGCGCACCTCAAGTTACGGCTCGCCTCACCTCAAAGCGGACGGAACACCGGGACAAGATTGGCTGACGCCGAGCAGCGCCTATTTGTCGCAAGACGGAAAATCGGTATTCGTCGCCTTGCCGGAGATGAAGCCAGTGCAGCAAATGCGGATTGGCTGGGGACTTTCGACCCCCGACGGAACAGCGGTGGAGGGCAACGCCTACTTCACCCCGCACGAACTGACGGTTTTCCGTCCCGAGTCGGAAGGCTTCGGACAAATCGAAGTCGATCTGTCTCCCAAACCTTCCCTCGCACCGGCCACCCAACCAGCGTCCGTAGAAGAAGGCAAACGCCTCTATCAACTGATGGGCTGCATGGCCTGTCACACCGCAAGCGACAAAGATCAGGCAAAAATCGGGCCTTCGTGGAAAGGGCTTTACGGGAAGAAGCGGGACATTTTCAAGGCGGACAGCGTGGAGGCGACCGAGGACTATCTCCGGGAATCCATCCTCAATCCGGCCGCGAAGATCGTGAAAGGCTTCGAGAAAATCGAGGCGGGGATGCCGGTGTATGCGGGCGTATTAAATGATGCCCAGATCGATTCGCTGATTTTATATATCAAGACGCTGTAGAGGAACTCCATCGCAATCGCGCTCGTTGCGCGAGTTGATGGTTGAGGGTTGATGGTTGAGGGGGCATCTCAATCGCGCTCGTCGCGCGAGTTGATGGTTGAGGGTTGATGGTTGAGGGGGCATCTCTCCATCTCTCCATCTCTCCATCTCTCCATCTCTCCATCTCTCCACCTCTCCACCTCTCCATCTCTCCATCTCTCCACCTCTCCACCTCTCCATCTCTCCATCTCTCCATCTCTCCATCTCTCCACCTCTCCACCTCTCCACCTCTCCACCTCTCCACCTCTCCACCTCTCCACCTCTCCACCTCTCCACCTCTCCACCTCTCCACCTCTCCACCTCTCCACC
>CAMCXS010000070.1 GCA_945883495.1 Akkermansia muciniphila
GCCGTTGACAAAGACGACCAGGTCATCCCCCGTCAGGGCGCGGTTATGGTCGATCTTGCCCGAGGCATTCTTCGGCGCCGCCCAGGTTTCCCAGCGGTAGGGCGCGTCGAGGATGTGGGTGTATTTCCGGTTCTCGAGGGCCGCTTCGGTGGCTTTGTCCTGCTCCAACGCGTCGAGGTATTTCAGAAAGAGCAGCCACGACGTCTGTTCGGTGTAGTCGAGCTCGCTGGTGCAGCCAGCGTCCTTCCAGAGGACGTCGTCGATGTTTTTGAAGGTCTGTTCGAACATGAAAAAGGTAAGGGGAGAAGTGATTTCGTGATTTGAGTTCTGCCGTTTCACTTTGCCCATTCCACTCTTCACTCCTGCCTACGGGAAGCCCTCAAGATGAATCAATCTGGACGTAGTGCGAGAGGATCTTGAGTGAGGATGGCAGAATCTGAATCCGCTAGCTTGCGGGGCGCTAAGCGCCGTCCTGCTAATGGGCTGGTGGAGCGGAGTGATTGACGTTGTTGACCTTGCTGACGATGGGGTTACTGCGGCCGGGTGCCTTTGCAGTCCGGGTATGTGGAGCATCCCCAGAAGTCTCCCTTGGCGGACTTGCGGGCGCGCATCGGCTTGCCGCACTGGGGACAGTCCGGGGATGGCTCCGCGGATTTCTGGCCTTCCCGCGCCTCGATTCGCTTGGCCATGAGCCGCTCGCTGAAGCCACCGGTTTCTTCGAAGGCCTTGCCCTGGGCCTCGATCTGGCTCTTGAGCATGTTTAGAGCGCGTCCGATGATGAGGAGCATGGCGTTGGCCACCACCACCGCGTCGTCTGCATCCAGCCAGTGCGCATACTTCTTGCGTTGTTCGAGCGCGTGCTTGGCGGATTCGTGGACCATGTCGTCGGTGAACGGGGCGGCGTCCAGGGAGATGGCGTTCACGGCTTTGGCTTCCGGGGTATGCACCGACCAGGGGAGCTGCTCCCGGTCGAGGATGAAGACTTCGAAATCCCCGCGCAGCTCACTCAGGCTGGCGCGCGCCACGTCGGTGAGCTTCATCTCGGTGTCCTTGGAAGTGGAAGAGCGCTCCGAGCCCTCAATGATGTTTTGGCGACCGCTCCGCGCGGCCTGAGTCATCTGGTCATATTGCCGTCCCTTCGGGTCGTAGTATTTGTCGGCCATTTCGCGGTGGTCGAAGGTCAAAAACCGGCGACAGAAGCGCAAGGTCTCGATCTGCACGATCGTGGCGAGCGTAAAGGAGTGCAGACGGCGGAATCCGCCGTGTTTGTCGAACAGGTCAGGCATAAGGGGGGGACGAGGTTGACCGAATGGACGCAACCACCCCAAAAACCGCCTACCTGTCAACGATGTCAACCACGCCGTCAAAGCGTCCGCCGCGTCGCCCGGCAACAGGGTCAGGCAGGTCATCAAAGCTCTCCGCGGCGCGGCCTCCGGCCTTGAGGATTTTGATGAAGGTTGGCGACAAGGATGTCAATCGGTCCTTCTCCCGCACATCCGCGAAGGTCTCCGCGAGCCTGTTGGTCGATAATGACAGCTTGCTGAAGATCTCCGGCAAGTTTGCAGCCTCACGGAGAGCTTGTTGAAGATCTCCAGCGAGTTTGCAGCGTCACGGAGAGCTGGATGAAGATCTCCAGCGAGTTTGCAGCGTCACGGGAAGCTGGATGAAGATCTCAGGCGAGTTTGCAGCGTCACGGGAAGCTTGCTGAATATCTCAAGCGAGTTTGCAGCGTCACGGAGAACTTGGTGAACATCTCCGACGAGTTTGCAGCGTCACGGGAAGCTTGATGAATATCTCCAGCGAGTTTGCAGCGTCACGGGAAGCTTGATGAAGATCTCAGGCGAGTTTGCAGTGTCACGGGAAGCTTGATGAATATCTCAGGCGAGTTTGCCGCATCACGGGAAGCTTGATGAAGATCTCAGGCGAGTGTGCAGAGTCACGGCAAGCCTGGTGAAGATCTCAGGCGAGTTTGCGGAGTCACAGCTGTGTCGGCCCACCTCCTTCGGGCTCTTCGGATCCTTCGTGGTGATCCGGATCGCCGATGGCACCACGAAGCGCGCGAAGGGACACGAAGGATGGATGACGACGCAGGGTGACTGTTGTGGTCCATCGGCGCGACGCACTCAAGAGCCATGCCTCATGGGCGACCGACAGGGCGCGGAACTCTGGTCGGTTGCACCAGGCTAGCGGTGAGCTACATTCCAGCGATGAGTATCGCGGAGCAAATTCTCGCGGAGGTTGAACACTTGAGCGTGGCTCGACAGGCGGAAGTGTTGGACTTTGCAGGTTACCTACGCAGCCGGGAGGCCGCTACGGAAGACGACGATTGGAAGCGGCTCTCGATGAACCGTGCGATGCGCGGTCTCGAAGATGAGCCGGATCTCTACCAACCCGAGCGCCTACATAAGGGAGCGAAGCGCTCTCATCCGTGAATCGGACGCCTCGTTTCCAAAGCCATTGTATATGGACCAGAGTCTGGAACTGCGAGCCCTCCAGGTTCCGCGCTCCAATCAAGCGTGCCATCCTCAGTCCGATCCGAACTCCGCCAACCAACTCCGCACTTCCTGGCGCTGTGGTGAATTCATGTCGCAAACTTCGACCGTTGCCCGTCCTTTTGGCGTCTTCCCCAGCATCAACCCATCGTGGATGGCGAAGTGGTCGTTCCAGTTATCGAACCGGGGGTGGAAGAGGTTGGTCACTTCGCGGGCGGCTGGATCGATTCCGGCAAGGTTGGGGCCTTTGTGCAGGTTGCACTGGTCGCAGGCGAGAGCAAGGTTTGAGTCTTCGTCGCTTCCGCCGTGCTTCTTCGCAATGATATGCTCGACGTGAAACGTGATCCACGGGAGGTCTTCTTCTCTCAGACCGCAGTACTCGCAGCGGAACCTGGCCCGCATGCGCACGCGTTTTCGCACCGCCTCCCGCATTTGCCACGTTAGCCTTGGGCAATGATTCGGCGGGCCTTGGCCTGCAAGATCCCAATCAAATTGATGGCGTCCACGTAGGCCTGATACTCCTTCCGTTCTCCTTCGCTCAAATCGCCTTCGTTGGCTTTCGCGCGCAGCACCTCAAGTCTAGCTTCCGCGGAGGAATCCGCCTTCACGGCCAGAAGCTTCCGGGCCACTTCGACCGAAAAGCAGTCGGTCACCGGCTCAAGGAGTTTGCCGAGAATGGTGGAAGCGGCGCTCATCAGGCGTCATTCTATCCGGGAAGGACCGGTTTGTCGAGGCGGTGCAGCCAGTCTGTCCCATTCATTCGTGTCTGTCCCCTTCCTTCGTGCTCTTCGAGACCTTCGTGGTGAACCGAATCGGCAATGGCACCACGAAGGGCGCGAAGGAACACGAAGGATGGATGGATAGCCGGGTGACGGTGGTCCATCGGGCGACGCACTCAAGAGCCAACACTCCTCACCAACCTTTCCTTGCCAGCTCCCCACTCCCCTGCCTAAACTCCGTTCCGCAATCATGGCGGATCCGGTGCTCAACGTCTTCCTCAGCGCGGTCACGAAGGAACTCGGTTCCTATCGGACGGAGGTGGCCAAGGCGCTGCGGGAAAAGGGGCTCCACGTCAAGATCCAGGAGGACTTCAACACCGGGCCCGGCACCCTCCTGGAAAAGCTGGACGCCTACATCCAGCAATGCCACGCCGTCGTCTGTCTCATGGGCGATCGCTACGGCGCGGAACCGCCCGATGCCGAAGTGGGACGTGGCCACCGGCAAAGAAAGAGCGACTCTGGCCGGCCACCCGAGCGCCGTCGATAGCGTGGCGTGGAGCCCGGATGGCCAAACCCTGGCCAGCGGCTCGTCGGGAACCGTAAACAGCGTGGCATGGAGCCCGGACGGCCGAACCCTGGCCAGCGGCTCGGCCGACTCAGACGTGATCCTCGATGGGGATCGATTAATCCCAGGCGGAACCGGTGCTCGCGGCGCTTCCGGATGACGCGGCGCGGGCTGCGGTCCAGGCGAAGGCGACGCCCGTGACCGGACCGGTTCCCGTGCCGAAGTGAGCGTCTTCTCTGGAGCCCAATTCACATAGTCCGGACATTCCTGTCTGGTCAACAACCATCCACGTGAGTGGTCAGACAAGAATGTCCGACCTACGTTAGGAAGGCATGGGATAGCCATCGGGAGAGCAAACCCCACGGCCCTCGAAGAAGCGCGAGCTGCGGTGCAGGCGAATGCGCAGCCCGCGCCCGGAGCCGTCCCCGCGTCGAAGTGAGGTTTGGACTGCGCGCGACTCGTCGCCGCCTTCCCGCCCGAGGCTTGCCGAGGCCAGGTCACGGAACCTCAACAAGCTTCGGTTCTGAAAGCGGCGACGAGTCGCGCGCAGTCCGAAGGGGGCATTGACGCTCGCCGCCTCCAACCGTATCCTGGAACAACTGATTCAAAGAAAACTTGAGGAAGCCGCCCTGCTCCTTCCGGAGGAATGGTGTTTCCCGTTGCATCGCCACAGGGGACGCCGGATAATTCACGAAGATGCCGGTGGCGTTTGAACTCGACCTTCCTCAGGACCTGGCTTCGCTGCGGCTCCCGCCGGCGGTGGATCGCCGGTTGCAACATCTCCTCAACCAGCAGGACCAAGGCATTCCATTAACCGACGAGGAGCGCTCCGAAGCCGAGGGGTTGGTGGATTTGGCTGAGATGCTTTCCCTGCTCCGTCTCCGCGCCAGGAGAACCTCCTGATGTCTGTTCCCATCGAGATGCGCCGCGCCGTGGTCGCGCGAGCCCGTGATCGGTGTGAGTATTGTGGTCTTGCACAGGCCGGACAGGAAGCGACTTTCCATGTGGACCATCTCATCCCCGTAAGTTCAGGTGGCCCGACCGAGCTTGAGAACCTCGGGCTGGCGTGCGTCTCGTGCTCCCTCCGAAAGGGAGCACGGACCTTTGCGCTCGACCCGGAATCGGGTTTGGACGTTGCCCTGTTTCACCCTCGGAAAGATCGTTGGGAGAGTGACTTTGAGTGGCAAGGGGTGCGTGTCTTGGGGAGGACCGCGACGGGAAGAGCCACCATTGGCGCCTTACGCCTCAACCGGGATCTCATCCTCGCCATCCGTGCCGAAGAAGCGATCCAAGGCCGGCATCCGCCAGGGTGATAGGAGACGCGGTGAGGTCGAGATTCTCATCACCCAGGTTTCCAGCGTTCCTCCGCCAAATTCGCCCCCCACCCAAGCCATCCCGTTCTACGAGAAGGCGCTGGGGATGACGACGGACGAGGACGACAAAAAGACGATCCCCACGGCCCGCGAAGAAGCACGGGCGGTGGTCCAGGCGAAGGCGACGCCCGTGCCCGGACCGGTCCCCGCGCCGAAGTGAGGTTTTGACGTGAAGCCGAATTCACGTAGGCCGGACATTCCTGTCTGGCCAACAACCATCCACAGGAGTGGCCAGACAAGAATGTCCGGCCTACCAGGTGTAGGCAAGCGCGGGCGCCAGTCAACGCTGCGGGGGCTGGAACCGAACCGGCACCAGCGCCGAAATGACGGAGGAAGGGACTGCCGATGTCCTTGATGGGAGCTTTCTCGCGCTCCGGTTGCCTTCGAAGCCTTCGGCTGGTATGCTGCCGGGATGAGTCTCGTCTCACTCGATTTCTCACTGGAGAGCTTTCCGGATGTCCAGGTCTGTGATGGGCAGGTCGTGCGCGGCGTGATCCGGGGAGGGAAGCTTCATGTGACCGTTGCGGTACAGGATGAGACCGGCGCCGTGCCAGGGGCTGCGCAAGCGTTTGTGAGAAAATGGTCGGGCCAGGGCCGGTTGTTGACGGCGGACGAGATGGGGGAAGATGCCCGGTTGGCGGAGCTGACCGCCAAGCATGTCCATTGAGCCGTGAAGGTTTTTCTCGATACCAATCTGCTGCTGGATGGCTACTTCCAGAGACCCGGCGCGGCGGCGAGTGATCAGGTGATCGCTCTCTGTGATGGCGTAAATCAGTCGGGTTGGATTGCTTGGCACACGTTATCCAACATCTTCTACTTGGTCCGTGGTCATTCCCGGTCCGCGCAGACGGCACTGCAGTTCGTGAGTGATTTGCTCTCGTGGTCGGAGGTTGCGGTGACCGGTAAGCCGGAGGCGCTTCAAGCGACCCAAGCAGGGATGAACGACTTTGAAGATGCGTTGCAGGTCGCTGCGGCAGTGTCCTGCGGCGCGAGCGTGATCGTGACCCGGAACACCAGGGATTTTCAAGCCAGTCCCATTCCGGTCATGACACCCGAGCAATTTCTGGCCCACGTGGCGACCTTGGGATCGGCCAGTCCTTGAGCAAATGTCCCGTTTTTGAAAGCGCAGGGGATGCCGACGGACGAGGACGAGAAAGCAGAGATCACCACCGTCCTCGAAAAAGCACGGGCAGCGGTGCAGGCGAAGGCGACGCCCGTGCCCGGTCCGGTCCCGGTGCCGAAGTGAGCATCTGCTCTTGAGCCCAATTCACGTAGGCCGGACATTCCCGTCGGGCCAACAACCATCCACAGGAGTGGCCAGACAAGAATGTCCGGCCTACGAAGAGAAGGCAAGCAGATAGGGAAGTCCTCAAAGATCATCTGCGCCCATCTGCGTCATCGGCGGTTCACCTAGCCCGGGTCATTGTTCTGATCCGGGTTTCCTGGTTCGATCGGGGCGATTTGGCAACATCGTCCACAACCCCGTTGGGGTTGTTCATGAGGGTGTCACCCTTAGACCCAGGGTTGGATCAACCCAGGGCTAGCCCGCATTTCTCAAGCTCTCGCTGCTGCGGCTTGGCCAATGGCATTCCTGCCGCGTTCCGCTCGAATTCCGGAGTTCACGGTGTGTCGGCACACCGCTCACCCCGGAATCCTTCGCGCGCCTTGCAGGAAGTGCCATTTGCCTGCGCCTCGCGACGCGATCCTTGAGAAATGCAGGCTAGAGTTCAGCCCCCTTTTGGGGTTCAGAGTCCGCCGCTTGATCCGCCGCAAGTTCGTCATGCTCGCGAAGCATGACGGCGATTTGGGAGGGTTGCACCGCTGCGCACTTTGCCAAGCAATCCGAAGCCTCAGCAACCTTGCCCAGACGTCTGGTTCACAACGCGCCGCCGCACCCGCCGGACTATTGAATGGCGAGGCGCACGAAAATGGCTTGGCTGGCTCCCTGCGCGATCGTGGCGGTGACTTGCACCAAGTCGTTCTCTGGAGCCGCGAGGTCTTGAAGCACGGAGGTCGTGAGGTTCACCCGGACGCCCCCGGCATTGGTCACGCCTGAGGCAAACCATGACTCCAAGTCGCTGGACCACTCATACTGAGCCGTGATGTCCGTCGCGAGATTGTTGGAGCGGGCATGCTGGAAGACGAACGTCGTCGCGGTGGCCGAGACGGGGATCAATCCGGCGTTCGCAACATCCGGACGGGAACCGAGCCACTGCTCGACCGCATTCCCCAAGCCATCCTGATCAAAATCACCGCTCCGGCCGGTGGCCGTTCCGACGTTGAAGCCGCTAATCCAGGTCAGATAACTTCCGGGCGGAAGCGACATGGTGAACGCATGCGACACGACCTCTCCGAGCGAGTTGTATCGCTCAATCACGATGAGATAGCTGCCCGGAGGGTTCGAAGTCGCGATCGTCCCGGAAAGAAGCCCCGTGTTCGCATCCAGCGAAAGCCCCGTCGGCAGGTTCGTGCCCGCGCCGAGACGGTAGAGCGCGGGCGATGCGAGAAGGCCGGAACGGAGGGCCGTCACGAAACTGCTGTTTTCCGGGGAATTCGGCGCGCCCGGAGTCACTCCAGTAAGCGTTGTGCCGCCGCCACCACCATCGCCCCCGCCTCCTCCTGAACCGTTCCCGGTCCAAGAAAGATTGACGTTGTCGAGCGCCAATCCATCCCTCGCGCCAGAACCCGCTATCGCACTCGGCGTATACAGCCAACGCAAATAGACCGTGGACGACTGATTCTCCACCGCGCTGGGCAAGGATATATTGAACGGAGTTACCGTCCCCTGGGCGATCGACCCGGACGTATAGGTGCCTGAGGCCACATCGACGAATCCGCTGGTCGCCGAGGTCAAACTATATTGGAGTTTGAAATCATGAGAGCGGGTTTGCTCCCGGATCTTGATCACATCATAGGTGATCTGAAGTGCGGACAAACCGGTGGTATTGCGCAGTGCCAGCACCAGGGAACTTGTATTAAAGACAGAACTCGAGCCCAGGAGACCGATGCGCGATCCGTAATTGTAGTTGGCTCCCGCTGTGCTTGTGTCGATTCCAACATCCATGGAAGCATCCTCGGTGCCGCCATTGTATGCGGTCCAGCCATCCGGATACGCCGTGCCAGAAGCGCCGGGAGTCGTATTGAAGTTCTCGCTATACGCAGAACCTGAAAGCGCGACGCCGGGCAGAAGCGCCCGAGAGGCCCGCGAGCGGCTCGAAAGCGACGTCGTCACCGTCCAGTTGCTAGCCTGATCGGCTCCCGCATCCGAGTCACTCGTATAGTAAGCGGCCTTTCCGCTTCCCGCCGCCCCGATGTTTGGAGTGGCGGCGGTGCTATTTCCGTAGGCCAACTCATGGACGGTGTTTGCGTCCGCGTCGCTGAGGAAAATGGAATCGCCCGAATTTCCAAGTGGCAGCCAGATATCGAACTCTGGATCAAAGAAATCGAAGTTCGCGCTGCTAAGAACCATGCGTCCGTCACTCGGATCCAAATCATCCGCGGGCAGCAAAGAGTCCTTCGCCGTCAGCCCGTTATAAACCACGATCAAGGTCCCGGCGGGAATGTCATCCCAGACAGGATCGTCGAGAAACAGGAGGATGTTTCCAGCCGCGTCCGTGAGATCCCAATAGGCCAAACTGCCATCTTGCAAGGTCAGCAACTCGATCCACTCGGCAGTGCCGGAGCCTTGACTGAATTCATTGATGATCGCGCCACGAGTCACCGTGGAGCCCGTACCCCGCAACACCAGACCTCCGGCATAACTGATGGAGCTGCCGGGAGCGGCCGAGGTGGGCGGAGGAAGGAGAAGATTGACGGCGGCGGTCACGAATGGCGTGCTGCTTTGCCCCCCGTCCGAGGCGGTGACGACGCAGCGCCACAGCTTCCCTGCCGACGCGCCCGCCGCCAGAGTCGCATTCGTGGCGCCAGGTTCATTGACGAAGCTGACGCCATCCGTGCTGGCCTGCCACTGGTAGGTCAAGGCCACGGCTGTCCCCTCCGGATCCGAGGCGCTCACGCTGCTGACGGATAGCGGCGTATCCGTGTATCCGGTACCGGTGGCGTTGAGGTTCGCGGCCGTGATCACAGGAGCTTGGTTGACCACCGTAATCGAGACGGAGGCGGAATTCCCCACGGCGCCTTCACTGTCCGTGGCTCGGGCCATTACGGTGTGTGCACCTGTGGCGGGAGTAACGGAGAATTCATAGGGAGCCGCGGTGTCCGTGCCCACCACCGAGCCATCGACCAGCAATTGCACCTGGGTGACGGTGCCTTGAGCCCCAGATACGGTCAGATCCGTGGCCGTGATCTGCACCGGGACGGTGACGCCTGGGCTAAAGACGGCTCCGGTGGCGGGACTGTCGATGCGGACCAGCGGTGCCGGGTTCACCGGAGTCGCCGGCGTGCCGTAGATTTTCACTTCCGCCAGCGTCAACGTGCCGCCCGTGCTGTTTCCCGAGGCCGAGCGATCGGCGATTTTCAACGTCCAGTTCCCGGCAGAGTTTTCCCCCCAGTGGCGGACGCTGGAAAAGGTCCAGTTCGTATAATTATCCCCGGTGTCCGGACGGACTTCGGCAAGGCGGCTGGTCATTCCGCCTGGAGCGGTCAAGACGATCTCCAAATTGCCCCGGGCGGTGTGGGTGGCGCTCAACCGGACGGTGACGTGTTCCACGCGCAAATTGCTGGCCGAAAAATCAAAGCTGCGCGTGATCCCGGTGGCGTTGTTCTCCGGAATGGCGACGGAGAGGCTCGACTGCGTGGAGGTGACGGAGGTTTGGGCCGCCAAATTCGTCCATGTGGCGCCGAGGTTTACGGCGGCGCTGGCATCGATCAAGCCTGCCCCAAAGTTGTGATTGAAGGCGAAGCCCGCGCCGTTCGTGGCCCAGCCTGCGTCCGCCGGCTTGAACTTGAAGGCGGAGCGAATCAGGACCTCTTGCACGTCCCGCCACCCCAAGTTTGGATTGCGCTCCAGCATCAACGCCACGATCCCGGCCGCCGTCGGCGTGGCCGAAGAGGTGCCGCCAAAGTCATTGGTGTAGTCCCCACCGCTCGCGCTGCTGGCCGTGTTGTACCCGTTGGAACCGGTGCGATCCACCGTCGTAATGCCCAGTGCGGGCGAGGCGCCGGAAGAAGGCGCACAGACCACGACGTTGGCTCCCGGCTCGGCGTAATACGCCCGGTTGCCCGCGCTATCCGTGGCGCCAATGGCGATGGTTTGGATGGCGTTGGCGTAGCCATCGTAGTTGGAGTTGTCATTGACGTCCCCGCCGTTCCCGGCCGCCCACAGAAAGATCGTGCCCAGCCCGCCGCGGCCGCTAGTGACGGCGGTCTGCCAAGCCGCCAGCGTCAACGGCCCGGCCGTTTCCAGAATCGTGCCCGTGTCACTCGGCCCCCAGCTGTTGCTCTTGATCTGGATGATGTCGTTCTTCCAGGCCATCGCCTCCGCTTCCTGAGCGTCGGTCACTGAAGCGGCAATCAGGCGCATCCCCACAAGGGTCGCCTCTGGAGCCGTGCCCGCGACTCCGATGCTGTTGTTCCCCCGCCCCGCCACGTTGCCCGCGCACGAGGTGCCATGGTCATCGCCCGTGCCCGGATTGGGATCGCTATCGCCACCGTTCCAGTCGTTATCATTCGTGGTATCGACGTTCGCGACGAGATCAGGATGCGCGGTCTGCAAGCCATCATCGATGACCCCAACCCGGAGCCCGGTTCCCTTCACCCCGCCAGAACCGCCGTAGTTCCAGGCACTCTCGACGTTCACGTGGGTTCGTGCGGAGGAAGCATTCTTGAGGTGCCACTGATCGCCAATCAGCGGATCATTCGGCAACGCCCGCTTGGCCCGATTCGCGGCCAGAAGGACGCTGGCGCTCGGTTGGCCGTCCGCACGGAGGTTCTCCATGGCTTCGAGTGCCGGGAGCGGCCCGGACGCGTTGAGGATGGCCCAGCCCGGGGCATAATCCGGGAGCGCCGCCACCGTCAACCCATACGCCGCCGCCATCGCCTTTGCTTGCTCCGGCTCGATCTGCAGCCGCAACTGTCCCGTGACGAGGCGGCGGGAAGCGGTCGAGCGCGGTTGCCCCTCCAAATATCCCACCGGAAACGCTGCCTGCCCGGCGCCGGCTTCGGCAAGACGCGCAGGCAACGTCTCCACGGTGGCCGGTGGATTCAACGGCACCAGTCGTTCCCGTCCGTCGCCGTCCCGAACCATGGCTTCATCGAGCGCCAGATAGAAGGCGGAGGCGGGATCCGAGGAATCGCCGAGCCAGGATTCCTCGGAACGGGAGATGTCTTTCGCCGGACGGGATTTCGGTAACTTTCCGAGGGAGCCGGCCGCTGTCGCCGGAAGCGTTTGGCCTGGCGAGGTTTCGGTTGGAGCCGCCTTGTGATCGGCACGCCAGCCAGGTTTCGTGCCCCAGCTGAGGGCAATCACAACGATCGCCGTGACGAGCAGGGCGAGGCCAAATTTGCGGTATGGTGGCGTGGTTCCCCCCATGAGGCGGGGACCATTGGCCCGTCAGCCCGAACTGGCCACTTCGGGATTGTGTCAGTTTCGTCGTATTCGCCACAAGACGGTCGTTACTCCGCCCGGGAATTCTCGCCTTCGTCGACTCTGCGGTGCGCACGGCCAGGGTTGCCAAAGCTCACCCAGTTTTCATCATTGAGAACTTGAAGGGAGCCCCTTATCTTGGCGTCATGGAGTCCACATCGTCGCGTTTTCCGTGCGCATTGCCCTCCGCAAGTGCGGCGTTAGAACTGGCTTTAAGCGTTCAGGGCGAAGCACCCCGTTTTTACGGAAACTCCGCGGACGCGTGCCGCTTCTACAACGAACGCCGGGAAGAACTAAACTCCAAGATGCAGAGCATCTTTAAAGAGCTGAACCGGCAGTTGCGCGCTCAGCAGGAGCTGGACGACATCGTTCGTTGCTGGGATGCATTTGTCGATCTCCTGGATGGGGTTCTAAGCGCCATTCAGCCATTGCGTCAGAATCTTCCAGAGTGTGCCAAGCCCACGGATTTTGACGTCCTTCTGGACTTGCGCCGAGTCGCACTGAAACGGGCAAATTACTTGGCGGGCAGATGAGTTTGCCGATCGCCGAACTCGGCCGCTTGCTTGATCGCCTGGAAGCACCTTTCGACCGCGCCTTTTACGGTGACGATTTGGAGGATTCCGAAAGCGCCTTGGACGAGTTCGACGCCATCCTGCAGGAGTTCCTGGACAGGCTCGGACCGCCAGAAATGGATCGCCCGAAGCTCAGGAATGAAATTATCCGTCGGCTCCAACAGCGTGGTTGATCTCGATTTAGCGCAAACGCGCGGAGGGCTTCGGTCGGTTACTCCGCCCGGGAGTTCTCGCCTTCGTCGATCAACTCCCAAAAACCGCCCGCGCTGGAAAGTGCTTCGTCCTCATCGCGAACCTTGAGGCCGCCGCGGTAGAGGAAGTCTTGGAAGCTGTTCTTGTGGAGGACGCGGTGGACGAGCACTTTGCGGTCCTCCACGGAGAAATAAATCCGCAGATCGTGGAAGCGGTAGCGGAACAGAGTCCGGCCTTCGCGCTCCAGCTTGCCGAACCGCTCCTCGTCGAGGTTTTCGAGATCATCTGGCGTGACCCGGAATTTGCTCAGCAAGTCAAGCTGCTGCAGCGTCGGGAGGCTGGAGATCTCCCGGGCGCTGATTTCGTTGAAGACGATTTGGAGTCCTGGTTCGCTCATGACTTTCGGCTATCCAATGATTCGTTCCTTGCCCGCCCATTTGGTGTGCCATTGGCGGTAAACGGCCGGGTCGATTTCCGAGGGCTTGATTTCGCTGCGCCCGCCCCAAAAGACGTTGTCATAGAGCACCGGAATCCCGACGTCGGCCAGGTGTTTGTCGATCGCGGCCTTGTGCTCCAGCATCCAGGCTTTGTCGGTGCCATGCACCACGCCCATGATGTTCACGTTCCCGAAGCGGGGGCCGCCTTCGCGCCAATAACAGTGGGTCATGATGTGGTGGCGGCCCACTTCGCTGCCGGCCCGCTCCTGCATCCCTTCCGGCACGCGCCAGTGGAAGAGACCGTTGAACTTCGTCACCTTGACCCCAGCGGCGGACGGTTTGACGTGCTCCAAGAAGGTCGAGAAACGGCCGATCACCTGTTTCTTGTCGAGCCCTTCCGCGATGGAGCAGAACGTCTCAAAATCGACCCCAGCCTTGGCAGCGCGCCCTTTCCAGGGATCCTCACAAATTTCGTCCGGCGCCAGCTCCCCTTTGAGCGCGATGAGGACGTTCCATTCTTCCGGCGTGAGCTCGGCTCCGGCCGTCGTCATCATCTTCGCTGGCGCGTCGGCGCGATCACCGGGCTCCAATTCCTTGCGGCGCACGTGGCCGACGCCGAGGGCGAAAATCCCCTTGGCCGGCATGAGGACGAATTCATCGGCACCGGTAAGGCGGACCAAGGCATTGGCGTGTTCTTCGAGCGATTCTCCCTGCGGGACTTTGAGCGTGGTCCAAAGTTTGAAGCCGCCGCCAGTCATGTTCCGGTCGGTGGAACGGACCACCACGTGCCCGCTGAACGGGTCTTCCTTGGACATGAACTCGAAGGCCTTGTCGAGCAGCTCATCCTTAATGGCCCAAGCGACCAAGGCGCCCTCCGCGAGTTTGTTCGCGAGCAAGGTTTGGCGGACCCGGCGGATGACGCCCGCTTCCAGCATGGCCCGGATGCGCTCGAGCACGACTTCCAACGGCAAGCCAGAATGTTCGGCGATCGCCTGGAACGGGAACCGCACGAACCCTTGAATTTTGTCTTCGGACACCGCCAGGATGCGGGCGTTCGTGGCCTCGTTGTGTTCAGTCGGGATCGTAGCAGGGGCACTCATCGGGCGCCCAACGTCCCTGGCGCCCCCCCGCTTGTCAACGGCACGACAGCGGAGATTGCGACAATCGCAATCCATGCCTATTCTCCGCGCCACGGCGCAGCGCTGCAACGCCACGCCCTAACTCTCCAAACGCCATTACCCAGTGAACAACCCGATCCGCAATTCCTACGGCGAGCGCCTCGAATACGCCTTTCATGCCTCCAGCGGCACCCAGAAGAACCGCATCGTCCTCATCGGACACGGCGTCACCGGCAACATGGACCGCCCCTGGGCCGTCGCCCTGGCCGAGGCCTGCGCCGCCGCTGGGATTGATGCCCTCCGGTTCTCCTTCTCCGGAAACGGCAAGAGCCAAGGCCAATTCACCGATTCCACGATCACCAAGGAAGTCGGCGACCTCGGCGCGGTGATCGATGCCCTGCCAGACGGCCACTATACCGACATCATCTACGCCGGTCACAGCATGGGCGGCGCCGTGGGCGTATTGCGCACGTCGTTTGATCCCCGCATCACGGCTCTGATTTCCCTGGCCGGGATGGTGCACACCAAGCGCTTCGTGGAAGCAGAGTTCGGCGGCGTGGTCCCGGATCAAGGTTTGATGTGGGACAAGCCGGATTGCGTCCTCTCCTCCACGTATCTCGCGGATCTTCGGTCGATCGATAGCGTCTTGCCGCAAGCCTCCTCGATCACCGTCCCCTGGCTCTTCGTCCACGGCGCGCAAGATGACGTGATCCCGATCGCGGAAGGCCGGGAAATATTCGAAGCGGCCCGGCAGCCAAAACAAATGATCGAACTTCCAGACGCCGATCACGTCTTTTCCGATGCGTCGTGCGCGCAAATGACCTGCGCCGTGACCGGCTTCCTGTCGTAAGATTTCGCAAACCCCCATGACACCCGTTCTCCGCCCTCTGCTTGGCGCCGTCCTTTTGGCGTTCGCCGCCGCCGTCCCCACCCAAGCCCAAGATGCCGTCCCCAAGTGGGCCCATGAAGGGTCCGATTTGGCTCCTGATCCCGCCGCTACTTGGGGCAGCTTGCCCAACGGCTTGCGCTACGTGGTCCTTCCGAACGCCGAACCTCCCGGACGCGCTAGCCTGCGTCTTTTCGTCGATGCCGGGTCCCTCATGGAAGAGGACGATCAACAGGGCCTGGCCCACTTCCTGGAGCACATGGCCTTCAACGGCACCCGCAACTACCCGCCCGGGGAACTCGTGGAATACCTGCAACGGCTCGGGATGGGTTTCGGTTCCGACACCAACGCCCACACCTTCTTCAAGGAAACGGTCTACAAACTGGAACTGCCGCAAACCACCCCAGAGCTGCTCGACAACGGCTTGCAGATCCTCCGCGACTACGCTGACGGCCTGCTCTTCGTGGAGCAAGAAATCGAGGACGAACGCGGCATCATCCTTTCTGAAAAACGGGATCGTGATTCCCCGGATTGGCGAGCCTTCGTCGATTGGACCCAGTTTGCGCTTCCCGACAGCCTGGTCAGCAAACGTCTCCCGATCGGCACCGAACAAGTCATCAAGACCGCTCCGAAGCAACGCTTCACGGATTTCTACAACAAGTGGTACACGGCGGACCGTATGGTCGTGGTCATCGTCGGCGACGTGAAGCCGGGTGCGGTTCTTCCCGGCATCACCAAACATTTCACCGATCTCCGCGCCGCTTCCCCGCGTTTGCCGGATCCGGCCCTCGGTTCCATTTCAAGACGCGGCATCGTCGCCCACCATCATCCGGACTCAGAAGCGTCCGAAACGGAGGTCTCGATTGAGGTCACCAAGCCAGCCCTGCCGGAAAAAGATTCCGTGGCCCGCCGCGCCCGCGACCTCCGCCGTCACCTCGCCAACAGCATGGTGAGCCGCCGCCTGGAGATTCTCAGCAAGCAGGACGGCTCCCCGCTCACCCGGGCTTCCATGCACGCGGACGACCTGTTCGACCTCAACTTCGCCGACTACGGCTCGATCGACGCCTCGTGCGATCCCGCCAAGTGGGAAGCCGCGCTCTCGGTCATCGAGCAAGAGTTGCGCCGCGTGCTCGACCACGGATTCACGCCATCGGAACTCGCCGAAGCCAAGGCCAACTTCCTCGAACAAGCCGAGAATGCCGCCAAATCGGCCTCGACTCGCAAATCGCGTGACCTCTCGGACCTCGTCGTCAGCCGGATCAGCGCGAGCCGAGTCTTTACGCATCCGGCGGCGGATTTGGAACGCGTCAGGCCGCTGCTGGAAAGCCTCACCCCGGAAGAATGCCACGCGGAACTCAAGGACTTGTGGGGCGATCGCTCCCAAATCGCGGTTCACGCCAGCGGCAACGTCGTCATCCCCGGCGGCACCGAAACCATTCTCGCCGCTTACCGCAAATCCGAAGCAATTCCCGTCACCGCGCCCGAAAACGCCGCCTCCGCGGAATTCGCCTACGACGTGACTGGCGAACCAGCCGGAGTGCAGACCCGCAAACACGCCGCCGATCTGGACATCACCCAAATCGTCTTCGACAACCAGGTTCGGGCGAATTTTAAGCCGACCGATTTCGATGCGGATGAAATCCTCATCACGGTCCGGATCGGTTCGGGCTTGCTTACCGTATCGAAGGACAAACCCGGCTTGGCTACCTTCGCCAGCGCCACATTCTCGGATGGCGGTCTGGAAGCCCACAGCGTGGATGACCTGAAACGCCTTTTCGCGGGCAAAACCGTCTCCAGCTCCTTCCGAGTGGAGGACGACGCCTTCGAATTCTCCGGACAAACCCGCCCAGCGGATCTGCTGTTGGAATTGCAACTCCTCGTCGCCAGCATCACTCATCCCGGGTATCGCGAAGAAGCGGAGCGCCAATTTAAGAAGAATCTCGATCCTCTTTACACCCAACTGGCCCGCACGCCGGAAGGAATCCTCGCGGACCAAGTGGAGCGAGCGGTCCACGACAACGACCCGCGGTTCGGCTATCCCGCCCGTCCTGATCTCGAAGCCCGCACCCTCGCTGAAGTTCGCGACTGGCTCACCCGGCATCTCCGGGATTCCTACCTTGAGATTTCCGTCGTCGGTGATTTTGAACTCGATTTGGCGGTGGATGCCGTCTCCCGCACCTTCGGCAGCCTCCCGCCGCGCCAAGGCGCCAAGGACCCGATGACCGAAGCCCGCAAAGTCGGTTTCCCGGCCAAGCGCGACGCCCAAAAGCTGGAATACGCCACGGAAATCCCAAAAGCCATGGCCGCAGTTTATTGGCCCACTGCCGACATGTTCGATATTCAGCGCACCCGGCGGCTCGGGCTGCTCTCGTCCATTCTTCGGGACCGGCTCCGGGTCAAAATCCGCGAGGAGCTCGGCGATGCCTACAGTCCCTATGCCCGCAACACCTCGAGCGAAACCTTCACCGGCTATGGCACCACCTTCGCCCTCGCCGAAACCTCGCCAGAACAGGCTCCGAAAATGGTCGCCGCCATCCAGGAAATCGCCGCCGCCCTGGCCAAGGAGGGAGTCAGCGAGGACGAGTTAGACCGCGCCCGCAAACCGACGATCAACATGATCGCTGAGTTCCGGCGGACCAACGGGTATTGGATGAACAGCGTCATCGCCCCGAGCCAAGAATACCCGCAACGGCTCGATTGGGCCCGCAGCTTCGTGGCGGACCACGAAGCGATCACCAAAGCGGACATGGACGCCTTGGCTCGGCAATACTTCGCCCCAGGAAGCGGCCTCGCCTTTTTGATCGTTCCAAAGCCGGAATAGTGGTCGGCGCGGCAGGAGACTTCCAGCGTGGAGGGTGGGAATGATTCCGGATTTGCGAAGAGTAGCCTCCAATCATTCCCCCCGTCTGCGGCTCAGCCCCGCAAACAAATAAGCCACATTTTTGCAACTTTAACTTGAATGGATTGTGGCGCCTTCCATAGACTGCGGGCACTCACGCGCCTACAATGTCTAGCCCCCACTCCACCACCCTCGCCAAGGGCCTGCGGGTCGTTGGCGTAATCTTTTGCGCCGGTTTATTTCTAACGGCTGCTTGGTATCTGTCCCGCCAGGAACCACAGCAGCCAGCCCCACTGGCCGATGATCAACCGGCAAGCGGACACCCCTCCCTCCCCTCAGTCTCCCGGCCATCGAATCCGCTTTCCGCCCCCAACCACCGGGCCGGCCAGAGTCTTCAGAGTGGCGCCAGCTTGGTCGCCTCTCGCCTTGGCGCCACCCCGATCGATGCGCCAACGCCGGCCAGGGCTGAGTTGGAATCACTCAAAAAAGGCGAGCTGATCGAGCTCCCAGCAGCGGGTGGAGGCACGGTTCAGGGCGAGGTTCAACTTGTCCTTAGAGACACGGATGGATGGTTGCGGATCGGCGGGATTCTTCCGGGCCGCAAAGGCAACTTCTTTTTCAACCTTCGGGAGCAGGAACTCAACGGCCAGGTCATCCTCCCAGAGGATAAAGTTGCCGTTGGGCTGGAAACACAGCCGGACGGTTCGCTGGTATGGCTGACACGTCCGATCGGGAACGTAGTCTGCTCGCCATACGCAGCCATCTTGCCCCCGCCCTCTTCTGGAGCCGTTGCTGCACCACCACTGGCTGCGGATCCTCCGGTTCCCGTACTCAACAGCCGTCCCTCAGCCACAGGGGTGATCTACATCGACTTCGACGGAGAAACGGTTGTCGATCCATCCTGGAACGGTGGCCAAGAAATCGTAGCCCCGCACCCAGGCATGAGCGAAACCCAAATCACCTCGATTTGGTCGAGCGTGGCGGACAAGTTCCTTCCATTCAACGTCAATGTGACCACGGATTCCGCTAGGTATGACCAAGCGCCAGTCGGCCGCAGAATGCGCTGCATTATCTCCAGCAACGATTTTGGGACCGGCGCCGGTGGCATTGCCTACTTGAATAGTTGGCGCTTAGCCGGAGCGGCATTCAGCCGGACCATTCCCTGTTGGGTGTTTGCGACTAGCTCGTCGCCGGAGGGTTTCATCGTCATCGCGATTGCTCACGAGATTGGCCACACGTTCGGTCTGCGCCATGACGGGTTTGCCGATCCGCCGGTTGAATACCATCCGGGTTGGCGCGCCAATGTGGCCACCACGAGCGATTTCCCGCTTTACCGTTGGCAGCCAATCATGGGTGGGGGTGGCAGTTTCAGCACCTTTCACGTCTTTCAATGGTCGCGCGGAGAATACACCAACGCGAGCAACACGGAGGACGATGTCGCCATCATCTCAGGCACTACGAATCAGATTGGCTTTTCGACTGACGAGGACAGCACCGGGACGCCAAATATGGGCGTGGACGGCAGTTTCGACGTCCGGACGGTGTTCCAATCGCAGACGGACGTTGATCAGTGGATCTTTGGGACCCGCGGCGGGAACGTGCGGATCGTGGCAGGTCCGACCGTTCCGTGGGGCACGGCTGACGTTCAAATTGAAATTCGCGATGACTCCACCGGGAGCGTCGTGGCGCAGAGCAATGTCCTGGATACGATTAACATCGATTTTACCACAAATCTTCCCGCGGGCCGCTACCGAGTGGCGGCGCGCCCCGCCGCCAACGGCCCCGGCTTGACTTTTGGATATCCAGTATACGGCTCGATTGGCGAAGTTCGCGTTCAGGCGACATATCCGGCCATCCTTCCTGCCGCCACGGCCACGTTGGTCGGTTTGTTCCCCCATCCAAGCGGCTACCTGCCCCAGGGGGCGACGGACCGGGTGCTGGGAGGTTTCTCCATCTCGGCAAGTGATTTGATGTATTTGTCATCCGTTGTTGTCCAGGGGACCGGGACGGCTACAGCCGCGGATTTGACGAACGTCCGCCTGATTCACGACGAGGACCGCAATGGAGCGGTGAACGGAACCGAGGCTTCGATCGCGGGCCCGGTTGCCTACTCCAACTCCATGACATTCACCGTTGATCATACCTTCGTGGGCATGCGCTGGTATCTCGTCACGGCCAATGTCCAACCCGCGGCCACTACAGGGCGGACGGTTTCCGTCAGCGTCGCAAATGGAGCGATCTCCAGCACGGCGGTCTCCCAGGTAGGCTCCGCGCCAGGTCAGGTTCGTACATTAGGAACGCCTGCCGCGCCTACGATTCAGGACCATCCCACCGCCACGCAGACAATCGCCACGAATACTTCGGTGACCCTAAGTGTCAACGCATCTGGCTTTCCAGCCCCTCAATATCAATGGTATGCTGGAGAAAGCGGGAACACCTCTGCTCCAGTCGCCAACGCGACTTCCGCCACCTACGTGACACCAGCCCTGACGGTGACTTCCCGCTACTGGGTTCGCGTTTCCAATGCCGAAGGCAGTGCCGACAGCACCTCCGCATTGATCCAAGTGGTCAACGCCGATCTGGCGGGATTGACCACGAATCGGGGACCGCTCCAGCCCCTGTTCTCAAGCGGGCAGACCGCTTACTCCATCACCGTTCCGGGTAACATCGATACCATCACGCTCACTCCAACGGTAGCCCAACCAGGTTCGACCGTCACCGTGAACAATGTGGCGACTCCGTCGGGAACTGCCAGCGCCCCCGTCTCGTTTCCATTTGGGACCCGATTCATTCCCGTGACAGTGACGTCCCAACTAGGCTTGACGACAAAGACCTACATGCTTGAGATCACGCGACTCAACAACACCGCCGATCTCGCGAGTTTGTCGTTGACCACGGGACCGCTTTCGCCCGCGTTCGACTCCTTGGTCACCAATTATTCGGCCAACGTTCCATTTTCCTCCAACTCGACCCGGGTGATTGCCGGGCCCGTTGGCAGCGGAGCGACCATCAGGGTCAATGGAAAAGTCGTGCTAGCCAACTTCGCCACGGGGGCGATCCCTCTGGCTGTTGGTCCCAATACCATCACGATCGGCATCACCTCTCAGGAGGGTTCAGCCTCCAAGACCTATGCGATCCAGATCAACCGGTTTCAGGATTCCAGCCTCGCCAGTCTTTCGGCCGACCAAGCTTCCCTTCAGCCACCGTTTTCTCCTTCCACGCTCACCTACCAAGCGGTGGTTCCTTTCGAGACGTCCCAGCTCAGCTTGGCTCCCGTCCCCTCTGATGCAGATGCCACGGTCTTAGTCGCGGGGGCGGCACCGGCGAACCCGGTCCCTCTCTCGATCGGGGCAAATAGCATTCCCATCTTAGTCAACACTAACGATGGTTCTTCCACCACATACAACCTCTCCGTGACCCGCCGGGCCAATCCCGCTCTGGCCAGCCTCGGTCTCAGCTCCGGTCAATTGCAGCCAGAGTTTAGTCCGGCGCAGACTTCGTATAACGTCACGGTGCCCTATTCCGTGGACAGTCTACGGATTACGCCTATTGCCGCCGCCGCTGGGGCTCAGCTCAGGCTGAACAACATCCCCGTGCTCTCAGGCCAACTCAGCTCCCCAATCCCACTGACGCGGGGCCCAAATACGCTGACGATCGTTTGCACCGCCCCCGACAATCTCGCCACACGCACCTACTCCATCCAAGTGACGCGGACTTCGCCAGAGATTGAACTACGATCGAACGGGACTTCCCTCAACTCCGCTTCCGCCCCCATCAGCATGGGGATCGTTCCTCCTGGAACCTCTGTAACAAGGGAGATTACGGTCCACAACCTGGGTTCGGAAGCCCTGACGAATCTTGCCGTCACCGTGATTAGCCCAGGGCACGATTCGTTTCAGGCCAGCCTTCCGGTCGATACACTCGCACCAGGTGATGAGGTCCCCATAGTGGTCACGTTTTCTCCGGCGACGCTCGGCCCAGTCAGTTGCCAGCTCTCGATAGCCAGCTCCGATCCGGATGAGAATCCCACCCAGCTTCAGTTGACCGGTGCCGCGGACTATCGCGGTGCCAAATCCGTAGAATTGCCAGATTGGCCCCTCACCCAAGGACCTCCGGTGAATTCTCCCTGGCTACCGAGCTACGCGGGAAGCTATCAAGGGCTGATCCGGAGGCAGGGGGCGTCCTCCTCCCTCCTTGGGTTTGTGTCCGCAGTGGTGAGTCCCGCCGCTTCCCCCGCCGCCACGGGCGGCCTGGTCTCGGTGAACGCGCAATTCGACGGCCGGGAATTCTCCTTCCGCGGTGAACTCCGGGCAGCAAGTGGCCGCTTCGAGGCTACCCTCCCTCATCCAGGCGGGGGCTCCGTTGGACTGGGACTGCAACTCATGAGGCAGTCCGCCACTGATTCCACGCCCCTGATCCGAATCACGCTCATCGCGACTACTACGGGCCGCCGGCTTCTCGCCGAAGCGGAACTGTTAGGATCCGCCTATCACGCCAGGCGCAACCCAGTT
Source organism: Akkermansia muciniphila (assembly GCA_945883495.1). Taxonomy (GTDB): domain Bacteria; phylum Verrucomicrobiota; class Verrucomicrobiia; order Verrucomicrobiales; family DEV007; genus V1-115. The sequence continues at coordinate 22,249 of CAMCXS010000070.1, forward strand.
CCAGCATCGTTGGTGGGACGATACACCCTGCTCCTCCCCAGTACCGCCGCGTCCGGAGTTGAGCAGCCGGGTGGTGACGGTTGGGCGACCCTGTTTCTCGCTAAAGGAGGAACGCTTACCGCCACGGGGGCGCTGGGCGATGGCACCAGAATCACGATGTCAGCGCCACTCTCGGCCCAGAATTCTGTTTTCCTGTTCAACCACCTGTATCGTTCCGCTCCTGAACGTGGACGCGTGGGCGGCAAGCTCTTCTTCCGCACCGCGCCTGGCACCAGTGATTGCGACGGGGCGTTCAGTTGGATCAAATTCGAAGATTCGCGAGAACTCCGCTACGCCAAAGGATTTGAACTTCAGCTCGCGGCCGTGGGTTCAGCGTATCGTCCTCCGGCTCGTGGCCAAAGTGTTTTGGCCGGCCTCAAGGCGACCTACCCCAACGCGGAGTTGTCCCTCATCGGTCCCTCACTTTCCAGCGCGACGGTTGAAGACCTTCCCGAACTGCGAAATCGTGTCTTGTCCTGGACCACGACTCACCGCCTCATCCATTATGGACCTGAGCAGTTGAGTGGCGAAGTCATCCCCGAGACGGGCGAAATCAAGGGCTCCTACACGGATCCCAACACAAACCTGAAATTCCCCCTTAGCGGCGTGGTCCTGCAAAATCAGGAAAGAGCTGGTGGCCACTTCATCGACCCAAATGCGGCCCAGTCCGGAGCCATGCGCATCGTTCCGGGAACTGATCTAAGCTTCCCAGGTAGCGAGGACCCAGGCGCGCTCCGACTGGCCGCCGCCCCGCCGAGCCCGATCGTGGTGCCTTCACCGGTCCCGTCGCGATGGACCTCTCAAGCGTCCACGGTTGGCAGCTTCAGCGGGCTTCTGCATGAAAACGGCCAGCCCGTCGGCGCCCTCGACAACGTGATCCTCACCGCGACAGGAGGCGTCACCGGCACGCTTTGGCTGGACGGAGTTGCCGCCACCGTCCGGGGAAGCTTCGCCGAGGACGGCACCGCCCGCATCCCCGTCAAACTGGGCTCGCAATCGCTGGAACTCCGTCTGATTCTCAACTCGTTTCCGGCCCCCTCAAACACCTTTGTTTTAGCCGGCAGCTTAAACGCGGGAACAAGCCGGACGATCTCCGGGGAAGCCCGTAACCGCCCCGCCTTCACCCGGAGTGCACCATCGCCGCTTGCGGGAACCTACACCGTCGCCTTCCGGGCAGAACTACCGGTCTCTGGCGGTGCGGGTGCCGCCCCCAATGGCGACAGCTATGCCACTCTCGGAGTCAATCAACTCGGGGTCTGCACAGCGCAAGCCACGCTGTCGGATGGAACCAAAGCAACTTGGTCCTCGCCGCTCGGCGCCGCCGTTCCTACGTCCAATGGTCCCACGGCGAACTGGACGTTTTACCAGGCCCTCAGGTCCCGCAGCACCCGCACACAGCTGGCGGGAGAACTCCACTTCCGTCATGTTCAGGGCGTCTCTCACCTGGATGGCTCCTGCCGGTGGGGCAAACAGGTCGTTCCCCGCTCCCCGGTTGGGGCTCCGCCGGTGCCGCAGTTCGCGCTCACTCTCCCGGCCGTCGGCAGCCGCTTCACGCCGGCCGCAACTGGGGTCGCCTCCTGGCCCGATCTCCCACCCGGTCCGCACAACATTTGGGTGCGTTTGCATGGTCCGGGCCTGTCCGGCGCAACCTCCACGGACGTTATTACCTTCTCGCGGGCGGCCACCTGGACCCCGGGAAACAGGATCATTTACTACGGCCCGGAAGGTCTTTCGCTCACCTTTGCCCCGGCTTCCGGTGTGATTAGCGGATCCCTGAAACTCCCAAGTCAGGGGATCAACGCCACGTTCGGCGGTGTTCTCCTTCAAGAGCAGAAACTGGCCACCGGCTTCTACCGGAACGGCAGCAAGTCTGGCCTCTTGTCCATCACCGAAAGGCCGTGACACGCCCCATCGCGGCCTGCCGGGTCAGCGCCCCTCAGATCATTCCGACCACATCCGCCAACCGGTTGACGAACTTCTCCGCCCCGGCCTGAACCTTTTCCCGGGCCACGAATCCACCATATCCAATAAACAGCTCGACCGCGCTCTTCGTCTCCAGATCGCTCACGCCATCCCCGACCATCACCGCCTTCTGAAAGCCGCGTTCGGCACGCAAGGCGCGGATCAGATCCGGCTTCCCACCGTTTCGCGCATTCGGATGAGCTTCGTCGAACCCAACATACGAACCATCCGCCGCGAAGTAGAGATCCACGGCATGGATTTCTTCGATCCCGAGAAACTGGGCGAAGGGCCGGATCGCCGGCAGAAATCCGCCGCTGATGATGGCCACGGTCCAGCCCAATTCCCGGAGCCGGCCCAAGGTTTCCAGCGCCGTCGGCTCGATCTGGTCAATATAGGCTTGGCCAATCCGGGCGCATTCCTCCTCGTGCGGCCGAATCACGGAAAGGCGGCGCCCGAAGACGGAATCAATCGGAATCTCCCCGTTCATCGCTTGGTCAGTGAGGCGTTTCACCTCGGCAAACACGGAATCGGGCCGCATTCGCGCGAGTTCATCCACGCCCTCAATCGCGCTTAAGGTGCTGTCGCAGTCGAAGAAAATCCAGCGGTCGCCATTCACGGCGGACCCCTAAGCCCAGTTGACCGGCTGCGCAACCGGGGTTTGGGTGACGTCCCCTTGCTTGCCATGCGTTACGAACCGTTCGATGCTGCCTTCTTCACTGAAAATCGTGCCCAACTGGCCGCCCGACTGCCCCAAGGCGCCATCGCCATCGTCCATTCCCACGATTTGCTCACCACCAGCGCGGACGGCAGCTTGCCCTTCCGGCAGAGCAGCGACTTCTTTTACCTCACCGGGATCGAGCAGGAGGAATCCGTGCTCATCTTCGATCCCAGTGCCCCTCGCCCTGAGGATCGCGAACGCCTGTTCCTCCGGGAAACCTCCGACCTCATCCGGATTTGGGAGGGAGATCGCCTCACCCGGGAACAAGCCACCGCCCAGAGCGGAGTCGTCCGCGTGGATTGGACCCAGCACTTTGAACCTGCCTTGCGACGCCTGATGCGCCAGCGGAAGATCGTCTTCCTCAACGCCAACGAGCACCCCCGCTCCGGAGCGGAACTCATCAGCCGCGACGACCGCTTCCGCCGCCGCCTCCAGGATTGGCACCCGGCGCACCGCTACGAACGGCTCGCGCCGCTGCTGCACGCGCAACGGGAGATCAAGAGCGCGCCCGAACTCGCCGCCACCCGGGAAGCTTGCCGGATTACGACGGACGGATTCCGGCGCATCCTCGGCTTCGTCCGGCCTGGCGTGGCGGAGTTCGAGATTGAGGCGGAGTTCCTCCACGAGTTTCTGCGCCAGCGCTCCCGGGGATTTGCCTACACGCCCATCATCGCCAGTGGGGCGAACGCTTGCGTGCTCCACTACATTGAGAACAACGCGATTTGCCAGGACGGCGACTTGCTCCTGCTCGACGTCGCGGCCGAATATGCCCGCTACAACGCGGACTTGACCCGGACCATCCCGGTCAACGGCCGGTTCACGCCCCGGCAGCGCCAGGTTTACGACGCCGTCCTCCGGGTGATGCGTCTCTGCATTCACGATTTGCTGCGTCCTGGAATCGATCTCCGCAAAGAGTATCAACCCGCCGTCGGCCGGGCAATGGAAGCGGAACTGATCGGTCTCGGCCTTCTCGATCCCGCCAAGGTCGCCGAAGAGCGGGCCAAAGACGGAACCCCGGACGAAGTGAAAGAAGAGAAGCGCCTCTACCGCAAGTACTTCATGCACGGCACCTCCCACAGCCTCGGCCTTGATGTCCACGATGTGCATCGGCGCGACCGTCTCGTGAAAGCCGGCATGGTCTTCACCGTGGAACCCGGCATTTACATCCGCGAAGAAGGAATCGGGGTGCGCCTCGAAACCGAAGTCCTCGTGGGCGCCCAATGGAACGAGGATTTGATGCCCGATGCCCCGATCGAGCCCGACGAAATCGAGGCACTCATGAACACTGGCCGGTGATTTCGATTTTTTTGAAACGGGGCAATGAATGTCCCCGCCCCCTGCCCGTCTTATATTTCAGGAGAGGGCGGCAATTGCCCGATCCAAACAACAACAACATCCTACCTCCTGGCCCAAAGGGCATCCCGGTTTACCCCGGGGTGCCCTTCTTCTTTAGGGGGGAATCGCCCAGTTCAGATTTCAAACTGCACCGGAAGCTCGCGCTCCAATAGCGTCGCGATCGTTTGCGCCTGAAGGAACTCGCGGATCCGGGCATCGAGTTCGCGCAACGTCTCATCGAGCCCGCGCACGCCAGGGCCATCGGCGGAACGAGCGATTTCCAAAGGCGTCCAGGGGCCGTCCATGAGCTGGATGACTTCCGCAAGCGTGATCTTGGACGCAGAGCGGCTCAGCCGGTAGCCTCCCCCAAGTCCTCGTTTCGAGACAAGAAGATCCGCGCGCCGCAGCACGAGGAGGATCTGTTCGAGGAATTTCAGCGGGATGCCTCCAGTTTCCGCCAGTTCTTGAATCTGGATCGGACTGCCGGGATCGCGAGAGGCGAGGAGCGCCAAGGCCCGTAACGCATACTCGGCCCTCTTGGAAATTCTCATCTGGAATCCCTTCCGCCGGAATTGACCATCATGCAAGCCGCGCGTCCGGACTACGTCAGGTTGTGACGCAAATCCGGTCGACGAAACGCGACTCTTGGCCGAAATCGATTCTCATGAGTGAACGACCTGTCCCTGCACTCCCGAAACCTCTGACGGAAGATCAAGTTTTCTTCCGGGACCAGATGTATCAGCTCCTCGGTTGGGGGTTTGCCCTCATCCTCCTGGAAGCCACCGTCATTTTGAACGAGGAAGTCCACTTCAGCGTGGTCGGGGATCCGCCGGCCGGCCAAGTGGAACCGCTTCACCCCGAACGCGCCGCGATGATCATCCGGGAAACGAAAATCGTGATGTTCTTCATCGTCTTCCTCACCGCAGGCTGGGCCTGGCGCGCCCTCTCCGTCCGCTGTCGGCTCCCCATCCACCCCACGGTCCCAGATTGGCACGAAACAATCATCGGGATCGTCATCGTGGCCTGCATCCAGGTGTTCATCATCCACGAAATCTCCGGCGTCCCCTGGGGGCAGATCTTGCCGGCGTTTTTCCGGTGAGATCGTTGGCCAGGGGCTCCCTCAACCCAACGCCGCCCGCAACTCATCCAGCGCGGAGCGGAGTTCCGCGACTTCGTTGCGCAGCGTGGAGACTTCGTCTTCGAGTTTGCGGCGCCAGGAGGCTTCTTCTTCCAGGACGATCTGCTCGGCGGACACGCTGCCTCCTCCGGCCACAGCCTGGGCGGAGGGTTCCCCGCTAAGGAGGTGGGCGAAGGTTTCCACCCGTCGTCCCGAACCTGCCGGAAGGCGACGGACCAAGGCGCCAGTGGGAAAATCGATGAGCGTGCCGAGAACATGCTCAACGGCAGAGGTGCCGCTAAACTTGTGGAGCCGTTCGGTGCGTTGATTCAACTCGCCAGAGGTTTGGACGCCGCGCAAGAGAAGCACGGTGAGAATGGCCCGTTGCGCGGGATCCAGATTGAAGACGCGATCCGAGGTGTGCTTGTACTTCGGCGAACGCGACCCGGCTAAATGAACTTTCGCGGCGAGGTGCTTTTCCCGCAGCCCTTCCATCGCGCGATCCACCGTGGCCTCATCGAATTCGGAGACCGGATCCCGGTTCGACTTCTGGTTGCAGGCAGTCTGCAAGCTGTTCAGGGTCATGGGGTAATAGTCCGGCGTGGTCGCCTCCTTTTCCCAAAGACACCCGAGAACGCGGGCTTCGGCAAAGGTGAGGCGCAGCCCGGATTCCTCATCCGCTCCCTCGTCGGGGCGCTGCAGCGGCAAATCGTCGTCGTCAATCATGATACAGGTTGCAAAGCTTTGGCCACGGCGGCCTTCATTTTTTCCAAACCAGTCTGGGCCACCACATCGGCCGGCTGCGCCCAATAGGTTTTGTTGAACAGTTCCAAGGAAAGATACGGACGGGCGCCGATCTCTCGAAAGATTTGGATCGTTTCCACAACCTTACCCACGCCGTCCCCCGGATAGACGCGGTGCTCGTCCTTGATTTCCGCGCGCGGCGGATCCGCCGGGTAGTCGTTCATATGGAAGTTGAGCAAGGCCTTGGGCCCCATGAGCCGGAGTCCTTCGATCCCGCATCCGCCTTTGTACATGTGGTACGTGTCCCCCAAAAAGCAGGCGGAGGGATGATCCGCCTTGATCGCGATGTAGAGCGCCTTTTCCACGGTGCCGATCGCGGGACTCGGCCCCCACATTTCGATCTGCGGCACCACGCCCATGCGATCCCCCAGCTCCAAAAGCGCCCGGTATCGTTCCGCCGCACGGTCAAGATCGATCGGCCCCTTGGCCCCCGCCGGGGGCGCGGCCAGGCGCACGCCGCCGAGTTGAGCGATCGTGTCCATGTCCTTCTTCGCGGTCTCCAACCCCGCCTCGCGCTCGGCGTCGTCATCAACGATCCAATTCGCGAATCCGATGGCGCTGGCGACCACCATGCCGTGATCCTCGATCCGCTTGCGCAGGTCGCTGAGCTGGCCGCCGGCCTGGAGGTATTCGTCGATTTTGCGGAACCAGGGTTCGATCGCGTCATAGCCCGCCTTCCCGGCGACTTCAATCTCCTGGGCGGCGTCGAGGTTTTGCCCCCGGATGGTGCTCATGTTCAGGCAAAAGCGGAACGGCGCGTCCGGCTCGGCGGCGGCGGGATCCGTGGACAAGGCCAGGGCGGAAGCACCCGTGGCCAGACCACTGCCGAGAAGGGAACGCCGGGACATGGATGAAGACGAAGTTGGGGGCATGGGCCGCAAAGATAGGGAGACCCGCAATTGAAATCCAAAGATTTCCGATGCAAGAGCAGTTTCGGCAATGCGCATCCACACCATCGACCTCCAATTTCAAAGACAGCCCGGGCTGATCGCGGCCTATCTCATCGAGTCCGGGGGCGAGCTGGCGCTCATCGAAACCGGCCCCGCCACCTGCCTGGAAGCGCTCGATCACGGCATTCGGGAAGCAGGCTTTGAGCCTGGAACCGTGCGCAAGGTCCTGGTGACCCACATCCATTTGGACCACGCCGGCGCCGCCGGACATTGGGCGGCTCGCGGCGCGCACATCTTCGTCCACGAACGCGGGGCCCGGCACTTGGCGGATCCTGGGAAACTCATCGAAGGCGCCCGGGCCGTTTATGGCGAGGCCTTGGGCACGCTCTGGGGCGACATCCTCCCAGTTCCGGAAGCGCAACTCACCGCCCTGCGCGAGGGCGACACCTTCCGCGTGGCTTCGAGCTCCTTCGCGGTGTGGGACGCCCCGGGGCACGCCCGGCATCACGTGGTTCTGGTGGGCGACGGGCTCGCCTTCACCGGGGACAATGTGGGAGTCCGGCTCCCCGGCTGCCGCTACATTTCCCCAGCCACCGCCCCCTCCCAATTCGATCCCGATGCTCTGCTCGCCTCCTTGGAACGGCTGCGCGCCGCCGCGTTGGAGCGGATCTATCCAACCCATTTTGGAGCCATCGAAGGCGCCACCGCCGTGACGGAGCACCTGGATCGCTACGCCGGGCTCATCCGCGAGATCAAAGAGCTAGCGCTCTCGCTCGTCCCCAGCGGCAGCAATGGCTCCGGCTTCACCACCGCCTTCCAAGCCCACTGCCGGGACCGCGCCCTACGCGATGGCATCGACGACGCGGCTTGGCGACGCTACGAAACGGCCAACGACTCCGCGATGTGCGCCGAAGGCGTCCGGCTTTGGTGCGAGGGACTGCTCAAGAGCGGGCATCCGGTGTGACGTGTCCGGGTTTTCGGTCCACGTGCCATCCGTTTCCTCCGCGTTTATTCGTGGCCAAAGACGCGAATCCTGGCGGGGGGTGTTGACATCTCAACCCAGAAAGGGCAATGAAAGCCTCGCACAAAGCCACGAAGGCACGAAGAGGAAGCCAGTTCACAAAGGTTTCGGGCAGGAAGTTCAGCCCACCCTGAGGGTGAGTTGGCAAGTTCCCCAAACTTCATATCCCACCGCATTCTTTGTGTC